>NZ_JAOEGU010000026.1 GCF_025583945.1 Methylobacter psychrophilus
GAACAAGATCGGATAGATCCAGAACATCCTCGGTTTTTAGCCATTTTTTGGCGGCAAAATTCGCCAGTTTGGCAAGGGTTTTGGTCGGCCCTATGCCCACGCAAACCGGAATACCGGTGGCGCGAACCACCGCTTTTCTAATGCGCTGGCCATAAGCGATAGAATCTTGCTGACAAACACCGGTTAAATCCAAAAAGGCTTCGTCGATGGAATAAACTTCCATAGACGGCGCAAACGCTTCCAGAGTCGCCATGACGCGGGCTGACATGTCGGCAAGCGTGTAGTTTGATGAAAAAAGTTGTATCTGATGTTGATTAATCAACTGTTGTACCTGAAAAACCGGTACCCCCATTTTTACCCCAAGATCTTTCACCTCCTTACTGCGGGCCACCACACAACCGTCATTATTGCTCAGTACCATCACCGGCTTACCGATCAAATCCGGGCGAAAAACCCGTTCACACGATACGTAAAAATTGTTGCAATCAACGAGTGCGAGCAACCGCGGCATTACAGCGGATGAATCACGTTGGTTACTACGCCCCAAATCACCATGTCCAAATCATCATGAATAACAATATCGGCATAGGCAGGGTTTTCCGCTTTCAGTTGCCATTGCCCATTAGCTCGTTCCAAGCGTTTCACGGTTAATTCACCGTCCAGCGCACAAATAACGATCTTACCCGGTACTGCTTCTATAGAGCGATCCACCACCAGAATATCATTGGGATGGATACCGGCACCGAGCATGGATTCACCCTGTGCACGCACAAAGAAGGTCGCTGCTGGTTTTTGTACCAACAGTTCGTTTAAATCCAGATTTTTCTCAACGTAATCATCGGCCGGAGAGGGGAAGCCGGCCGCGACTTTACCACTGAATAGCGGTAGCGGCAGTCTGGGCGGGCAGGGGGTTGGCAAGAAAACACTATAGGCAGGTAGGGACATAATAGCTCGGCAGGAATAGGGTGGATAACAAAACAGAAACACATAGTTGCCATGTTTTCTTTTTGTTCTCTTTTTTGTTGCATTCTAGGGTATTTTTGCTAAGATGGCAAACAACGTAAAGCTCACTGAGAGGCAACGCTACATGAAAGTAATCACCCGGCGACAACAGCAAGTTTTTAATTATCTGCGCGATAACACCGACAGTTTTTCTTGTCCACCCAGCTTGGCCGAGCTCTGTGTACGGTTGGGCATGACTTCGCGTGGATCTTTATATAAACACATCATGGCCTTGATTGAGGCGGGTCTGATTGAGCCTTTTGCCGGTAATAAACAAGGCGGGATTCGCTTGACTTCGCAAGCCGGGCAAGAACAATTACAACCGGAACAAGGCTTGCCGTTTATTGGTGTTATTGCCGCCGGCAAACCGATTGAAGCCTTGGCAACGGTTGACTATATGACAGTACCGGATGCCCTGAAAACCGACAAACCTTGCTATGTGTTACAGGTGAAGGGCGATTCCATGATTGAAGCGGGTATCTTTGACGGGGATTGGGTGGTCATTGAGCAGCGTGATTGTGCCAACAACGGTGATATTGTCGTGGCTTTAATCGATAACGCCGAAGCCACGCTGAAATATCTGGAGCAGGGGGCAGAGCAGGTCTTGCTATTGCCTGCCAATGCCAACATGACCGCACTGTCTTACCGTCCTGAACAAGTTGTCATACAGGGTGTATTAGTCGGACAAATGCGCAGTTATCGAGTTCACTGACACTTTTATAGTTATAACGAGGAACGACCATGCAACATAAAATTCACATGCACGATCAAGTCTTTAATAAAGTTGACGACATCATGAAGCATTATAAAAGAAAACCGGCAGCGCAATTCCTGCAGCAAATAAAGCAGTTTATGGCGAGCATGCAAAACCGAAGGCGATAATTTGATGTGTTAAAAAACACTCGACAGATAAATGGCCGAAGGCACACGCTGTAAATCTGACAGCGGATACTGGAAATTAACTATAAATTCCCGGACAAATAATTTCGATATCAACAGATACCCTTCCGACAAGGAATGGTATCTGTATGAACTTACAACGGCGTAATGGAAATTCAACCCGCGAGGTTATTGATCGTAGTCGAACAAACGACCGTTATTCTTGATAAAATCATTGCCAAATTGGGGGCGCTTAATGAATGATTGGATAACGAATGGGTTAGAATCGTTGCTTGCCACCCTGAAAACCGCCAGCTTTTCCTGTATTCCGTTAACGGTTGGGAAACGGTTGAGTTTACTGTACTGTACTTTGGAATCCATTAAAACGTATCGGTGCAACCATCAATGCGCTAAATATCTATCGATACCGATATCAGTATTGATAGTATTGGCATTATTAAGCGCCTCCAGTCAAAAACATAGCCCGTTCAAAGTTTTGAATGCCATCGGCTTGAGCTCAATTTTGGCAGGCGTGGCGGTTTGGTTTTTAAATCCCGCTGCCTGGTTCGATGTGGCGATATTTGCTAGTGGCATTATCCCCGCCTGGATATTGGGGATAGTTGTCTTGGCAAAACTGCTAAAAAATAACAACTTTTCCGAATCACCCTTTGCCTATCGGGCGATGGCAGAACCCCAACCAAAACTTTTCTTGCTATTGTTTTTGAGTTTCTTGGGGATGGTCGGTTTTCCTATTTCACCGGCTTTTCTCGGCGAAGATTTATTGCTTTTTCATGTCAGTAATCATGCGCCCTGGGTTGCACTGCCTATCACTGTTGCTTTCGCTATCAATGGTATCGCTGCCGCCCGGGTATTTGAAAGACTGTGTATGGGCACCCAGACTGAACTTAATATAATGATAGAAGAACTTGAGATAAAAGTAGCGCTATCTATCAAAATACCAAAACACCATACGGCTTGATTAATTACGCGAGAGCTGTCTGGCAGAGAATTTTCAACCAACAGGATGTTGGCGCAGCAACGGATCTTGCCGGTAATAAAGTTGCAGTTGTTGGTAGACTTCAGCAAAATGCGATTGCAAAATTTCTGGCGCGCAGAAAAAATATTCACTGATTACCGCAAAAAACTCGGCTGGACTGGTTGCTGCATAAGAGTCAATAACGGGGTGATGGTGATGCTCGACCCGTTGAACCAGGCTTTCATAAGCAACACTGAGTGAAGTCGACCACGCAACGACAGCCATCCCATGATGCAACGGTGGAAAGCCGTCAGCCGAACCATTAAGCATATCCAACTTATGAGCAATTTCATGAATAACAACATTGCGGCCGGATTGATTATCCGGTATATCCCGTTCAACATCATCCCATGATAATATCAAAGGCCCCCGCAACCATGATTCACCGATTAACGCATTGTCATTATGGTGAACAACACCCGCCGCATCCTTTTCGTCCCGGTTAATCCTGAACGCAGACGGGTAAACAATAATCTCTGTCCAACCCGATAAACAGTCAATCCCCAACCAAAGCGCAGGCACACAGGCTTGAATCGCAATGATCAGACACATGGTATCGGTAAGTTGAAAGTCCTGTGCACCGGAAAATTTTTTTTCATTGAGAAACAAGGTTGTTAGTTCACGTAAATGCGCCTTCTCAACCGCCGTCATGCCCTCCAAAGAAGCCAGTTTTTCAGTCACCTCAAGCCATAAAACATGCTCAATAGCATGATGCTGTAAAACGTAACGGGTATGTAGGCGATTAAAAAAATTCATAGCCAATTAAATCCTGATTTCTATAGGGCTGGGATGACAATACGGGCACTAATAATTGTAAACAGTTGATTAATAATGATTAACCAAAAAAAGATGTTAAATAATTTCAAAAGAGAAAATCACCGTAATTAATGTCATTGATACCAATCCCAGCAAGAAGATCATTTCTGCCCAACGCTCTAATCGTTCATTGGCTTGCTTTGAACGAATCGATGAAAATGAAAGTAATGCACTGATCATAAATAATAAACTATCAATCGCCAAGGCTTTATCAATCAGGTAATTTGTAAGTCCTGTATCCATCGTTTTGACGATACTGATAACCATAATACAAACACCCACCATCGTCGCAGAATTCGGCAAAATATGATGGGATAGATCATTTGAACTATTATTTTTCATCAGCTATTTCCTTATAAACAAAACAGGAAAAAATCAAACTCATCTAAAAGTTTGTTGATTTATCTGAGCTTTTGAACACATTTGCCAAGACATACCAAATTAATTTCAAAAACATGGCGACCACAAAAACAAATAATATTCCCATCAGGTATATTCCTCCCCACCTACCATCATCTTTAAACTGCGGATAGTAAGGAGAAATATCAGCCAAAAAACGAAACAAGTATATTGAACTACCAAAGATAGCAATGCTGACAAAAAACTTTTTACCTCTTAGAAATAATGGCAAAAATGCCAAGACAGGACATACCACGATTAACAGATTAAAAGCATTATTAATTAACGCGGTTAATAAGGGATTCTGTATTTGTGACAGCCTTTCCTGCGTTGCATTACTTACCTCAATGACTTCATCATTTAAAAGAGGAGCGATAATATAAACAGCCTCTTTTCCTTGTAATTCTATCAGTGCGTTCATTGCACCAATACGTATCTTGGGCTCATTATCTTTTAAAAAAAAGACCAGCGTGGGGATTGCTTCTTTTGCCTGTAATTTTGCTACAGTCTCTGTTGCTGCAAGGCGTACATCATCATTACTATCTTGCAAAAGATCAATAATACCGGGGATCGCTTCTTTTGCCTGTAACTCTTTTAATGTATTGACTGCCGCATAGCGTATGCTTTTATTGTTGTCTTGCAAAAAAGGCACAACAGTAGAAATTACTTCTTTTTTAGGAACTAAGGCATTTTTTTCTTGTAATTGCTGCACTAATTCCATTGCCCGAATTCGTATCCCGTCGTCATTATCGTGTAACAGAGGAACAAGACGAGGAACAAGTTCTTTTTCTTGCAATTGTACTATCGAATTAAACGCCTGAAGACGCACAAGACCAACGCTATCCTTTAACAGTGGAAGAATACCGGAAACCGCATTTTCTCCCTGTAATTCTTCTAATGCAACTATTGCATTTCTACGCACATCAGGATTGCTATCTTTCAAAAGAACGGTAATTTTTGCAATGGCTTCTTTTGCCTTTACTTTGCGTAAAAGGCTTAGTGCACTGGAACGAATCTCTGCATTGCTGTCTTGCAAAAGCAGAATAATGCCAGGCACCGCTTCTTTTGCGTCTAAATCCTGCAATGCTTTTATCGCGCTCAAGCGCACATTATCGTCCTTGTCTTGTAAAAGAGAAATAATTCCAGGAAGCGCCTCTTTTCCTTGTAACAAGCCGAGTGCTTCCATGGCTCGAATACGTATATTGCTGTCTTTATCTTTCAAAAGCCCGGTAATGCCGGAGGTCGCCTCTTTAGCTTGCAATTGCAATAAGGCGTTTATAGCAGCCATGCGTACCGTGTTTTCGCTATCGTTTAATAGCAGAATAATCGTTGGAATTGCTTCTTTAGCTTGCAATTGCAATAAGGCGTCCAGTGCACTAATACGTACATTGGCGTCTTTTTCTTGAAAAAGAGAAATAATGCTTGGAATTGCTGCCTTTGCGCGAAATTGCACTAATACTTCTATGGTTTTATTCCGAACGGAGCTATCCGCATCTTGTAAAAGAGGAATAATACGGGGAATCGTTTCTTTCGCGTCTAATTGTCCTAATACTTCTATTGCGGCAGCGCGTACATAAGGTTCGCTATCTTTCAAAAACGGCGTAATACTGGAAATTGCCCGCTGCTCTGCCAAGCTTTGCAATAGTTTCAAAACGTATGATTTACTATTGCTTAAATTGTTTTTCGGGTTTTTTAAAGTAGGAGCAATAGCCGGAACCGTGTCTTTTTTTTGTGACTGCGCCAATATTTTTTTTACGCTTTTACTGGCTTTATCTGCCTTCTTTCCTGTCAAACATTCCTTTTCGGACCCGGAAGAGCGATTAGTACAATTCTGGATTTTTTCTGCCAGAACAGTATGATTTACTAAAACCAGGATCATGGAAAAAATAAAATAAAGTATTATTTTCATAGATAATGAACTGTTTTGATAGATGGCTTAGGTTTGAAATAACACACCTGATGGATGTCTAAAAATTGCTTTTAGCAAATTGGCGATATAGTAATGTTAATAACTTACTAAAAAAAGCCAATATCCAAAATTTTTAGTGATTTCCATAAATGATTATATAATTTTCATGTTTTATTGATGAATTACCGATTTTTATCTAAAATCCCTCTCTTTCCCTTGCTACCTTAGATGGCCATCAGTCTAACAGGACAGCAGTATATAGGGTTTCTTTATTTGTTGCACGATAGACAGATCTTGGCTAAATATTCATTAGACCGAAAGAAACCAACTTACTATAATGACGTTAAATCATTTTTGGTAACTTGGTTTCAAGCTGCTTTTGGCGTGTTTTTATCATTACTGTCAGACGGCATTTTTATTACTCTTTCAAAGCCCAGTTTTTCAGCTGCAATGCTACCCACACCGGATCGTCAAGCGTTAAATCATGACCTCCCCATGGGTGACTGTGCAATTCTAAATGCCATTTTTTTTGTATAGCTTCCGAGCAGTTTGGTGACACTAGTCTGTCGCCTTTGCTGTTTAGTAATAAAATGGGCTGTTCCGGCTTTCTATCGCCGGGACGATAGGTTGCAGCTGCTACAATTTGTCGAAAGCTGTTTTTAAGACTAATCGGGCGCTCATGCTGTATTTTCTCCCAATCAAGGCTTATCTGTTCATCCTGATCGCGGCGATTGCTTATTAATTGCAATATGGCTTTTTCTCGGCTGCAACCCTTTCGCTTCGACATCAATAGCGTAAATTTACCGTAACTTTGCCAGCGTAATCGATGATAAAAAGGACTTAAATCGGCAAAACTGGTATTAATCAGACTTGCCCCGCAAATATCCTCAGGGTAACTACGCATCCACTCCCAGGCTACCATGGCTCCCAATGAAACAGCCAGAAGGGTAACAGGTTGTTGCAGGTAACCCTGAGCAAGCGCTAGCCCACGAACTTTGTTGGTAATGGCCTTGATGGAAGCCGGACTAACTTCTTTGTGAAAACAGCCGGTACCAGGTAAATCCAGCATGGTGATGTTGGTATCGGGAAAAGTTGCCTTCAGGATGGGAATAAAATCGCCCCAGTGCGCTGATTCACGTGACAAGCCTCTAAGTAGAAGCCAGTTTTGACTAGGTTTATTATTCATACCAAATATCCTGTGCTTTTTTTGTATATTCGGCTTTTTGTTGATGCGCCAAGTGGGCCCAACTTCCTGGATATAAAAGACTTCTGTGTAAAAAATCAAAAAGTAAAAAATGCCGACGAAAAACCCGATGCTGCCGATGTGGCAAAAGCGGGTGGAACAAGCCGTGCCGGGAAAATAGATGTGATGGATTCTTGCGTAACCATAGCCATGAACCCATTTCCAGAGTCAAAGGCAAAAATAAACGATCAGTGTCAAATTTTTGTATAAATTCATCAAGCAGATAGTCCCATAAATCACCGCTAATGACATATTCCAGGCACATGGGCTCTATTTTATAAATATGATGTGGATAACATCGATCAAATAATTCTTTTAATGCCAAGGTTTCAGCAATAAAAGGAAAGGGGATTTTGCGTGAAGCATAAGGAAACCATAAGCGGTCTTTAATACCAAAACCGGAATGTAAATCCAGGGCAATCGACAATGGTGAGTTAAACAGTTGTTGATCGACTACACGACATAAAGCCAACGCTTCTTTTTCCATGTTCAAGACATCGCCGCGATACCAGGGCAATCGTGGCGTCAAGTTCTGACCACTGTAAAGCTTGGTTGCACCCACACCTTCTACGGGTGAATTTCGCATAAGATCAACCCCATTGCCGTTACAACGAGTCCCCAGATAAATACCCACCGGATTAACCAGAGGCACAAAGACCAGTCGGGATTTTTCCAAACGGGCAAGAAGTTCTTCATCCCAATCGAGTAATTGACTGATAGTTTCCATATAAGACAAAATGACTTCCGAGCCAATTTTTTCCAGTCCGTGGACACCGCCAAAAAATGCCAATACCGGCACATCGGGTTCAGTTGAGCCTAAGGTAATGCAATGGATAGGAAATTCATGGTCTTTATAATGAATTCGCTCTATAACTTGAGTACGGGCTTTGTTGCCGAATTGCTCAATAATACGTTCAAGCTGTTCAAGTTCAGGAAATTTAAAACCAGTCATAGGTAGAAATCAGAAGTTATAAGTAATGAAAAACAACTTTATTGTTTTATGCATTAGTATCACACAGTGTAATTGTTATACTTTGTTAAGAAAATCAGAGGATAACTCTTAAATAAACGGTTATCCTATTACACTCTCATGACAAAAAGATGAATTGTAGCGGACCACTTACTGCATCGATATTTATACTTTTTACTCTATTAAATACCAACATTAAATAATCCGATACCAAATATAATGCCCCAACTAAAACTATTTCTGCTTGCTCTTGGCTTTTATACCCGTATACCTTGTTCACAACTATTGGATTATAAACAGTTACCTCAAGCAACTATTTATTTGCCGCTGGTCGGCTGGCTGGTTGGTAGTATTACTGCGCTCAGCTTTTATCTGGCTGATTGTTTGTGGCCGCAAACAACAGCAGTCATATTAGCTTTAATTGTCGGTATTTTTTTGACGGGCGCCTTTCACGAAGATGGTTTTGCCGATGTCTGTGACGGTTTTGGCGGAGGCTGGGGTAAACAACGTATTCTGGAGATCATGAAAGATTCCTCTCTCGGTGTTTATGGCGTTATCGGATTGTTGCTACTTTTTTTATTGAAGTTCAGTTTACTGGATAGTTTATTAGCCACAGCCGTTCCTTTTGTCTTATTGGCCGGGCACAGTATTAGCAGGTTGTCGCCACTGTTGCTCATGCAGCGATATAATTATGCGCGTAATAATG
Source organism: Methylobacter psychrophilus (assembly GCF_025583945.1). Lineage (GTDB taxonomy): Bacteria > Pseudomonadota > Gammaproteobacteria > Methylococcales > Methylomonadaceae > Methylobacter_C > Methylobacter_C psychrophilus. Next base: position 8,961 of record NZ_JAOEGU010000026.1, read on the forward strand.
ACAGCAAGGCGGCTGTTGCTATTTATAAAGCCAATAGGCAACAATTGTTTGTTGCTAGCGTGTCAGGCTTGTTACCTTTGCTGCTGCTGCCCGCTGTGTGTGTACTGGCTATTATTCCTGTTTTCGTTGTTAATTGGTATTTGGGACGTTATTTTTATCGCTATATCGGTGGTTACACAGGCGATTGTCTGGGTGCAAGCCAACAAATTTCAGAAACTGTTTTTTATTTAAGCATTAGTGCCTTATGGATATTTATTTAATTCGCCACACGAAAACTGACACGTTTAAAGGACTTTGTTATGGGCAAAGTAATGTTGGATTGGCGAAAAGCTTCCTTGAAGAAGCGCATCAACTGCAACAGAAATTACCTGAACTTAAAGATAACAGTCTGCTTTTTAGTAGTCCGTTAACGCGCTGCGTACAATTGGCTGAACGGCTTTCCAAGTTGGTGACGACTGATGCCCGATTGATGGAACTTGATTTTGGTGATTGGGAGAACAGTTACTTTGATGATATTGATACGGTTATTTTACAGCAGTGGACCGATGATTTTGTTAACGTTGCACCACCAAACGGGGAAAGTTTTATTGATTTATGCCGGCGTGTCGGAGATTTTTGGCAAGAGTTGCTACAGGGAATACCACCGACTACAGAACAAGTTTTGATAATAACCCATGCTGGCGTTATTCGCGCATTATTGGCACATATTTTAAAACTACCGCCTGCTAATGCTTTTCAGTTTCGGGTTGACTTGGGTTCTGTGCATAAACTTCAGCACCTCGATAATTACACTGTTATAAACTACATCAACTTATAAATGAAACACGGTGGTAATATTTATCAGTTTGCCCGGTATCTAGGCTGCCTGCCTGAACAGATAGTGGATTTTTCAGCCAATATTAATCCACAGCAAGCGGTTGATTTGAGTTGTTTGCAACCGGTCTCACTTGGCCCTTATGCCGATCCCGATTATAGATCGTTAAAGCAGGCGATTAGCACGCGCTATAACTATCCGGCTAATGCCGATATTGAAGTATTTAATGGTGCCAGTGCCGCTATTTTTGCTTTACTACGCCGGATACAGCCGCAAGATTTGGTTTTATACACGCCTTTGTATGGCGAATATGCGCATATTGCCGGAGAACTGGGTTGTAAGTTGCATAATATCAACCGGTTTAATTCGTTAATAATGGATATTCCCAAAAATAGCACAGTAATTTTTGTTAATCCCTCCACGCCGGATGGACAGCTTTATGATATGCAAGAACGCTTGGCAGCTTGGCAAGCGGCAGACTGTAATATTATCGTCGATGAATCATTTTTGGATTTTTGCGTGGCCGATTCGGCAGCAGAATACATAGCCGATTACGATAAACTTTATATTATTAAATCATTAAGTAAATTTTATGGTTGTGCAGGCATTCGTATAGGCTTTATTATCGCGGCTGTAAAAGCAATAAAAGAACTAAAACGTTACGAGCCAGCATGGAAACTATCCAGTTTTGATATGATGTACATCCGGCAGGCGTTGGCAAATACTGATTTTGTTGAACAAACCCGGCAGCAGACAGCGTACCTTCGCAACTTGCTACAATGCGCCCTGCAATCTTCCGGTTTGTTTCAGCGGATTTATTCAGGACAGGCTAATTTTCTACTGGCAAAATTAGCCAATGATTTTGATGGCTACCATTTGCAAAGGCTATTGGAACCATCACGAATTTTAATTCGGGTTTGTGATAATTTTGAAGGCCTGGATAATCGCCATGTCCGTTTTGCTGTAAAAGATACACTGTCTATTAGTTTACTTGCGGACAGCTTAAAAACGCTGTCGCTAAATATTGGTAGTCGATAAACATCCGGAAATTTTCCGGGTGGTAAGTCAGACTAAAATCGGCAATAAAATGCCATTGCCATGAGACGTTGGAATACAACGCTTTTATTTATGGATTAAAAGGGATATATGAAACCATTAGCTGTTTTTGGTACCGGTTCAGATGCAGGTAAAACTAGTTTGGTCATGGCATTGTGCCGAATTTTTGCGGATCAGGACATAAAAGTCGCGCCTTTTAAGGCACAAAATGTGTCCAATAATTCAGCGGTTACCCATGATGGTCGTGAAATTTCCAGGGCTCAGTGTTTACAGGCAGAAGGTGCACGGGTAGAACCCAATTATTTGTTTAATCCGGTACTGCTTAAATCGCATGGTAACAGTTCTGTACAAGTGATAGTCAATGGCCTGGTTCATAAAAAACAAACTATAACCGCTTATTATGATGAAATTAATGAGCTAAAATTACAAGTACAACTGGCTTTTTCGCGTTTGCAGCAAGATTATGAGTTGGTCATTGCCGAAGGCGCAGGGTCACCTGTTGAATTAAATTTGTTGGATAAAGACTTATCGAACACCTTCATCGCCAATACTTTTAACACCAAAAATATTTTGGTAGCCGACATAGAAAGAGGCGGGGTATTTGCTTCAATTTACGGCACCATGGCATTAATGGATCCGGTTATGCGGAGCAACCTGGTTGGAGTCGTCATCAATAAGTTTCGCGGTGACCGGCGTTTTTTTGATGAAGGTGAAAAGATTATCAGGGATCGTTTTGGTATACCTGTTTTAGGGGTGCTACCTTTTCAGCCGTTAAATATTGACATGGAAGATTCCCAGTCCCTAGGAAATTATCAACAGCGCCTGGATGATGTAAAAATCCGTGTTGGCGTTATCGCCTATCCCGGTTTAAGCAACTATAACGACCTCGATGTTTTAATGGCAGACCCTGAAGTTTATGTCGAATTAATCCATGCTTATCGTTCGCTGAATGATTTTGATATGGTTTTACTACCCGGTAGCAAAACCGTAATCCGTGATTTGCAATGGCTAAAAAAACAGGGTTTATTTAAAGAGCTTCAACAGTTCAATAAACCTGTTTTTGGGCTTTGCGGCGGTTATCAAATGCTTTGTGAAAGTCTACATGATCCCGATGCCCTGGAACATGATGAACCCATCATTGAACCCGGTTTAAGTTTTATTGATGATGTGGTCATCTATCAAAGTCCTAAAATACTTCAGCGTGCCTATTATCAATTGTCTTCATACACGGCAATAAAAGGCTATGAAATTCATAGTGGACGCATGGGCAAGTACCCTTTATTTTATCAAGGTGGACGTTTCACGGGTACGCATGTGCATGGTATTTTTGACAATGATGCTTTCCGGGGGGATTATTTTAAGGCGATTAATCCTCGCTATCAGGGTTTTGACTATGCAAACTATCGTGAAGCGCAAATACAGGGTTTTACCGATATGGTCGCGAAAAATCTGGATACGGCCGCTATCCTGAAAGCACTTCAGCCCGATTGATCGTGTTTGAATTAGCAGCTTTAGCCTATCTTATTGATATTTTTTTTGGTGAATTCCGTTGTAAACATCCGGTGGTATGGATGGGTGAATTTATTTCGGGGTTTGAAAAACGTTTTTATCATGACCAAGTTTTACCCGGTGCACTATTAGTGATCAGCTTGGTCGTATTGACCCTGCTGATTAGCAGCGTTGTTGTTTATCTGTGTAGCTGGTTACCGGAAGAACTGTCTTTAATCGTATTGGCATTGATTGCTTCCACCGGACTGGCCATGAATATGTTGCATGCCAGTGTTACTGAAATATTGACGACTAAACAGCCTAAACGAGCTTTAAGTTTTCTCGTTAGTCGTGATACTGACGCCATGACGGAAACTGAAATCTATAAAGCGGCATTGGAAACCTGGGCTGAAAATCTCAGTGACGGTGTTATTGCACCCTTGTTTTATTTGGTATTGTTTGGCTTGCCGGGGATTGCGGTTTATAAAGCTATTAATACGATGGACTCCATGATTGCCTATAAAACCGGGCGATATTTTTATTTTGGTAAAACGGCGGCTATTGTTGATGATATAGCCAATTTTTTACCGGCACGACTGACAGCGTTGTTGATTGTTTTATTGGCTAAAGATAAACGTCTTGCCTGGCAATGCTTGTGGCGTGATGGCAATAAACTGGAAAGTCCCAATGCCGGATTTCCGATTGCCGCAATGGCAGGCGCTTTAGGTATTACCTTAGGTGGCGAGGCTTCTTATCACGGACAACTAAAATATAAACCGCTATTAGGAATATCTGTTAACCCGGTCAATAAGACCGTATTAGCGGAGGCTTTAGCAATGAAAACAGGGGTTAATTGGCTCGTTTTAGGTTTATTAGCTACGGGTGCTGCACTGACATGAAAACACTGTTTATAGGTGGTATAAAAAGTGGTAAATCCCGATTGGCAGAAGCGTATATTTTAGAACAAGAATACCCGGATAAACCTTACTATTTGGCAACAACTGAGTTTTTTGATGATGAAATACAAGCACGTGTGACTATTCATCAACTGCGCCGTAAAGATTTTTTTATCACACGGGAAGAGCCGGTAAAACTGTTTGACGCCCTTGAAAAATGCCGGCGACCGGTATTGATAGAGTGTGTATCAATGTGGCTCAATAATTTACTTTATTATCAAATTTCAGAAGCTGATATTTTACAGGAACTGGAAGCCGTGTTGCAGTTACCCTGTCCTATGGTTCTGGTACACAATGAAGTCGGCTTGGGTGTCATTGCCGATAATCTATTGGCACGCCAGTTTGTTGATTTATCGGGTAAAGCAGCGCAGTTGATGGCGCAGTACTGTGATGAAGTGTTTTTTTGTAGCGCAGGATTAAAGCTGCGTATGAAATAGTCACTGTTTTGACAACACAGTAAGAACTCCCAATCGTTGTCTGACTTTTGAACGTCACTGCCTTAATTTATTTCTGATCGGGTCGGTGGTAACAACATTACATCTGTTACCCCGACCCGATCAAAGCGTAATTCCGAAGTGTGTAAACACGATCAGTAGGTTTTTTTGCGAGTTGCTTAATCTTTCTAAAATAAACCTGTTATCTGATTTCAAAAGCAGTAAAAGCCTCATCAGTTTCCAGTTCAATTATGTCAACCTGATCAACTCGGGCGGTGATCGGGCCTTTGTGGCACCATTGTATTAATTGCTCAACACTGGAATGATCAGCTTCGGCAATAATTTCGACCCGACCATCGGGCAAATTTCTGACAAAGCCTTTTATCTCAAGTTGTCTGGCTTTTTTCTGGGTAAACATCCGAAAATAAACGCCTTGCACACGTCCGGAGACCTGAAGCCTGACCCTACGTATCACTTGGTAATTTTCCAGCAATAATGAATTCTTGGATTACGGGAAAAATCTTCAGGAATAGTGGCAGCGCTAATGTCTTGTACTATTAATTCAGACAAGCCCGGCAGATCAATTTTAAATCGTCTGAAATTGGTAGAAAAATATAAAATCCCTTCAGGTGCCAATAGTGTTACAGCATTTTTTATTAGCTGAACATGATCATTTTGTATATCGAACACATCATCCATTCGCTTTGAATTGGAAAATGTTGGTGGATCAAGAAAGATAAGATCATATTGCTGGGTATCCGTTTGTTTGGCTTCATTTGCCAGCCATTCCAAACAATCTGCCTGAATAAACTCATGCTCTCCGGTATTTTTATTCAGAGCCATATTGTTCTTGGCCCAAGTAATATAAGTATTGGACATATCCACCGTGGTGGTTGACGTTGCCCCTCCCATAGCGGCATGAACGGTGGCACTGCCGGTATAAGCAAATAAATTTAAAAAGCGTTTATCTTTAGCCTGTTGCTGAATCAGTAGCCGGACAGGTCGATGATCGAGAAACAAGCCGGTATCCAGATAATCTTCAAAATTAACCAATAATTTGCAGCCACCTTCTTCAATGGTATGGAAGCGTCCCAGCTCACCGTGTTTTTCGTATTGGTCAGTACTTCTTTGTTTACGACGTATTTTTAAAAAAACCTGCTCGCTATTAACACCCAATACCTGAGGTATTTCGGCAAGCAAGCCAGCCAATCTCTGATCTGCTTTATGTTGATCAATCGTTTTAGGGGGTTCATATTCCTGAACATTTATCCAGGTTTGCTCATCCTCACCCTGATAAATATCAACCGCTGCCGCATATTCGGGTAAATCGGCATCGTAAACACGATAGCAGGTAATCCCGTTTTGCTTTGCCCATTTGGACAGTTTTTTAAAATTCTTTTTCAGTCGATTGGCGAATTCTATCGCTCCAACACTAGCATCAATACTGTTGACTACAGATTTCTCTCCCAGCTCAAGATCCTGTTCGGCAACGCCTACTACTTGCTGTTCACGACCTTTCTCTGCACCGACAAGCCTTTCGGCACTGATATTAGATTGCTCGGTTTTACTAATCGCAATGACTTGAGCAATGCGTTCTTCCTGTGTTTTGGCCTTTGGAATAAAAAAATTATTTGCTTCAATATTCAGACGTAATAATTTACACTCAAGTGCACCGTTAAACAGGGTAATCGGTTTTTGTGAACGTATGCCCAAACGAAAACCCAGCTCGGGATTACTGATAATCATCGCGGCTTTCCAGCCAACAAAATGCGTTTTTAGTGCCGTACCAAATTTTTTGTACAGCTCTGCGGTTTCTTGTTCATCGCCCAAACGTTCACCGTAAGGCGGGTTACAGATTAACAACCCCGGTTTCCAGCTTTCAGCAGGCTCTGCATCTTCAATATCGCGACGCTCAACATGAATTTTATTTTGTAGTCCGGCATTAGCGATATGCGTTAAAGCCGCATTGACGGTGTGACGATTTTGATCAAAGCCAACGATAACGGGGAGCTTTTCCAGCCCCACTTTTCTGCGTTGTAGCGCTTCAATGCGTAATTTTTTCCAGCATTCTGCATCATGCTTTTTCCAGCCAATAAAGCCAAAATATTCACGCAATAGCCCGGGGGCGTAATCTGCAGCGATCATTGCGCCTTCCAACAATAGCGTACCTGAACCACACATCGGATCAATTAATGAGCCGTTTTGTTGGGCAATTTCCGGCCAACCGCAACGCAGTAGCATGGCAGCCGCAAGATTTTCTTTCATCGGCGCCTGTATATTGACGTCCCGATAGCCTCGGCGATGCAAACTTTCACCGGAAAGATCCAAACTAAGTTGGGCGATTTCGCCATTCAAATACACATTGATTCGAATATTAGGTTGCTCGGTATTGATGCTGGGGCGTTGTTGAAACTTTTCCCGCATCTGATCGACAATCGCATCTTTAACTTTTAATGCGCCAAAATGGGTATTATTAATAGCCTGCGAATTTTTTGCACTGAACGAGACAGCAAAAGTATCATCAGCGTTAATATGTTCAAACCAATTGATTTGTTGCACGCCATTGTAGAGATCTTCCTGGGTTTTTACCTCAAAAGAACTTAATACCAGCAAAATCCGGTTGGCTGTTCGTGACCATAAACAGGCACGATAAGCGGTTTCCAGATCACCCTCAAAAGCAACGCCTGCCATTGTAGCCTTAATATTATTGATGCCGAGAGTTTTAAGTTCTTCGGTAAGAATGGTTTCCATCGCCTTTGGCGTGGTGGCAAACAATTGGTAAGTGGGCATAAGAACAAGGAAAAAGGTAAAAGGGGAAAATAAAAAAGGCGTAAGTGACAGACTTTTTTGCCTGCCGCTTTACGCCTTTTAGTTGTTTTTTTTATTGAATTTTTAGCAGTTCAACATCAAATATCAAGGTTGAGTTGGGGCCTATTGATCCGCCTGCACCTTGCTCGCCATAAGCAAGTTCTGAAGGAATATAAAAGCGGTATTTAGCGCCTTCGGTCATTAATTGTACGCCTTCAGTCCAACCTGGGATCACTCTGTTTAAAGGGAATGAAATAGGCTCGCCACGGCTGTAAGAACTATCGAATTCTTTACCATCCAAAGTTGTACCCTTGTAATGAACTTTTACAGTTTCTGTCGCTGAAGGCGATACGGTACCGGTTCCAGGCGTTAAAACTTCGTATTGCAAACCACTGGCTGTGGTTACGATATTGGCTTTTTTAGCATTTTCTGCCAGAAAAGCGATACCAGCTGCTTTATTTTCTTCAGGTGTGGTGGCATTGGCCATTGAAAACATAGTAATCCCTATAAGTAGAACAGTAATAATTGAAACAACTTGAATTTTTCTCACGATTTTGCCTTTTTGTTAACGTAAAAAGTGGTTAGTTTATCAAAAAACAACACTATTTTTTAATTCATTTTGCAAGCACCCAATTGGCTTTGAAATAATCTGGCCCGGTAAGCGACTTTATCTGCTACTCGTTGTAACCAGGCTTTTTTTAAATAACTTTTATGCTTATAGCCACTATGGCCTTCATGATAGGCCAGATATAGATTTTTTGCGTCTCCTTTTGAGATACCCAGTCTGGAATAACTTATGTTGCAATACCAACCGATAAAATCAGTGGCATCGGCAAAATCATCGCGATCAGAAGTCCAGCCCCCCGCTGCATCAAGATAATCATCCCAAGTCTCATCTTTAACTTGCGCATAACCATAAGCACTGCTCGGCCTAAACCAGGGAATAATACCCACTAGCCAAACTCGGGGCGGTTGCGCATCGGCGACAAAATGGGACTCTTGGTGCATAATTGCCATTTGCACAGAAATAGGTACCCCCCATTTTTTGTAGGATTCTTGCGCATCGGCATACCAATCATCCTTTTCCCTGAAGGTAGCACAGATATTGTCACTATTTTTAGGCGGAAGCGCGGTACAAGCGGCTAAAGAGAATACTAAACATAGTATTATTTGGATCTTCATGATGTGGTGCAGCGTATCAATCAAAATAACTAAAAAATTAATAATTGGCGTTAAGGTGATTTCCTGCGAATAATAGTCCCAGCTTGCTGGTCTTTTTATTCATTTACTGTGTTGTCAAAATAGTTACGTAGCCAGCTACGCGCCTATTTTTCCGCCTCGGCAACTGCTCCTGCGTTGCCCTACCTCCTGCATCCTTGCAGTCGTTGTAAATAAACAAAAATCCTGCGCCACTTGGGACTATTAATTCTTGGATATCACCTAAAAGAAAAACAAGTAGGTAAGTACCGCTTCAAAATACTACAATTGTACTTGATAAATTTGTGCACAGTAAGCTGAACTATAAGCGAATAATCAATCGGGAGATAGTGATGTATGAAAAGTTGGATAGGGCTCGTCGCGCAAACCTGGTGTCATACGGTTTTATTTATATGGGCGGAGAAGAGCATAAAATCACAATTAGAAATCTTTCTATCAGCGGTGTACTTGCCCAATTAAACACGGATAGAAAAGACATTGATATTAAATATGTTTTTAACCACTTACTGATTTCAACGCTCATTGATTTGTATCTTCCTGAAATGCGTCTGATTGGTGAAGCCGAAGTAGTCAGGGCTGACATGGAAGAAGGCCATATTCTACTTGCCCTGGAGTTTAAAAATATTGCCTTTGATGTCGATAAAGAGCTAAACAAAAGAAAAGCCTATAGAAAAAACATACCAGGCCCTGGAAGAATTTTATTAAACGGTGAATACCATCATTTCGCTACGATAAATGTTTCTGTAGGAGGTTTAATGATCTGTCTTTCAGAAACAATAACTGTTGAGGAAGGAACTATAACGCAGTTTGAATTGAAACATCTGGAATTGGAGGGCAAAGTAAAAATAATCTGGATTAATCATATCTCCGATGACAAAACACTAATCGGTTTGCAATATGTTGATATGAAAAAACATGCCCTTAAAGGCATTCCCAGCTTTGCCCTACAAGAAAAACCATAATCGCTTCCCGACACATTTGCTACCGCAGAATAAATACTGAGGAGCGGAATTAAAGGCCTGCGTATTTTTGCTTATCCCTGCTTAACCAGTAATCAGTCGCTAATTGATGTGCTTGTTGTTGAGTGTCGGCTTTACCCAATAACTTAAGTGCAATCGCTGCAGTACCAATGATAGTGCTTTGTGCAAACTCATCCTCCATAGTACCCTGCCAAATCGCAGCCAGTTGCCTTGGGTCAAGCTCTTCTGATTTAACATGGCGACGGGCAAATAAAGCGGGCCAATTTTCGTCAAATAGCTCACCATTATGGACGCTTTGCACCAGGCATTCCATATCGGGATTACGTTCAGTTTCACCGCCCTCGCCTTTTAAAGCCGCAGCATGAGGCTGTTGCAATAAAGCGGCTGCTTGCTGATGCACAGGACGATAACCGGGATGAAATATTCCCTGAATACTGTATGCTGCATTGAAAGGATTTAATAACCGCACCAACGTATGAACGGGTGAACGTAAACCCAATAGCGGACGCAACTCTATGATCTCATGTAATTTCGGGCAAAAATACTCCAATGATAAATAACTGAAATGCTGCCGCTCCAGTTGTTGCCTGGTTTGTACAATTGAGGTTGCATATTCCAGCCCCAGATATTTTAGTACATCCCGGGTATAAACTCTGTCTGCACTATGACCACTCGCACCATGCATAAAAACGGTAGTACCGTTTTCTGCCAATAACAGTGCCGACAATAAAAACCAGGGCAAATGACGACGTTTACCGGCATAAGATGACCAATCCAGATCGACTATCGACTGTGCACCGGCAAGATTACAGGATTCTCTGGCAGCCAAAACAAAACCGGCCAATTCTTCCGGTGTTTCTTCCTTAACGCGCATTAACATCAAAAATGCCCCCAACTGCACTGGAAGCACTTCGCCTGCCATGATCATTTTCATGGACTGATAGGCTTCCTCCTGCGTCAACGGTCTTGAGCCTTTTTTACCTTTACCCAATATGCGAATGTACTCTGCAAAAGGGTGTTCAGGGCGCGGGGTTTGCTCGTGATGCGTTAAGTTCATAAAGTAAATCGTAGATAATGATCGATTAATAAAGCGGCAAACAACAGTGTTATATAAACAATTGAATAAACAAACGTTTTCATGGCAGTTTTATTATCTTTATTACGCATCATCAACACTGCGTAATAAATAAAACCAAGATCCAAAAGTACCGTAGAACCCAGATAAATCAAACCACTCATGCCGGTTAAATAAGGCAGCAGCGTCACAATCAGCAGCAAAATGGTATAAAGCAATATTTGCAGACGGGTAAATTCGACACCGTGAGTAACGGGTAACATGGGGATATTTACTTTGGCATACTCTTCGCGTCTGGCAATAGCCAATGCCCAGAAATGTGGGGGTGTCCAAACAAAAATGATTAATGCCAGAAGCAAGCCAAAAGGATGCACTTCACCGGTCATTGCACACCAACCCAATAGTGGTGGTGTAGCACCAAAAATACCGCCGATAACAATATTTTGGGGAGTCGCTCTTTTAAGATACAACGTATAAATAATAGCGTAACCAAATAACGACAAAAAAGTCAGGACAGCGGTTAAGGTATTGACTAATAAAACCAAAATAAGCATGGAACTAACGCCCAACACAACTGCGAAAGTAATTACATTGGTTGCATTTAATTCGCCTGTGGGCAAAGGACGCTTTTCGGTGCGGGCCATTTGTGCATCCGCTTTTCGATCGATAAAATGATTAATGGCTGCGGCAGAAGAGGCTGCCAGGGCAATACCGACGGTAGCATAAATTAAAAGCCCTAATGGCGGCATTCCAGGTACGGCCAATAACATACCAACAACGGCGGTAAAGAGCATTTCCGCAACAACATTGGGTTTACATAGTGTAAGGTAGTTCTTCCAGGAAAGCACAAAGGGTTTGCTAGGCATTATTTAATTAAGTTCCAACTTGTAGTTTATTGTATAGAATACAGTGAACTATTAATTATTGAAATAGTCCGTTGCGCTTACCATCATTTAAAGAGGGAGTTATGAATAATCGATTACTGTGTACAGTATTAATGTGTCTGCCGGCGTTTGCCGGTAGCGCAGAAACAAAAGTATTTGAACATACACTGACTAATGGTCTAAAAGTTCTGGTAAAAGAAGATCATCGCTCACCGGTTGCCGTGTCTCAAGTATGGTACAAAGTGGGTTCCAGTTACGAACCTGGTGGCATTACCGGCATTTCACATATGCTGGAACACATGATGTTTAAAGGGACGGACAAGCACCCTGCCGGTGAATTTTCGCGCATTATTTCAGAAAACGGGGGTGATGAAAATGCCTTTACCGGCCAGGATTACACGGCTTATTTTCAAACCATGGAAGCGTCAAGACTGGCAGTAAGTTTTGAACTGGAAGCCGATAGAATGCGTAATTTGCATCTGCTACCCGAAGAATTAAAAAAAGAACTACAGGTAGTCACTGAAGAGCGCAGGATGCGGACGGACGACAATCCGCAGGCAAAAATGCAGGAACAATTTATGACCATGGCTTATTCCAATAGCCCGTATCAGCATCCTGTTATCGGTTGGCCGGCGGATATTGCCAATTACACCGTTGAAGACCTGCAAGCCTGGTATCAACTATGGTATGCACCCAATAATGCCACTTTAGTTGTGGTGGGTGATGTTCAGCCTCAAGCGGTTTTTGATCTGGCAGAAAAATATTTTAGCGCACTTAAACCCAGTGATATTAAACCGCTAAAGCCACAAACAGAAATCGAACAACTGGGTGTTCGTAAGATGACCGTTAAAGTTCCTGCAAAGCTGCCCTCTATTGTAATGGCTTATAAAGTACCGACACTAAAAACAGCTACCAATGAATCCGAAGCCTATGCACTGGAAGTATTGGCCGGTGTACTTGATGGCGGTAGCAGTGCCCGCTTGACGTCAGCCTTGGTGCGAGGCAAACAAATAGCTGTTGCCGCCGGCGCCGGCTATGGATTAACGTCAAGAATGTCCGATTTATTCGAACTGGAAGCGACACCCGCTGAAGGTAAAACAGTCGATCAACTGGAAGTTGCGCTAAAGGATGAAATTAAAAAATTGCAACAAAACCTGATTAGTACAGAAGAATTAGCGCGTATTAAAGCACAGGTTTTAGCCAGTGATATCTACCAGAAGGATTCCAATTTTTATCAGGCTATGGAAATAGGCACCCTGGAAACAGTTGGTTTAGGCTGGCAAAAAGCGGATGAGTATGTTTCTAAAATCAATCAGGTAACCGCAGAACAAGTGCGTGAGGTCGCGCGAAAATACTTAATTGAAGATCATCTCAGTATCGCTTATCTGGAACCACAATTGATCAATTCAACGGCTGAAAAAAAGGGAGCTAAATAATGCGCATACATTTCTTAAACGACGTAGATTGGGTTAACGATAACGTAACCCAACACCTCGAGCATAAAAAAAACAGCATCCAAAAAACCATAATCAGAGCTAAATTTCTTTGTTTTTTAAGCCTTGTCTTATTGTCATTTAGCCAATTAACCAGCGCCGCTGCAAAAATTGACCATTGGCAAACGCCGCAAGGTACGCGAGTTTATTATGTGCATACCGAAGGCCTGCCCATGGTCGATATACAGGTTGTTTTTGATGCCGGTAGTGCCAGAGACGGCCAGCAGTTTGGCTTGGCGGCTTTAACAGCAGGATTACTGGATACCGGTGCCGGAAAATGGAATGCCGATGATATTGCCCAACGCTTTGAAAGCGTTGGGGCCAAGTTTAGCGCCAGCAGTTCCATTGATACTGCCACCGTATCGTTACGCACTTTGACGGATAAACCTTTATTCGATAAAGCCTTGGAAACCATGCAGGTTATCTTGACCCAACCGGTTTTTAATGAGGCTGATTTTAAGCGAGAAAAAAACCGTACCCTGGCCGGTTTAAAACAACAGGAAGAATCACCGGGAGCATTGGCCAGCATCGCTTTCTATGATGTCCTTTATGGTAAGCACCCTTATGCCCATCCTGAATCCGGTGTTATTAAGACAGTAACCAGCCTTAAAAGCACTGATCTAAAGCATTTTTATCAAAAATTTTATGTTCCTGAAAATGCAATAGTTGTCATTGTCGGGGATTTATCCAAACTGCAAGCAGAACAAACCGCAGAAAAGTTGCTGGCCGGATTACCTGCCGGAAAAAAACCGGACGCTTTACCGGATGTTGCGATGCCACTGAAATCGACACAGCAACATATTGAGTTTCCATCAACACAAACCCATGTTTTGGTGGGACTACCTGGTACCTATCGTAAAGATCCCGATTATTTTAATCTATATGTGGGCAACCACATATTAGGTGGCAGTGGCCTGGTTTCCAAACTCTTTAATGAAGTACGCGAAAAGCGCGGCTTGGCTTATAGCGCATCCAGTGCTTTTATCCCCATGTTGAAACCGGGGCCTTTTTTGGTTAGCTTACAAACCCGTAATGATCAAACCACCCAAGCTTTGCAAGTACTCAATCAAACCTTGGCCGATTTTATTACCAAAGGTCCGAGTGAAGCCGAGCTGATTGCCGCAAAGAAAAACATTACCGGTGGTTTTGCCATGCGTTTTGATACCAATAAAGAACTGGCAGGTTATGTTGCCATGATTGGTTTTTATGAAATGCCCTTGGATTATCTGGATACCTTTCAACAAAAAACAGAAGAAGTAACCGTTGCCTCAATAACCGATGCCTTTAAACGTCGTGTTAATCTGCAATTACTGCAAACCATAACCGTCGGCAAGGCAGAAGAAAAAAGTGTCAAATAAACTCAGAATTATCGGTGGAGACTGGCGTAGTCGCTGTATCACTTTTATCGATACGCCAGGATTAAGACCAACACCTGTAAGAGTGCGCGAAACCGTATTTAATTGGCTACGCAATGACATTATCGGTAGCCGCTGCCTGGATTTATATGCCGGTAGCGGTGCCCTGGGCTTTGAAGCAGCTTCGAGAGGGGCCAAATCGGTCATTCAGATTGAAAATAATACCTTGGCCTGCAAGGCATTAAAAGACAACAGCCTCCAACTTGCTGCCGAGCAGATAAAAGTAGTTCAATCCGATGTGTTGCGTTATCTATCCGGCGAGACTGGCGTTTTTGATGTCGTCTTTATTGATCCGCCTTTTGCTATGGAACTTGCCGTCCAAACCTGTCAATGGCTGGAAGAAAAAGGCTGGTTAAGTCAACATGCAAAAATTTATGTTGAAACGGAAAGTACGCTAAAGCTTGAAGGACTACCCGAAAATTGGCAACTACTGAAAAGTAAAGTGGCAGGAGAAGTAGGCTATCATTTGTTTGAGAGATTGGGATAAATAGTATTGTCTATCAGCAATTCTGCTCATAAGAGTTGCTGTATTTCCGGATAAAAATTATGGCTTATTTTCAGATAATAAAACAAGTAAGGACAAAATAGCTTTTGCTTGGCGCTCAATTTTGCATCCACTTTTGATGATTGCTACGGTGAATTCTTATGACATCAACTTTCAGCAAAAAACGTATCGTTTAAAATTAACCTGACCATTATTTATTACTAAGTGTCAGGTTAAATTTACGCTATCAGTTTTTATTCCGGATGACTTCTAAATCCGGCAAAGTACCCTGAATGCTATCAAATAGTACAATTTACCGACTAAACGCCGTTGGGATATGCGTAGCTGTAATGCTTACGCAATGGCTTGATTACTTCCCATTGGCTATCCAATCCCGCGTGAAATGATACCAAATCACCCGGTAGAATCCGTACCGGCTCGCCTCCGGCAGGTGTCACCAAAATTTCACCCTCTAATATATAAGCACATTCGGTTTCATCAAAATCGATTGGAAAGGTTGAAACTTCTTTTTCCCAGATTTCCCAACTGGATACACCTAGTTCATTTAAGCGCTCATCACTAGGATTGTGTTCGATGGTAATTTTGCTCATGTTATTCCTAAAAAATTAATGTTGTTGAAGTGTTAAGGTGATATCCAGGAATTAATAGACGCGTAACTGGCTAGGTAATTATTTAACGCAGTAAATGAAAAAAGACCGGCGACGTCGGCATATTCTCCACAGAAAATCGCCCAAGTCCGCAATTTTAGCATCCTATCCAACTTTGTACTATTGGGTATCGTGGCTACCAACTACCGGCCACGATATCTGTGATATCACCAAACTAAAAGTTTGGTAATTGGTAACGCTGATGCCGCTAACAGGCTAATTAAGCGATTTATGGCTATTGCGCACGAAAAATCCTGAACCTACATTTTTATAGAGTATTGGAAAAAGATTTCTATAATTATTGTATTATTGCTCAACTATAATTGGCTATAGCACTTTTAAAAACATGAGATACTGCGATGAATCCAGATACCATCAAAGAACTTTTGCTTTACAGCCTCACATTCAACTACGTGATCCTGATAATTTGGTTTAGCGTATTCAGCCTTGCCCACGACTGGATGTATCGCCTCCATAACCGCTGGTTTAGCCTCTCGACTGAAACCTTTAATGCGCTACACTATGCCAGTATGGCCCTTTACAAAATAGGGATTATTCTGCTGAATATCGCCCCACTTGTAGCGCTCTGGTTGGTGTTTTGAAAAAATTCTCGCTTATGGTAGACAACTCCAACTTGCCTTGCCGGTCAAGTCAAGTCAATCCAAGCGAATCATTATAATTCCCTTAGGTTGACCCTATTTGAGTATCTAAATTTTTCCGTCCAGGCCCATCTGGAAATATTTATGAATAATTTTATCCTGATTTTCCAGTAACCAATCGATACCAGGTTGATTGTTCATGGCCTTATGGATAGCGGTTGACATGGCTTTACGATGAATATCGAAAAGGATTCTATGATCCAGATTATCATCAGTCGCTACACTGGGATTTAGCCATACCGAAACGATAATACCTAAATCATTGGCTTTTTCTTTAGGAATATCTCCTGCACGGACGGCATCCAAAACACCATTGGCAATTGCAGCTTGTACCGTGCCCATTAAAATGTTCGTGTAGCGGCTATTTTTAACGGTAACTTTACTGACCATCAAGGTTACCGGCCTGACCTGAATATCTGTATTTAAAATGGCAAATACCCGTGTGTGACCACTAACTTGACCTGCCGTCATGGTCGCAATTGCTGTGCCCACAGGCCCGTCAAGCGCACCAATAATAATTTCAGGTTCGGCTGCTGTTCCGGGCGGACCACCAGCAACCAACGCTTCTCCTGTACGCATAATAATTCTCTCGTTCATTAATCTTTCCTCTTAAAGTAAAAATAGTTGTAGTCAGTAGAATGCCATCGTGCAGGATGCACAATACTATTGTACCACCTGATACTCTGATAATTTTTAACTGATGTTACGTAGGCCTTAACTTTTGCAAATCAGCATAAGCTATGCTGATTTACTTTAATCACGATAACAATTGAAACAGGAAAAGACTTTTTCTATATAGTGACTCCTTAAAATCAGACAATGGTTTAAGATATGCTCTGTCGAAAAATGAGAAGTAGAAAATGAGCGAAAGCAAACGGAAGGTTTTTACAGGAGCTTAAAAAGCCAAGATTGCTTTGGAAGTGGTTAGAGGCACCAAGACGATCAATGAGATTGCTCAGAAAAACAGCGTGCATCCTACACAAGTCAGTCAATGGAAAAAGGACTTACTGCATAATGTCGGTAGCTTGTTTGAAGGAAAGCGAGGACCAAAGCCAGTCAATGCACAGAACGATCCGGATCGGCTATATGCCAAAATTGGGCAGTTAAATATGGAGCTGGACTGGCTAAATACCCGCACGGGGCACTAGAAAAAAGTCTGGGATCAACCTGTAACAGAGCGGCAGAGATTGCTCGGTTCCAGCGGGGAGCTTGCTCTATCTGCTCAGTGCAAGCTACTCAAGGTCACGCGCTCGGTGGTGTATGCTCGCAAAAAGCATCTACAGAAAGTCGTTGATGAACATGACATCACAATCAGCATGGATGGACGTGGTCGAGCTTTGGACAATATTTTTGTCGAACGGCTCTGGAGAACGGTTAAATATGAAGAAATTTATTTGAAGCAGTATGACAGCGTACAGCGCTTGCTGCTGGGATTGACCGATTACTTTGTGTTTTATAATAAAGAACGGCCCCATCAATCATTAGGCTATGAAACGCCCAGTGTGATCTACCAAACTGCCACAGGAGGCGGTGCGAGGATTGTGGATAAATACGGAACGACTGAAACATTAGTTCCGGTATAAAAAAATAGGACAGCGCCATTCAGCTGGAGTGTGAACAAGGCTCCATCTTAAATTAAGATATTATTTGTCTGGACAGAGGGATCCACTTTAGACTGGAAGATTGGTTTTTATCGTTAAAAGTTATATAGACATAACCAAGGTTTTAAATAGACGTTAGTCTTGTTGTTGGTTTACTTGGCAAGCACCCTGTAAATTACATAGGCTGCAAAGACAATGGTTAAGATATAAATACCCGCAGAAATCATTTAAAGATCCTCGTCAGTTATTGGTGTGGTTGCCTGTATCAGCGATTCGGTTAGCCTTTTTTATAAAAATTGATCACCGATAAATTACCATCAGTTAAGTTTGTTCATATTTACCAAGGCTAACCAGATTCTTACACATCAACAATTGACTGTCACTACTTTATTTTAAGGATTTAATTTTGGTAACACCCATAAAAAAATGTGCGTGGGCACTGACCAGTCCTGTCTCAGAATACTATCACGATCTGGAATGGGGTGTTCCTGTTCATGACGATCTACTTTTATTAGTCCGTAGTAAGGTTAAAACCACCGCCTTTTAGGCGGTTAGATTTATCTATGATTTTTTGACGTATGATATTGCTCTGCACTGAAAAGTAGGGGGTCTTATGGATTACCGTTATGGAAGTCATACTGTTTTTAAAATTCAATATCATTTTGTGTTTGTCACAAAGTATCGTTACAAGGTATTGAAAGGTGACGTTGGTTTGAAAGTTCGTGAACTGATTAGGCAAACATGTGAAGCCTTTGAGATAGAAATTCTGAAGGGTGTTGTTAGTCAGGATCATGTCCATATTTTGGTTTCTGCGCCACCCAATCTGGCACCGAGCGAAATTATGAGACGGATTAAAGGAAGAAGTTCGATGAAGCTGTTCGAGAGTTTTCCAGATTTGAAAAAACGCTATTGGGGGCGGCACTTCTGGGCACGGGGTTACTTTTGCGTGACTTCTGGCGAATTGACAGAAGAAATGATAAAAAATTATCTGGAACATCATTTTGAACCCAAAGGAGATGATAATTTTAGGACAGAAACATGAACGGGTCTTATGACCCGTATCCGGACTTTAGTCCATAATACGAACCCACCAGCTTTAGCTGGTGGTTGTTCAGTTGAATTTTTGATACTTGAGGGTGCTCAGGCAGGTTTAAGTTGGGTGACTATTTTAAAAAAACGTGAAGAATACAGAAAAGCTTTTGATGATTTTGACGCACGTAGCATTGCATCTTATGACGAGAACAAAATCAATTCACTATTGGCTAATCCAGGCATTGTCAGAAACAAGCTAAAAATTAATTCTGCCGTAGGCAATGCCAAGGCTTTTTTGGCAGTTCAAGAAAGTTTTGGCAGTTTTGATGAGTATATTTGGTTATTTGTCGATGGCAGACCTTTGTGTAACCACTTTAAGACTGCTGCTGATCTTCCTGTTTCGACTCGTGTATCTGACTTAATGAGTAAGGACTTAAAAAAACGCGGATTTAAGTTTGTTGGCAGTACTATTTGTTATGCTTTTATGCAGGCAACCGGTATGGTGAACGATCATACAGTCAATTGCTTTAGATATAATGAAATTAAAAAAGCTTACAACACATGATTTATAGGTAATGAAGGTGGTTTTTAAACTGATCAAGACAGGATTTTAAAGGGATGGCCATAAAAAAACCGTCAAAAACAAAGCTTTCTTACAATGAAGGTGCGAGGCTTTCAGCGTGGCGGGAATCACTGAATGACATCATTTTTGGTTCTGAAACGGCCAAGGGTAAAGCCTTTGATATTGCGTTGAGTATCTGTATTTTGCTTAGTGTAGTGGTTGTCATGATGAGCAGTGTTGATAGCTTTCAGCAACAGTTTTCTTATAGCCTGGCGGCTTTAGAATGGGTATTTACCGCATTATTCACGCTTGAATATGGTTTGCGTTTAATCAGCGTTCGGAGGCCTTGGCTATATTTTAAGAGTTTCTTTGGCGTGGTGGATTTACTGTCGATTTTACCAGCCTATCTGACGCTTATGATTCCAGGGGCAGAGTATATGCTCGTTATTAGAATTATCAGGTTATTACGTGTTTTTCGTATCCTGAAATTATCAGAGTATATGCAGGAAGCGAGTATTCTGATGACGGCATTAGGTAACAGTTCCCGAAAAATTATCGTGTTTCTTTATGCGGTATTAACGCTGGTTATTATTTTTGGGTCGCTGATGTATGCCGTTGAAAATAACGAAGCCGGGTTTACCAGTATTCCAAAATCTGTTTATTGGGCGATTGTGACCATTACTACTGTTGGTTATGGTGATATTGCACCGCAAACCGTATTAGGCCAAATGATTGCTGCTACGCTGATGATAATGGGTTATGGCATCATTGCTGTGCCTACGGGCATCTATAGTGCCGAGCTTTATAAAACGTATAATGCCGGAACAATCAGAAATGATGCCTGTCCTGATTGTGGTAAAACAGGGCATGATGTTGATGCTGACTACTGCAAATATTGCGGTCATCAATTGGATGATACAAAATAGCATGACAGGTGAGTTTGATGCTATCCGGGTGCTGATTAAAGTTAGTTTGTCTTAATAAATCAATTGATAAGGAGTAAATCACTATGCGTTATCTACATACCATGATTCGGGTTCATGATTTGAATGAATCTCTGGATTTTTTCTGTAATAAATTAGGATTGTTGCAAAATTACCGGTTTGATAGTGAGTCAGGTCGTTATACTCTGGTTTATTTGTATGCGCCGCTTGATGCGAATCAGGCAGTAAAGAGTGAAGCGCCATTAATAGAGCTGACTTATAACTGGGATACTGAAGACTATGAAGGAGGGCGTAACTTTGGTCATCTTGCTTTTGAAGTTGACAATATTTATGAGACTTGTCAAAAATTGATGACGGCGGGGGTATTAATCAACCGTCCACCACGTGATGGCCACATGGCATTTGTGCGCTCACCAGACAAAATTTCTATTGAACTGTTACAGAAAGGTGAGTCGTTGGCTCCCGCAGAGCCATGGCTTTCCATGGAAAATACAGGGACTTGGTAAGGTTACGAAGGGCGACTGATTAGCCGCCCTTTTTGATAAGCCAAAGCCCCGGAGGGTGGTCGTTTTTTTCTATCCTGCACATTGAAAAGCCGATGCTTTTATTGGCTGATAGATAAAAAATGTCGACACGCCAACCACCCTGAACGATATTGGCTTTTAGTTCTTGGAATCTTTTTTGGATTTCTTTGCGGCTTTTTTTTCTTTTGGATTCATAGCCGGTTTTTTCTTGTCTTCTTTATTGCTTTTTTGTTCTTTGCTCATGGTACTGCCTCCAAATAGTTGATGGGGTTTTTCTTAACACGAATTAAAATAACACAAGCATTGCTGTGTTTTGAAGATTAAGGTGGCGATATTTAACTGCCAAATACAGCGGGGTTAAGCATACTCTTATGCACTTGAAAGAACAACTTTAGCCAAACTGGATAAGGCAAGATAATTACAGGCTTGATTAGAGGTAATGTTTTTAGTTTTACATAGGTCACTAACTTGGCCAAACCGCCGATCAATGCCGATTGGTTCCTTAACTTTATAGTAGATTGATTTTTTGATGAAAAAAACATCATTTTTTAGTGTCATTATTACCCTGCTTATTAATATAACTATCTGTTTTTCAAATGAAAAAGTTTCACCAGAGAATAGGGTTGTGAAGGCGGCAACTTTTAGTTGTGCAGAAAATAAAACCATTCAAGCACTTTTTTTTGAAGATAAAGCCGAGCTTATTTTGAGTGATGGCAGGCATCTACTGTTGCTTCAGGCTATTTCAGCTTCAGGTGCCCGTTATACAAACACCGATGAATCATTGGTATTTTGGAATAAAGGTAATACCGCTTTTATAGAAGAAGGTAATAAAAGTACCTTTAAAGACTGTATAACGGCAGTTAATAATCAGGCTTCTGCTCAATTAGCCAATCCTGCATCGGTTAATTGTTCAAAATCAGGCGGTGATTTGGTTATTGAAAAACGCGGTGATGGCGGCGAATACGGCGTGTGTACTTTTCAAGACAACAAAGCGTGTGAGGAATGGGCTTTGCTGCGTGGTGATTGTCCGCAGGGAGGCGTTAAAACTACCGGATTTGATCGTATCGATCAGAAATACTGTGTCTGGCTTGGCGGTAAAACAGTGGCAGAGCCACAATCAGTTTGTATTTTTAAGGATGGTTCAAGTTGTTCTACTAAAGCCTTTTATAATGGAACCTGTACTGTCGGACATTGATTAGAATGGGTAGAGGCAATTAACGCTTCTACCCATTTTAGTCAGCGGTTTTTAAATGGCTTTCTTGATTCGTTCCAAAGCATTTTGGAGATTAGCCATGCTGGTGGCAATCGAAATGCGGATATGGCCTTCGGAGCCAAATGCAGAACCGGGAACCAAGGCAACGCCGGCTTTTTCGATTAAATAATCAGAAAACTCCAAATCGTTGTTAATGCCATCCAGGCGGGAAATAAGTTTTTCTATATTGGGAAACACATAAAAAGTGCCATCAGTTTCCAGGCACTCAACACCGTCAATACTATTAAGTTCTGCTACGACATAATCATGACGTTTTTTAAATTCAATGCACATATTGCTGATAAAGCTTTGATCGCCAGTTAACGCTTCTTCGGCAGCATATTGTGAAATAGATGTTGGATTGGAGGTACTTTGTGACTGAATAGTGCACATGGCTTCAATCAAATCAGCCGGGCCTGCGGCATAACCGATACGCCATCCGGTCATTGAATACGCTTTTGACACGCCATTCATAACCACCGTGCGGTCATAAAATTCTGGATGTGCATTTAAAATATTAACAAACGAGCCTTGATTCCAAAGAATGTGTTCATACATATCATCGGTGGCGATAATAATGTTGGGGAAATCAGCCAGTACGTCACCCAGCGCTTTCAGATCTTCCAGGCTATAAGCAACACCTGATGGATTGGAAGGGCTGTTAATAAAGATCAACCGGGTTTTTTCGGTAATCGCAGCGCGTAACTGCTCGGGTGAAATTTTAAAATGTTGGGCTTGTGTGGTTTCAATAATAACCGGCACACCATCAGCCAGTAATACCATATCAGGATAAGAAACCCAGTATGGCGCAGGAATAATCACTTCATCGCCAGGGTTAATCATGGCCTGAGTCAGATTGTAAGAGCTTTGTTTACCACCGCAAGAAACCAGAATTTGTTTAGGTTGGTAATCAAGGCCATTATCATTTTTAAATTTAGCGATAATTGCTTTTTTCAGGCTGGCAGTGCCATCTACGGCGGTGTACTTGGTAAAACCGCTATTCATCGCCTTAACAGCCGCTGCTTTAATATGATCGGGCGTATCAAAGTCGGGTTCGCCTGCGCCAAGGCCGATAATGTCTTTGCCTGCGGCGCGCATTTGAGCGGCTCTGGCAGTAATTGCCAACGTGGGTGAAGGTTTAACTGCTTTGACTCTGTTGGATAGTGTGATGCTCATATTCCGCCGTGTAATAGTAATGTAACAAATGACAGCAATTATACGCTATGTATAATGGCTTGCTAATAGTAGCGTATTAAAAAGTGGCATCAAAAGTTTTCCTCTCCAAAAAGAGAAGGCTGGGGTAAGGGGGGTTTCCTGTTCATTCCGTATCTTCTCTTCTCCCTTAACAAGAAGCGATTTTCATTACCGAGAAACAAGTTTAGTGCGAAAGAAATTTAAAATTCATAGTCAATTTCAACCGGCTGGCGATCAGCCTACTGCCATAAAAGCATTGATTGACGGCTTAAGTGATGGTGAAGTTCATCAAACCTTGCTGGGGGTAACCGGCTCGGGAAAAACATTTACTATCGCCAATGTTATTAATGAGGTGCAGCGTCCCGCGATGATTATGGCACCCAATAAAACCCTGGCTGCACAGTTATACGGCGAAATGAAAGAATTTTTTCCGGAAAACAGCGTCGAGTATTTTGTTTCTTATTATGACTACTATCAGCCGGAAGCTTATGTGCCGGCATCGGATACGTTTATTGATAAAGATGCGGCGATAAATGAGCATATTGAACAGATGCGCTTATCTGCGACCAAGGCCTTAATTGAAAGAGGCGATACTATTATTGTCGCAACGGTTTCAGCGATTTATGGTTTGGGCGAGCCGGAATCCTACTTTAAAATGGTGTTGCATCTGGTCAAGGGTGACATCATTAATCAACGTGACATTCTGCGCCGTCTCGCAGAAATGCAATATACGCGTAATGATCTGGAATTACGCCGCGCTACTTACCGTGTGCGTGGTGAGGTAATTGATGTTTTTCCTGCCGAATCGGAACAGGAAGCCTTAAGAATCGAATTGTTTGATGATGAAGTGGAGCGGTTGTCCTTATTCGATCCATTAACCGGAGAAATAGTCCGGCGACTGGCACGTTATACCATTTATCCAAAAAGCCATTATGTAACCCCCCGTGAGAATTTGCTGTCAGCGGTTGAATCCATAAAAATTGAGCTTATGGAGCGTCTACAACAGTTGCGCTCACTAAACAAACTGGTAGAAGCTCAGCGACTGGAACAACGTACTCTGTTTGATATTGAAATGATATTGGAGGTTGGCTATTGCTCCGGTATTGAAAACTATTCCCGTTATTTGTCGGGCAGGATGGCTGGGGAATCACCACCTACCATGTTTGACTATTTGCCGGCTGATGCGCTGGTGATTATTGATGAAAGCCACGTTACCATACCGCAAATTGGTGCCATGTATAAAGGCGATCGGTCGCGTAAGGAAACCTTGGTTGAATACGGTTTTAGATTGCCGTCGGCTCTGGATAATCGACCCTTAATGTTTGCCGAGTTTGAAGCCAAATCACCGCAACGAATTTATGTATCAGCAACCCCCGGTCCTTATGAGAGAGAGCATTCAGGCGTTTTTGCCGAACAGGTTGTCAGACCAACCGGCTTACTTGATCCGGTTGTTGAAGTGCGACCGGCAACGTCTCAGGTTGATGATTTATTATCAGAAATTAATCTGCGTGTCAGCGTAAAAGAGCGCGTACTGGTCACCACCTTGACCAAAAGAATGTCGGAAGACTTAACGGAATACTTAGCCGAGCATGGCGTACGTGTGCGTTATTTGCATTCTGACATTGATACTGTAGAAAGAGTCGAGATTATTCGGGATTTACGTTTGGGGCAGTTTGATGTATTGGTCGGCATCAACCTGTTACGTGAAGGTCTTGATATACCCGAAGTGTCTTTGGTGGCTATTCTGGATGCCGATAAAGAAGGATTTCTGCGTTCAGTCGTGTCGTTGGTTCAGACGATTGGACGAGCGGCGAGAAATATTAATGGTAAAGCCATTTTATACGGTGACCGGATTACCCGTTCCATGCAACAGGCGATAGATGAAACCGATCGCCGCCGGGAAAAGCAGCATCTGTTTAATCTTGCCCATGGTATTGAGCCCGCAACCATTCTTAAATCAATCACTGATATTATGCAGGTTGCTATTCCCGGTTCCGGTCCTCCGTCCAATAAAGCACTGGGTAAGGTGGCAGAATACGCTGCAGACTATAAAACGATGACACCCAGGCAATTGGGTAAAAAGCTCAAGCAACTGGAAGATGCCATGTATGGCTATGCGAAAAATCTTGAATTTGAGCAAGCCGCCAGAATCAGGGATGAAATTAAGGTATTGCAAGAGCATTTGTTGATTTAGTCGGGCTTGTGGATATAACGCTATGAATTAATTAAGTACGCACGGCACGCCCTACAGAAAGTAATGTCGCTTAATCCACTTCGGGCGCTATAGCTTACCAAGTCATGAACACTTAAAATCAATAGACCTGATAGCGGCTTCTGTATTATTCTAAACCCATAACAACGCAGGATTTAATAATGAACCATTACGAAAATAGCAAAAAAGCACGGCGCGTGGCATCAGTTACTTATCTTATAATTATGGCAGTGATTCTTGGCGGAACTTTTTTATCAAACGAACAAAAAGAATTAGCTAAAAAACAGTCCCCCCAGTCTATAGAAAGAGCTAATGGTTTTTCTAATACCCCGGTTCAGAATTAAAGGTGTCTGCTAAACATTATTGGATACTGCCTGATAGTGAATTATTAGTTATAATCAAGTTAAAGAAATAACAGATTGTTTTATAAGAGATGTTCATGACTATTGCTTTAATCTGCTAAAATATCATTCCAATAAATAAGTGAGGTAAATTATGATTAAATCAGAACTTGTAAATGTGCTAAATGATAAATTGCCGGAGCTTCAAAAAAAAGAAGTGGAATTAGCACTTAATGTCATTTTAGGACAGTTGGAAAATGCATTGGTCAGTGGCGAACGCATTGAAATTAGAGGTTTTGGTAGTTTTAATTGTCGGCAACGGCCGGCGAGGATTGCGCGTAATCCTAAATCTGGTGAAGCCGTTAATTTACCGGCCAAAGTAACTATTCACTTTAAGCCAGGTAAAGAAATGAGAGATCGGGTTAATGCCGCCAGTGATAAATTTGATATTACTGAATAAAGGCTTCATTAACCGGGTCTTTAAGCACCACGACTATAGCCTTGCTGATCAAATAGTCTATTGATTAGCAGAATAAAAAGTTGGAAAAAAGCCGCACCCGCTATTGCAAAAAGAGAGGCTGTTAAGATCATTATGTTTATAATTTTCATACGACATCACCGAATGTTTGTTTGATTTCGATGCTGATAATCCTCTCGTTAAATAGGCAAAACAAGTAATTTAAGTATTAATTAAATAAAGATTAGTTAGCGCTTCAGGTGCTTTTTTTTGCGTCAGGTTGGTTCGTTGTTTATCTGCAACAACCCTTTGAAATGTCTTTTTTGTGTTAGAGATGAACTCATCATGAGAATGTCAACTTGTTAAAACAACAGATGAATAGTACTTCCCCGGCAGGATTTTTTGTATAAAAACAACACAGAAATCAATGCTTAATCATGGTTAAATTGGCATTTTAACAGGCATTATTTTCCGGTAATGACCGCAATTACTGCCGGGAAAATTCTCTTTACAGGCGTTTTATAAATAGATGACTTTATGGCGAATAGACTGGATATAAGCCGATAAGAAGAGAAAATTCCCTATCGCCCTTATGATGATCCTGCCTAATAATGAATGAAGAAAAATGACAAACCTTTCATGGCATAATCCAAGGGTTTGGATAGTGTTACTGACGTAAATCATGTAGAACCAAAAGTATTTTTTTTAAAAATAAAGGTGGTTGACTATGCAACATCCTTATTTCCCCCGTACTTTACCCGCCGAGCTGAAAATATTAGTGGAATTTGCACTGGATTTACGCTGGACATGGAGTCATGCCGGTGATGCGCTCTGGCAAACTATCGATCCAAAAATTTGGCAACGAACCCAGAATCCCTGGTTGTTATTACAAAAGGTCAGTAAAGAGCGTCTTGAAGCACTGGTTAATGACTCAACCTTTCTTGTTAAACTGAAGGAATTAAAGCAGGAACGGGCGCAATATTATAGTCAAGAGGGCTGGTTTCAATGTGAATATGCCGATTGTCAGATCGGTACCGTTGCTTATTTCAGTATGGAATATGGACTCGGTGAAGCGTTACCCATATATGCGGGCGGTTTAGGTATATTGGCCGGCGATTTGTTAAAATCGGCCAGCGACTTAAACCTCCCGTTGGTTGGCATCGGCTTATTGTATCAACAGGGCTATTTCCGGCAAATGTTGGATGCCCAAGGCGCTCAGCAGGCTTTCTACCCCTATAATGAACCGGCCAGCTTGCCAATTCGGCCGGCATTGGACAAGCAGGGCAACCGCTTGACTATTGTTCTCGAATTACCCGCCCGTGATCTGTTTCTGCGCGTTTGGGAGGTTCAGGTAGGAAGAATTTCCTTATATTTACTGGATAGCAATGACCTGATGAACAGTCCGGTTGACCAAGCTATTACCGCAGAATTATACGGCGGTGGTCATGAAATGCGTTTACTACAGGAAATTGTTTTAGGTATTGGCGGTTGGCGCTTGCTTGAAGCACTGGGAATAAAACCGGAAATTTGTCACCTAAACGAAGGCCATGCGGCGTTTGTTGCTTTGGCACGTATTGGCGCCTTTCAGAGGAGCCATCAGGTTACTTTTGAAGAAGCCCTGTGGGCAACACGAGCCGGTAATATATTTACGACACATACGCCGGTTAGTGCCGGTTTTGATCGTTTCAGCCCGCAATTGCTGTATCAATATTTAAGCGGGATTGTACAAACATTGGCAATCCCTTTTAATCAATTTTTGGCGCTGGGGCAAACCACAGCTGAAAATCCCGATGAATTATTTACCATGACCTATTTTGCCTTGCGTACCTGTGCCGCAGCTAATGGCGTTAGTCGTTTACATGGTCAAGTCAGTCAACAATTATTTCATCAACTTTACCCGCATTGGCTTATAGAAGAAATTCCGGTTGGTTATGTGACCAATGGTGTTCATGTGCCGACCTGGGATTCCAGCTTTACCGATGCCTTGTGGACCAATGTCTGCGGCAAGGAGCGCTGGACAGGTAAAATCGATGCTCTATGCATGAAAATAGAAGCGATTCAGGACGAAACAATCTGGACGTTTCGTACTGAAAGCCGCACTAAACTGGTTCGTTATATCCGACAACGTATCAGCGAGCAATGGGGCTTACGACGGGCGCCCGATAATGAACAGGCGTTGGTACAAAGCATTTTTGATCCCAACATACTAACATTGGGTTTCGCACGCCGTTTTGCAGAATATAAACGGCCCAATTTGCTGCTCCATGACCCTGATCGTTTACTACGTTTATTGACTAACGCCCGTTATCCCATACAGTTGGTCATCGCCGGGAAAGCACATCCTGCTGACAGGCAAGGGCAGCGGTTGATACAGGAAATGACTGATTTTGTGCGCAGGCCTGATGTTCGTAAGCATATGGTATTTATGGCTGATTACGATATGGCCATGGCCGAACAGTTCGTACAAGGTGTCGATGTCTGGATTAACACGCCACGAAGACCTTGGGAAGCCTGTGGAACCAGTGGCATGAAACTGTTGGCTAATGGCGGCCTTAATCTGTCCGAACTGGATGGTTGGTGGGCCGAAGCTTATACGCCGGAAGTAGGTTGGGCGTTAGGTGACGGACAAACGCATACTGAACCGGAATGGGATGCCGTCGAAGCCAATGCGCTTTATAGTTTACTGGAAGAACAGATTATTCCGGAATTTTACCAGCGTGACGAACGTGGTATTCCCGAAAAATGGGTGGCTCGTATTCGTGCCAGCATGTCAACTTTGGCTCCAGAATTTAGCAGCAACCGAATGTTGCGTGATTATGTGGAAAACTATTATGCTCCCGCAACTGCCCGGTATCGGCAACGTATCAATAACGATGCCGCAATAGCCAAGGAATTGGCTTTGTGGCAAAAGCAGTTAGCTCAACACTGGCCGACTATTTATATGCAAAATTTGCAGATTGAACCCACCGAATCAAGTTATCGGTTAACCGTACATGCTTATCTGGATGACTTATCCGCCGAATTTGTCAGGCTGGAAATTTATGCCAATGCCAATGGTGATAACAAACTTTTTTGCCGTATTATGGAGCGAAAAGCCGCATTGACAGGCTCTGTTAATGGTTATGTTTACGAACTAACTGTCCCTGCAGATCGTCCGGCAGACCACTATACGCCAAGAATTGTCGCTAATCATTGCCATGCCAATATTCCCGCTGAAGAAGCGCATATTAAATGGTATTGTTAAAGAATATTTGGGACGGCGAGAACGTAAATTCAAGACGGATTGCTTAGGTGTTTGTACGTATTTATTTTCATGTTTTATTGTGCTTTAATGCAAAAAATAATTTCGGTCATGTTTTATTAAGCGCATAAGAAGAAAATAGATCATTAGCTTACAACGCACAATTAATATAAATATCAGACCTCAGCATCTCAAACCAACAACACTGGAGATGAAACAATGACTACCAATAAACAAGGCACCATTGAAAAAATTTTTGTTCATCAAAAAGAAATTATTGATGAGTGGTTGCATGAGCAGTTTGCCGCACTCTCGGCACGCCAGGATTTAATTTCCGAACTGGATTTACGTCGGCAATCAACCGAATTCCTGGCACTTTTTACCCCCGCCTGCTCCACCGATAACCTTACTGATATTACCCAGTCGGAGTGGAAGCCGGTTCTGGATTTTCTGGGTAGCGTTTCGCGTAGTCGTGCTATCCAGGGCTTTTCGCCCTCGGAAACCGCCACCTTTGTCTTTTCGCTTAAGCAACCGCTGTTTGCCCGTCTTCGTCAGGAGGTGGGTGCTGATGCCGTGTTGCTGGCTAATGAGTTATGGAACACGACGGTTCTGATTGATAAGTTGGGGCTTTATACCACCGAGGTATACCAAAAGAGTCGTGAAGAGATTATAAAGCATCAGCAGGCAGAAATGCTTGAGTTGTCCACGCCAGTGGTAAAGCTTTGGGAGGGTATTCTTGCAGTGCCGCTAATCGGCACACTTGATAGTGTCCGTACCCAGGTAGTGATGGAAAATTTGTTACAAAGTATTGTCGATACCGGTAGCAGTTTTGCCATTGTCGATATTACCGGTGTTCCTACGGTCGATACGATGGTTGCCCAGCATTTGCTTAAGACGGTTTCTGCTGCGAAGTTGATGGGTGCCAATTGCATTATTAGCGGTATTCGTCCGCAGATTGCCGAGTCAATGGTGCATCTTGGTTTGGAGTTTAGTGATGTGGTCACCAAAGCGACACTGGCCGATGCTTTGGTCTATGCGCTTCGGCAAATGGGCTTTGTTATTAACAAACCGGCGTAGCGGAACAGAACTCGGGAAGTTACCATGGATCATATACCTATTATTAAAGTCGGCGAGTTTCTGCTGGTGAGTATTCAGGTCGATATGCATGATCGACTGGCGATGAGATTGCAGGATGATCTTACCACCCAATTAATTAAAACTCGTGCTCAAGGCGTGCTTATTGATATCTCTTCGCTTGATATTGTCGATTCGTTTATTGGTCGGATGATTGGCAATATAGCATCGATGATGAGCATATTAGGAGCTGAAACCGTTGTCGTTGGTATGCGTCCGGCGGTGGCTATTACCATTGTCGAGCTTGGATTATCGTTGAGTAATGTTCGTACTGCCTTAAATGTAGACAAAGGCATAGGTTTACTCCGAGTCCTGGTTAATTCAATCGGGAACGAAGGTAGCCGTCATGACAATTATCAAAAGTGAAGTTTTGCCATTATTTACTGATGATGACTTGGTAAAAGTGCGGCAAGCCGTGCGTGCCTGGATGATTGAACAGGAATTCAGCCTGGTAACACAGACTAAAATGGTGACAGCTTCCAGTGAGTTGGGTCGTAACATGGTGGTCTATGGTGGTGGTGGTTGTGCGCGGTTGGAATGTCTGAATGATTTTGATCGCCGTGGTATTCGGGTGATATTTGAGGATCAAGGGCC
This sequence comes from Methylobacter psychrophilus, assembly GCF_025583945.1. Taxonomy (GTDB): domain Bacteria; phylum Pseudomonadota; class Gammaproteobacteria; order Methylococcales; family Methylomonadaceae; genus Methylobacter_C; species Methylobacter_C psychrophilus. Next base: position 40,481 of record NZ_JAOEGU010000026.1, read on the forward strand.
GGGTATAGCCGATATCAGTCAAGCTTTGACGGATGGGTTTACCACAGGTGATGGCTTGGGCTTGGGTTTAGGCCTGGGTGGCGCCAAGCGGCTGGTGAATGATTTCGAGATCTGGTCGGAGCCAGGCCATGGTACGCGCGTAACCATTACCATGTGGAAATAAAGTGAAGATATTTCCTCAACACTTGAATGTGCAAGACCCCAGCGATTCGGGTGCCGCACGGCGGTTGGTAATCTCGCTTTGCCATGAACTGGACTTTAATGAGATACGCATTGGTGAAGCCGCATTGTTGGTCACTGAGTTGGCGACTAATTTGCTTAAACATACCGCTGGCGCTGGCGGTGATCTTATTTTTTGTCCATTGGCAGAGAATGGTAATATCGGCATTGATATTCTCTCGCTTGATCAGGGGCCGGGTATTACCAATATTAGTGAAAGTTTGCGTGATGGTCATTCTACGGCCGGCAGTTTTGGTGCCGGTTTGGGTGCCATTCGTCGGTTATCCTCGGTGTTCGACATTTTCTCGGTTCCCGGTCAAGGTACCGTTGTGTTGAGTCGGCTCTGGAAAGACTTGCCGAATAAAGCTTCATTGCCATCTGTGTCCTTGTTGGCTGTTGGTACCGTGTGTCTGCCCGTTTTCGGTGAACAAGCTTGTGGTGATGCATGGGCGATGAAAGCCGGTTGCGACAGGGTTTTGTTCATGCTCGCGGATGGTTTGGGGCATGGCCCGGATGCCGCGACTGCCGCTAATCTGGCGGTGGCTATTTTTGAAAAATATGCCCCGCGTAGCCCTGAGGCTTTACTGTCCTTGATTCACACAGGATTGCACAGTACCCGGGGGGCTGCCGTGTCGGTAGTCGAGGTAGATATTAACGAGCAGATTGTTCGCTATGCAGGCGTCGGTAATCTCTCAGGGCTAATTATTTCCGGTGGAGCTTCCCGGCAGATGGTTTCCAATAATGGCACTGCCGGTCTTGAAGCAAGAACTATCCATGTTTTTACCTATCCTTGGCCTAAGGATGCCTTGCTTGTCCTGCATTCTGACGGTATTGCGACCCATTGGTCGCTGGCAGATTATCCGGGGTTGGCAATGAAACACCCAACCCTTATTGCCGGGGTATTGTTTCGTGATCATCAGCGCCTGCATGATGACAGTGTCATCGTGGTTGCCAATGCAGGCGGCGCACGCAGGGTGTTAACATGAGTACTGACATTGCCCGTGTCGATATTAACTTTGATCAGGATGTCGTTGCAACACGTCAGCAGGCAAGGCTTATTGCCGAAATGCTGGGTTTTGATCGCCAGGATCAGGCGCGTATCGCTACTGCTGTCTCGGAAATTGCCAGTAATACTCTCCAATATGGACAGGGTGGTGTAGCCACGTTTTTTATTGAAGGTGTTGAATCTTCAGAATATTTTACCATTAGTATTTGTGATCATGGTCCCGGTATTGAAGATCTTGACGCTATTCTGGAAGGTCGTTATATGTCAAGTACCGGTATGGGACAAGGTATTGTCGCCAGCAAACGACTGTTACCGGACCATTTTCACATTGACAGCAAGCTTGGTCAGGGGACTACGGTTACGCTCGGAAAATGGCTTCCTGTTACTGCTTCACCGGCTACGTTGGAAGGTATCAAAAAAGCTCTGGCTGAGCTGCGAGCCGAATCGCCATTGGAAGCCATTCGCAGCCAAAATCATGAATTGTTGGCCGCTCTCGAATTGATTCGTCAACGTGATGAAGAGCTGAGGCGCGTCAATCAAGAATTGATTGAAACCAACATTGGTATTGTTGCCTTGTATAACGAGTTGGATGACAAAACCCAACGACTGCAAAAAACCGAGCAAATGCTTTTGAAGCATAATGAAGAGCTGAAAGGCTTTGCTTACACGGTCGCGCACGATCTTAAAGCCCCTTTGCGGGGTATCACAGGTTACGCTCAAGAGTTGGCAATCAAGCACAAAACAGGGCTGAGCGAACGCGCCTTGTTCTGCCTAAGCCAGATTATCTCTGCCAATCGTAATCTGGATAATTTAATTGAAGACCTGCTCAATTTTGTGCGCATGGATACTGAAGCCGCCCCGTTGTTTGTTGAAGTTGATTTGGGTAGTTTGATCAAGGAGTTATTAAAAGACCGTAACTTGATTATTACCGAACTGCATGTAGAAGTGACAGTAGATATTCCGTTGATAACACTGCACACGTGGGAATGTGGCTTGGCACAGGTGCTTGCCAACCTGATCGATAATGCCATAAAATTCAGTGGTAAGGCCGATCCTCCTCGCATCAGTATTCGGGCAGAGGATATAAAGGCGTGTTATCGGATTATTGTCAGTGATAACGGTGTCGGCTTTGATATGAAATATAGCGAACGCATTTATGGTTTGTTTAACCGACTGGTACGCACTGAGGAATTTGAAGGTACTGGTGCCGGTCTGGCTATTGTTAAAAAAATACTCGATAAATTAGGTGGCAGCATTCGGGCAGAAGCACAACCTGGACTAGGAGCGACCTTTTATGTCGAGTTACCGAAATCCGAAATCCGAAATCCGAAATCCGAAATCCGAAATCCGAAATCCGAAATCCGAAATCCGAAATCCGAAATCCGAAACAAGGTCCTGCGTAATGACTTTTCAACCAAAGAGTGGTTTTGTTGATACTCTGGTTAGTCCGATTTTACTATTGGAAGATAACCCGATGGACATTGATTTTGCCCTTCAGGCGTTTACGGAAAATCAGCTTAATAATCCGATAGTAATTTGTCGTGATGGTGAAGAAGCATTAACGTTTATTAAGGCACACACGGCTCCTGATGATTTACAACTACCGGCTCTGGTACTGCTGGATCTGCACTTGCCCAAGATAGACGGTTTTGAGGTCTTGCGCCAGATTCGACAAGATGTAATCTGGAAACAAATACCTGTTGTCGTACTGACTGTCTCACACGAGATCACAGATATTTCCAGGGCTTATCAGTTGGGTGCCAATTCCTACATTATAAAGCCGTTAAACTTCGCGGACTTTACCGAAATGATGCAGTACATCAAGGCCTACTGGCTACAGGTAAATCAACCACCTTTTCCGAAATCGGCCAGGAATCGACCATGACAGCCACCTTGCGCCTTCTTTATGCCGAAGACAATCCTCAGGATGCGGATTTGACCCAAGCCTGTTTGGCGGAGTATGCACCGGAATTTCAAATTGAGATTGTCAAAACCGGGCAGCAGTGTCAGCAGCGACTGCAAGAGTCTACCTTTGACTTGTTGTTACTGGATTATCGACTACCTGATATGGGGGGTATGGAACTATTAACGTGGCTGATACAAGCGGGTATAAAAATACCCGTAGTACTGGTGACGGGAGCTCGTGACGAGGAAGTGGTGGTAAAGGCGCTAAAATTGGGGGCAATCAACTACCTGCCTAAAAATAACCATTATTTAAAAACGCTTCCTGAAATGTTGCATCTCGCACTTAAGGAATACGAACATAAACAAACTATGGGATTACTGGCTGCCCACGATATTCGACGGATTCTTTATGTTGAGCATCAGTCAATGGACATTGATTTGACTCTGTCTTATTTTGCTGAAACGCTACCTTATTTTGTCATTGATGTTGTCAAAACTTGCGCAAATGCACTGGAACGCTTAGCTCAGCCACATAACTATAATCTGATCTTAATTGATCTGCGCATGCCCGATCAGAGTGGTTTAAACTTTGTGCGCGAGGCCCGAAGCCGCAACCTTAGATTACCCCCATTTATTATGGTTACCGGCCAAGGCAACGATAGTGAGGCCGTTACTGCCATTAAGTTGGGTGCCGCAGATTATATCGTCAAGCGTACTGACTATCTCGAACAATTACCTTACCGCATCGATAATGCCATCATTCATGATCGGCTCAACCAATTAAATGCGCAGCTATTAATCGAGTTGGCCGCACGTAAACAGGCTGAAGAGGAGTTGAAAATTGCTGCCCTTGCCTTCGATTCGCAAATGGGTATGCTGGTGACAGATGCCGATGGCATCATTTTACGTATTAATAAAGCCTTTACCACTCTAACAGGTTATAGCGAAGAAGAAGTATTGGGTCAGAATCCCCGTCTATTCCATTCCGGACAGCACAACAAAGCATTTTTTGACTCGATGTGGGATACCCTAAAGCGTTATGGTTACTGGCAAGGCGTGATTTGGAACCGTTACAAGAATGGTAATGTTTACTCCAAATGGCTGGCCATCTCAGCAGTCAGTACGCCAGAAGGTAGAGTGACACATTACGTCGGTAATTATTCCAGTATTATCGAGAATCAGGAAGCGATGGAGGAGATTCATCGCCTGGCTTATTATGATCCATTGACCAAACTTCCCAATCGACGTTTGTTGCAAGACCGATTGAGTCAAGCGTTGATTGCGGCAGGGCGTAGCCGGTTATACGGGGCAATTTTGTTTTTGGACATTGATAAATTTAAAACATTAAATGATACGCACGGTCACGAGGCCGGTGACCAGTTATTGATTGAGGTAGCGCGGCGTCTTCGAAAAGCCGTCCGCGAAGTGGATACCTTGGCGCGCTTGGGCGGCGATGAGTTTGTGGTGTTACTGGAAAATCTTAATATAGACGTCGATATGGCCGCCACCTATGCCAGGCAGGTTGGTGAAAAGGTGCGTGAAATTCTTGCTGAACCCTATAGTATCAACGGTAATGACTACAAATTCCATTGTTCGGCCAGTATTGGCATCGCCATGTATCGAAATTTGGAGGCGGTTGATGAGCTGCTTGGGCACGCTGACATGGCTATGTATAAAGCCAAAAAAGCCGGGCGTAATACGGTGCGTTTCTTTGACAAGACCATGCAGGAGGTGGTGACTGCCAATGCCAGCATAGAGAAAGACTTACGCTGTGCATTGGAACAAAATCAGTTAAGGCTGTATTTTCAGATGCAGGCTTATCATAACGGCCGGATTATTGGGGCCGAAGTGCTGCTTCGTTGGGAGCACCCACAGCGAGGCCTGGTTTCTCCGCTAAATTTTATCCCGTTAGCCGAAGAAACCGGCTTGATATTGCCGATTGGTCAGTGGGTGCTGGAGACTGCCTGCGCCCAGTTGGAAGCATGGGCAAAAAAATCGTCAACCCAACATTTACAGCTTTCCGTTAATGTCAGTCCGCAACAGTTTCATCAGGACTGTTTTGTTGAGCAGATTGATGAATTGGTAGAAAAATATAACGTTCAGTTTGATCGTCTTAACCTTGAAATTACCGAAAGCTTGCTGCTGGTTAACATCGATGACGCTATCATCAAAATGAATGCGCTTAAAAAAATCGGCGTGCAATTTTCCGTGGATGATTTTGGTACCGGTTACTCATCACTGGCTTATCTAACCCAATTACCGCTTAACCAACTGAAAATTGATCAATCTTTTGTCCATAATATTAATGTAAAAGTTACCGATGCCTTAATCGTACAGACCATTATTGCCATGGCTGCCAATTTAGGTATGGAAGTGGTTGCCGAGGGCGTAGAAACAGAAGAACAACGTGCTTTTTTAGAACTTCATGGGTGTTCTATTGTTCAGGGTTATTTATTTGGCAGGCCGGTGCCGTTAGCCGTATTTGAGCAGCAATTAAACCGAAATTGATGATTTTTTTGGGATATACGGCTTGAGAAAATAGCTGAATCATTAATGAACTTTTGCAAAAATAAATACGTTAAGTTGCATGATAGATAGGGGGATAACTGTATTTTAAGTTGCTAAATGACATTGTCATATTAATAATGTAATGAACATAAATTTTGGTACAGAGAAGAGGATTCTGTACCAGCAAAAAAGTAAAATTATTTATAATTTAAATAAATGAGTTGTACTTTGTATTGGTTTATCACAGCACTTTATACTAAGTGTTAGTCAGTTCTTCATGAAATTTATAATTGTCAATGATGAAATCTCCATTAACCAAAACTTACATTCAGCTGGTTATAGCCTCAAAATAAATATTACATGAAGTATTTTACGTAACTATTTGACAGATAGTGGTTTGTAGACTTATCCCCAGAAGCTGTGGATAAGTCTGTGGATGAGTACTGGATTAACTTTCTAACTATATAATATTTCTTAAAGTTTTTTAGATTGTCTAATATTTGCACAATAGATTTACATGATTAATAATCAACAGGTTACGATAATTCTTTAAGTTTTTTATGCAAGATAAGATAATTCTTTTACCTGTCGAATCAAAAAAAACACTATGTGTGTAAGTAATATACTTCATTGTTCTATTTCTCTAATGTCAAGGATATTTTGATGATATTCTGCAGAACAACCCTAACTACATCAGTGTTCCCATATTTTCGCCTACCCAGGAACTAATCGGCACATAAGGCCGAACAAAGACATTCCGCTGATTATAGCGTTTTGAATGGCTCGAGTGGTATAGGCGCTGATACAGACTATTTTTTCCTGAAACAATGTTTTTGTGTTTCGGGGTCACGGTAATGTTAATTTAGCTAAAGCGGCGGGTAGGTTTTGGCGGTGACTTAGGCGATTTCCTACGAAGAATATACCCAGGTCGCTGGTCTTTTTATTCATTGTCTGCGTTGTCAAAATAGTTACGTAGCCAGCTACGCGCCTATTTTTCCGCCTCGGCAACTGCTCCTGCGTCTCTTAAGGAGCCTACTGTTGGTGCTCTACCTCCTGCACCCTTGCAGTCATTTAAAATAAACAAAAATCCTGTGCCACTTGGGTATATTCATTTTTAGATATCGCCTTAATGCTCATTACTTCAAATTGACTCAATAGTTTAGCTTTTCGGTTTTACTGCAATATTAACTTTTTGAATAGCAATATTTTCAACAGTAACTCGTTTGATCAGTGCGCTTAAATTTACGCCTAATATCTAACGTAAAATCTTATTACCCTATATTAATCAATTCTTTCAACGAAGCTGCCAAGCAGAATGTAGGCTTGAAAGGGAATCTATCCATAAGTGTCTTGCGGGAATTATTAAAATGATGGCATCACCGGCCATTGGAAAATAAAAACGTAAGAGCCAATAAAAGGTAGTCAAACGCCGACTAAAATTCTTTCTTTTTCTGGCTGTGCCAAGAAACGATGCATGTTTAAGCCTCTGATTTTATTTTGCGGTAGCAGTATTAGTCTATAACCTGATGGTCATTAGCAATGAGTTAATTATAAAGTCCGATTATTTGTTTGTGACATTGGCACTGGAAGCGTTATTTTAACTATTGTTTGAATAATCGATATAGCTTATATTGACAAAAACTGTATTGTTCGCTGCTTTTAAATATTCAAAATACGTTTGCAAACGCATTTACCTTCCTGAAATTATATTTTACTAAAGAACCTCATTATGAATAATTCCAATCTTTCCCCAACTGACCGGGTTTTTATCCATAAATCACTTGAAGCTACTATCCGAATAGGTCTGTTGCTCATCATTACGGTCTGGTGTTTCAAGATTGTTGAGCCTTTTATCGCGCCGATAATCTGGGGGATTATTATTGCCATTGCGGCTCATCCACTTTACAGTCGACTGCGAACAACTCTCGGTGAAAGGCACAAACTTGCCGCTACGGTATTTACTTTTATTTTTCTGATAATATTGATAGTCCCTACCGTACTGCTGACTGATACGCTGATTGACGGGATAAAAATGTTGGCAGAGAAAATAAAAGATGGCTCGCTGTCAATTCCACCGCCGCCCGAAAATCTTGGCAACATAATGATTATCGGTAAACCGCTAGCCAAGTTTTGGTTGCTGGCCTCACAAAACATCGATAATGCTTTGCAACAACTCACACCGGCATTTAAAGTTATCGGTAGCTGGCTATTATCAGCGGCAACCGGTGCGGGTCTTGCCATTTTACATTTTATAGTTGCCATCATTATTGCCGGCGTATTATTGGCTAATTCCAGTGGCAGTAATCGAGTCGCTCGTGCTATTACTTATCGGCTTGCTGATGAAAAAGGTGCTGATCTTGCCGACTTGGCAGAAGCGACGGTACGCAGTGTGGCTAACGGTATTTTAGGCGTTGCAGTCATTCAAAGTTTACTTGCAGGGATCAGTTTTATGGTTGTGGGTCTGCCAGCTGCAGGTCTTTGGGCTCTGCTTTGCCTGATTTTTTCCATAGCCCAGATTGGTACGGCTCCAATCTTGATTCCGGTAATCATTTATCTGTTTTACAATGCTGATACATTTACTGCTGTGGCATTTCTGGTCTGGGCCATTCCTCTTAGTTTAATAGATAATATTCTTAAACCAATCCTGCTGGGTCGAGGCGTTAAGACACCGATGGCAGTTATTTTTATTGGTGCAATTGGTGGACTACTCAGTTCGGGTGTTATCGGTCTTTTTATTGGTGCGGTAATTTTGGCGCTTGGTTACGAGCTGTTTTTGTTATGGCTTAATACTGATTCATCAGTGGAGTAGTTATTTTGAACGCGACATAAGCCTTTACGTAAAAAACTGTGTCGCTATAACAAAAAAAAGCTTGGTCGGCTCTCCTCGAACCAACCAAGCTTTTAATGATAAATATTTTACCTTAAGTAAATCTATGGTAATAAGGTAATGCGATTTTTTAAACCAGGTGCTACCAGACTATTAGAACTAAAATAATTTTCAAGTGCATCTAAATCAAGTGCCCCACCGAGACGGTTTGTCCCTTGTATGAGTACATAAAGCTGATCACCGCCATCGGCCATAAAGTTATTAACCGAAACGCGATAGCTTGCGGCAGGATCAACCATGATACCGTTAATTTTAATACTGGTTGGATCGACGTTATCACAAGCCGTGCCTTTTTCTTTCCATTCATAGCTAAAGCCGGTCGAGACTTGCAGGATACGGTTAAAAGGTTGGCCGCCAACGGGTGCGCTGGACGGATAACCAGCAGTACAACCGGTGAACTGTTGTTCCAGCAACGTGTGAATTTGATCACCTGTTAATGTCACAGAAACCAGCGTATTGCCAAAAGGTTGCACGGTAAACACTTCACTGTAAGTTACGTTACCGTCACCTTCGCCTGCTGTGCTGTTTGCATAGCTAATATCTGCCCGAATACCGCCAGGATTCATGAAAGAAACTACAGTTTCGCCAAAGCCGACACCTTGGGTTTCTAATAACTGCGCATCGGCAATCACATCGCCTAACGCGGATTCACCAGCACTGTTAACTGTTTTGGTAATCGTCGCACTTACTGTGCCGATCACACGATTGGCTACAGGAGTAGAGATAGTCTTGTAATTATTGACAATGGTTTTAATCGCAGCATTTGGTGTTACGGTTGCATTAGTGCGATCAACGACGATATTATTTGCCGAAACTGCACTGACTTCACCAGTGGCTTTATTAACCGTCAGGTTAATATCGGTTAATACTTTGCCTTGAGCGCTTGCACTACTGACCGATATCATGCGGCCATCCCTGTTGGCAATTTGGCAATTATAGGCTTGATGAGTGTGGCCTGAGACGACTAAATCAACTTCATCATCCAACTGATTAACGATAGTTTTGATAGGGGAGTTGTTCAGACCGCCATCGCACAGATTGATAGTTGAAAAGCTTTGTGTAATCGGTACAACTCCACCTTGATGTATCAGCACTACGATGGATTCAACGCCACGTGCACGCAGTTGGGGTATCAATGCATTGACTGTTGCTGCTTCATCCTTAAACGCCAGTCCAGCCACGCCGCTTGGCGTAACAATGGTTGGTGTTTCTTTTAAAGTCATGCCGATAAAGCCTACGCGAATGCCGCCAACCACTTTAATTGCATAAGATGGAAAAATCGTTTTACCGGTAGCCGTTTCTACGACGTTGGCGGCCAGGAATTTAAACTTGGCACCTTCAAAAGGTACAGGCGTTCCAACATCAACACCACGGCAAGAGTTCAAATCAGTAGGATGGCAACCGCCGGTTTGCATGCGTTTTAGTTCAGCTTTGCCTTCGTCAAACTCATGATTACCGACTGAATTAAAATCCAATCCTAGACGATTCATGGTTTCAATGGTGCCTTCATCATGGAATAGCGCAGAAATGAGCGGCGTTGCACCGATGATGTCTCCCGCTGAAACCACCACCGTATTAGGATTTTGGCTCTTTAGCTTGGCAATATATCCTGCCATCCAATCTACGCCACCTACAGCGACATTGGTTGCTGCTGGGCTGGTAGGTGTTTGACGAAGCGTTCCCGGTGATTCCATTTGTCCGTGAAAGTCATTGAAGGCAATGATTTTTATGGTTGTGGTGCTGGTGGGAAGCGCATTGGCACAATTCATCGCAGTTAAACTGAGTGCGATAGCTATTGCAAGTTTGTTGAATTTCATAGGTTACAGTCCTAAATAGTAGTTTTACGACGACGAGCGACAAAGCCCATTAATGCGGTACCGGTTAAATACAACCAGGCAGCGGCAGGCAATGGAACAGCCGTCAGGCTGACCGCACCAACTGTGGCGTTAAGTTCATTGCTTGAATCATCCAAAGCAGACTGACTTAGTAAGCCGGTAATGCTATGGGTGCCGGCACCCAACAAAAAGCTACCGTAACTAAAATTAGAATCAGCAGTCGCTGCATCAAAATCAAGACCTACACTGACGGGATAAGTATTAACAGCAACCGAGGTTTGACCCAGCAAATTTCCATTATCGAAAATATTAAAACGGTCGCCGGCAAAGCCGCCATCAACGACTTTTAAATAGGCTGATCCGTTTAAGGTAAAATCAAAGCTTAATGCGTTATTATCAAGGTCTATCCACTCAAGATTTCCAGAAGTTGACAGCATATTATCTATGTCAAATGCATTCCATGTGCCATCGGCAGCAAGGGAGGCGGCTTCAGCTTGGCCACACAGTGCCGACATTAAAGCGACGGTGATTAAAAGTTTATTTTTGTTCATTAAGATTACTTCCAGTAAGAAAAGTGATTGGTGCTAAGTTTGGTAAAAAGCCAAATAATGCATGTACTTTGCATTGGTTAATAGCAGTGTAATAATAAAAAATTTTTGTGATAACGTTATTATCATTGCAAGAAGATTTAATGAAATGTAATACAAATATACTTTTTGTCATGATTTCTTAACGGCTCGTAAATAATTACTCTGTAGTCTTTTATTAAGCTTGCAGAATTTAAAGGAGATGGATGCTTAGGCGATTTCCTGCGAAGAATATGCCTAGGTCGCTGGTCTTTTTATTCATTGTATGCGTTGTCAAAATAGTTACGTAGCCAGCTATGCACCTATTTTTCCGCCTTGAAAATAAACAAAAATCCTGCGCCACTTGGGTATATTCATTCTTGGATATCGCCTTAAATGCCACTCGATTGACATTGCCTGGTCATTGGTAATGTTTTTTCTGCGAGTCAAGCCATGGGCATAGAGCCTGTTAACCGATTTTAATGCAAAGAGAAACTACGACAATGATCGCAAAAAGTTTAAGTCGCTATCCATTACTGGTAGCTGTGGGGGCCATCGGTTTCATCGGTAATGCTCAAGCTGTTACCCCGGTTTTTATCAACGAAATTCACTATGATAATGCCGGTACCGACAGCGGCGAAGCTATCGAAATTTCCGGCCCGGCAGGCACCAATCTTAGCGGATGGTCGCTCGTACTTTATAATGGCAACGGTGGTGCCGCTTACAATACAAAAGCCCTCAGTGGTTTGATTGCTGATCAATCCGGCAATGGCTTTGGTACACTGAGTTTTAATTATCCAACTGACGGCATACAAAACGGCTCACCGGATGCTATCGCTCTGGTTAATGGCACTACGGTAGTGCAGTTTTTAAGTTATGAAGGTACTTTTGTTGCCGTTGGTGGCGTTGCGGCTGGCATGAGCGGAGTCAACATCGGCGTGTCTGAAACCTCTGCACCAGTCGGCCAATCCTTGCAATTAAAAGGCAACGGCACCAACTATGAGGACTTCGTCTGGAATTCTGCTTCGGCCAGTTCATTTGCTGCTGTCAACACGGGTCAAAGCTTTAATGGCGGAAGCACTACTCCACCTAAAGTTTCTCAATGTGGTCAGAGTGCGATTTTAATTAGTGCCATTCAAGGTAGTGGTAGTGCCAGTCCACTGATTGGCAATATTGCACATGTTGAGGCATTAGTTAGCGGCGATTTTCAGGGCAGTGCCAAGCTAAACGGCTTTTTTGTACAGCAGACTGATAATGAAGGCGATGGCAATGCTGCGACATCTGAAGGCTTGTTCGTCAATTCCAACAGCCCGGTTAATGTCGGTGATAGAGTTCATATCGTTGGTAATGTTTCAGAAGCTTATAATATGACTCGCCTGGATAGTGTCAGCTCAGTTGATGTCTGCTCGACCGGCAATACTTTGCCAACGGCAGTCAGTGTTATGATACCGTTTGAAAACCTCAGCAATAACCCGGAATGGCGGGAAGGTATGCTGATCAATTTACCACAAGCATTAACGGTTACCGAAAATTACACGTTGGCGCGTTATGGCGAATTATTGTTGTCATCTGGCGGTCGTTTAATGACACCAACCCAAATTGCTACTCCCGGTCAGGCTGCTATTGATGTTGCTGCGCAAAACCTGCTTAAGCAGATATTGGTTGACGACGGATCCAGCACTCAAAATCCGGATCCGGTAATTTATCCAGAACCGACTGGCTTAAGCGCAGCCAATACTTTACGTAGCGGTAATACGGTAATGAGCGCTACCGGCATTCTGGCGTATGATTATGGCGTTTATCGTCTGCAGCCTACCCAGCCACTGACCTTTGTAGCCGATAATAATCGCACGACAACACCCGGCTTATCAACACAGGGTTCTTTAAGCATCTCTGCTTTTAATGTGCTTAATTACTTCAATGGCAATGGCCTTGGTGGTGGATTTCCAACTGCACGTGGTGCCACTACCGCTAGCGAATTCACGCGGCAACGCAATAAAATAATTCCAGCTATCCATGCCCTGAATGCTGACATCATCGGTTTGATGGAAATCGAAAATGACGGTTACGGTAGCAATAGCGCCATTGCTGATCTGGTTAACGGTCTTAACCAATTGGCTGGAGCAGGAAGTTATGCCTTTATTAATCCGGGTGTAAGTAATATTGGTACTGATCAAATCAGCGTAGGCATCATTTACAAGCCCGCTAAAGTCAGTGTAGTCGGCTCGGTAGCGATTCTGGATTCATCTGTTAATCAGTTATTTGTTGATACCAAAAATCGTCCTGCTCTGGCACAGACCTTTTTGGATAAAGCGTCCAATAAAATGCTGACCATAGCGGTTAATCACCTTAAATCCAAAGGTTCAGCTTGTCTTGATCTTAACGATCCTGATACCGGCGATGGTCAAGGTAATTGCAATCTGACTCGTACAGATGCCGCTGAAGCGTTGGCAGCTTGGCTATCGGCAGATCCTACCCATAGTGGCTCAGATAATGCCTTGATTGTCGGTGACCTGAATGCTTATGCCAAGGAAGATCCGATCACCGCGTTGCGTAATGGTGGTTACCAAAATCTCGTAGAGAAATTTATTGGTAACAATAACGCCTACAGTTATGTATTCGACGGCGCTTCCGGTTATCTTGACCATGCATTGGCCAATGCAGCATTAACATCACAAGTTAAAGGCATCACTGAGTGGCACATAAATGCCGATGAACCCATTGCGCTTGATTACAACACCGAGTTTAAAAGCGGTGCGCAAATCAGCAGCTTTTATGCGGCAAATGCTTATCGCTCATCTGATCACGATCCTCTGTTGATCAAGCTGTTTGTACCCGGCGATCTTGATAATGATGGCGATGTCGATGCAAACGACGCCAGCTTGGTAAGAGCGCAGGCTGGTAAATGTCCCGGCCAGTTTGGATTTAACCAGGAAGCCAACTATGACAAAATTGGTTGCATAACTGCTGCCGATTATCGAATCTGGTACGGCTATTACAACAATTATAAGAACAGTTTAAAGGCTGTTAAATAAACGCCTGTCACCGGAAAGTCAGGTCGCTTTCCGGTGACAGGCCTCAACCCTATTTTGGATAAAAACTATGAAAAATCTGATTCAAATTTTAACACTGGTTACCGTGACTATTTTAAGTATCGCCCCAAGTCATGCAGCCATTATTTCATTTTCTCTGGATACCGCAAGCAGCGAAGTTCAGGTCGGTGACTCTTTCGATGTCGATGTTATCGTACATGATCTGTTCGCCAATGACTTAACCGATTATCTGGTGGCTTTTGGTTTTAATGCCCTCTATTCAACTGACGGTCTGCTTGCATTTACCGGCAGCACCATCAATCCGCTGTTTGATGATAATTCAGTAAATTTTGGTCTGAATGCCGCTGGTTGGGCAAATGAAGATATCACTAATGACACAGTCGTGGGACAAACATTAACCCTGGCAAGTTTGCATTTTCAAGCACTGGCAGCAGGTAATGTCTCAATTTTTGTTAATTCCGAGTTATTGGATTTAAATCAAGGTTTAACTTTTTTAAACCAGGGTCAGTTAGCAATCAACAACGTCAGTTCTAACTTCTCTATTAGCGCCGTGCCATTACCACCAGCCCTGTTGATTTTTATCAGCGGTCTGGTAGGTATCAGTTTTAGCGCATTTCGTAAGCGTTTCGTCTAAGCTGGTCTTCTAGTCAGGTAGGGCAATCCTGCTATCGGGAAATCACCCAAGCGAGTCAGTACCAATCCGGGGCATTACTCCGGATTGGTACTGACTCGCTTTTTTACTGATAATCCAGTTGTTCAAAATTAATACTTTTTACATCTGGCGTGTGAGTTAAGTTTTTGCAATCAAATCTGATAGCGGACTGACTCACTTACTTACGTACTTTTCCTTATTATAACGATTGTATAATCGCTATCTACGTCAAATTGTAAGAAGTCTATGTCTCTGTATTCCTTTATAAACCCATTGTCTTTACTACTGATCAGGTAAATTTTTAGGTTTGTTGCTATATTTCATGCCAAAATATAGCCTGTCTTAAGTGCTAATTAGAGAAACTATGAAAATTGCTATTTTATCCCGTAACGCTAAACTCTATTCAACCGCTCGATTGGTTGAGGCGGCGCAAGCACGCGGACATGAGGTACGGGTTTTGGATGTTTTGCGTTGCTACATGAATATTACCTCGCATAATCCATCCATCCATTATCGGGGAGAAGATTTAACCGGATTTGATGCTGTTATTCCAAGAATTGGTGCTTCAGTAACATTTTACGGTACCGCAGTACTCAGGCAATTTGAAATGATGAATGTCTTCCCTCTAAATGAGTCGGTGGCCATATCACGATCAAGAGATAAATTACGTTCAGTTCAGTTACTCGCCAGAAAAGGTATTGGCCTGCCAGTAACCGGTTTTGCCAACAATCCGGATGATATTGAAGATTTAATTTCGCAAGTTGGTGGCGCACCATTAGTGATTAAACTGTTGCAAGGTACCCAAGGTATTGGCGTGGTATTGGCAGAAACTCATAATGCCGCTGAAAGTGTTATTCAAGCTTTTATGGGGCTAAATGCCAACATTATGGTTCAGGAGTTTATTAAAGAAGCTGGCGGCAGTGACATACGCTGCTTTGTAGTCGGCGACAAAGTCGTCGCAGCCATGAAGCGACAAGCCTTGGATGGTGAGTTTCGTTCAAATTTACATCGCGGCGGCTCAGCGGCGTTAATACGCTTGACACCTGAAGAGCGGTCAACCGCAGTGCGTGCAGCAAAAATAATGGGGTTGAATGTTTGTGGGGTTGATCTGCTGCGCTCAAATCATGGCCCGGTTATTATGGAAGTCAACTCATCACCCGGTTTAAAAGGTATTGAAGCGGCTAGTGGAAAAGATATTGCCGAACTGATTATCCAGTTTATTGAAAAACGTTTTGAAACTATGGAAACGACAAAAGATAAATCACCAACTCGTACTCGTACTCGCGGTAAAGGTTAAAATCCCCAGACTATTTTTGGTCGATGTTTTTCCTTCGCAGTTCATTATGTCAAGTTGACCGGACATATAATCCGATCACAGAATCCAGATAAAAAAATACCCCGTTAGTTTGCTAACGGGGTATTTTTTTCAAATCAGCGCTAATAAATCAATATTTTTTCAGCGAGTATCGCGAATACTATCAGGTTACCTGTATCGTACCCGAAGACTTGTCAATTCAAGCTGTTGTCGCTTGATTTATCTTTTATAGCGATTGAATCTTGATTTGCTGTTGCTCAAGATTGTTTAAGTTTGACAATAAATCCGCCAGCTTGGCTTTTTCTTTATCAATAACTTCAGGTGGCGCTTTATCAATAAAGGTGGGGTTGCTTAACTTACCTTCAATTCTCGGTAGATCATTTTTAATCTTTTGTATTTCTTTTTCCAATCGTGCCAGTTCAGCCTCTTTGTCTATCAGGCCGGCCATGGG
>NZ_JAOEGU010000027.1 GCF_025583945.1 Methylobacter psychrophilus
TGAACTCCAGGCAATTTTTTTAAGCTTGCCAAAATACGAGTCCACTCTTCATCACTTAATTTTATCCGCTTCATTTCATTCAAAATGGCTTATTCTACCGGATTGGTGAAACGTCAACAGAACCTAGTCATTGTTGAAGATTTATAATTATAGCTTATTAGAAGTAGGTGCCGGAATATGATTCAATTTAGGCAACTCGCAATAAATAAGCCCTACCTTATAGTACTCATGCGCTTCTACAGAAATAAATTAAGGCAGTGACACTCCAAAATTGGACAATGATTGGGCAGGATATTTTCCACATCCCTTATTAACCTTATTTATTCGCTGATTGGTTGTCGCAGAGAATTTTGACTACGTCCCTCATTCGCTTGCTGGCCTGCCACCCAAGTATCTTTTTGGCTTTTTCCGGGTTCCCCTGGCTCCAGACAATTTCATTCGGCCGCATGAATTGGTCGCTTTGCAGGACATGTTCGGTCCAATCAAGTCCAAAGCATGCAAAAGCTTGACTCACAAAATCCTTAAGCGAATTAGTTTCCCCTGTAGCAATTACGAAGTCATCGGCGTGGTCAGCCTGAAGAATGCACCACATTGCCTCTACGTATTCAGGTGCCCAACCCCAGTCTCTTGAGATGCTCAAGTCACCCAACGTTAGCTTTTCTGATGATCCACATGAAATTCTATGGGCCGCCTGAACAACTTTTTGTGTTACAAAACGTGCCGGGCGAAGCTCGGATTCGTGATTAAACAAGATGCCGTTCGCGGCGAACATATTGTGGGCTTCACGGTAATTTCGTACCAGCCAGTGCGCCGCTGATTTAGCTACTGCGTAAGGGCTTACGGGATTAAAGGGTGTCTGTTCATCTGCTGGTATTCCACCGGTATCGCCAAAACATTCACTGGAGCCGGCATGATAAAATCTTGCCGGCAACTCCAGAAATCTGAGCGACTCAAGAATATTAAGAGTCCCGATGGTAATACTTTCAATGGTTTCTGAGGGTTGCTCAAAAGACAGGCCAACCGATGTTTGCCCGGCAAGGTGATAGATCTCATCCGGACGTGCTTTCGATATTGCTGTCAGTGTACTCTTGAAATCATGCGGTGCCATCGATAGTAAGTTGACCTGCCCTGAAATACCGAGTCGGGCTAGTGAATCAAATTTTGACGCCCCTGCATCCCTGGACGTGCCGAAAACCTGATAACCCTTGCTTACCAGTAATTGCGCAAGGTAGGCACCATCCTGACCACCAATACCGGTAATGAGTGCTGTTTTCGTCATTTCTTATTTTCCTATCAATTTTAATGCTGTTGAAGTTGTTAGTGCTCGGTGAAATACCATGTTCTGGCTCTAATGCTGCTGTCAATAGTTTTAAGCATAAATAATCAATATGTTAAATGAACAAGAAGGCTTTATTCCATTTGACGGTGATGTTACCAGAATATTAAAGTTTTATTGTAATTACTTTCTATTATCAGCAAGATAGGTTGCAGATAGGGGGTATTTAATTAACACTTGAAGCCGGTATTTTTCAATAATATTCGTATTTTTATCATGCTCGTAATAATAGTCATGAAAACCATCTGAGCCGCTCCTGTTAGCGGGTGGTTTTATCCAATCCATTTTCCAGTATTTAATATAGTAATTTATGCTGGGCTCAAAAAACCAATCTATTCCCAGAGTGATTTTCGTGCTGGTGTTTGCCAGATTACTTGATTGTGTTTTCAATAAAGCCATTGCTTCTTTGGTCGATGCTTCATATTGCCAGTCTAAATAATATTTAAAATTAACGCATAAAAGAAAGTGGAGAGCAAGCACAAATCCTGAAAAATAGACGGGCAAAATCAGTAGCCACGAACGCTTTATAGTTTCCATTTGGCCAGGCAGACTAATCAACAAAAGTAATAATAAAGGGATAAAAAAAATGGCTCTTCTATCAGTTAAATAAGCGATCCCTAAAACATGATGCTGAATGATGCTGATTACAGAACTGATAATAATAAATCCCAAGAAAATCTGCGGGTAGTAGTGGGAGGACACGGCATTTTTTCTTTGCCTCAACCCTGTATATATCGTTAAAGACAGAGCTAGCACGATAAGCCAATACCCATATTTTGGGCTATCAAAAAGATACATTTTTCCATAGATTGTCTTTTTAATGATACTTCCTATAGTGTTAACTGAAAATCCATCAGTACCCCCTATTGCAAAAAGCTTTTGTGCATTTATTTTTCTTATAGGGATCGTGCAGGTAAGAAGCAAAAATGAAATAGAGGGTATAAAAAATAGCGAAAAATCTTTTGTTAGGTCTCGCAACAATCCTAATAGAGAAGTGCTGTCTGTACGGCATCTAATTCGCAAGTTAGACTCAATTAAAAAGCAAATAATCAGGCATGAGAAATAAGGTAGCAAAAAGGATAAATTTGCCGTTACGGCTAAGGCAAACATTAAAGTAGATAAAATTGCAGTTTTTGAGCGAGTCAAATTAACAGATTTGCCATACCCGCTGAGTAAGAAATATAACCCCATCATCATAAAACCCAAGCCCAGTGAATATCCTCTTGCAATGGAGAAAAAATCCATTAAATAAGGATGAAAAGCCAGTAATAAAGCCCCGAGTATTATTAATGATTTTTTAGCAACCAGCATCAACAACAGATAGCATGCGCTTAAATATAATGAGTATCCAAAAAGGCTGGGTAGCCTTATACAAAGCTCATTTTCACCAAAAATACTGGTACTTAGCTTTACAAGTAACGTATGGAGTAGGTGGTTATTATCAGGAAGAAGTCCTTGGTGGGTTTTGAAGAGAAATATCTGAGAAACAGAACCGGAAACATGCCAAGACAGCGTCACGGCTTCATCATGTGTCATCGACAGTAGCCAAGCCCGTATACATGCACAAATAAACGCGGCGACCATGATAAGCACAGTAGTCAGCTTGTAAAAGTCTTTAGGGATTAGAATACTGTAAAATGGGGTGTAAATTTTCGGTGCTGGCCGCTCGAAACCTTGCAATGGATAGTTATCTTTGGCCATATTGTTAATACTTCATAAAAAAAGAACCTGATTGGGTTGGAAATATTTTTAAATCAATAAGTTAAGTCGATCGTGAGACATCTCGCCAAATGTCATACTATTATAGGTAATTTCTATAATTCGTTTTCTTGAAGTAAAAAATTGTTTCAGGCCTTCGTTGTTTTTCTGGAAGTGAAATGAGCAGGTGAGTGGTCGAAAATATACTCTGCGCGGTTACGGATACGGAAAACAGAAACACATTAACCCTTTGTAATATATGGTGTTAAGAAAATTTAAGAATCCGTAATAGTGACCGCGCGGAGTATAGTTCCTAGAAGTGGGGCAAGGCAGAGGTGTTTTCACAAAGCGTTTTGTACATACAGTCTTTCAGAAATTAAATTTCCAAATCTAACAGTAAAAAGTTTTTAAAATTAATGTTGTTTTGCACGATAGTTAGAAGTTATTTATCTGAAGGTCTATAGTGAAAAATGTCGAAGCGCGATAAACAACGTCGATTCATTACGTGCAAGATACTGAATATCCCCTTGTTGGGTACTCAGAGAGTAAGGCTGGATGGTTGGGGTCGCCGGAAGGCATATAATGGCAGCGTATTTTTGTTTCCTACAAGCAGCAAGAGCTCGTAGGGGAAGAATAGAAAATAGCGACTCCCCGAACTTACGATAGTTTGAAAATAAAGTATTTTGCGAAAATAAAGTTGAACATCATACCGGCACCACTGCCTGCAGCAACTCCCCATACGGGTTGTGCGGCGACATTTTCCATGGTGGTTACCAGCGAGGCATAAAGCAGATAATTTACGGCGCCGCCTCCCATCATAACTGTTAGATAGCGGGCGAATTCAGAACACAGGGACAGACCTGACATGCGTCCCTTGAACGTTAGTTGTCGATTGAGGAGCCAGGTAACAATCACTGCGCAAAAGAAAGAAGCTGCACGGCCCCAATAAATGCCAATATCTGCTTTTACCAGATACAGAACGCCTACATCAACAGCAAAAGCAATTCCGCCAACGAAAGCAAATAATATCAGCTCTTTTAATAGTCGTTTATTCTTTAACAGTCGTTCATTTTTTAATAGTCGTTTATTTTTTAATAATCGTTCATTTTTCAACCGTCGTTTATTTTTCAACAGTCGTTTATTTTTTAACAATTGGCAGACCTTGAATAGATAAATAAGCAATACGCCGTAATTCATGGCGGCCTCTGGTGACGGTATCCAGTACAAAACCACACACAAGCGCCAATTGAGCGGACAGCATCAGGCCAACACTAAGAATGGCGGTCGGGAAGCGAGGTACAAGTCCGCTTCCAATATATTCAATAAATAGGGGGAAAGCTAAAAAAACAGAAATACTGGCGAGAATTAATCCGATAATGCTAAAAAACTCAAGTGGCCGTTCAATCATATACAGGCGCATAATTGTTTTGAGAATGCGCAGACCATCGCGATATGTCGATAACTTGCTACTTGAGCCATCGGGACGAGCACCATAAGGCGTTTCGATTTCTCCGAAAGGCATGCGTAACTCAAGTGCATGAATAGTCAGTTCTGTTTCAGTCTCAAAGCCCGTTGTCAGTGCGGGAAACGATTTTACATAACGTCTTGAAAATGCCCGATAACCGGACAACATGTCAGAAAATTGACCGCCAAAAATATGACGTACCGTGCCGGTAATTATTCTGTTACCAAATCGATGCCCGCGCCTGTAGTTTTCAGCTTCTCCTGCATCAATACGACAACCAATAACCATATCCAAATGGTCATTCAAGAGCTTATCAACTAATTTAGGAGCAAAACTTGCATCGTAGGTTGAATCGCCATCTACCATTAGGTAGATATCTGCTTCAATATCGGCAAACATTCTTCTTACTACATTACCCTTGCCCTTTTGAGAAACATGTACGACTCTGGCACCTGCTGAATCCGCGACTTCCGATGTACGGTCGGTGGAGTTATTATCAAAAACGTAAATAATACTTTCCGGTAACTCTTTTTTGAAGTCGGCAACAACTTTTGCAATGGCCAGTTCTTCGTTGTAGCAGGGGATTATTACGGCGATACGAAAATCTGTTATGGATGAATTAGTTAATTGTTTCATTTATTGTTCTCTGCTTTATTTACTTCACAATAGGTGTATTCAGATTTTACTGAACCAAGGTATACCGCCAGATGATTACAGCTAGTGCTGTTTAGGTAGAGATCAAGATTCGCCAAGCCTGCTTTCGCAAGATCCATCATGGCAGGAGTGTCTGACTCAAAAACAAGGAAGCTTTTGCCATCCCGATCTTTTGTTAATATTTTGGCCCGTTGCCAGTAAGCTTCCGAAACAGGGATATTGGATCCTATTTGAATAAAGGGAGCCTTTATATCCAGTGCAGGAATAATCCAGGCCAAAGGTTGCCCTACAAGGTAAACAGCTGCGGGTTCGGGGCCTGTAGAAATCGGGTTCGCTTCAACATGGTATATGGTTTCTGACCATGGAGAATGTCCCCAATCCGGGAAGCCTCGTGAGTTAAACGTGGTAATCATAACGATAAAAAAAAGTGCCCCCGCTCTGGAAAACGGACTGTTAAAAAAATTACCAATGGTAATAAATAACAGCAAAGGAATCAGGATTTCAATGGGGATAAGGTATCGGTATATTCCGAACATGTTTAGCCATAGTAAGTAACTGATGCTAAAAAATGCTACCAGAAAACTAACTTCTGAACTCCAGGGACGTTGCTCATGGCCGGTATTAAACAGTTTTACAACTCTGCTGGCTAATAAGCTTAAGGTTGCAACATAGGCAAAAAGCCAGCTGATCTGCTCATATTTTAATTCGGAAGCTCTATATGGATTGACTGTAATAATAGCGGGGTAGAAAATCTTTTCAAAAATAGTTTTGAGTAAAAAACGACCATCGTGAATTGGCACAAGCTTTGCAAGTTCCCCATGAAAAATATGATTAAACTGGGGGAATAAAGGATTTCCAAAGGTGCTCCAGACAGTAAACATCCAATAGCCACCCGTTGCCAGAAGGCCAACCAGGACGGATACGCCAAAAATAAATGCGATTTTTAAACGTGTGATCCAGCTTACCGGGAGTACAAAAAAAGACAGGCAAATAGATAGTGCGTAGATTGAAATGACCAGCTTTAAGCCACAGCCTGTTCCGATCAATAAGCCAGAGCATAATATCAGGGCGATAGTCGGATGTTTGTTATCACTAAGTGAGCCGGCAAAAGAAATAGCAAGCCATAGCGACAAAAGTACAAACAGAGTGATCAGGCTGTCATTCATCATTGTCCCGACTTCTGATAGAAAGCCAACTGACAGCACACCAGCCAATGCGAGAAGCAGCGAGTAAATGTTGCTTAACTTATGTTTGCCCAGAACATTACCTGATATTTTGTAGACCAGGATGAAATTTAAACCTTGAATAAAACCAAGCAGAAAACCAACCGTTTGGGGACTAAGATGGGATATGGCTATAAAATAGACGACGTCCAAAAATGGGTTGAAATAGGTTTGTAGCCCGGCTGGTGCAAGATCGAGACTGAGACGATCGTTCAAGTAAGCGTAGGAATTGTATAAATGATAGTTTAGTAGATCCCAGCTCATATCCTGACCCAGCTTTACTGAATATAGTCCGAATGCCAGTGGAATCAGCAATGAAAAAAGCCAGCCAAGTGATCGGTTTAAAGTGGTTGAAAGTGCCATATAAGGTTATTTTAATTTTTGCCTTTAGAATGAACAAATAATTGTTCACCTATAAAATGATTGAGTATTGGTAGTTGTATATATTTTCACGTCCATTGCTATTGATCGCATAGTTGCTAATTTGATCGATACAATGAAAGGGGGGCAGAGCCCCGTACAGAATCAAAATTTAATTCACTCAGTATTTCTGCCAATATTTTCCAGGCCGCTTCAGCGCCCCAAGCATTTTCTGCAAACTCCAGGCTGTTATGGCTGATTTGATTCCAGAGCATTTCATCTTGATAGAGTTTTACAATCATATCGGCAAATTTTGCGGCATCCTCTGCAACGAGAATGTTTTCACCATCGGTTAGGGACATACCTTCTGTGGCCAGCGGTGTTGCCACAACAGGTAAGCCTACCGCCATTGCTGACCCGATCTTACCTTTTATGCCGGCACCGAAGCGTAGTGGTGCAACCGAGATACGCATCTTGTCGAATAATATATTCAGGTCTTCGATAAAGCCGGTGATGATGATATCTTCAGACCCCAATGCTTGTATATTGACCGGTGGATTACTGCCGACTGCATAGAAACGTACTCCTGGTAAGCGTTGGCGCAGTTGCGGCATAATTTCAGATACGAAAAACTGCACCGCATCGATATTGGGCGCATGTTGAAAGCTGCCAACAAAAATGATGTCTTTGCGTTCGTTAAATGGTTTATTCGTTCCCGGGACATCCATAATCAGCGGGAATACATGAAGCTTGGCAGCCGGTAATTCAGGGCTAAGAAGTTCAAGCTCGGCAGTGCTAACGACAATCGAAGCATCGGATGCACGGATGGCCGCCAGTTCACGCTCTTTCATTTCTATGGCTGCTTGTTGTTTGGCTTCATCGGCATGAAGTTCGGCTTCACGAGACATGCGCAGAAAGTGCAGATCCACTGTGTGGAAAAGTACTTTGGCTTTGGGGCAAAGTGTGTGAATGGTTTTTAGATGACGTTCAACAACGGTTGGACGAAACAGGAGTGCCAGATCATAACGGTCGCCGCAATCCTTTAAATGCTGCTCAACGTTGGTGTAGTAAGGTGCATAAAGCACCTCTATGCCGACGCGTTGAAGGGCCGTGGTATATTCCGGCATATACAGAAAGTTGTCTTCAGGTATAAAAGTCACCTGAAAGCCCATCTCTCTTAGCAAGAGCAACAAATTAAAGCTGATTACTGAACCTGCATCCTGGTTGGGCGTAGGTGTGCAATGATCAATTACCAAAACACGGCGCGTTGCACGGCGATCTTTTTCATTATCTACATTCGTGCCATTAGGTTGGTGAGTTTGTAGGCGATTTCTCCAGCGTTCAAAAAGCTTTTTCGTATTTTCAATTTGATAAGCTTTTGTACCTTGTGTTGTGTCAGTACCTGACGTGATACCTTCATAATGTATAACGGTTGATAACGGCTGATAGATGACACGATAGCCCTTGTCACGAATTTTAAGCGCTAGGTCACAGTCTTCACAGTAGGCGGGGAGATAGTGTTCGTCAAAGCCGCCGAGTTCATCGAATAACACTTTAGGCACCAGAATTGAGGCGCCTGAGCAGTAATCGACTTCTCTGGCATAGTTATAAACGGGAAGCAATGGGTCTTGAAAACGTCCAAAATTCCACGCACTGCCATCTTGCCAAATGATGCCGCCCGCTTCTTGTAATCTTCCATCGGGATAAACGAGTTTGGAGCCTGCCAGTCCGGTACCCGGAAATTCCTGAAAAGTCTGTAACAGTTCATCCAGCCATCCCGGCATAACTTGTGTATCGTTATTGAGAAAATACAGGTAGTCGCCTTTAGCGACATTGACGGCAGCGTTACATGAGCGAATGAAACCTTGATTTTGTTCGTTACAAATTAGCCGAATACCTTGAACATTGGCCAGCAGCTCTATTGAATTATCAGGCGAACAATCGTCCACGATAATTACTTCGAATGCTACCTGAGGTTGATTCTCCGCAATGGATGCCAGGCAACGTAGCGTGTAATCAATTTGGCCATAAACAGGAATAATAACGGAGACTATCGGGTTTTGCGAGGCAGGTATTACCAGCATTTTTGCAAAATCAGTTGGATTGCCAATTTGCTGCATAACGGGTAGAACCAGAGCAGGAAAGGATGGCAAAAGACTACTGCTGACTAATAACAGATTAGGGAAATACTTTGCCAGTACGTTTCTATGCGCCTCTTTGGTTTGATAGCTCAAGGGCAGCGCTTGGTACCATTGTTTTAGCAAAGGTAAACCCTTCATTAAATACCGTTGTACCTGGAGTTTTGGGGTTAAAAGCCAACGCTTCGCTTCACGAATGGGCAAAGTGATTCGCCAGGAAGTGCTGGATATTATGTGCGCTATTTCTTCACTGCGATCGGTTAGGGATTGGTTGAGAGTGTCTATGGTTTGATTAAGGGTATCTATGGTTTGATTAAGGGCAACTATTTGCTCATCGCGTTCAGCCAAAGTGATTCCAAGCGATTGCGCCCACTTCGAAAAACCCACATAGTGTTTAACCAAATCCAGCTTGTCCGGGTAAATGACTGATGAATCAATAGCAGGTAATTTAGCATTGTGTGTTCCACAGACTGCCACAAAGTAAACCGGTTCTGCCAAATGTCCAGTATTCGGCTTTAAGTGATTACCATCATCATGCCACGCGCGAAAGTTAGGCTGACCTCCTTCAAGAGGCTGAAGAACAGAACCCATTAATATACGCTGACCAAAATATTCAATAGTCGGGAATTGCACTTTTAGTAAATCATCAAACTCTTTGAAATCAAGCTCTTTAACATGAAATTCATTATGTTCGCCGCTCTCTTCAGAATAGACAGGCCGATTGGGAGAAGAAATCACCAGTAATCCATCTGTACGTAGCACTCGTCTTATCTCTGAAAGCATAAGGGCTTGCTCGGCCAAGTGCTCAATGGTTTCGAAGGAAACCACAACATCAAATGAAGCGTCATCAAAATCGAGAGCTGTCACGCTACCCTGACGAAACAGTAGATTGGCTTTTGTATAAGTGGCTGAGGCATGTTGAACGGCTTCATCTGAAATATCCACTCCAACAACTGAACGCGCAGCATCGGCCATAAAAAATGACCCATAACCTTCGCCGCATGCCACATCCAGGATATCTTTTTCTTTCACTATATCCAATACCACTGCATAACGATGATAATGTTCAAGGCGTATTCGGCCTTGTTCAGTCGGGATAAAGCGTTCGCCAGTAAATTTCATAAAAAACCTATTTTCTTGCAATTAATACCAGCGCAGCCGGATATTCGAATGAAAAAATTTCGCAGGAACAAAAACCAGCCTTCAAAACAGTTTGCCAGATATCTGCACCAAACTCCGAGCAAACTACTTGATCATCGGCAGGTACACCTGATTGACCGTGATAACT
This sequence comes from Methylobacter psychrophilus, assembly GCF_025583945.1. Classification (GTDB taxonomy): domain Bacteria; phylum Pseudomonadota; class Gammaproteobacteria; order Methylococcales; family Methylomonadaceae; genus Methylobacter_C; species Methylobacter_C psychrophilus. The sequence continues at coordinate 10,163 of NZ_JAOEGU010000027.1, forward strand.
TGGAGCTAGACCGACACGTGAGCGGGTCATACGATCGACAATGATTGGAACCGTAAAAATACATTTTCCATTTTTACGCAACACCCTGCGGCATTCAGAGAGGGCTCTCTCTGGATTAGGCACATGTTCCAAGGTATCGGAATGGATAACCAAGTCAAAACTCTCAGATTCAATATCTAGATTAAGCATATCGAACTGTGGATACTCGATTAACTTATGCGATGGTAGACTTTTGAAGAATGAAGTTAGGTTACCTGCAGTATTTATCTCAAGAATTCTTATGTCGCTAAATGACTCGCAGAATTGTTTTAACGTTCCATAGAACCCAATCTCTCGAAGAATAGCTGTTGATAAACCCATTGCACGCAAATTGTTATGACAGGATTTACAGTGAAGCCCTTGTTGTCGATTAATATAGGCAGTTTCATCTTCAGACAATTGCCATGCATTAATGAGATCGGGCCAGAGGACCGGGTCTGCTAATAACTCTTTTTCTCCACAAACTGGGCATGGACCGGAAAAAAGCGGCATCATTGAGCTACCAAAGTAATTTTTTTCATTGGGATTCCTATTAGGCCAAAACAAACTGAGCTCGCATGTACTCGGACAATCATAGCATCATGCATCCAATGATGCTGAACATGACTCTCTTGTGATCCGTCAGCAAGGGCAACTCCTATGCTATAGTCGCCACTAGGTAACACCGGCAGTCGAAACTCAAAGCGAGCCATAATTTCAGATCCTGTTTCTACGACTAACGGATTATTGTTATAAACAAGAAAGGTGTTGTCAGCGAAAATCACTTGCCCAAGACGATCTTTGAATTGAAAACCGATGATGGGGCTCTGAAGATTTTTGTATGCCATACACCGAATTTCGACAATGATATTTTCTCCGCCAACGATCCATGATAAGGGTGCACCGTCTTGATCAAGAAGTCGCACCGATACTATTTTTGCGTCACCGGTACCAAAGCCTTCCTGATCGGATTTAAATTGAAAGACTTCGATGTCATTGCGCAAGGTAGAGGCATTGATTAGAGTTTCGCGCATGTCACGGTATTCACTCAGGTCTGCGGCTTTATTAACGGATACCGGGGGGGCGTTTGTTGAAATTCCGTCGACCTCCTGGTTTGCTTCGTAAAGGGTGGCGAGATAGTGCTCAATCACCTCTTTTGGCGTGCCTGTTTCAGCAACTTGCCCGTGATTTAGTAAAACGGCTTTATTGCATAAATTAACGACGGCAACGGTATCATGACTAACAAATAATACGGTTCCGGTTTTCATGAATTCACGCAAAAAACGCATACACTTTTGGGTGAAAAATGCATCACCTACGGCTAATGCTTCATCAACTATCAGAATATCCGCATCCACATGCGCAATGACTGCAAATGCCAAGCGCACCATCATTCCGCTGGAATAAGTTTTAACCGGCTGCTCAATAAAGTCGCCAATATCAGCAAAAACAACGATGTTGTCAAAACGCGCGTCGATTTCTTTGTTACTTAAGCCCAATACCGAAGCATTCATATACACGTTTTCACGCCCGGTAAATTCGGGATTAAAGCCGGAGCCAAGTTCCAGTAAGGCTGCTATGCGACCATAGGTTTCAACGCTGCCAGTGGTCGGATTAAGAGTGCCGCAGATCATTTGCAGGAGGGTAGATTTTCCGCTGCCATTACGTCCGATAATGCCGACAGTCTCGCCTTTTTTAACTTCAAAGGAAACGTCTTTAAGTGCCCAGAACTCGTGAAAATATTGTTTAGGTGTCTGCCAGGTTAAACGTTGCAAACGTGGGGCGATAAATTGCTTAAGCCGATCCCGCGGATTGTCGTAGATTTGGTAGCATTTACTGAGGTTTTGAACTTTGATGGCGATGTCGGTTTTACTCATTTAGTTAATCCGTTTTCATCGACTGGTTTTGATTTTGTAATTGCCATATCAGGTTAATTGCGGCACAACCGTTTTTAAAGGACATCAGCGAAACCTTTTCTGGTTTTTTGGAATAAAGCATAGCCCGCCCAGGCAATAATAGTAGCTGCAAGGGTATAAACCCCCAATCCTGCCCAATCAGGTAAATGACCCCAGATGAGCACTTCTCGTGCCTGTTCAATAATAAAGGTCAGCGGGTTAGCCATGATGAATGGACGAAATCTTTCCGGCACAGCAGTTACCGGGTAAAAAACAGGAGACAGAAACATTAAAACGGTGGTGATGATACCGATAGTTTGTCCAACGTCACGCAAAAAGACACCTATGGATGCCAGTATCCAGGCAAGTCCGGTGGTGAGAATAATCAGTGGCAGTAATACCAGGGGTGTAAAAACGGCTGTCCATTGCAAATAACCGTTAAAAAGCGCAAAGGCTGCCAGCAGTACGCACAGACTGATAAAGCTATGGAATAATGCGGCTCCCATGGCAATGATAGGGAGGATTTCCAGGGGAAATACCACTTTCTTGACGTAATTGACGTTGGCAAGGATGAGTGACGGTGCGCGATTAAGGACCTCACTAAACAGACTCAATACAATCATGCCGACAAACAGCACGACGGCAAATTGCGTCTTGCTGTCTTCACCACCCACGCCGCTCCAGCGGGATTTGAAAATCTCAGAGAATACGAAGGTATAAACGACCAGCATAAATACAGGGTTAAAGAACGACCAGGCCAGGCCCATGGCAGAACCTTTATAACGGCCGACGACTTCGCGTTTGGTCATTTGCGCAATAAGCTGGCGATTGTGCCAAAGACTTTTTGTCAGTGCCATAGGTGATGTGAGGGCGGCTGCATGAGGGTTGATGGCTGTTGATGCGTTACTCATGCAGCATTCTCTGTTTTTATTAACGATTTAGCTGACGTGATTGTAATCATTCTATATCCCTCAAAAAGTTTTTCTGCGCAATAATGTTTGCTGAGTATGAGTGCATTTTTATGAAAATCCGATAAGTCTGAATATCAACCAGAGCAATTATGACTGCTTTCAAACACCATTGTTGGCGCGTTATCTGATTAAACCGGCAATTTTAACCTATATATAGTAAGGCTTACAAGCCAACAGCAATTCTCGTTAAGGCTATAACCTATTCAATTTCGGACTTTGGAAAAAGGGTATCATTCATTCATTCATTCAATTATTTATTTATCGATGAATATCAGCAAAAATCATTTTGGCCAAACCGCCACTTAAGTTAATCATGCATAATTATAAAGGATGTTGAATATCCTGCTTAAATTTTTGCCCATGCATGCAATAAACACATTAAAGAAAAAAAGCAATAAGAAAAATATCAGAGTTAGGTGCGGTGTACAATCGGCTTTCGATTCTGCGCCTAAATTTAGAAAGCAGATGTCTTTAAATTGGCTGATTGCTGTTTCTACAGATAAGTTGTTTAATTCAAAGAGTAACCAAGCTATAGACTTTCAGATAAATAATTTCGATGCTAACGGATACCATTCCTTCAAGGGATGTTATCCGTACGGGCTCAAAATTTAATGTAATGGAAACTTAATTTCTGAAAGGCCATACGATAAACGGATATAGAGTAAATACAATATCGTAGCGAAGAAAAGTGAACAGTTCATGGCGACTTAAAAATTTATTATGGCCGAATGTGAGTGCAAGGATTTTTGAGAAAATGGGGCTATTTATTTAAACTAATGTTACGCAGTGGTTTATCGTAATTCCTTTTCCTGCGTCGAGTGTCAACGCTTTTAACAGGGGCAGCTCGTCAGGAGCTTGACAAGGATGCCATACGTTATCAAAGGGACGGAAGTCCTTTTTGGCAAACACCTGTTAAAAGTGAGGGACATAGGGTTAAGCGGTAATCTGATCAAAAAAATCTATCGCGACAATAATACTAAAACCGGCTAGTTATTAATGTGCTGGACTTCAACAGTACTCCAAATATCCTCAATAAAATCAGGCTCCATTTCGGGCATATCGTTCTGTATCCAGTTAACCAATACTTTAGCGATATTGGGGTAAGTGATGCGGATGGCGTGGCTGTCGTGCAGCCATTGTTCAATAACTGAAATATCCATATCATGCATGGTTTGACCATAACCCAGTTGCTTTAAAGCTGCCGCATTGGATATTTGTTCCATTTGTGCATGTAACGGTTTGGCCAGAATTTTTTTGCCTAACTGCAGTGCTTCACTGGCCAGTTCAAATCCGGCGTTGCTAATAATACCTGAACAATCATACACATCTTTCTGAAATCCCTCGCGTGAGAGTGGGTTGCAAATAATATGGTCAAATTTTGAATGGGCCAGTTCAGGTGAGTAGAGATGAAACTCAAAATTTTCAAAGGGTGCCAACAGTTTGATAACTTTCTGTTGGTCTTCAAAAGGAAGATAGACAACAATTTTATTATTGATAATATTTTTGGGAGTTTCTGGCGTGTCAATAATGGGCGGCAAAATGGGCTGACCAAAATGATGCCAGTGTAAGCCGACGCCAGTATCGGCAGGCGCAAAATATTTCATGACTTGATTGGCGATAGGATCAGATCCGGCTCTGGGAATCTTATGGTTAAATGCGTATTGATGACCAATGCCTAAAACCGGCTTTTTTTGGTTTTTTGCAGCCCATGCGGTAACCGGTTCAAAGTCGCTGATAACCAGATCATAACCGCTTAAATCCAATGCTTTTACATCTTTTATAAAGGTGACGGGTTTGGCTTCGAAAGCTGTTTTTAGATAATTAACCTGTCCCTTATCGGTATTAAAGGTTAAACCGCTACGCACTTGGTAACCATTAAAAATATCCATATCAAAATATTTATCGGCCGGGCGGCCGGTAAATTGAAAGGTAACGTCAATCCCGGCGGCATAGAGTTCTTTTGCCATAACTCTTGCGCGTGTGATGTGGCCGTTTCCTGTTCCTTGTACGCCATAAAAAATTTTCATATTTGTCCCAAACTAAAAAGTGCTACGCTGATACCCAAAAGAAGCCCAACCAAAATATCGGTCGGAAAATGTACGCCCAGTACTACTCGAGAACAGCCGACCGCTGTTGCCCAGCAATAAAGCGGGATTAATAAAGCCGGGAAATAATACCCAAGTAAGGTTGCCATCATGAAAGCGGCTGATGTATGGCCGGATGGAAAACTGAATTGATCTGATGGAGTAATAATGCTGTGAAAATTTTGTAACGCTGCTTCAGGACGGTTACGTTTCAAGCCGTTTTTTAATATAAAGTAAACCGGTCTTTCTATTAAAAATGCCAGTAAAACCGCGTGTAGAAGCGGACTTTCTATACCTTCATAACAAAACAAAAATCCTGCGATTAATAAATATAACGAGCCATCGCCGGTTTTTGACAGGTATCGGCTGGTTTGCGTTAAGGCAGTGTGCGCTCTGGTATTAATTAACCAGGTGAACATGAAAACGTCGTATTTATGGATTGAATAGAGCAGTTTCATTTTTTTATCCTCTGATAAAGAATAGTTCTGCAAAAGTCACTATCGAGCTATTGCAGTAATGAAAATCGTAGATTTTCATTGGTATTTGTTTTTGGCTATCAGGTCAAAGAGTAAAACTCTTTTGTGACAAAAAAATGAAAGTTTGTTTAAGATTCTGTGACAATGCGGTTTAATGGCAACAGTGGCATTAAACACGAGCTGATTTAGAGGTTTTTCGGAGCAGGGTGTTTTTTTAAAGCGTTAATGAATACGGTTTTTATAGCCGCAGAAGCTGCATTTTTGTTTATCGTAACAATGCCAAGAGTAGGTAATTATTTCTTTTAAGCAAATATTTACTTCCACGGTAATGGCAACGGCTGTAAGCTTGTGTGTTAGAATAAGCCTGTTTTTTCAATGGGATGTGACTTTGTTAGTCGCTTGGGCTGTATGCCAGGTCTTCAGTTGCCAGCCAATATACTGATTCAGGAAGTTATATCGAACCACTATGGAATAGATGTGGTAGTTTACCGAAACGGTTTTTTCTCTAGCGCCATTTAATGGGCTCTGCTATCAAGATGTTTTTTAATTATTTTTTCAGGTGAGTTGTGACTGCATCAACCAGTACGTTGTCCAAAAAAATCGCGATGGGTTTACTGCTTGTTGTGGTGATTGGTTGTAGTTATTTAATCTACTCCATGCCGCTAAAAGAGGTGTTAAACCAGAGCCAGCAAATTAAATTATGGTTGGCTACAACCGGTTATGCCGGACCGGCAATATTTACCCTTGCAGCTGCGTTGCTTACCGCTGTTGGTATGCCCAGATTGCTTTTATGTACACTGGCCGGAGTGGTCTTCGGCTTTGCCTGGGGATTTGTTTGGAGCCACTTTGGAACATTGCTGGGGGCTTATGGCACTTTTATTTTTACCCGCTGGAGTGGGCGTGAGTTTGTTCAGCAAAAATTTCCAAAAATCATTGCATTGTCGCAATCTACTCACGCCCGGGGATGGCGCTCGGTATTATTTATGCGGCAATTGCCAATTAGTGGTCTTTATAACGATATCTTGTTAGGACTGAGCTCCGTTAGTCACTGTGATTTTTGGATAGGTAGCACGTTGGGCTTTCTTCCTTTGGGGGTGACGGCAACACTCATCGGTGCTGGCGCCATACAAGCTGATATATCGCATCTGGCACAATATTTAGGTATCGCTGCCTGCGCTTTCTTTTTATTGACCCTGTCATTGAAGTGGATTCTGGCTCAGCGGCAACGCAAAAATGCGAGCCTAAGTTAGGAGACTGTTCGACTACAAAATATGTATTAATTTAAGTTAAGTCTTGTAGGAGCGGGCCATGCCCGCGATGAAGAAGAAGCTAAAACCATGCATTACAACTCAAATATCGCGGGCATGGCCCGCTCCTACGGTGGTATTGTGACAAACCTTACAGAAAATAATATCGCTTAATCAATGAGGGTATCTATAGAGCCATAAATTAATTACGTAGGGCGTGCCATGCGTGCCTTAGCTTTAAAGGCGCGCATGGCACGCCCTACAGAAAGTAATGTCGCTTAATCAACTTCGGACTCTATATATTTGTCGACTCGGACTCAACTTCAGATACCCACTCCAGCCATTCGCTAAGAACACACAGCGTCCAGATCGCCCGGGCATGATCAGCTTTACGTTGCATATGTTCTTGCAATAACTCCACTGCAACGTAACGATTAACACCGACCTGATCCAGCAGCGGCGACGATAATTTTGATTTTGCCCATTCATAAAGCGGTTCGCGCAACCAACTGCTTAAAGGCACAGAAAGCCCGCGTTTTTTACGATGCACGATATCCGCAGGCAGATAGCGTAGCGCATATTGTTTTAAAAAAACTTTGGTTTGTAGCCGGTTAATACGTTCTTTTTCCGGTAGGGTCGCGGCAAATTCCATGACTTCCTTATCAAGAAACGGTGCTCGCAGTTCCAATGCCGATTTCATGCTGGCACGGTCTGCCTTGGTCAATAGCCCTTCCGCCAGTGAAGTTTCCAGGTCGTGCTGTTGAAGTCGGTCCAGCATTTCTGTTGATAAATAATCATGTCTGGTAATTAACGGTGGTGTTACGCCAAGACGATTTAAAATCGCTGGAGAAATACAGGACGTCCAGAGTATATGGCGACCCAGAAAGTTGAGCTCATCACCCTGAATAAAGCGTTTAAGCAGGAAGGGGATGGTGACTTTCTTGTCACTGGCGGGCCAGCCTTCTACGACACGTCTAACCAGTGTCCTGACTGAACCGGGCAGCCGCGCATAATAGCCGGCAAGATTTGCGCCAAAGTAGGTTGGATAGCCGCCGAAAAGTTCATCCGCACCTTCGCCAACCAGCGCTACGCGGACATCCTGCGCGGCACGACTGGCCAAAAGCGCACTGGGAACCCAAGCAGGATCGGCTAGTGGTTCGCCAACTTGCCGAACGAGTTTGGCGATAGTCGGCGGAAAATCTTCCGGGCGCACCCAAACGGGTACGAACTCGACACCCAACGTATTCGCTACTTGCTCGGCATAATGTCCTTCGTCATAGGATGCTTCAGTAAAACGAAGACTATAGGCTTTCAAGGTTTTTTCCGGACGAATGGCTCGGGTAACGGCGGTAATTAAAGAAGAATCGAGGCCACCGCTTAAAAACAGGCCAAAATCGACATCAACTTCGCTTTGCCTGCGCACTGATTCCCGAAAAATATCGTCGAACGCGTCCAAAGAACCGGTTTTTTTGCTTGTGTTAACAGCGTTCCAGCTCCAGTAATGCCGGCGTTGAATGCCGCTGGTATCCAGGGTAAGAACTTCTCCCGGCAACACTTTTTGAATATTTTTAAAAGGCGTTTCAGGAGCGACAAAAAAACCTGCTTGTAAGTAACTGTGGACGGCATTATTACTGACAGTAAAGTCATGTTTACCTGGCGATACCAGTGCGGCTATCAGCGAGGCAAAAGCAATAACTCCGTCATTAATCGAGAAGAACAGCGGGCGTTCGCCAGCCCGATCGCGGGCAAGCAACAGCTTTTTGGTACGCGGATCCCAGATAGCGATGGCAAAGGCTCCCTTGAGCCGTTCTACAAAGGCATCGCCCAGTTCCAGGTACATCGCGGGAATGACAGCAACGTCGGTACTTTGCTCAACAGTTCGGCCCCGCTCAAGTAGCCATTCCCGTAGTTCAAGGTGATTATCAATCTCGCCATTGCAGGCCATCATAACCCCGCTGTCACGGTCAATAATCGGTTGTTTGCCGTCACTTAAGCCACGAATGGCCAGTCGGGTCATCCCGAAAAGTGCCGAATGATCACCGTCAATCCCTGTATCATCAGGGCCTCGATGCATCAATGCATCAATCATTTTGTTAACTTGTTGTGGGATGACGTCGTCGTCAACGATCCCTTCCAGCATAACTAAACCACAGATACCGCACATATTAGTTCCCTGTTGGCGTGGGCAGTAGAACTGCCGAGTATTTGGAATTAAGATTGATGACTTCAACGCCGCGCTTCAGCGCAATTGCTTTAAGCGCTGCCAACTGGTTTTTATCAGCAAGCAAATAGACCGGGTGAGTGCGCGTGGCAAGCCAGGCATGGGCTTGCGCTATCGGTACGATGCCTTCTGGCCAAGGTTTGTCAGAATTTAGCGTGAATATGACATAGTTGCTGGTCAGTTCATTACCGTCACGGCTTAGGACCGTCACCAGGCGTTTGAGATAAAATGGTAGGCCATTGGGCAGGCATTCTATACAAACCAGTTCGGTGGTCGGCGGCAGAGTTGCCGAGATTTTTTCTGCCAGACTACGTGCCGAGCGCGTCTCCGCATAAATAGATAACGTATTAAAATTAATGGTCAACAACAGCAGGGGAAAACTGATAAATGCCGCAAATATAACGCGCGTGTTTCGACTCCAGAGTGCACATATCGAAAGTAGGGCAACGAAAGCAAAGGATAGTGCCAAGGGTAGAATCGCAGGTATAAAAGGATCAAAGAGTTCCTGTTTGGACGTGAGTCTGCTTTTAAGTAGCTCGGGATCAAAAGCAATAGCGCCCAATAATAAAGCTGCCAGGGCGCTAAATAGTAGTAACGGCATGGTTCCATGCCAAACAACGCGTGCTGCCTGTCCTGTTGTGTCGTTCATTGCCTTGCCAAAAACACGTGCGGTCAGGACGCCAAGAGCCACTACTGCCGTGAGAATATAGCCGGGTAATTTTGATTGTGAAATAGAGAAAAATACGACGACAACAACGGCCCAGACAATAAACAGGCGATCAGCGCGAGACCAGCTTTTCCTTTTTTTCCAGGCAACAACGATAGACTCGGGTAGCAGGAAGCTCCAGGCAAAAAAAGTACCTAAAATAATGGGTGCATAGTAATAAAAAGGAGCCGTCCGATGAAATTCAGTCGTAGTAAAGCGGGCAATGGATTCTCTCATAATCCCGTAATAAGGAAAGTCAGGGCGCAGAATCGACAGACCGATGAACCATGGCAGCACAATGGCCAAAAAAACTGCCCAATTGCGGAGCGTAAAAGCACGCTTCATGGCACTCAATCTTCCTTCAAAGCCATTAAAGATGGCAATGACCAGCGTCGGGATAATAAATCCTACCGGGCCTTTAATCAGCGTGGCAATCCCCGCACATAAGGCACCTATCAGATACCAACGAACACGCTGTTTTTCTTCGTACTCCTCGGCCAGAAAACAGGCAAAAATGGTGCAGCTAACAAAAAATGCCAGCGACATGTCGAAAATAACAAATCTTGAAAACGCAATGTAAAGCGGTGTCGTGGTTATGATTAGCATGGCCAGCATGGCGGTGCGCAGGTCATACATTTTCCGGCAAAACAGAAATACTGCTACGACCAGTGAAAAACCAAAGAAAGCGGAAGAAAGTCTGGCAACGGCTTCCGATTCTCCAAACAGTGAAAAAGATAAGGCAATAGTTTTGAAATAAAAGGCTGGCTTATCCAGATAAGCCAATCCGTCATAGGTAGGGACCAGCCAGGAACCGGATTGACTCATTTCCCTGGCTACTTCTGCATTACGCCCTTCATCAGGTGATAATAATGGCCATCCTCCCAAGCGACCGAACAACATATAGATACTGATAATAAAGATAAAAACCAGAATCCAGCGACTTTGCTTGATAGAGGATATGTCGTCATTACCGGCAGAACGATTTGTTTGGGGAGAGAAAAAAGTCATCGTTATATTTAATGTCTATGTAGGGAGGTTAACCAGGAATGGCAAGTAATGGTGCTGATTTTCGTGTTGAGGAAGTTACCTCGCAGGCAACTTGTTTATCGTAGTAGCTCGGATTACCAATCCGGAGCTGACGACCTCTTTCGATTAATTGCATTGTTACCAAGCCAAACTAAAATCGGTCAATATTACCATAGGCTGCATAGGGCGTCGACTAACGACCCTTAAGCAGCGTATAAAATATAGGGTGGGTAACGCTTTTTTACACGCCATTTTGGTGCGATTGCTTTAATTTCGGGTAGGCACAAAAAGCATGTTCACCCTACCAGACTGCATTAATCGGCAACGTAGGCAGATTTTTCTCACCAGAAATTAATATTTAGATTTTCAGAAATTAAATTTCCAATACACGTCGCTGTAAGATCATGCAGACAACATTCCTTCAAGGGCATAGGTTTATACACAACTTAAAGCTGCAAAAAGTAGTAACAGATATCATCTGTATAAAAAGCTAATAGACATCGATCCGTATCTGGTAAAGCGTTATCAATAGTTGGTAATCGGGCATTCCAACGCCACCGATACTTTGAGTAAGGGCTTACGGGCATTGTCCAATAAAATTAGCGGTTTTGCCATTACCCAGTCGGCGTGGCGTTTTTATAAAAATTCCGGTGTAACCTTGACGAAACTGCATGAGCCTTTATTACTTTCGGCCCATGAAGTCATTGCTAGGCATTGTAATAACCATGCCTTATGCATACATGATTGGTTATGCTTGAATTACTAAAACATGGCAGTAAATTGGATAAATACTAGATAACGCGCGATGTAAAACCAATTCAGAAGCAATAGAAAAAATCAGTAGTTCCTGATGGAACCATTGCCGTACGACTGGTGGTGAGATGCATTTTATCGGACACTGGCAAAATACTTGCCGAATGCTTACTAATGACCAATGTGGTTGCGGTTTTAGGTACTGGATGCTTAGCTCAGCATGTTTTATTGCCTACAATATAAGTTAGTCGAGGGACAGATTGGGTTTTATAGTGTCGGATTTTGGAATGATTAAAGATTACAGTTATTATGATCCAGGCTTTAAATTAAAGTTGATTAACCACGAAGACAAGAAGAAGCTTTGTATCTTCGTGGTGATAATATTTTACGGTTTTTTGAGAATTGACTTCTTAATTAATGACAAGTTACGACTTATATCCGGTTAGAATAGGGAGCATTTTAGTAAAAGATGGTAATTATTCGGTCCCTCATCTTTTTTAAAGGTAGGAAGTGAATACTTAATAATAAATGGTTTATGAGATTGCGTAAGCAGCCGGGAGTCTTTTTAAGCTGGCTTTTCGGTAAGCGGGGTAAAATATTTAAGGTATAACGCTTTTGTACTATGGATTAACAAATAACTATTATCATGTCAGAACATAACAGCAAAACAAAAATGACTAAAGACACTACTCAAGCCTCGTTAATCAAGTTAAAAAATTATATTAATCAAGAAATTATTGGTCAGGATGTGCTTGTTGAAAGGATGCTCATTGGCTTATTAGCCGATGGTCATATTCTGGTTGAAGGCGCGCCGGGACTGGCTAAAACCAGAGCAATCAATGTTTTGAGTAAAGGTATTCGCGGCGATTTTCATCGGGTTCAATTTACTCCCGATTTATTACCTGCTGATTTAACCGGAACTGAAATTTATCGACCCCAGCAAGGTACTTTTGAATTTCAAAAAGGCCCGTTGTTTCATAATCTGATACTGGCTGATGAAATTAACCGCTCACCGGCAAAAGTACAGGCGGCGTTATTGGAAGCCATGGCCGAGCGGCAAATAACCGTTGGTCAGGCAACTTATCCCTTACCACAATTATTTATGGTGATGGCAACGCAAAATCCTATCGAACAGGAAGGTACTTATCCCTTACCTGAAGCGCAACTGGATCGTTTTTTATTGCATGTAAAAGTTGATTACCCGAAGGCTGAACATGAAAAAAGCATTTTGCATCTGGCCAGATCAGAAGCCCGTTCAGATTCATCGAAAAGTACTGAGAAATTTGAGCCGATAAGCCAAAGTACCTTGTTTGAGGCACGTAATGAAGTGCTGGATATTTACATGGCGGAAAGCCTTGAAGATTATTTACTGCAAATCATACTGGCAACCCGTAATCCCGGGGCTTACGGAAAAGACCTGGCATCATGGCTACAATATGGTGCCAGTCCCAGAGCCAGTATTGCTTTGGATCGCTGTTCCAGAGCCAAGGCCTGGTTATCACAACGGGATTTTGTCGGGCCTGAAGATATTCAGGATATTGCCTTTGACGTGTTGCGGCATCGCCTGATTTTGTCTTATGAAGCCGAAGCCGAAGGTATTACTACGGATCATTTTATTAAAGAACTGATTTCCAGGATTGCTGTACCTTGATGCTTTTTAATAAACAGGAGATTGCTGCTGACGAACGGGTTTCTGTCACTTTGAAGACGCTGATTGATTTGGCAAGACCTGCCGGCGGTTTAACGTTGCAGCATAGCCAGAAACGTTCCGGGCAAAGCGGTGGTTATATGTCCCGCTTTAAAGGTCGCGGCATGGAGTTTGACGAGGCCCGTTTATATCAACCAGGCGATGATATTCGTAGTATTGACTGGCGAGTGACTGCGCGTACCGGAAAAACGCATACCAAGGTGTTTAGGGAAGAACGTGAAAGGCCGGTATTTATTTCTGTAGATAACCGTCGCACCATGCACTTTGCTACACGCGGCGTTTTTAAATCGGTATTGGCGGCAAAATTGGCCGGCTTGTTGGCGTGGACAGCCGAGCATCATGGTGACCGGATAGGCGGACAGCTATTTTATGAACAGGAATGCCGTGAGTTAAAGCCGCAAAATGGCCGGCATGCGGTGTTACGTTTTTTAAATGCGATTGTTTCCAGAGGGGATTCCAAAGGGCGGGTCAGCCAGTTGTCAACGGAAGTTATTCCTATCATTACCCTGGAACAGGTCTTGGCCAGATTAACGCAACATGCACGCCCCGGCAGTCTGGTTTATATTATCAGTGATTTTCGTGGTATTAATGAACAGGCCGAAACGCATATAGCAAAGCTGTCCCGACATTGTGAAGTGGTGTTGATTTTTGTCTATGATCCACTGGAAAGCAGTTTGCCCGTTAAAGGTCGCTATCGTTTTACTGATGATACGCGCGATGTGGTTATTGACACCAGTGATCAGGAGCGGCTGTCAAGTTATCAACAGCGCTTTGCCCAACGCTTGCAACGCTTGGAATTACTGGCTAAAAGAAGAAGTATTGCCGTCATTCAATGCAGTACTACCGAAGACCCGATACAATCTTTAAGATAATTTTAAGTAAGAGATTCGTTCTTAATTCAGGATTGATAATGACCTTACAGCCTCCTATGATGAAAAAATCGAATAAAGCTTGGCAACTACAAAGGAAACTTTATGCAAACCATAGCATTTGAAGCTCAAATTAATGAAGGTATTATTCATTTGCCGCAGGCCTATCGGCATTGGCATGAAGGACAAAAAGTAAAAATTATTGTTTTAAGCGAAGATGAAAATCAGGCAGTTACGGCCGAAAATAAAAACAATGTATCTTGTTTGGATATGATTCAGGCGGAAGTGGGTGTTATTGTCGATGCTCCCAAGGATTTATCGTCAAATCCGGAATATATGAAAGGCTACGGTGAATGAAACAACAAGTAATTGTTGATACCGGTGTGTTGGTTGCGATTCTTAATAAGAACGACAGTTACCATGGTTGGGCTATCCAACAATTTGCCAATATACAGCCGCCTTTGCTAACGTGTGAAGCAATAATTTCTGAAGCCTGTTTTTTACTCAGGCGCTATCAACAATCTAACTTACTGTTGCAATGGTTGGAAAAAGGCGTTTTATCATTGCCATTTAGTTTACAAAATGAAATACAGCCACTTAACATATTATTGAAAAAATATAGCGATGTTCCCATGTCATTAGCGGATGGATGCCTGGTCAGGCTGGCCGAAGTTTATCCGCAAAGCCAAATTTTAACGTTGGACAGTGATTTTAAAGTTTATCGTAAAAACGGTAATCAGCTTATTTCGTTAATATTCCCGGACATAATTGAGTAAGATGTAATTTACACCATATTACATGGTTTTAAATTGTGCATAAAACGCATAAATACTTAATAAACTGAAATAAACAAATGCCAACCAATCAGCTCCCCCTTAAAGATATACATCTTCCTGAAGCAATAGGCTGGTGGCCTCCGGCAATTGGCTGGTGGCTGCTGGCAGTTTTGATGCCTCTATTTATCGTGTTTTTATATTGGCTTTACAAACGCCTGACACGTAAAACAGCGATTAAAACGGCTAAAAAACAACTGGCTTCCATCAAGCAATATTCTGTTCTGGATAACGACAAGAAACTGCGTGAACTGTCCATGCTGCTTCGCCGTGTTGCCATCAGCGTTACATCGAGAACCGAGGTGGCGAGTTTAACCGGGCGTCAATGGTTGGTATTTCTTGATAAATCGGTAACAGGGGCGCCTTTTAGCGACGGCTGTGGTCAGTTGTTAACCACTGCACCTTATCGAAATACCCCGCCTACCGAACCGGAAATTTCTCAATTAATCAGTCTGTGCGAAGACTGGCTTAATGCTCAAACCTTACCAGCCAAAAGCAAACAAAAATCATGATTCATTTTGAATGGCCCTGGCTCTTAACGGCCTTACCTTTGCCTTTATTAATTCGCTGGCTGTTTCCGGCTAATACTCCTATGGAACAGGCGGCATTAAAAGTCCCGTTTATGGATGATTTTTCTGAAGGTCAAACACGGGCTGTTTCCCAAACCCGACAATGGCCATTATTATTGGCGGCAATCGCCTGGTTTTTATTGGTGATAGCGTGTGCTCGTCCACAATGGTTGGGAGAGCCGATTGAACAAGCAGTCAGTGGTCGGGATTTAATGTTGGCAGTGGATTTATCTGCCAGTATGCAAGAACAGGATTTTATTATTAACAAGGAACCTGTGGATCGACTGACGGCAACCAAAGAGGTCGCTGTTGATTTTATTAACAGGCGGATTGGAGACAGATTAGGGTTAATTCTGTTTGGTACCCAAGCTTATCTGCAAACGCCATTAACATTTGACAGAAAAACCGTACTGACTTTGTTAAATGAATCCGTTATTGGTCTTGCTGGCGACAATACTGCTATAGGTGATGCGATTGGTTTGGCGGTTAAGCGTCTTAAAAACCAGCCTGCCAATAGCCGGGTCTTGATCTTGATGACTGATGGTGCCAACACCGCCGGCGAAGTCTCGCCTTTAAAAGCTGCTGAACTGGCTGCTGCAAGCCAATTAAAAATATATACCATTGGTATCGGTGCCGATGAAATGATGGTCCGCAGTTTTTTTGGTAACCGCAAAGTTAATCCCTCGCGTGATCTGGATGAAAATACCTTGGTCAAGATTGCCGAGAGTACTGGTGGTCGTTATTTTCGAGCCAGAAATACTGATGAACTAAATAATATCTATATGTTACTAGACAAGCTTGAACCCGTTGAAAAAGATAAGCAATACTTTAGGCCGCGTAGTGAACTGTATTATTGGCCATTATCAATGGCACTGGCGCTGGCCGCTTTTATCTGTTTATCCCGCGTGAGGTTGTCATGAGTCTGGCTGAATTTCACTTTATCAGGCCTTACTGGTTGTTGGCTATTATCCCTTTTGTGGTAATACTTGTTTTAATGTTGAGAAACAAACTCAATCAAGGCAACTGGTCAGCGGTGTGCGATGCGGAATTATTGCCGTATTTATTACAGGAAAAAGCCGTCAACCAAAGCCATCGATCATTAACAACAGGTGCTATTGCCGCCTTATTAGTCATTACCGCATTGGCTGGACCAACCTGGCAACGCTTGCCGTCACCGGTATTTCGAAATGAATCGGCGCTGGTGATTGCGCTGGATTTATCGCGCTCCATGGATGCAGAAGATATTAAACCCAGTCGATTGATTCGGGCACGTTACAAAATTGCCGATATTCTAAAGCAGCGCAAAGATGGCCAGACGGCCTTGCTGGTTTATGCCGGTGATGCTTTTACTGTTACACCGTTAACCAATGATACGCAAACTATAGATAGCCAGTTATCGGCACTCACTACCGATATTATGCCCAGTGAAGGTAGTAATACCCGGATTGTACTGGAAAAAGCGGTTGAGTTATTCAAACAGGCCGGCCTGCAAAAAGGTCAGATATTGTTGGTAACCGACGGTATTAATAGTGATGAAGTTGCGGATGCAGTAACAGCACTTGATAACTACAGGTTGTCAATATTGGGCGTAGGAACCACTGAGGGCGCACCAATAGCGTTGCCTGAGGGCGGTTTTTTGAAAAATGAACAAGGTACTATTGTGATTCCCAAATTAAATGCTGGTGATTTGGCAAAGTTGGCTCAGGCAGGCAAGGGCATTTATCAAACCATAACTGCAAATGATGCCGATATCAAAGCCTTTTTGACAAATATAGACGAGCCAATACAGCAGGAAGGCAAAGAGAACAAAAATTTATTGCTGGATCAGTGGGAAGATAAAGGACCTTGGCTGTTGTTACTGGTTTTACCGCTGGCTGCTTTGAGCTTTAGAAAAGGCCTGTTATGTATTGGCTTGTTACTGCTATTACCGTTGCCTAAAAACAGTTATGCCTTTGAATGGCAGGATCTATGGCAGAATAAAGATCAACAGGCGCAACAGGCTTATAAAAATAACCAATTTGAGGAAGCGGCAAAACTGTTTGAAAATCCTGACTGGAAAGCGGCAGCACATTACAAAGCCGGTGAGTACGATAAGGCGTTGGACAGTCTGAAAGTCAACCAGACTGCTTTGAGTGCCTACAATCAAGGTAATGCGCTTGCGCAATCAGGTCAGTTGGAAGAAGCCATAAAGGCCTATGAAAAAGCTTTAAAACGTAACCCTGATGACGCCGATGCCAAATACAATAAAGAGTTGGTAGAAAAAGCCCTGGAAAAACAAAAGCAAGAACAGCCGCCGCAGGATAAAAAAGATAAGCAGGACGATAAGGACAAACAGTCGAAAGAGAATTCTGAGCAAAAAAAGGCGGATGATCAATCAGAAAAATCTGAAGAGCAGAAACAAGCCGAGCAAAAGCCTGAACAGACTGAAGACAAAAAATCTCAGCAGCAACAAGCGGATGAACAAAAATCTGACGAAAAGCCAGAGCAACAAAATAAACCGGAAGAAAAAAAACCGGATACCGGGCAGGCTCAGCAAGCCGAGCAGAAAAAAGACGAGGGCAAGGACAAAGAACCACCCAAACAAGTACCCGTAAGCCCACAGCCTTCGGATGAAGAACAACAAGCTAATGAACAATGGCTGAAAAGAATCCCCGATGACCCGGCCGGTTTGTTAAAGCGTAAATTCAAATATCAGTACGGGCAACGGGAGCGTTAATCTGATGAAAAAGAACAGGCGCATTAAATCTTGGGGATATGAAATGGTGAGTAAGATTTGTGATGATGAAAAGCCGAAGAGTGGTATCTGTCATTAAAAGCTAATGTGGGCTTGACTAAATCAGAGGCCCACACGATTTGCTGGTCAGAATAACTACATCACCATGCCATGCGGCGATTAAGCGGAAATATTTTAAAATTAAAGCCAACTACAAGGTAGTACTGCGTTGTTACTTGGCTATCTTGATCAGCCAGCCATCCTTGTCTTCGCAACCCAAAGCAGCCTTGGCACTGACATCAATCCTTACATAACTGCCATTCAGAGAGGCAGGTAATTTTGCCTTTATTTTGTGAAAGCTGGTATTGCTTTCCAGTGTAAAAGCCAAGGGTTGTTTTTTTGCCATCAGCTTAATGGTGCTGGGGTTTGTCCAAGGTGATATTTTTATAATAAACTCTGACTCAGGTGCGACTTCAATATTATCAGGCGCTTTGTATTCAGTAAGATTAAAATCAGTGAAGCGTGGTTTTTTACATTCCTTGTCCAATTCTTCAGGACTGTAAGCATTTGCTGCACCATTAAATAAAATAACAGCAATAAATAGTGTGGATTTAAATGGATTGGTTAATTTCATATTGACTCCTCAATCAAGACGTGGTGTTTTTAAAGATTAGCTGACAAATACGGAAAGCTACTTTAATTATTTTTTTAATAAAATTTAACAATTTCGGTAACAACTTACAACTAATCGTTAATCGCTGGCAAGCTTTCTTCCATATCATTCACAAAAAACGACGATGTCTTGTACAATATCCACAGTTTAAATTTTTAAGAGACAATCACATTGAGCGCACAAAACCAAGAAAGCTTGAATTATAAAAGTGCTGGCGTTGATATTGCGGCAGGCAATGAATTAGTTGAGCGCATCAAGCCCATCGCTGCCAGAACACGCACAGCAGGCGTTATGTCAGGATTGGGCGGATTCGGCTCAATGTTTGAATTGCCATTGGATCGTTATAAGAACCCGATTCTGGTTTCCGGAACTGATGGCGTAGGTACCAAGCTAAAGCTGGCTATAGATTTAGGCATCCATAACACGGTAGGTATTGATTTGGTTGCCATGTGCGTCAATGACATTATTGTGCAAGGTGCTGAACCGTTATTTTTTCTGGATTATTTTGCTACGGGAAAATTGGACGTTGATACGGCAGCATCAGTAATAGAAGGTATAGGTAAAGGCTGTGAGTTGGCCGGCGCGGCGCTGGTTGGCGGTGAAACTGCTGAAATGCCTGGTATGTATGCCGATGGAGAGTATGATCTGGCTGGTTTCTGCGTTGGTATTGTGGAAAAAAGCAAAGTTTTGGACGGCAGTAAAGTAAGTGTCGGTGACAAGCTGATCGGTATTGCCTCATCCGGTCCACATTCCAATGGTTACTCATTAATCAGAAAAATAATTGCTCACAGTAATTCGGCACTCACTGATGTATTTAATGATAAAACATTAGGTGAAGCTTTACTGGAACCGACCCGGATTTACGTCAAATCGTTATTATCATTATTGGACAAAGTACCGGTACATGCTTTTGCCCATATCACTGGTGGTGGTTTAACCGAAAATTTACCTCGTGTACTGCCTGAAGGACTTAATGCCAGCATTGATTTATCTTCCTGGATGTTTCCTGATATTTTCTTGTGGCTACAGAAGCAGGGCAACGTATCTCAGCCAAATATGCTGACAACCTTCAATTGCGGTATTGGCATGATAGTGTGTGTTGCTGCAGAAGATGAAAAAATGACTATTGAGGTTTTGGAAGCTTTGGGCGAAACGGTTTTTGTTATTGGCGAACTTGTTGAGTCTGAAGGCAAACCCGAAGTTAGCTATACGCATCTTAAAGTGTAATTGTTCGCTTATAGTCTTTCAGAAATTAAATTTCCATTCATATCGTTGTAAGTTTATACAGATAATATCCCTTGAAGCGATGTTATCTGTTGGCATCGAAATTATTTATCCGGAAATCTATATTACAAAATTTTATACTTACTGATTCAGTCATTCTTATTTTCCCACTTGCATTAAACCCGAAAAATTATTATGCAAAAACTACCCATCACGCTCTATCGTACCGCTCAGGTTAGAGAGCTTGACCGAATTGCCATACAAGATCGAGGTATTTCCGGTTTTGAATTAATGAGTAGGGCGGGTTATGAGGTTTTTCAATGCTTCAGGAATAAATGGCCCAACACAAGATCTGTAGCCGTTTTTTGTGGTACAGGGAATAACGCTGGCGATGGTTATATTGTTGCCAAACTGGCGTTGGAAGCGGGCTTGAAAGTGAGTGTTTATGCTCTTGCAAACCCTGAAAACAGTAAAGGCGATGCCTTGACAGCTTACCAGAATTATAGCGAAGCAAAGGGAGTCATTATTCCCTTTCAGGGTGATGAGCTGATTGATGAAGACGTGATTGTTGATGCCTTGTTGGGAACCGGACTGGATCGGCCGGTAACGGGGCTTTATGCCGTGGCTGTTCAGGTCATCAATCAAGCGCCTGCCCATGTTGTTGCAGTGGACAGTCCGTCTGGTTTGAACGCTGATACCGGTAATGTCCTGGGGTGTGCTGTAAAAGCGAATTGTACCGTTACTTTTATTGCGTTAAAACAAGGTTTATTTACCGGGCAAGCGGCTGACTATTGCGGTGAAATTTCTTATGCTTCATTGGCCGTGCCGATATCTGTCCTTCAAGAGGTTGCCGCGTCTGCGGTTCGTGTTGTTAAAATGCCGTTACCGCGTCGCGATCGTTGTTCACATAAAGGTCATTATGGGCATGTGCTGGTAGTCGGTGGTGATTTGGGTTATTCCGGTGCTGCGAGACTGGCTGGTGAAGCGGCTTTAAGAGTGGGTGCCGGATTGGTTAGTATAGCAACACGGATAGAGCATGCCGGGTTAATGAATTTAGGTCGGCCTGAATTAATGTGTCATGGCGTAGAGAATGCAAAGCAGCTTGTCGGTTTATTGGAAAAGGCCAGTGTTATTGTAATAGGCCCAGGTTTGGGGCAAAGTGATTGGGCAAAAGAGCTGTTTACGGCAACGATAAAAGCGCAAAAATTATTGATCATTGATGCTGACGGTTTAAATTTATTGGCTCGTTTGCCAGTAAAAAATTCTGACTGGATTTTAACCCCTCATCCTGGTGAAGCTGCCCGTTTATTAAGTTGTTCTACGGCGGAAATTCAACAAGACCGGTTTGCCTCTGTTTCAGCTATTCAGGCCAAATATGACGGTATTGCGATTCTTAAAGGTGCCGGTACACTAATTGCCTCTGAAAATGATTGTGCAGTTTCTACGACAGGAAATCCGGGTATGGCTTCAGGAGGTATGGGCGATGTACTTGCCGGTGTGATCGCCGGTTTGCTTGCGCAAGGCCTGTCCTTGAAAAATGCAGCACAACAAGGCGTTTATCATCATGGACTGGCCGCTGATTTAGCCGCAGAAAAGGACGGTGAAAGAGGTTTGTTAGCCAGTGATTTAATGCCTTATCTCAGAAGGATTGTGTAATGCAGCGCTATTTGGATAGCACGGAAGCAACCGAGCAATTGGGTGCCGAATTGTTTAAGTCGGTGCCGTCAAAATGTCTGATTTTTTTACAGGGCGACTTGGGTGCAGGAAAAACAACATTAGCCAGAGGTTTTCTTCGGGCGGCTGGCTATAATGGTACAGTTAAAAGCCCAACTTACACGTTAGTCGAAGAGTACGTGGTCGATGGCCGTAAAATATTTCATTTTGATTTATACCGGGTCGTTGATCCTGAAGAACTTGAATGGATAGGTATAAGAGATTATTTTGATCAGGATAGTGTCTGTTTTATTGAATGGCCAGATAACGGCAAAGGTTTTTTGCCACAACCGGATATAATTATTACTTTAAAACCACAAGGGCTTGCCCGGTCGGTAAATTTAGAGTATGTTTCTTAAAACTTTAAAAAATTGCAAAGGATTTATAAAAACAACGACATATTGGTGTAATTTAAAGCAAATTATTGTCGTTCGGGGATGTTGATATGATAAATTACTGGAAAATCTTGTTCTTCGTTGGATTACAGTTATTGTCTGTGTCGATTTACGCACAACAAATCAACGTAAATTCATTACGATATACCACTAGTTCAAAACAAAATAGCATGGTGTTTGATGTGACAGCATCAACAGAGCATCGGTTTTTTGTTATGAATAATCCGTCGCGATTGGTCATTGACATTAAAAATGCCCGGTTAAAGCATTCATTAAATCAACCTTCTATAGCGCATCCATTATTTACCCGAGTCCGCTCAGGAATAAAAGATGGCACTGATTTAAGAATTGTTGTTGATTTGAAAATGCCGATTAGCACAAAAAAATTCTCATTAAGCGCCAATAACAGCAATGAAAATATTTTAGTTATTGATTTACTTAATAAAGATCCTATTGTTGCCACAATAACCGAAGATGAAGTAACCAAGTCGGTTGATAGCCAATCTTTTCAACCAAAAACAGTGGCGACTAAATCAATTGCCGGTAAATTGATCACAGCGGCAAGCGCCAATGACATAGTCATTGCGATTGATCCGGGGCATGGTGGTAATGATTCAGGTGCTCATGGGCCGAGTGGAACTGAAGAGAAAAAAGTCACCTTTGCAATGGCTAAAAAACTGGAAGCATTGATTAATAAGCAGTCTGGTATGAAAGCCGTGATGATTCGCAAAGGTGACTATTATGTTGGTCTTAGAGACCGGATGAAAATTGCCCGAGCCGCTAAAGCGGATTTATTTATCTCAATACATGCCGATGCTTTTCAGGATGCTGGTGTTAAGGGGGCTTCCGTCTATACCTTATCCACTACCGGAGCCTCAAGTGAAGCGGCGCGTTGGCTGGCAGATACCGCAAATGCTGCTGATTTAGTGGGCGTTAGTCTTAGCGACAAGGAAGATATCTTGGCATCAGTTTTATTGGACTTATCGCAAACCGCAACTCAGGAAGCTAGCGCCAATGTTGCCAAACACGTATTAAAACACTTCGATAATATTGCCCAATTGCATAAAGATTCTGTGCAAAAAGCGGGCTTTTTGGTATTAAAATCACCCGATATTCCCTCCATTCTGGTAGAAACTGCTTTCATCTCCAATGAATCAGAAGAGCAAAATTTACTCAGTAACCAATATCAATCGAAAGTAGCCAATGCTATTTTCAAAGGTGTGCTTAGCTATTTTAGACAATCTGCTCCTGTTGATGACAGAGTTGCGGCTTTGGATATGTGATTTTGACAACGGCACCAACAAAACTTATCCACATTATCCTGTGGATAAGCCTGTTATAAACCTCTCTGCCGCAACTGTAAGTATTTGCTTTCAAATAGATATTAGTTAAATAGTCCAATAATTGGTCAGATTTTTACTGCCAAAAATCTTTTAACATTGATGTTAAGCCTCTTACCAAAGAAGCCAAAGTCGTCGCAGCTCAAGCGAATATTTTTGTTTTTCTAAATATCCAACAACAAGAATTTATTGATTTTATCTTGAGCAAATATATAGAAACCGGCGTAGAAGAGCTGGATCAGGAAAAATTACATATCTTGTTAACCAATAAATAGCATTCGTTAGAGGATGCCAAAGAGATTTTGGGTAGCGTTGCCAATATCCGTTCGTTGTTTATAGAATTTCAGAAGCATTTATACCAGCAGATGGCGGCATAAAATCAATAATACTATTCAAATAAATCAATTTGGGAAACAAGAATGTCACAGATAAAAAAATCGGAAAATGTTCCAAAAGCAATGCAGGAAAAATATCAGGCTATTGTCGAAATAATCGATAAATTTTGCATGGAAAATCATCAATGATGAGTATGTACAACTTATACGCTATACAGTGGCAGCTTTATGCAGAAAGCATCCTTCTCCTGTAGAAACAGGCAAAGTGAGTACATGGGGCTGTGGTGCAACCCATGCAATTGGTATGGTCAATTTTTTATTTGATAAAAGTCAAACACCTTATATAAGTGCCAAAGAGCTATATAAAGGCTTTGGTGTAGGGGAAAGTACCGGGAATGCAAAATCAAAAGCTATTCGTACCCTATTGGGAATGTCTTTGATGGACCCAGACTGGTCATTGCCCAGCAAATTGCAAAGCAATCCAATGGCCTGGCTGTTAACGGTTAATGGGATGATAGTAGATATTCGGGAAATGCCGAGAGAGGTACAAGAGATTGCTTTTCAAAAAGGTTTAATCCCTTACATACCGGATGATAGAGAATAAATAGTAATAGGCAGAATTGTTTGAGTCACAATACAGTTTTTTCAAAACTTTTTTCTATCGACTTTCAGAAATTAAATTTCCGGTTGATATTGCTGTAAGTACATACAGATAACATCCCTTTAAGGGGTGGTATCTGTTAGCATAGAAATTATTTATCCGAGAATTTATTGTAACGACTTATGCGTATTCATTCACTCCCCATTCAACTGGTTAATCAAATTGCTGCCGGTGAAGTGGTCGAAAGACCTTCTTCTGTGGTTAAAGAGCTGGTTGAAAATTGTTTTGATGCCGGAGCGACGCAGATCACCATTGATATAGAGCAGGGCGGTGCCCGGCTGATAAAAATCAGGGACGATGGTTCAGGTATAGTTAAAGAGGACTTGTCGCTTGCCTTATCGCGACATGCGACCAGTAAGATTGCCAGCTTACAGGATCTGGAACAGGTAGCCAGTATGGGTTTTCGTGGTGAAGCCTTACCCAGTATCAGTTCTGTCGCCAGACTTACCTTAATTTCTCGTACCGCTGATGCACAGTGCGCTTGGAGTGTAATGGCAGACGGCTCTGAACAGAACTTTGATCCTCAGCCCGACCCACATCCTCAAGGTACTACGGTTGATGTGCGTGATTTATTTTACAATACACCGGCCAGACGCAAGTTTTTAAAAACCGAAAAAACCGAATTTGCCCATATTGAAACGTTAATAAAAAGAATGGCACTGAGCCGCTTTGATATTGGCTTTACGTTATCGCATAATCAAAAAGAAGTGCTTAATTTAAAACCGGCAGTAACGGATAGCGCACAAGAACAAAGGATTGCCGGTATTTGCGGGCCGGCTTTTATTGAGAGTTCGGTAAAAATTGACTTTGCCGCATCAGGCTTGCAATTAAGCGGCTGGGTCGGATTGCCGACCTTTTCCCGCAGTCAGCAGGATATGCAGTTTTTTTATGTCAACGGTCGGTTAATCAGGGATAAGCTGGTTTCCCATGCTGTTAAGCAAGCCTATCAGGATGTCTTGTTTCATGGGCGACACTCGGTTTTTGTCTTGTATTTGGTACTTGACCCGACTCTGGTTGATGTTAATGCGCATCCGGCAAAATTGGAAGTCAGATTTAGAGAAGGTCGTTTGGTGCATGACTTCTTGTTTACAGCGCTACACCGGTCACTGGCCAATGTCAGGCCGGAACACAGTGTCGAGGTAGTTGAGGTTGATCAGATTAGCGATAGCGTAACGAGGCAATATGAGCCCGATTTTAAACCGGCGCCGCAGCCAAGTTTAAATTTTGATCGTAAACCTGTTTATAATCCAAGGCCGCCTCTGCAAACATCACTGCCTACGGTCGCGGAAACAATAAGCGCTTATGCGTCATTATATCCGGACGATCAGTTCGTACAAAAACAGCAACCATCACCAGCTCTAGCTCCAGTAATATCTTCAACACAGGATACTCATCCGTTAGGCTATGCTATCGCGCATTTGCATAATATTTATATTCTGGCCGAAACGTCTAAAGGCATCATTCTTGTTGATGCTCATGCCGCTCATGAACGAGTGACCTACGAGCGTTTGAAACAACAATATCAATCAGGGTCGATACCTTGTCAACCCTTGTTGCTGCCGATTAAGATAAACGTCAGTTCGGCAGAAGCTGATCTGGCAGAGCAGGAACATGAGTTTTTTAGTACGCTAGGGTTTGAGCTTAACCGGTCCGGCCCTGAAACGATTATTCTACGCTCTACACCGGCGTTATTGGGCAACATTGATAAAGAAACCTTGATACGTGATGTACTGGCTGATATATCCGAGCATGGTATGAGTCAGCGTATACAGGAACAATCCAACCAGCTATTGGCAACTATTGCTTGTCATGGCTCTGTCCGTGCCCGTCGTCGTTTGAGCATAGACGAGATGAACGCATTGCTGCGGGATATGGAGCAAACCGAAAGAATAGGGCAGTGTAATCATGGCCGACCGACCTGGATAGAGTTATCAACTAACGATCTTGATAAATTTTTTATGCGTGGTCAATAAGCGATGTCAGTAATGCTAAACAGGACTTGGGTATGATAAAAAAACCGCCATTGCCGCCAGCTATTTTCTTAATGGGGCCAACGGCTTCAGGGAAGACAGCTCTTTCTGTTCAATTGGCACAGGAATTGGATGGAGAAATTATCAGTGTAGACTCTGCATTGGTATTTAAAGGCATGGATATAGGTACAGCCAAGCCGACACTGGAAGAAAGAAGCGGTATTCCTCATTACCTGATAGATATTTTAGATCCATCAGAATCGTTCTCTACCGGCCAGTTTAGAACACAGGCGCTTGCTTTAATGGCCGCTATAACCGGGCGAGGAAAAATACCGATTTTAGTGGGTGGCACCATGCTTTATTTCAATGCGCTATTAAAAGGACTTGCCGTATTGCCTGAAGCCAATCCGGCGATAAGGGCTAAATTGGATGACGATTTAGAACGCTTGGGCAAAGAGGCATTACATCAACGACTGGCTGATATTGATCCACTGGCGGCGGCGAGAATTCATCCAAATGACCCACAACGTATTCAACGCGCTTTGGAAGTTTACGAAATTAGTGGCAAACCCTTATCCTCTTTTTTTGAGACAGCTCAGGGCGAAGACTTTCCATATCAAAAAATAAAACTGGTTATAGCGCCACCGGACCGGAAAGTTCTGCATGAAATCATTGCTCAACGTTTCCGAAATATGCTGGAAAAAGGCTTTATTAGTGAAGTAGAAGCGCTCTACGAGCGTGGTGATTTAACCGAAAAAATGCCGGCTATTCGTGCCGTAGGCTATCGACAAGTCTGGGCCTATCTGCAAGGTGAGGATGATCTTGAAAGCATGACAGAAAAAGGTATTATCGCGACCCGACAATTGGCTAAACGCCAATTTACCTGGTTACGTAGAGAAACGGATGCAATCAGTTTTCAGACCGGGCAAGCGGATTTATTGCAAGCAGTCTTGGCGACTGTAATGAGTAGTAGGGAAGGATTTTAGTATAATTATCGCTATGACTTTTATTATTCAGGTACTCGGGGCGGCAAACGAGCATTACGAGGAACTACTACGCAACACCACTGAATAAATGAAAAAGACCGATGATTTGGCTGGATACAAGAAATTTGTGGTAATTATAAAAAGTAACAAAATTGGCTATGGATCAAGAATCGTTAGAACGCGGGTTGAATCAGAAAGTCATGATCGGATTAAAGATACGAAGTTTATTTCTTCGTGTTGATACTCTTTAAAATTATTGTATGGATTTTAAGAAATTAAATTTCCAATACACGTTGCTGTAAGCTCATACAGATAACATCCCTTGAAGGGATGTTATCTGATAGTATCGAAATTATTTATTTGAGAATCTATAGATTTAGCGGTTATGATTTTTTACAAGCAGCCTTTCATGGCTACGCCAAGATCAGTCGGTGATAAACAAACTTCAATCCCGGCCGCTTTTAATGCAGCAATTTTTCCTGTCGCAGTGCCTTTTCCGCCAGTTACAATGGCACCTGCATGGCCCATGCGTTTTCCGGCAGGGGCGGTTTGTCCCGCGATATAGGCAACAACGGGTTTAGTCACGTAAGATCTAATGTATTCAGCGGCATCTTCTTCTTCGCTGCCACCTATTTCACCAACCATGATGATACCTTTGGTTTGGTCATCCGCCTGAAAACGACTGAGTACATCGACAAAGTTCATACCATGAATTGGATCACCGCCGATACCTACACAGGTACTTTGTCCAAGACCTTGCTGAGTCGTTTGATGAACTGATTCATAGGTTAAGGTACCTGAGCGTGACACTATACCGATAGACCCGGGTAAGTGAATTTTACCCGGCATAATGCCAATTTTGCATTCGCCAGGGGTGATGACTCCCGGACAGTTGGGGCCAATTAATAAGGCTCCCGTATTGGCCATTGCCGCTTTGACCCGCAACATTTGTAAAATGGGAATGCCTTCGGTAATGCAGACGATTAGTTTGATACCGGCATCTACTGCCTCCAGAATGGCATCAGCTGCATAAAAAGGCGGTACATAAATTACGCTGGCGGTGGCGCCGGTGCTGTTAACGGCATCTTGCACGGTATTAAAAACCGGTAATCCCAAGTGGATATCGCCACCACGGTCAGGAGTAACGCCTCCGACTAATTGAGTGCCGTAGTCCAGGGTTTGCTGGGAATGAAAAGTGCCTTGTTTACCGGTAAAGCCTTGGCAAATAACCTTAGTGTCTTTATTAATTAAAATGCTCATACCGTCTCCGCCAAAGCAACTACTTGTTCTGCCGCGTGTGCCAAATCATCTGCAGCGTAAATGTTGTGGCCTGTGTCACTCAATAAAGCCCTGCCTTCTTCGACATTAGTGCCTTCCAGACGCACTACCACGGGTACGGTAACGTCAATTTGTTCTATAGCGGCCAAGATACCCGCTGCGATAACATCACACTGCACGATGCCACCAAAAATATTGACCAGTACCGCTTTTACACTGGTATCAGACAAAATCAGCTTGAATGCTTCACAGACTTTTTCAACATTGGTACCGCCGCCAACATCAAGAAAATTTGCAGGCTGACCACCTTTTAATTTAACCAGATCCATAGTAGCCATTGCTAATCCTGCACCATTAACCATACAGCCTATATTACCTTTCAGGGTAATATAATTTAGCCCAAATTGCTGGGCATGGTTTTCTTTCTCATCTTCCTGGGTAGGATCTTTCATCGCTAAAATATCAGGATGAATGGCTACCGCGTTATCATCAAAATTAATTTTAGCATCCAATGCCAATAAATCGCCGCTCTCGGTTTCTATTAACGGGTTAATTTCAATTTGACTGGCATCTTTGGCTAAAAACAAGTCATACATGCCTTGCATTATTTTTTCCAACGCTTTGATTTGCGATCCTTTAAGATCCAACATGTAGGCAATTTTCCGACATTGATAGACTTTTAAGCCTGCGGCAGGATGAACGTGTACCGAAGTAATTTGTTCAGGCGATTCATGGGCAATCGTTTCTATATCCATGCCACCCGCCGCCGAGGCGATAAAACTGATACGTTCACTGGCTCTGTCAATCAGCATACTCAGATATAATTCCCGTTTAATCGGGTACATTTTCTCTATTAACAGAGAATTAACCGGTAATCCTGCGCTATCGGTCTGAATGGTAACCAGTCGTTTGCCCAACATATCCCTGCTAAACTCGCTGACTTCAGCCAAATTTTTAGCCAGTTTCACGCCGCCGACTTTACCTCTGCCTCCTGCATGTACCTGAGCCTTAACAACCCAGCCATCGCCTCCTAACTCGCGGGCAACCTGTTCGGCATTATCTGGCGTTGTCGCCTGCTTTCCATCGGGTACAGGTATTCCATAAATCTGAAACAACTGTTTGGCCTGATACTCATGAATATTCATTTGTTGCTCCTGATTGACCGGTAAAGTCCGGCAAGTTTTTTCTTAAGTTTTTATAGCGATGCCATAATTTTTCCAGGCAACTTCAGGCAGTGAAGCCAGAATATTTGCTATTCTAACCAAGTCTCTGTAAAACGCTATTTTTAAAACCAAGATGGCAGTGAATACTACCGGGGTTATCTTTCCTTGTTATCTTTTCAGCGGCTATGACATGGCTATCTGACAAGTCTGGTGATGACTGGCTATTTTTATATTGCCGTCAGATATTTTGGTAGCCCAGAAATATTTGGATTCTCAAGAACACGAGTCGGCTTATGGATTCGTTGGAATGATTATCTGGAAAAGATTGAAAGATAAATCGTCATTCTTGTATCAGAAGAAAAAAGCCTCAAGCAAATAACGGGGGCTTTTTTTTGATCATATTGTCATAGCCTGAAAAAGCTTAATTGGAACAATTAAGGCTTATAGTTATCAATGGCTTCAAGTTTAACCAAGGCGCTTTTTATTAATGCTTCAATGACAGGATCTAGTTCGTTATTTTTATAAACTTTTTCAAGTAATCCTTCGGTAACCAAGGCATCTTTTATCCAGCGCTTGGTAAAACGATAGTTATTATAGGTAGTAGCTACTTCTCCGGTTTTTGGATCGCGTAAGCCTTTTTTAACTATATTTTGAGTCGTTGCTTTAGGTGTGGTTTTTTTAAGAGTTGCCGGTTTAATTTTTGTCGGTTTGATTTTTGCGACAATAGTCTCAGGTACAGGTTGTTCTACAGCTACTTTTGGTGCTTCGGGTTTAGGTACTGCTTTTTTTTCATTCACCGTTTTATAAACAACATAAGCAACAAAAATCGTAGTTAATATAAACAACACTTCAGACATAACAGCTCTCCAACTCTTAAATTTATTTTTTTATTGTTACTGGCCGAAGAGACGCATACGGCCAGTTTAGCTAATTAAATCGCCAGCAATGGGAATATACCAGAAGCCAACAATCTAGTTAAGTTCTAAATTCTTAATAGTAAGGTATTTTGAATTAAAATACCGTAATCGTTTAATAAACGATGTCTTTTTGATGAATTAGTCTGCATGCTTATTTACTGCCCCAAAAAAGCAGTATTTATATCTTTTTATCGATAACTAAAACTAATAAGCTGAAAATACTATCTATAGACTTTCAGAAATTAAATTTCCAACTTATGTCGCTGTAAGCCCATACAGATACCATCCCTTGAAGGGATGGTATCTGTCAACATTGAAATTATTTATCTGAAAATCTATATAGTAGCAACTTTAGCCGCTATAGATAGTGGTGACTAAAACATCCTAAATGTAATAGCCATCTTTAGCTTATAGCCATCAAATAGCAGGATGAATCCTGATGGTCAATAGGGATAATAGTATCCACCCCAATAACGGGGGTAATAGCCATAGTATCCATAATAAGGGTAACCATAGCCAAAACCACCATAACCGCCGTAACCATAATAATTAACGGGTATATAAGCTGGCCACAGATGGATAGTGGTAGCTGAAATAACGGGCAGTCGGAGTATTTTTTTTCCAACAGAATGTTCGATATCGCCTTTAAGTGTTCCGGCAACAGTAACCTCTGTGTCTTTTGTATAAACAGCAGGATCCAGAAACTCGGCGCTTTTAAAAATAAAGCGTCCTTTGTTGGGTTGATCCAGCCGTGGTCGGCCATAGCTGTTAAGGGGGTAATATAATACTTGAACAAGGCTGAAGCTTTGTTCATTTTCCACATCAATAATAATGCCGCCCCATCTTACAGGCGCTTCTTTATACTGGGAAATTTTCTGGGTTGCCTGACTATAGGAAAGGTCAAATAAAGGCGGGTCCTCAATTGCCGGTGGGAGATTTGAGCAAGCGCTCAATAACAATAGATAGATGGATAATAAATAACGTTTCATAATACCTCCTCATAGAAATAACTATTTGTTTATAGGTACTGATCTTTGGCTTTTATCATCGTATGTTTCCCGATTCAGAACAACTATGAGGTAGCCGAAATCATCGATTTTTGTGACTCTCCAGAGTACGTCTGATTCTTGCTATAGGATATCAGTGTAGTGTCACAAAAAAATATTTTATTTATCACGAAGGACACGAATAAATATACCCCGGCACCTTCGTGATGATAATGGCTTTAGTTTTTTAGCAAGCAAATAGTCTGTATTGATAGAATGAAATACGCAACTTCGTTGGTGATTTATAAAGTCGACTACACCAGTAAATTTACCAGTATTTGCTCATAGATATTGGTTAAAATTGCCAAGTCTCCTATGGTCACATTTTCGTTGATTTTATGAATGCTTTCATTCAATGGCCCCAATTCAACTACTTGTGCGCCGGTTGGTGCAATAAAGCGTCCATCCGAGGTGCCACCGCCGGTATCATCCAGCGTATCAAAGCCGGTTACCGATTTAATGGCGGCATGGGTAGCATCGATTAATTGGCCTTTTTCAGTTAAGAAAGGATTGCCGGACAAGCGCCATATTATCTCGTATTTAAAGCCGTATTTATCAAGAATGGCGCAGGTGCGTTGCTTAATGGTTTCTTCGTTTAATTCGGTGCAAAAACGCAGGTTAAACTGTACTTCTGCAAAGCCCGGGATAATGTTTTCCGCGCCGGTTCCGGCATTGATATTTGAAACTTGCAGGCTGGTCGGTGGAAAAAAAACATTACCGTGATCCCAGATTTCTTCGGTTAGTTCTTTTAATGCCGGGGCAAAGGTATGAATCGGATTGTCTGCCATTTCAGGATAGGCGACATGCCCCTGAACACCAATAACGGTTAATTTGGCGCACAAAGAGCCGCGTCGACCGACACGAATGACATCCCCCATCTTTTTATCGCTGGAAGGTTCACCGACCAGGCACCAGTCAATTTTTTCATGACGTTGTTCCAGTATTTCCACCACTTTAACCACGCCATTGGTAGCGATACCTTCTTCATCACTGGTCAACATAACGGCAATAGAGCCTTTATGGTCGGGATGTTTGGTGATAAAACGCTCAACGGCCGTAATAAAGCAGGCAATGCCGCCTTTCATATCAGCGGTGCCACGGCCATAGAGCTTGTCATCACGAACAGTCGGCACAAACGGTGGTGATAACCATGCATCTAAAGGCCCCGGCGGTACAACATCGGTATGGCCAAGAAAGGTAAACAACGGCTTTACATCGCCACGTCTAAGCCAGATATTTTTAGTATCATTAAAATCCAGACGTTCTTCTTTAAAATTTAGTCGGGTTAAGCGTTCCGCAATAACATCCTGGCAACCGGCATCTTCAGGCGTGACTGATTCCCTGCTAACAAGGTCTTTAAGAAGTTCCAGGGTTTCACTCATAGTCATTCGGTTTGGTTATGGTCGGGTTTTACTTTACCGGCTTCCGGCAGGTGTGCAGCATAGCCTCCATCCTTGGTAGTAAAGCCAATAATCAGTTTATCGCCGGTATCTAAAACCGGACGTTTAATAAGGGTTGGGGTGTTTACCATCAATGCGATTGCTTTTTCTGCTGTTAAATCGCTTTGTTGCTCCGCACTGAGTTGCCGCCAACTGGTACTGCTGCGATTAAGTAAGGTGTTCCAGTCTACGCGCGTGGCAAAGTTATTGAGCTGTACCGAGGTTAGCCCATCAGTCCGAAAATCATGGAACTGATAGGCTATGCCGTTTTGATCCAGCCACTGCCGCGCTTTTTTGACGGTGTCGCAGTTTTTTATGCCGTAAAGCGTGTACATGGCTTTGTGCTTATAATTGGCTGTTTAATAACTCATCAATGCTGGGTAATTCTTTGTCAGTTTTACAACGATTTTTATACAGGTCGACAAATTCCATAAAGGCTTGTTCGAGATCGGCCAGAATTTCTTCTTCGTTTTCGCGGTCATCTTCAAGAATATCATCGGATTCCAGATATTCTCGTTGTAGGTCTACTTCACTGTTAAGGGCCAGTGTGGCGTAAATCATGGCATTACTTGAGATTTTTTCAGTCATGGTATAAGTGTGGTTAAGGTTAAGAAAAAATTAAAAGTGGTTAATCAGCTTGGTTGGCAAGGCCTTTTTTATCTACTTTACCTAAGAGGCTGTCCGGATAGCATTTTATAGTCTACAGGCTCTTTGCTGTTTAACGGCAGTTTATTCGCTTGGATTTCTAAAATGAATAGTCAGGCCTTGTAAAAAATTTCTCAGTATTTGGTCGCCGCATTCCCGGTAATTTTTATGGCCTTTTTGTCTGGAAAAAGCACTGAGTTCACCTTTGGATATTTCAAAATCAGCCAGTTTCCAGGTGTTAAGCATATCGTCTTCTTTAAAGTTTAAGGCGATTCTTAGTTTTTTGAGAATACTATTATTGGTTACCGGCACCGACGGCTTTTTCACTTGCCCGGGTTGCTCATCCAATTTCCCTCTTTTATAAATAATTAAACCTTTTAAAAAAGCATCCATCAGTTGATTATCAAGTTCGACATAATCTTCCTGATTATCTTTTTTAAGTACGTTGAGTAAATCATCCCGACTTATCTCGGTATCGCCCAAGGCAAAAATATCAATCATGGCTTGGTCGTTTAGGTCCAAAGCGTAGCGAACCCGGCGTAATACATCATTATTAATCATAAACTTATTTTTTATTGGGTAGTGTTTTTAGGTATGTTATCCGGCTGCGATTAAGGCATTTACGTGTGTTTCATGCGTAGCGTAGATAACTCCCCGGTGATTCAGTAGCAGTGGCCGGATTAAGTTAAGGTTAACCCGGCCGGTATAATTAATCCCTTAATAGCTCATTAATGCCGGTTTTGCTACGTGTTCTTTCATCAACCTGTTTGATGATAACTGCACAATATAAGCTATAGCTACCGTCTGCTGAAGGCAAATTGCCGGATACGACCACAGATCCTGCAGGAATACGTCCGAAGCTGACTTCACCGGTCATACGGTTAAAAATTTTGGTGCTTTGGCCAATGTATACGCCCATTGAAATAACGCAACCATCTTCAACGACAACGCCTTCAACAATTTCTGAACGTGCACCGATAAAGCAGTTGTCGCCAATAATGGTAGGGCCTGCCTGTAACGGTTCCAATACGCCACCAATGCCCACGCCACCAGAAAGATGCACGTTTTTACCAATTTGTGCGCATGAGCCAACCGTTACCCAAGTATCAACCATCGTGCCGCTATCGACATAAGCACCGATG
The DNA here is from genome assembly GCF_025583945.1 of Methylobacter psychrophilus. GTDB lineage: Bacteria > Pseudomonadota > Gammaproteobacteria > Methylococcales > Methylomonadaceae > Methylobacter_C > Methylobacter_C psychrophilus. The sequence continues at coordinate 45,179 of NZ_JAOEGU010000027.1, forward strand.
TTAATATAAGACGGCATCAATATTGCACCGGGCGCTATGTAGGAACCGTGACGGGCAACGGCATTGGGAACAACGCGCACGCCGGCTTTGGCGAAATCTTCTTCGGTATAATTTGAATATTTACATTCAACTTTATCGTAATAACGGGTGTTGCCACCGTCCATCATACGGTTTTCGTTAATTCTGAAGGATAATAATACGGCTTTTTTTAACCATTGATGCGTTACCCATTCGCCGTCGATTTTTTCGGCGACCCTTAGTGTACCTTTATCAAGCAGGTTAATGGTTTCGATAACCGCATTGCGGATTTCAGCTGAAACGTTAGCTGGAGTAATGTCGTTACGTTGTTCAAAAGCGGATTCTATAATATTTTTTAGGTGATTCATGGTGTTATATATAAGGTGTTAAGAAAGTTTTTAATTCGATGGGCAGCTTCTATACAATCCTCCAGTGGTGCAACCAAGGCTATTCTGACATGATTGACTCCCGGATTTATGCCATCAAATTCACGGGACAAGAAACTGCCCGGCAGAACGGTGATGTTTTCCCGGGCAAAAAGCTGTTGGGCAAAAGCGGTGTCTGAAATCCCTTCTAATCCCTCTTTATCAAAAGGGGACTCCAAAGGCTGGGGGATTTTCAACCAGACATAAAATCCGGCAGGTGGTCTCTCAATTTTGCAAACGTCAGCAAGAATGGCGATAAAAGCCGAGAATTTTTCACGGTATAAACGCCGATTTTCAATAACGTGCCCTTCATCCTGCCAAGCTTTAATACTGGCATGTTGGGTGGGTAAAGGCATGGCACAGCCCTGATAGGTACGGTATTGAAAATATTGCTGCAGAATATCGGCATCACCCGCAACAAAGCCGGACCTTAAGCCTGGGGCGTTGGAGCGTTTGGATAAACTATGGAAAACAACACAACGTTTAAATGCCTTGTTACCCATACGATAAGCCGTTTGCAGCAAACCAACAGGGGGCTGGTTTTCGTCATCATAGAGTTCGGTATAGCATTCATCGGAGGCAATAACAAAATCATACTTTTCCGCCAGATTAAGGAGTTTTTCATGGCTGGCTTGCGAGATCACTGCACCGCTGGGATTGCCGGGAGAACAGATATAAATTAACTGGCAGCGTTGCCATATTGCTTCAGGTACGGCATCAAAATCCGGTAAATAATTCGTGGCTTCCAGGGTGTTTAAAAAATACGGTTCTGCCCCTGCCAGTAGTGCTGCGCCTTCATAAATCTGATAAAACGGGTTGGGCATAATGACTACAGGGCTTGTGTTTGGATCAATCACACATTGGGCGAAAGAAAACAAGGCTTCGCGGGTGCCGCTGACCGGCAAAATTTGCGTTTCAGGGTTAATAAATTCTTCAGGAATCTGGAAGCGCCTCGTAATCCAGTCAGCAATAGCCTGCCTTAGCTCAGGGATGCCTTTTGTCGTTGGATAGTTGGATAATCCATGTAAATGGATTAATAGCGCCTCGGCAATAAAATGCGGAGTGGTATGAGTTGGTTCTCCTATGGATAGAACAATAGGATGCTTGTTTGCCGGTGGCACAATACCATATTTAAGTTGAGCCAGCTTTTCAAACGGGTAAGGATGTAAGTATTTTAAGTTAGGAGTCATTACTACGTTGCCCACAGTTTAAAAAAATTTCTTTTCCTGGTTGAGAAAACAGGAAAATAAAGGCAGTAAATTTCTTGTGAAATTTTTTAACATAGTCTTTTTTTCTGAATGATAAGGGACTATAGATCTCTACTGCCACTGGATTATTGTTTATTTACATCCAGGTTTTTTACCTGCGGCTTGCGCTTGTTGATACAAAATTAAGGCCTGTGGCATGTGTTGCTCCAAATTTTGAATACGCGAGGCGTGTGCCGGATGCGTTGACAAAAATTCTACCGGTTGTTGGCCTTGTGATGCCTGTTCCATTTTTTGCCATAGGGCGATGCTTTGTTTTGGATCAAAGCCTGCTTTTGCCATTAAATCGACACCGATTATATCCGCTTCACTTTCCTGTATTCGGCTATAAGGCATCAGTATGCCATATTCTGCACCGACACCCAGCAGGCCAAAGGCCGTCTGACCTAAAGCGGATTGCGGAGAGCCCATTGCCTGAATCATGGCCATGCCCTGACTGACAGCCATTTCTTGCGATGCCCTTTCATTGCTGTGTTTGGCGAGTACGTGTCCGACTTCATGACCAATGACCGCCGCCAGTTGATCCTGAGTATCAACCAGTGTAATCATTCCGGAGTGTATGCCAATTTTATTGCCGGGCAAGGCAAAAGCATTGGGTGATGTATCTTCAAAAACAATGACTTCCCACTGGCCACCTAATTGGCTGGTGATGGCTTGTGAAATACAGCTGGCAAGCTGATTATATTGACTGTTGGTGCTGGCTGGTTTTTCTTTTTTTAAGGTGTCGAAAGCCTGCAAGCCCATTTGGTTAATTTGCGTGTCAGGCATGACAATAAATTGGCTTCTGCCGGTAGGACTGGTGATGCAGGCACTTAATAGACAGGCAGCTATCAGAACAGAAAATTTTGTTTTGAACATAAAAATAAGCACCATTAGTTTTATAATAGCGGCCATTTTAACGCAAGTTTTTATCTGCGGCTGAAAAATGTAGCTCTTAAATTCAGAGCAGGGCTATGAAAACGTTTCATCATTAGCATAATCAGGTACTTTGCAGATTATGTTGCAATAACCATTTTGGATAGCAATCATTTCTCCCCGCTTTATATGTAGACGCTATATAGTCCAAAATGATTAAGCGACATTGTTTTCTGTAGGTCTTAATTAATTCATGGCTCTTTATTTTAAAATTTTTATTAATCGGCTGTCATAGTCGGCTTCTGATAACACGCCACTAACACTTTCGCGCTGATGTGTCTTATCGAAAAAATAAGTTCTGGGCAATTCGCCATACCATTTTGGATCGATTTCAAATTGTAATTTTTGTGTGTTTTCATCGGCATAAACCCAATTATCAATATCGACTAACTGGTTTTTTTTCAGGATCGACTGAATTTGATCAGTTTCGGAAATATCATCCGCTGCCAGCATGATTATTTTTAGTTCAGGTCTTTTTTTATGAATAAGGCTTAACAAGGGCATATCTTTAAGGCAGGATGAGCAGGTTATGGACCAGACTACCAGCATAAAAGGCTGATTGGTATTGCTCGCCAGTATCTGCTGATAGCTTCCGGTTAAAAAAGGTTTCAAATCGGTTGGCTCGGCTTGTATCGGGTTACTTAATACCGCTAATAAAATAACCAATGCACTCAGGAATTGTTTTTTTAATAACATGTTTCATCTCTATAAGTTGTTGGTCGTGTTCTATGGATGTCCGCGACAGAAAATGTTTTAATTATAACGAATTAACAGCATGGTTACTTGGCCTTTACCGGTAAAACAGAATGAATCTGTGCAGAAGCATCTAAATAGCGAAGAAAAGTTTGAGTTCGTTAACGAAATCAGCTTGTTTTTAAAAGTAAAATTGACATGATAGGGTGGTCACGAGGATCTGATCTATTGTTAGTCAGAACCTCGTTATAGTGGACAAGTTGGTGGGCAAAGGTGAAGTACCGTAGCGATCAATTTTTCAAATAACCTGGTGATTAAACGGCTGTAGCACCATCTCACTGACTACACCACTATCGGGTTGCTGGCATAAAAACCAGATAGCTTTGGCCGCTTCCTCAGCTTGAATCATTTTTCCCCTCTGAACTTTCAGGTCAATGCTATCCCAAAAAGCAGAGTCCACACCGCCCAGAAATAAATTGGTGATACGAATGTCAGTACGTTTTACTTCTTCCCGAATGCTTTGCATCATGCCTACCAGTCCGTATTTACTGGCGCAATAAGCGGCTGCGCCGGCCATGGGAACTTTGCCCAATACGCCGGGAATATTGATGATAAGGCCTGTTTTGGTTGCTTTCATGGCGGGTAAAAATGCTTTCATCAGCAAGAAAGGAACGACCAAATTAGCCTGCAATGTATTTAGAAAATCAGTTTCATCCAGCGTATCCATTGATTTAATGATGCCAATACCCGCAGCATTAATCAAAATATCAATGGTAGCAAATTGCTGGAAATATTTTTCTTTTAGCTCGTTTATAGAGTCAGGTTGAGAATCATTCAAAACAAAATATCGTTCAGTGGATACTTTACAAGCGGCAGCAACGGTTTGTAATTGCTCTTTATTTCTACCGGCCAGGAACAGATGAGCACCGCTGCCTGCCAGCAAAGCAGCTGTTTTACTACCAATACTGCCAGTAGCGCCGACTATAAGGACGTTCTTATCTTTTAATATTTGCATAAATAAAATTTTTGAGTTGATTAAGCAATATATCGGCTTTTTTGAATTTAGAAAATAAAATCGTCTAACGGCTGTTACCCGATTTTCCCTTATCAGCGTTTTGCCGATCCTCCTTACTTATTAAAAGGTTGGGATATTTATCTCATTGAAGGTTATTTATTTTTTAAACAATATCATTTCCATCAACGAAGACTTGTGTTGTATCGGATCAGCATGAAAAGCATACGGACACTTGAGTTAAATAAACCAACATCAATATTCCAATAAAACATCTTGTACCCGATTAGGAAAGTCGGAAATCAAGCCGGTCACACCGGTGGTAATTAATTGGCGCATATCGTCTTTATTATTACACGTCCAACCATTGACATAGCGACCGGTACTTCGAACCTCAGTAATGCCGTACTGGTTCAGTTTTCGGCTTCCGGGTGAATCGGGTTCATTATAGCAATTGGGATGATAGGCATCGGCGTCCAGTAAGCGTAGATAATCATTCAGGTTTTCAATTTTGTCACTGGTTAAAATGGCAATGGCGATGGTTTTTGTGAGTTGACGTACTGTTTTTAACTGATCATGGGCAAATGATGAAATCACAACCTGATTATCCATTTTCATCAACTCAACCAGCTTGACAACTCCTTCTGCCAGTTCTGTCGCAACATTGGGCTGCGTTTTTAGTTCAATGTTTACCATTATGTCGGCATGTCTGGCAAATTCCAGTGTCTGTTTTAAAGTGGGAATCTTTATGTTGCCGGAGGCATAGAGTTGAATATCTTGTGGAGTTACAAACCGGGTTGATTCTTCATCCGTTAATGATTGTAAAAATTCCTGTCTGTTGAATGCAGGCAAAGATAATTGTTCGATATACCAGCTACCGGCATCCAGGGTGATCAATTCATCGTAAGTGAAATCCTCGACAGTGTAAGTCTTACGGCCAGGAAATTTTAATTTAACATCAGTGCAGCGGGTTAATTGTTCGTCATGATAAACGATTAATTCTCTATCCTTTGAAAAACGAACATCCATTTCAAACATCTGACAAGCAAATAGCTTGGCCTTTTGAAAGGCGACCAAGGTATTTTCCGGTGCAAATGCCCGCGCCCCCCGGTGGGCTATATTTAAAATGTCAGCGGTTATTTTTCCTGGTGTACGTAATGAAATCATATTCAAAATTACTTAAATTATTTAAGATAATAGCCAAGAGTTAATATACCGGATAATAAGTGGGCGATGATTCCAGATTAATGTTTTGGGTGTCATTGATTCGTCATTATTGGTTAATATTAACAATTTTTAAACCAAAAATTATAAGACTATCTTGTTAAGATGATACTATCAGTAAAATAATATTAGTACGCCAAAGTGCTGAAAATTTAATCGATGGTTAGAAGCATGGGGCTTCCAGCTTGAGGTAAAAAGAACAGGAAGTTATTTTTATAATGATCTCTTCTAAAAATAATAATAAGTAAAAAGATACACGTCAGCATTCATTAATAAAATGATGCTGTGGTTAATGTATTTATTTCATCTCAATGAGGAGAATCATCTATGCAAGGTCAAAATGGATTTTTCATTCAATTTTTACGGTTAGCCGGCCCCTTTTGGAATTCCGAAAATAAGGTTGTTATCCGCAATCAGACATTAGCTTTAATAATTCTTACCGTCTTGCAGATGGCTCTTGCCGTTATTATTACGGAGTGGAGTGCAGCGCTGTTCAATGCCCTTGAACAGCACTCCATGTCCGGATTATTGGAACAGGTTGGCTATCTGGTTTTGATTTTTGTAACCAGTATGGCTGTCACTGCTATGCATATGAAAGTTAAGCGGCATTTGCAAATCGGCTGGAGATCGTGGCTGACAGAGCGTGTAATCGGTCAGTGGATGAACAAAGGCCGACATTACCTGATTTCTCATATACAGACAGTCGACCATGATAACCCTGATGGCCGGATAGCTGAAGATATCCGTATTGCAACTGATGAAGCCATTACTCTTTGTCATTCGCTATTCTATAGCTTGTTGTTACTCATTAGTTTTACCAGTATTCTCTGGGAGCTTTCCGGGGTTTTTATTCTCGATTTGGGGGCGTTTAAATTTCCTGTTTATGGCTATTTGGTCTGGGTAGCGATAATTTATTCAACTCTCGCTTCTGTTTTGGGGTGGTGGGCAAGTCGGCCGTTAACATTGACTACCAATGCGATGCAAACTGCTGAAGCCAATTTTCGCTTTGGGTTGGTAAGAGCGCGTGAAAATTCTCAGGCAATTGCCTTGATTCATGGCGAGACTAATGAAAAAAGACGATTTCTGTATTTTTTTCAAAATATTACCACATTGTATGACCGTCAAACCCAAGCTTGGGCAAATATTCTGCTCTTTAACTCAGGTTATGGTGTGTTGTCCATGGCGTTCCCTATTCTGATCGCTGCGCCACGCTATATCCTCGGCAGTCTTAGTCTCGGTGCGTTGATGCAAGCTGTGCAGGCGTTTCAACAAATGTCTGCCGCGTTGTCTTGGCCAGTCAATAATATGGCTCCCATTGCACAATGGCGTGCCTCGGTTGAGCGTGTTTTAGGATTAGTCAAAGCTTTGGAGGATTTGGAACTGGAAATAGCCCGCCCTGATCCGCAACGAATTTTGTTGGAAAGACCCGATAAGTCCACTTTGTGTTTTCGTGATCTGTGTATCTCCCAGCTTGATGGCAAAGTCATGATCTGTGGTCTAAATGCCGAAATCAGACCGGGTGAGCGTGTACTGATTTCTGGTGATGTTTTTACAGGAGCCAGGCTTTTTAAAGCAATAGCCGGTCTCTGGCCTTGGGGTCGGGGCAGTATTGAATTACCGGATGGAGAGCCTATGTTCTTTATGCCGCCACGCCCGTATTTACCGGACGGAACCCTGCATGCTGCGATTTGCTATCCGTCTGATGCTGAAGCCTTTAGCTCAGCTTCGATTGATGCGTTACTCAAACTCGCAGGGCTTGGGGAATTACGAAGTCAACTTGAACAAACAGATGCCTGGGATAAAGTATTGACGCGTGAGCAGCAACAGCGTTTGGGATTAGTGCGATTATTATTGTATCGTCCTAAATGGATTCTTTTGCAAGAAGCCTTCGACTCGCTTGACCCCGATGGTGAAGTATTAATGTTGCGTATTATTTGTCAGGAATTACCTGACGCAGCTCTACTCTCGATTACCAATCAACCCTCGGCGGTAGCATTTCATCACCGGAAGATTATTCTGTGAATTTTCACGTTTGTAATGAAGAGTGACTATTTTGAACCAGGAACTTGATAGTAAATTTGGCAAGAAATTGCGGGGCGTTAATCTGGGTGGTTGGCTGGTGTTGGAAAAATGGATGACCCCCAGTCTTTTTGAGGGTCTTCAAGCGACAGATGAAACATCATACTGTGTTGAACTAGGTACAAGTGCTGAAAAATTACTCAAAAAGCACTGGGACACTTTTATTACCGCCGAGGACTTTGCCTGGCTTGCCAAAACCGGAATAAATGCCGTTAGAATCCCTGTTGGTCATTGGCTATTCGGGCCGGATTATCCTTATCATCCGTCCTATGGCGCCTCTTTATATCCCTTTGCGGACGGTGGACTAGTCATTCTTGATCGCGCATTTGACTGGGCAGAGCAATATGGTTTGTCTGTTGTGCTGGATTTACATGCAGCACCGGGTTGCCAAAACGGCTTTGATAATGGCGGCATCCTGAATGTTTGCGAATGGCATACCCAAGAAGACTATATTAATTACTCATTGGATCTGTTGGAACGTCTGGCCGAGCGCTATCACAGTCGGCCTGCTTTACATGGCATTGAAGTATTAAACGAGCCGCGTTGGGATATTGAAACCAATCTGTTAAAAACATACACCATAGATGCCTATCAGCGTATTCGTAAATACTGCCGGGCAGAAGACGTCGCCGTCGTTTTTCATGATGGCTTTCGGTCTTTTCATGAATATGCCGGGTTTTTAACCGAACCCGAATTTTGCAATGTCGTGTTCGATATACATCGTTACCAGTGTTTTGTACAGGCCGATATTGACCTGGATATCTATGGTCATATCCGCAGTGCAGTTGTCGATTGGAAACACGAGGCGGATGACATTAACGCTACTTTGAGTTATCCCGCTTACGTGGGTGAATGGAGTTTGGGGCTGCATCTAAAGTTCGTGTCACTTTGGGCTGAAGGCCCTTTCAAGGATACCTTGCAAGCGATGGACAGTTTTCAAAAATCACTCGCATATCGAGCTTATGCTGCTGCCCAACTGATAACTTTTGAGGCGTATCAGGGCTGGTTTTTTTGGAGCTACAAAACAGAAACAGCTCCTGAATGGTCTTTTCGTGACTGCGTTAACAGAGGCTGGTTACCTGACAACTTTGCCAACGAAGCACTGGGTCAGAATAACAACTGAATGCTTGGCAAACCAGGCCGAAAGTAAATTTTTTTCGTTCGTAACGTTTTAACTGGCTATGAAAAAACCAACATTAGCCCAAGCTCTTCTAAAAGTGGGTTGATTTATTATAGCTGACACTTGGTATGATGGATTGAGGGTAGGTTTGTGCCCACTGCCATCATCGCTTCAAAAGAGATGATACTTGATAAATTAGCATCAATAATGGGTTGAAAAGCAAAGGAAATATTGGAGGTTCGCTCTGTTGCGGGTTGTTCTATGACAGAAGATGTTCGTGGAGAATGTTCTAAACTCCTCACTTTTGTTTGCCAAAGCCCTTCTTTACAAGCACTTAATATTCTTTTAGCTCGTCCTTTATCCAACTCTCCAAGACAAGAGGCATAAGTAAAAAAATCATTCATACCTGTCAATTATTCTACTTCCTCAGAAGTAACATTGGCATAACCCATAGTCCATTCACCGAAAGAACGATTAGGTATTGTTTTCCGCATGATGGTAACCGCTTTTGTATGTCGTTTATCTTTGCTTATTTTTGCAAATAACGCATCAACAACAGATTCTTCTCCTTCTAATATTTGGAAAAAGCTTCCTTCTGTGTAAAGCAACATCCCTGTAACATCAGTGTTACCGTTATACTGCCGAGCTTTAGTAAGCAAATCAATCAGATCATCTTCCGAAAACTTGTACGCTGCCGCACTGCTGTATATTAAATGAATCAGTTGTGTCAAAACTGCTAGCTTTTTATCTATAGATTCTCAGATAAATAATTTCGATGCTAACGGATAACATCCCTTGAAGGGATGGTATCCGTAGAGTTTGCAGTGATGTGAGTTGGAAATTTAATTTCTGAAAGTCTATAGTCGCGTTCTAATAATGTCAGGCCCTTCAGGAGTCAACATTTCATCAATTTAATCAAGCCTGTTAACGCTCATCAGACATTATCTGTCTTTATGGGTAGTGAAAAATAAAATGTGCTTCCTTTTCCAGCTTGGCTGTTAAATTTCAAATAACCTTCATGGGCTTCAATAATGGAGCAGCAAATAGATAAACCCATACCCATACCTTCTGCCTTGGTGGTGTAAAAAGGCATTAATATTTGCTGTTGCTGATCTTCAGGAATGCCCGAGCCATTGTCTTTTACTCTAACTTCTATGCTATCATTCGGCGTTAGCAAGCTATAAATGGATATCTCTTTTTGTCGGTTTTCAGAACAGCTATTTAAGGCATCCTCGCTATTTCTGATCAGGTTTATGATGACCTGTTCAATTTGAATATGATCAATATTAATTAGCGGCAAAGAATCTTGTAATTGAAGGCTTAGCGTTATATTGCTCTGCTTTAGTTTCGGCAGACACAGACTGATCGCGTCTTGAATTAATTCATTAAGGTCAGTATCTAAACTCTGCTTGGTATTAGATTTAACAAACTCCCGCATACGATTAATAATCTGTCCTGCCCTTAATGCTTGTTGCTGGGTTTTGTAGGCTACCTCGGCAAGCTTTTCCAAGTTAGGATGTTCAGCTTTCATCAGGTTTAAACTGGCTTGCGTATAGGTAGCAATGGCCGTTAAAGGTTGGTTAACTTCATGGGCGATGCCGGATGCCATTTCGCCCATCAGCCCAAGGCGCGTGACATGAGCCAGTTGGTTTAGATGCTCTGTGTCTTGCTGTTCCTGGTATTTACGCTCACTGATATCCTGAGAACAACCCACAAATCGCAAGGGGTTGTTCAATGCATCGTACTGCAATTTACCGGTGCTACAGATAAAACGAATGGTGCCATCGGATAATCTGATACGAAAAACCAGTTCCCGCATGTCTTCTCCCTTTAGGGAATCGTTTAACCAACTGTTTCTCAGGTCCAAGTCTTCAGGAAGGATCAAATCACCAATCGCTATCATCGTGTGTTCGAATATCTCGGGGGTAACGCCAAAAATGCGATACATTTCGTCTGACCAACTTAGTAGACATCTTTCCTAAATAATCAACATAGAGCTTGGTCTTAATAAGGTTAAAATAGCGACCTGCCTTTGAAAACACGGATAGCCATGACCCCTTATGCCCAACTGCCCAAGCACAAGCCTGAAGAAT
>NZ_JAOEGU010000028.1 GCF_025583945.1 Methylobacter psychrophilus
TTCATGCTATCCATGGTATGTTGAAAAATGACGAACCTTTCGATAATACACGTTTTTATAAAATTTCAGAATCAGTCGAATAGTTAAAAATGAACGAAATACCTTTGACTTTGAACAGAGTATCTACATGGCTGGTTGCTAATAGATGGTAATGGTTGTGTAAAATAACCCAATGATCCAACTGCCAGTTTTTTTCATGAAAACAAACTTTAATCGTAGCCAGTAAATGATGCTTTATTGGTTCCGGTTTTAATAAAAGCCGTTTTTGGTAAATTAAGCTGGTTATAAAATAAGCTGCGTTATCAACAAACAAATGCTCAGGAGAATGTAGGCCATCGCTGTTTGTTCATCGGTTTCAATGGCGATTTCTACCGCGCGTTTGGCAGTAGCTAATAAGCGTTCACTTTCAGCTTTGAGCGCGAAACTTTGCTGTACTAACTCGGCTATTTGGTTTTGAGTCGCGGGTTAGCGATAGCGTTTGTGCCCTAGAGGGTGTAATCCGACATTTTGCGTTAATGTGTCGGTCCGGCATCGCTATCGCCTAACCTGACTTACATGGCTTTTTAATCAAATGGGGAGAAATTTCCGGTTTGATTTTGAAAATCATTAATTTCGTTGACAAAGCCCCATTCAGAGTTATGTTGTGTTTGGAAAAATAGTTTTAATTAGAAATGATTTGGAAAATATAGTAAGTGCTGTCTGTTTCGAAGGAGGAAATAGAGACGGTGAGAAGTAGCATGCTGCAAATTTTAATTTAATCAAACAGAGGTGTATTGAATAACAAGGATCCACAATAAAAAAGCTTATCGTTAACGAATGATGAAACATTGAAGTTGACATCCTTAGTGCTATTTCTTAAGGGTTGTAAATAATTGTAGTGACAGCGCCAGAGTTAAGCCAATTTAAAATTTGCTTTGGTAGAAATATTATAAACTCGAAAGAGTAACTTAAAAGTCAGTTTTTATATTGTGCTGTAAATAATGTATTAATTTCTGAAATTTTGATGACTAATGGAACAGATAAACGATTTTATTGGTATTTTTTTAAAAGCTTCGATTGGAATAGTCGATAACTGAATCACAGGATTTCGAGTGAATACTTCAAAACAATTTTACTGCCGGTTACTGATAAACGTCGGCAATTCACTGGCAATAATAGGATGTATAGCCTTAATTTGTGGGGCCATTGGATTATTTCCATTAGAGACATTTGCATTGGGGCTCTCATCGGGCATACGGATCATTGCGATGGTAGCCATTGGCGGTTGTTTAGTGAGCGCCATTGGTTATGGCATTTTGGACTATTTTGATTATTAGAAAATTAGGAGAATTAGCATGTTCAATAAATCAGATTATTTTATACTTTTAGCTGTGATGATATCGTTTTTTGTTTCCGCGTATTTGTGGTTTATCGTGAAAGATGCCGAGCAGGCAATATTTACAGCAATTTGGATTCCATCGATTTTCTGCTTTGGAATCTATTTTAAGCTTTGTGCGTTAATGGGGAGGAGATAGTTATGGGCCTTATCTTTTTTGTAGGCATTATCGCTTTCGTGCTATTACTTGTAGGATTATTCTTGACTTACAAGGAATTTAGTAAATTTAAGTAATTAAATTAGGCGCATTATTCCATTGAATTTATCAGGTTAATTCTTGTGAACATAATTTTATACGGCCGTATTGCGTATAAATTGTAGGGTAGTACCGTAGGTCGGGTTAGGCGCTAGCCGTAACCCGACATGGCTACATGACTTTTATTTCGTGTTTTTCATGGACAAAAATAAACACTTACCCATATAAAAACGGCACAGATAACATCCCTTCAAGGTATGGTATCTGTAAAATCATCGGGTTTTAAAGCATAGCTATCTACACAACTTTTCCTCATAATAAAAACAATGACTTGCAGAAGCGCCAAGCTCCCTCTCTTGTTGGAGAGGGCTGGGGTGACGACTGCACGGATGCAGGAGGTAGAGCAATGCAGGAGCAATTGCCGAGGAGAGTAAAATCAAGCAGTTACATTTCCCTCATCCCAACCTTCTCCCTTTGGAGAAGGAGCCGTAGGACTTGTGTAGATACCTATGGTTTTAAAGGGGGGAAGCGGGTAACGGGGAGCGATGTTTATTGGCTGGAGCTGTTTTTTAAACGGTTATGCCGGACTGTTTTCGCTGGGGGGCTTTTTAGCGGTCACCAAGGCATTGATGGCATTGCGATCACTGACAGTGATTGAGGCAAAACCACAGTCCTGCAATTGCTGAAGGGCAACGGCTTCACGCATGACATGATTTTCTGATTCATCACTGAATAAATGCACGATCCACTGCTCCAGTAAATCCGGGCGGTTGAGTGGGGCAAGCACTTTAAAATAGTGCTTCACCTCTTCCTGAACAATAAGGGTATGTTGACTGATATCATTCAAACCATAACGGTCAGCGTTGATGAATTTCCCGTTGGGTTTTAGTACGCGAAAAACTTCTTTAAGGACTTGCTCGCGATAATTGTTAAGAAAGTTGTGCAGGGTATAAGCCGAAGCGATGATATCGACGCTGTCGCTGGCTAATTGTTGTAATGCGGTCAAGGCATCATCAGCGCAAAAAGTTAAACGTTCCTGATCTACCCAGTGTTGTAAGCGCTGTTTTGCCTGCTGTTGCATGACTGGTTCATTATCAATGCTGAATACTTGCAGGGTTTCATTGGCGGTTAATAAGGCCAGTGTGGTAACGCCGGTGCCGCCGCCCAATTCAACTATCTGTAACGGTTCCGTAGTTGTGGGACAAGCATTGACGGTACTGCCTACTAAACGGCTCATTTCAGTTGCTGCCGGGGATAGCAACTGGAGCATGTCATAATCTTGTCCGATGATGCTGGAAAACATGGCATCGTATGGTGATGTATTACTCATAAATAAAGTTTCGCTTAAGTTACAGAAACAATTACCTTACGCTTTTTTTACAGAGCAAGCGAGTAATAAGGTCACTCGCAGTAAATACCTGTAGACTTTCAGAAAGTAAACTTCCAATCCATGTCGCGGTAAGTTGATACAGATACCATCCCTTGAAGGGATGGTATCTGTAATATCATCGTGCTTTAACTGGCAGGTCAGCTTTTATTTAGCGTATTGACGGGCCTTGCAGCAGGCTACCAATAGCCTGACCGAAAGAGGTTCCCAGTTTGCCGGTCATTTTATCCAGAAAACTGCCTTGCTGGGTAAAATCAACCAGTTTCTCGGCGCCAATAATATCTTTGGCGACGTAATCATCATTACCAAAGCCGTCAGCAATACCCAGTTTAACGCCGGCTTCACCGGTCCAAACCAGGCCTGAAAACATATCCGGTGTTTCTTGCAAGCGGTCACCACGTCCGGCTTTAACCGCACTAATAAACTGTTGGTGGACTTGATCCAACAAGCCCTGCATATATTTGGTTTCATCGGCTTTAGCGGCCGAAAAAGGGTCCAGCATGGCTTTATGGGCACCGGCAGTTAATAGTCTGCGTTCTACGCCCATTTTTTGCATAATATCGACAAAACCAAAGCCATCCATCAAGACACCTATTGAACCAATAAGACTGGATGGATTGACAAAAATCTTGTCGCTGGCAGAGGCAATATAATAACAACCGGAGGCGCACATATCGCTAACGACCGCATAAATAGGTAATTCGGGATGGGCTTTTTTTATGTTTCTGATTTCTTCATAAACATAAGCTGATTGCACAGGGCTGCCACCCGGTGAATTGGAATGCAGGATAATCCCCTTAGTACCTTTATCCTTTACGGCATCTCTTAAGCTTTCAATAATATCGGTGGCATTGGCCTCTTTACCATCGGCTATAACGCCCACCACATCAATTAACGCAGTATGATATTTACTGTCAACGCCGATATCCATTTTTAGCTTTGGATAAATCGCCATGCCAAAGACGGCAAACAAGTAAATAAATATTAATGATTTAAAAAATACACTCCATCGTCTGGCTCTGGTTTGTTCTGTAACGGCAGCTAAAGCCAGTTTGCTTAAGATGTCGCGCTCCCAGCCGGCTATTTCGGTAGCGTCTGTTTTATTTGAATTGTCTTGTTGATTTTCCATACACTTGTAACCTTAAATAATGTTCAGTAATTCAGTTGACTGTTGCAAACACAGTAACGGATTATATTGTTGCAAAAGTTCTGCCGAGTTTGCACCACAGGACACACCAATTGCAGACATAGGGGCATTGAGCGCCATTTGCAAGTCATGTACGGAGTCGCCCACCATTAATGAGCGTTCTTTGGCGGTATTGGTATGCTGAAGAATTTCGTGGAGCATTCTTGGGTCGGGTTTGGAGGCGGTTTCATCCGCGCAGCGGGTCACACAAAACAGCGCTTCCGTGCCTGTCCCTTGTAATGCTTTTTGGAGACCGGCGCGGCTTTTACCGGTAGCAACCGCCAGTTGATAGCCGGATTGTTTGAGTTGCACCAACATATCATAAACGCCCGGAAATAAATCATCCGGGCTGATTGGTTTGGAATTATAGTGCCGGCTATAATTGGCAACCAGTTGTGCCTGGGTATCAGGTTTAATGCCGGGAAACAGATTCTGCATGGCTTGGTTAAGACTTAAGCCAATAACATTTTTTGCCGCCTGATCTTCAGGTCTGGCAATGCCGCATTGTTCGGCGGCCTGTTGCAGACAGATCGTAATCCAGTCTATCGAATTGACCAGCGTACCATCCCAATCAAAGATAATTAAATCAAACTTGTTCTTCATGTTGTAATAAATTTGCCAGATGAGCAGGTAAGGGGGCTGAAATACTCATGGAGATTCCGGTAACCGGGTGCGGAAATTTTAATGTTTCTGCATGAAGGAACATGCGTTTATAACCTTTGTTTTTAAAAGTTTTGTTAACTTCATCGACACCATAACGATCATCGCCAACAATCGGATGACCTAGACTGGCAGCATGAACCCGTATCTGATGGGTGCGTCCGGTTTTTGGCGAGGCTTCTACCAGTGTTGCATGACGAAAGGTCTTTAAGCGGGTAAATAATGTTTCAGCGGATTTTCCGGAAGGACTGATGACGACTATGCGCTCACCGCCTTTACTGACATTTTTTAACAAGGGCGCAGTGACTATCAGTTTTTTTCTGCCCCATTGACCGGATAATAAGGCCTGATAAGTCTTTTTAACTTCGCTGTTGCGAAAAAACTCTTGTAGTTTACGTAAGGCGCTGCGTTTTTTGGCGATTAACAGACAACCGGAGGTATCTTTATCAAGACGGTGCACCAGTTCCAAAAAGCGTGCTTCGGGTCTGATGAGACGGAGCCCTTCGATAATGCCGGAGCTGACGCCGGTACCGCCATGCACGGCAAAACCAGCCGGTTTATTGATGACGATGAAGCCGTCATCTTCAAATAAAATACCTTCTTGCAGCGCCGCTTGCAAGCCCTGAGGAACATAAAGTTCTTCGCTACGTTCAGCAACCCTGATGGGCGGAATTCTGACAATATCACCGGCAGCCAGGCGGTATTTGACATCAACACGGCCTTTGTTGACTCTGACTTCACCTTTTCTGACAATGCGGTAAATGCGGCTTTTAGGTACGCCTTTCAAGCGGGCAATTAAAAAGTTGTCGAGGCGCTGATCACAGTTATCTTCAGTAATTTCGACATATACAACATGGGGTAAGGTGTTTTCTTCTATACTCATTAGGCAAATAATACCAGTATCTGGGGTAAATTGATTCTTTAAAATTGATGTGGGACAATAAGGTTGTTATATTAGGCGGGTTTTCATAAAAAAACATACTTAAATGCTCTGCGGATTTCAATTAAAGAATCCACTCTGGAGCAACTTAATAAAGGCTAATACAACAAATTTATGTAATTAGCTTTCTATTATACGATTTTCGGGTTCATCGTTCGACCCTAGACGCACGATTTTTTTAATACCTGTTTAAAACAGAATTTACCACCAAAGACTGAACTAAATATTAACTTGGCATCTCTCCGCGCCCTATAAGACTTCACCTGGTTGTTAAGTCTAAAATAATGACAAAATTGCGCAGATGACGGAACATAAGATCGTAAAAACGAAGCTGATGGTTTTTTTGACATAGAGCTTTATGTTTGTATCGACACACAATGATGCGATGACCAAAACCAGTCTAATTGAGTAAACTCTGACAATGGAGCAGGACACTACAAGGATAAATGAATGAAAAGAATGCTTATCAACGCTACGCAAGCTGAAGAACTGCGAGTCGCTTTGGTAGACGGTCAAAAACTTTACGATTTTGACATAGAAATCCCTTCAAAAGAACAAAAAAAATCCAACATATACAAAGGCATTATTACCCGCGTAGAACCGAGTCTGGAAGCCGCCTTTATTAATTATGGCGCTGAAAAACATGGTTTTTTACCTTTTAAGGAAATTTCACCACTCTACCGACATGCTCAGGAAGGTGCCGAAGAAGGTCGCCGTCCGGCGATAAAAGATCTGATCAAAGAAGGTCAGGAAATTATCGTTCAAATTGAAAAAGAAGAACGGGGTAATAAAGGCGCTGCTTTAACGACCTATATCAGTCTGGCCGGTACTTATTTGGTATTAATGCCGAATAATCCCAAAGCTGGTGGAATATCAAGGCGCATAGAAGGCGAGACACGCAGTGATTTGCGTGAAGTGATGGCGACGCTGGAGATTCCTGATACCATGGGGCTGATCGTAAGAACAGCCGGCTGTGGAAAGAATGCTGAAGAGCTGCAATGGGATTTAAATTATCTGCTGCAACTGTGGGAAGCCATTGAGCGTTCCTCCGGTGAACAAAAAGCGCCTTTTCTGGTATTTCAGGAAAGCAACGTTATCATCAGAGCCCTGCGTGACCATTTACGTGGCAATATTGATGAAATTCTGATTGATAATGAAGAGTCGTTTAAATTGGTACAAGACTTCCTTAAAGAAGTTATGCCGCATTTTTTACCGAAAGCGAAATTGTATCAAGATGCGGTACCTTTATTTAGCCGTTATCAGATTGAATCTCAAATTGAAGTGGCTTATTGCCGCGAAGTGTCATTGCCTTCCGGTGGTTCACTGGTTATCGATCATACCGAAGCCTTAACGTCTGTTGATATCAACTCTGCCCGCGCCACTAAAGGCAGTGACATTGAAGAAACTGCGCTGAATACCAACCTGGAAGCGTGCGATGAAATTGCCCGTCAACTGAGGTTGCGCGATTTGGGTGGTTTGTTTGTTATCGACTTTATCGATATGCTTTCCAACAAAAACCAACGATCTGTCGAAAATCATCTTCGTGATGCGCTTAAAATTGATAGGGCACGTATTCAAACCAGTCGTATTTCACGTTTTGGTTTGTTGGAAATGTCCAGACAAAGAATGCGTCCATCACTGGGCGATTCTACGCAATTACCCTGTCCACGTTGTAAGGGCCAAGGCACTATTCGTAATGTTGAATCGGTTGCACTTTCGGTATTAAGGATTCTTGAAGAAGAAGCCATGAAGAAAGGTACAGAAAAAGTGATTGCCCATTTGCCTATTGAATGTGCAACATTTTTGTTAAACGAAAAGCGTCATGCCATTGAACAAATTGAAACCCGGCTGAAAGTTGGCATTATTATTTTGCCGAGTAAACATCTTGAAACGCCTGCTTATGACATTGAGCGTATCAAGGAAAAAGAATCAGTTGATGACAAGCCCAGTTATTTACAAATAAAAGCCGAAGACATCACTATTCCGGATTTTGCCCAGCAAATTAAGCCAAGAGCTGAAAAAGCGGCAATCAAGGAATTTATGCATGATTCACCGGCACCTGTGCAAGTGAAAAATGAGGCGGCCAGTCTGATTAAACGCTTCTGGGATAAGTTGGTTAGTTTGGGTGCAGAACCTGAAATAATAGCCGCTCCAGCGCCTGCTCCGGTTGTTGAAAGAGCCAGATCAGCTGATGAAAGTCAGCCAAGCAGAGGCCGAAATAACAGGCGCGGTAGAAGTCAGGGGCAAAAATCTACGGAACCAAGGCCTAATCGCCCCTCACAAGAGCAAGAGGCGAAGCCTGAACCCGGTAAAGACACTCGGGAAAACAAAGAAAACAGGGAACCCAAGCCTAATCGTAATATTAGGGGGCCTGGTCGTAATGTAAGGCGTAATCTTGCGCCGGTTACCAATACTGGTGATGAATCTGTTGCGTTGATTAAAAGCGAGCCTGTAGTGGCTAATGAAGTGTCAGTTACCGAGGCAACATCATCAGCGGAAATCTCTGTATCGACTGACGAGCAAACCCGGCAAGCTGCCAAAAAAAGTACCAGTAGAAGAGGTCCAAATCGCAGAAGACCACGCAATCCAAATTACAAAAAAACGGATGAAGACGGCGAGTCAAACGGTGGTAATAACGGCGAAGCTACAACGATAGCACAAGATGACGTGCGTCCGACAAAACCTCGTTCTTACAACAGTGATTTTGCTGAAAGACAAGAAAAAGCAGAGCGCCCTGAACCTAAGGCACCTGCTGTGGATACTTCGGAGCCGAAACAAGCTGTGACTGAATCCGCACCAAAAGCAGTAGAACCAAAGCAAGACACTCCAACAGAATAATAAACACCAGTCTTGGGACACGCAGTATGCGTCCCAAGACTGGCGTCTTATTTACTTCCCGGCAAAAGCATAAATTAAATAGCAAAAAATCCCCTCGATATAATCATTCCATTTAGGCTTTGATTAACCCTGATTCGACTCCGTTACACTTAACAGGCTTGGCTCCTTGTTTTACCTCAAACAGTTGCTGGCATTTTCTAATAAGGCCTTCTTCCACAATCTACAAGGGTAGTATGAACACCAGACTCTTGAGAAGTCTCAGTTATCATTTTCTACTTTTTCATGGCTTCTAATGTACGTTATATTTTTGTGCTACCGTCAAAATTTTGTGTTGCTTGCCACTTATTTCTGCCAGCCTTTTTATGGAAGACACCTACTTAATCGACTGTCCGGATTTTGGGGTTTACCATGAATATACGAAGATTTCTTCATGGTAAATGAAAGCTTGTTAATCGCCTTTACCCGTATTCGCACTTGGAGCATAAGCTAAAAAATGAAAAAAAAGCGGTGGCAAGGTAATCTTGCCGCCGCTTTTTAATATTATCGCAATTGCAGGATTTTAAGCCATTATGAACTTAGGCTTTTTTATTGCGACGTGAAAATCCCAGAAAGCCCATCAGCACAGAACTGAACAACCAAACAGCGCCAGGTACAGGAACTGCTGCCGGTGCAGTCAGCATGATGGTACGATCTATGCCGTCATCTGGATGCTGTACGTTGATATAAGCTTTGGTTGTGTCAAACTTGTCAAAGTATAAGCCTGTGCTTTCAGCGCCTTGCGTTGTCAAGCTAACCCACTTAGAGACTGATTCAGCCACGCCATCACGGTTGGCATCCATTGCAAACCAGACATCCTCAACACCACCATTCTGATCTTCGACAATATACATATTGCCTTCGGCATCAATCGCCAGGTTGTCGGGGTTTTTGAATTCACCGCCAACTTTCAGACCGGTTGCTGCATCAATAGTATTGCTGTCCGCAAATAACTTGACTTCACTGCTGGCCAGATTGAACGAATAAACACGGCCACGGCCATTGGCGCTGTTGGCGTCGTTGTCGGAGTCAGTAGTAGCAAAGTACAGGAACTGGTTGCCGTCACCCAGATCTTGAATTTCCAGATCTTCCGGACGGTTGAAGCCGGTACCTTTAACAGCGGCATTGTCAGCAGATACGCGACCGTCTATGGTGCCATCAGCCAGTACTGTAGAAATACCGGCCAAAGCGCCGCCAGTTGTGTTGGTGATAGCTTCCCAAGTTGCAAGACCTGTAATTGCTGCGCCACTGGTTCCTTCGAACTGACCGCCTGCTTGTACTTTCATCGCGAAAGTCTGACCGGCACTGAAGAAATCACTACCGTTAAGCGCTAAAGGATTGGCTGAAGTATATTTGTAAATACTGCCGCCGTTTAACTCGTCGACGAAATAGAGATTATTGTTATTATCGAAAGCCAGACCTTCATGGGATACACGTGGAATGATGCTTTGTTGCACAAAGTTTCCAGTGTTAGCAGTTGCTGTGGTTGGATTGGTAACTTCAAACAAACGGCCTTTTGTGCTACCTGCTCCCCAGCTTTCTTCGCCAGTCAGATAGCTGCCCCAAGGAGCCCACCAAGAAGCATCACCAGCTACAAAGCCTTGGGTGCCTGGAGCAACGATGGTTGTGGTGCGGGTATTGTAGTTGGTATCTTGAAGGTCGATACGTATCACGCCGGCTGAGCCAGTCTCGAAAGGCATGAACAAGTAACGACCGGCATCTACACCTGTTTCATTGGCTGTGATCATATCCGGGTTGCCGGAATAAGAGCCGGGTACCAAAGTGTTCTGTGTGCCGCGATCAGAAATTGTCTCTTGGCTGAAGTTGGGTGAAGATAATTTATAAGGCGTGGCCGATCCCGGATTGACAGGAGTAGTATTGCCGGTCATAGGCGTAAAGTTGTCAAATTCGCTTGCCGCTTGTGCCGCTAGTGGCGACACTAAAGATGCCACTGCCGCAGCGATTAGAGTTAATTTTAAAGCTTTCATAGATATTTAATTCCTTAGTACTGAAATGGATTGGATGATGAGCAAATAACATCAGTTTATTTACTCAAAATACAATACCTGCGTAACAAGAAAATTTAGTTACATCTTTATTAAGGTTTTATCCTGTGTAATACATCCATATAGGCTGTAGTAAATCCATGTAAGCCGGAAAAGTATCCGCATCCTATGTTCAGGTGGTTTTATTCCGGTTTGCTTAGCTATATTTGCAAGCGGGAGATTGGTGGCAGGTAACCAGGAAAGCTTTTTAAATGGCATCTGGCTTTATCGATATCTCACTTCTACCGCTGTTGAGCCGAATAAGGATTTCAAGCGCGAAATCAGTTCATCCGTTGGATGGATTCGCCATTCATCCCCGAGTTGAACAGCGGCTTGTGCATGCTGTGACGTATAGTTGATACTGATAGGGCAACTGCCGCCCTTAAAAGGCGCAAGTGCTTCACTCAGTTTTTCTATATAACGATCCTCTTCCGGTTTATTTTCGGCGGCATTCCAGATTAGTTTAATGCCTCGGGAAAAATTCTCTCTTGCCTGATCCATATCGTATAGCTTTTCCACCATTAAGCGCAGGCCACCGGAAAAATTATCAATCCCTAAAGATCCTTCGGCAATCAGCAAGTTATCGCGCGTAAAAATCCCCCGATATTTTTCATAAACTTCACCAAAAACAGCACATTC
Source organism: Methylobacter psychrophilus (assembly GCF_025583945.1). Taxonomy (GTDB): domain Bacteria; phylum Pseudomonadota; class Gammaproteobacteria; order Methylococcales; family Methylomonadaceae; genus Methylobacter_C; species Methylobacter_C psychrophilus. The sequence goes on from NZ_JAOEGU010000028.1 coordinate 11,303, forward strand.
AAGTCGCCCCGTTTTATCATCCAGGGTAGCAAAGCCCATGGTTTTTCCTTGTTTGGTTTGACGGCTACGTACTTCTACCACCAGACCGGCAATCCGTGCTTCCACATTGCCGCGTGACACTTGCAGAGTGCCTATTTTTCCATGGGTAAAGTTTTTTAATTCGGATTCATATTGGTCTATGGGATGTCCCGTTAAAAATAGCCCCAAGGTTTGTTTTTCTGCTGCCAAGCGTTCCTTATCCGACCAAGGTTGAATGATGGCAGCATAAGCGTCGGTATTCTCGGCAGCATTGTCATTATCTTCCGTTTCGGAGTCAGAGCCGGGCAGTGAGAACAGGTCATTTTGTCCGGTTTGTGCCATTTTTCCGTGTTGCTCGGCAGCTCTTAAGGCAGTAGGCAATTCTGCCAAGTGCCGGGCTCTATTGTCATCAAATTCATCAAAAGCACCGGCGCGTATTAAGGCATCCAATACCCGTCGATTAAATTTTCGTAAATCGACCCGTTTACATAAATCATACAAGCCTGAAAACGGGCCATTAGTATTGCGCTCTATAAGCATGTCTTCAATAGCTGCTTGCCCGACACCCTTGATTGCGCCCAAACCATAAACAATATGATTGTCGTCATTCACGGCAAAGCGATAAGTCGATACGTTGAGGGTAGGGGGGAGAATAGCCAGTTTCATTTGCCGACATTCTTCTATCAATACCACGACCTTATCGGTGTTATCCATATCGGCAGACAATACTGCGGCCATAAATTCGGCAGGAAAATGCGCTTTTAACCAGGCGGTTTGATAGGCAACCAGTGCGTATGCGGCCGAATGGGATTTGTTAAAACCATAGCCGGCAAATTTTTCCATTAAATCGAAAACATATGTGGCTATCGGTTCATCGACTTGATTTTCTACCGCGCCGGTCGTAAATTTTTCGCGCTCTTTGGCCATTTCTTCGGCTTTCTTTTTACCCATGGCCCGACGCAACATATCCGCGCCGCCCAGTGTATAAAGGGCCAATTCACGGGCGATTTGCATTACTTGTTCCTGATACAAAATAACGCCGTTGGTAGGCTTTAAAATAGGTACCAGCAAGGGGTGAGCATACTCGGCTTTTGCCCCATGTTTAACATTAATGTAATCATCGACCATACCTGATTCTAAAGGCCCCGGACGAAACAGCGCCACCAGTGCGATAATATCGTCAAAGCAATCGGGCTTTAGTTTTTTAATTAACTCCTTCATACCACGCGATTCCAGCTGGAATACGGCGGTAGTTTGGGCGTTAGTCAATAATTTATAGGAAGCTGGGTCATCTCTAGGGATAGTGGTGATATCAACCAGCGGTTTACCGAGTAACTTATGTTTGGCATTAATATCCTGTAATGCCCAATCAATAATGGTTAGTGTGCGCAGGCCTAAAAAGTCAAATTTGACCAGGCCGACTGCCTCCACATCATCCTTGTCAAACTGGGTAACGAGATTATTACCATCCTGATCGCAATACAGTGGCGTAAAATTGGTCAGCTTGGTGGGCGATATGACTACACCACCAGCATGTTTACCGGCATTTCTTACTGTACCTTCCAAAGACAGCGCCATATCAATCAGGGTTCTGACTTCTTCTGTGGTGTCATAAAGCTGTTTAAGCTCGGGGCTGTCTTTTAAGGCTTTGGTTAGTGTCATGCCGATTTCAAACGGAATCAGTTTGGCCAGGCGATCAACAAAGCCGTAAGCAAAACCCAATACCCGTCCTACATCACGAATGACCGCTTTGGCTGCCATTGAACCATAGGTAATGATCTGTGCGACATGATCTCTACCATAATGACGAGCAACATAATCAATCACTTCATCGCGGCGATCCATGCAAAAATCCACGTCAAAGTCAGGCATGGAAACCCGCTCGGGATTTAAAAATCGTTCAAACAGCAGATCGAATTCAATCGGATCAAGGTCGGTAATCTTCAAAGCATAAGCAACCAACGAACCGGCACCGGAACCACGTCCGGGGCCGACAGGAATAAGATTGTTTTTTGCCCACTGAATAAAGTCGGCAACAATCATAAAATAACCGGGAAAACCCATCTGGGTAATCATTTTTAACTCAAAATCCAGACGCTCATAGTAAACCCGCCGGTTTTCTTCATCCGACCCTTTTCCTACTGCCGGATAATGCTGTAAACGTTCTTCCAGGCCTTTCATCGATTCTTCGGCCATAAACTCACCCAGATTCATGCCTTCAGGCACAGGAAAGTCAGGCAGGAAATTTTCGCCCAAAGTTAGCTTCAAGTTGCAACGTTTGGCAATTTCTACCGTGTTTGCCAGAGCTTCAGGGATGTCGGCAAATAATACCTGCATTTCTTCGGTGCTACGTAAATACTGTTGGTCGGTATAATCTTTGGGGCGCCGCGAATCATCCAATACGCGGCCCTGATTAATACAAACCCGTACTTCATGGGCAGCAAAATCTTTTTGATGAATAAAGCGCACATCATTAGTGGCAACCACCGGTAAATCGGTTGCTAATGCCAGTTCAACGGCGGCGGCAATATAACGCTCTTCATCGGGCTTGCCAACGCGTATTAATTCCAGATAAAAGCTTTGCTTAAACAACGTACCCCATTGCTCTGCCAAACGTTTGGCTTCTTCATGGTTTTCTGCCAGTAGAGCTTTGCCGATATCGCCGCTCATTGCGCCAGATAAGGCAATTAAACCCTGATGGTTTTCTTCCAGCCATTCTTGCCTAAGCATAGGCACACCCTGATGCTGACCTTCCTGATAAGCTTTTGAAATTAATTCGGTCAGAGTGATATAACCTGTGTGATTATTAACGAGCAAGGTTAATCGATAAGGGGTGGCAGGTTCTTCAGTATTAAAAATCAGTACATCAGCGCCCGCTATTGGCTTAATTCCATTACCCAAAGCCGTTTTATAAAACTTGACCAGCGAGAACAAATTGGCGTGATCAGTAATACCAACCGCAGGCATATTTAATTCAGCCAAGCGCTTAATGAGGGGTTTTATTTTTACGATGCCATCTACCAGTGAAAATTCGGTATGAAGTCTTAAATGAATAAATGCTGGTTGCATAAGGGGTATTGAATTGACGTAAGAAGAAGGCAGTGAAGGTTGCTATAAAGACGGGCCAGAATAAATAAGGCAAATTCAACTAAAGTTTACATTTTATCATCCGGATAATATATTATTCCAGCTATGGCATTCTATTGTCCCAAACGGGTCGACTTAAGCATCGGCACCCCAAAAATTAATGATCAAAATAAGGCACACGTTAATGAGTGATTATCAACATATTTTACTGGCAGTCGATTATTCTGAACAAGGTAGGTATGTTGCAGACAAAGCCAAGTCTCTGGCCTCTTTGTATCAGGCAAAATTGAGTATTATTCATGTATTGGATAATATTCCCATGCCGGATACCAACTATGGCGCGGTGATTTCGTTAACGCAAACATCATCAGATGTTTTGCTTGAAGCGGAAAAAGCCAAATTTACAAACTTGGGTGATTATTTGGCTATTGATTTGGCCAGTCGCTGGTTACTTTGGGGAGTTCCCAAGCAAGAAATAATTCACATTGCCGAGCAGGAGCAGGTTGATTTAATTGTTGTCGGTTCACATGGCCGTCATGGCTTGGCTTTATTATTGGGATCAACGGCAAATAGCATCCTGCATTATGCAAAATGTGATGTGATGGCGATTCGGTTAAAAAATTAAATAGCTTAATGTTTGATGTTGGGTGAGCTGTCTGGCTCTGTTTTTTCTGAATCAGAAGACGTTATTTCGCAACCTTTCTGAAAAAAAACAAAAGATGATGGAAATGCAGTGATATCAATGGTCAGGGTTGTTTCTTTTTTAAATTTGTCAGTAGCAGTAGCAGCGGCGTTACGAAAATCAGCAGTTAATTTGGTGGTCAGCTTTTCTTGTGCTTCATCAGCACCCAAGGCAAAAGGGTCTTCCGAAAGATTCATTTTTTCAATGGTTTCCTGTAACACATCGGCGGCAATATCCTGAATTTTGGTTTCGAAAGTCGTAAATATTGCTGATCCTTTTTCACGTTTAATCCGAGTTATGTCATTTTGATCAGCATAAAGTAGAAATGCACCTTTTACACCTTGCAGCTCATTTTTACAGATTCCACCATCCATTATTCTGACCAGGCTTAATTCCTTGTCGCCTTTCATAATAGTCATCGGTGGATTTTGACCAGACATGGGATCAGTTTTATTGGATACTGCTGGTGACTTAATGGGGGCTGTTTTATCGGCTGTTGCTGTATCTTGTTTAATCTCTTTAGTTGAGCATGCCGCCAAGGTAATAAAAGCGATAGTAGTTAAAAATTTTAAGCTGGCGTTCATTACTTTCTCATTTTAGATAGTTAAGTATTATGGGCTAATTATAAGCCCTAACGGGTGTCAGATTAATAAAAAATTTAATCGTTCTGATTTTATTTTGCAATAGTTACAACCGTTGTTTGAACAAATAAGTTTCTTTTCTTCAGCCGCTTGAAAGGGTCATTCTACGTTATAATGACTCTATAAGCTGTCTGGTTTATTTGTAACCCTTGATTAGTATTGTCGTTTTAAAGTAACCATTGCTGTCAGTATCGACAGCTAACTATGTGATTTTTTGGAGAGATTTGTGGCAAAAGCGAGTGATTTAAAGCGGGGGATGATCATAGAAATTAATGGCATACCGCACGTGGTTAAGCAAGTTGATGCAAAAAGTCCTTCATCGCGAGGGGCGTCAACGTTGTATAAAATTCGCTTTACCAATCTCAAAACCGGACAAAAACTGGATGAGTCCTTGAAAGGCGATGATTTCTTTAAAGATAGTGATCTGATAAGAGCTAAAGTGCAGTTTTCTTATATAGATGGGGATAATTATATTTTTATGAATATGGAAGATTATACCCAATATAGCTTGAGCCGCGAGGAACTGGATGAGCAAATTAACTATTTGACTGAAGGACTGGAAGGGATTGTTGCTTTATTAATTGATGATGCCGTGCTGGGGATTGAATTACCCAGTTCGGTAGTATTGGGTATTGTAGAGACAGCCCCCGCTATTAAAGGTGCGACAGCTTCAGGACGTACCAAAACAGCTCGATTGGTTACCGGCTTTGAAGTGCAGGTGCCTGAATATCTTGAAACTGACGAATTGATTAAAATCAATACCGACAGCGGAAAATATATGTCACGCGCTTAAATTAATCCTGAGTTATATTTTTAATGTCTATTAATACCGAGAACCGGTTAACGGTTGCTCAGGGCGAGTTTGAGTTGAATCGACTTCCAAAACGTCCCTTAGAGCTATTACGTGCCTGGGATGCTGCAGATGAGTATTTACTCAAAATACTGGCAGAAGATTTACAACCTTCAGCCGACGCCCGTATTTTGATAGTTAATGATAGCTTTGGAGCATTAGCTGTTGCGCTAAGCACTTTTCAGCCTCAGGCAGTATCCGATTCCTATCTGTCACAAGAAGCGACGCGGCTTAATCTGCTTGCCAATAATTTACCTGAGCATAGTGTTAAATTTATCAATAGTCTTGAGCCGTTAGAAGGACAGTTTGACTTGGTTCTGATTAAAGTGCCCAAGACACTGGCTTTGCTGGAAGATCAGTTGATACGGTTACATCCGCATTTACTGCCTTCAACACAGATTATTGTCGCAGGCATGATAAAAACACTGCCATCATCCGTTTGGAAGTTACTGGAGCGGTTAGTGGGGCCTACCACAACGGCACTGGCAAGAAAGAAGGCACGACTTATTTTTGCAGCGTCGGATCCTGATTTGATTATTCCTGTCAGTCCTTATCCGGTTTGTTATCAACTTGAAGAATCTGATTATTTAATTAGTAATCATGCCAATGTCTTTTCGCGTGACAGTCTTGACATCGGTACGCGATTTTTTCTCCAGCATTTGCCTTCAAGACAGGATAGCGTTGATATTATTGACTTAGGGTGTGGCAATGGCTTGCTGGGATTAATGGCGGCCGAGCTAAATCCGGCGGCGACAGTGCATTTTGTTGATGAATCTTTTATGGCTGTGGCATCGGCTAAAGAAAATTTTTATCGTGCTTTTGGGCAAACGCGTAATGCGACATTTCGTGTCAGTGATGGGCTAAAAGATTTCGAATTGGCTTCAGCAGATATTATTCTTTGTAATCCACCTTTTCATCAGCACAACACAATAGGTGATCAGCTTGCCAACAGCATGTTTAATCAGTCAAAAAAAGTATTAAGAAATGGTGGGCAGCTATGGATAATCGGCAATCGCCATCTGAATTATCAGGTTAATCTTAATCGATTATTTGGCGGTCATACAGTGGTTGCTGCCAATGCCAAATTTATTATTCTCAAGGCAACGCAAAAAATTCTGACGTAAGTATTTTGAAGTTATATTTATGGCAATGAGGTGCGAATTTTTGCCAAAATTAATGACGTGTTTTTGAGAGTTACCAAGATCAATAGATATTTATTGAAAACGGTGAAAGCAAATTTTCGTTATAAGATAACGCTTTGATTATTCCTATCAATAATAGTGGGTGCTTTTTTGCAAAGCAATTACTGCATTGAATAACAAACTAAAGCTAACTATTTTCTTTAAGGAGCCGAACCCAAAAATCAAGCGACTTTTGGGCCCGGTTTTGAGTTTGTTACGCGGGCGTTACATTCTCAGCTTGCGGTCCTTTTTGACCTTGAGTCACTTCCATAGTAACTTTCTGGCCTTCGCGCAAGGTTTTGCGGCCGGCGCCGTTAATTGCACTGTGATGAACAAAAACATCTTTGCCACCTTCTTGTTCAATAAATCCAAAACCTTTTTCATCATTGAACCACTTAACGGTACCTACAACTTGCTCTGACATATCACACTCTTAACTTAAAAAACGCCACAATATTGGCTTTACAAATTCCAGCTTCAGGAAGAAGCCGACTCAAACTTTAACTACGGCCAAATAGTAGCACTAAAAATGTAAGTAGGGCAAAAACATTTTAATTAAATTTCGATTATTTTTTATCTAACAGTTTTTCTATGCCTTTTTAAGTATCGACTGATCATTTAACTCTTGGCTTTACAGCGGTCAAACGATCAAAAAATATATGCATAATCAATGCAGAGAGTATTAATAACGTACCGGTTATCACTTTCATGGTCAGTGGTTCATTGTTAATATTATGTCCCAACAGCAGCGCAAGTAGAGGCGAAACCAGCGAGATTAAGGCAACTCGCGTAGCAGCTAGATGCGTCAGTAAATAGTAATAAAGGACGAAGCCTAATGTCGTAGCGATGACCCCCAGATAAATAATGGCCGCCAGACTGGTAGTCGTTAATAATGCAGGCCAATGGCCATCAACTATAGCCCAAGTAAGCAAGTAAGCCGGCAGTGCTAATAACAAGCCACCGGTGACTTGCGATAAAGCCGGTAATTTTGCCGCAATACGTTTTATCCAAACTGAACTGGCCGATTGTAAAAATACCGAGATCATTACGGCACCTATACCTAGTACGGCTTCATCCCCCAGTTGCAGTGCCGAACCAAACATAATAACCAAGCCACTGATACCCAAGCCATAAGCCAATAACTTGCCCAAGGTAAGACTACGTTCGCCTAAAAATATCGCCGCCAATAAAGCCGTCATGAGTGGTGTAATGCCAAATATCACCGAAATCCAGCCGGAAGGAATAAATTGTGCAGCCCAGTAAACCGGTAGCATTGATCCGTAAATTTGCAAAGCTACAGCAATATATGTTAGCCATGCTTTACGATGCCAGGCCATGCGTTGGCGCATGAGTGCCAAGACAATTAATACGCACACTGTGCCAATTGCCATGCGTGCGGTGACGCCAAACAGAAAGCCGGGGCCTTCGCCGCTCCATTTGATAGCCAGTGGTGTTGTCGCCCAAAGTAAAATGACACTGATATAACTAAGTTTAATACGCATTATATGATAATGGGAAGTAGGCGACAGGGAAGGCAAGATGATTCATTTTAGTGCTTCCAGACATTAAAACGTAAGGCATCACGGTAAATAAACACTCCATCTCATGCCGCCCAGTAACTCGCTTTTACCGCCTTCTAATTTGCCGCCCAGCAAACCTATTAATTCATAAACGACGGTCATACCAATGCCATGCCCATGAATATTTTCATCGGCACGAATACCTCTTTTTAAAATTTCATTAAACTTCCCTACAGGAATTCCCGGACCATCATCCTCAATTTGCAGCAGTAATGAAAAATTACGTCTACTTTTACGTTGATTTAAGGAGATACTGACCTTGACGGAGTGGTTACACCATTTACAGGCGTTATCCAGCAAATTTCCGACTATTTCATACATATCACCTTCTTCACAATAAATCGGGCATCGTTCAGGAATAAGTAACTCAAAATTAATAGCTTTATCGATGTAAACCTTGTTGAGTGAGGCTTTAATTTTATTAATAATAATAATGGCATCAATAGTCTTGATCGCTTTATGGCCACCTTTGGCGGCCGCCTTCTGTAATTGATATTCAACAATTTGGTTCATTCTGGAAATTTGTTCCTGTACCGTTTCCTTATTGTCATTAAAAGATTCGACACAGCCGCGTAAAATGGCAAGTGGTGTTTTTAAGCTATGCGCCAAATCGGCCAGGTTATGACGATAACGTTCCAAATGTGCACGCTCATGGGTTATAAAAGCATTAAGGTTACCGGCCAGGCCTTGCAGTTCAGTTGGATAGTGACCGTCTAAAAGAGTTTTTTCTCCCTGCTCTATGGCTTCAAGATCTTTTACGATGCTACGTAAGGGTTTTAAACTCCAGCGTAATACCGCAAATTGAATAAAAACCAAAACCAGCCCGATAATCAGTAACCAGAATCTTAAGGTTTGTTGAAGCTGTTTTACCTGACCACTGACAAAGCGGGCATCCTCTGCCACAGTAAAGATATATTCCCGTTCTATTCCCGTTACATTTTGCCAAAGTACATCATAATGCAGGACATAACGACCTCGCTTATCAAGCACAAATGCCGAGTTGCCTGCACTTAGCTCAGGTGGATCAATTACCTCCAGTCCGATTGCTGAAGGTGACCGCCAAACCAGTTTTTTAGCTTGCTGAATAAATCCGTAAAGGCCTGAACCCGGGTTTGTAAAACGTGGTTCGTGCAAGCTGGCAGGCATGATTAATTCACCCGCATTATTCAGTTTGGCGGCTGATAAAAGTGAGTATACTTGCACCTGTAAGCGTTCTTGTAGCGCCTGTTCGGCACTTTCACGAAAGCCCTCCTCAAGAACAACCGCAACCAGAGCAAAGAAAGCGGCAAGTACCAAACCTTCAGCGATGAGTAAGCGAAAACTTAACGAATTAGCCTGCATTTAAAGCCTTTTAATATAAGTTAAAGGGAAGGATGGTGATACTTTCATTACGAGAGCTCGGAAGAAATCCGGTAACCACGTCCCCTCAAGGTTTCAATAGGTTTACGAGTACCGTCAGGATCGAGTTTCTTTCTCAAACGACCGATAAAAACTTCGATAACATTGCTGTCACGATCAAAGTCTTCATCGTAGATATGCGCTGTTAATACCGATTTTGAAATTAATTCGCCCTGACGAAGCATTAAATATTCCAGTACTTTGTATTCGTAAGCGGTTAAATCCAGTTTTATCCCGGACACTGAAACTTCCTGGGCTATGGTATCCAGTTCAATATTATCATGGGTTAATACCGGATGTGCCTGTCCGGCTGAACGTCTAATTAAGGCGTTAATTCGCGCAAGTAACTCTTCGTATTGAAATGGTTTAACCAAATAATCATCTGCTCCGGCTTCAAGACCTTCTACTTTTTCCTGCCAACGACTTCTGGCCGTCAAAATTAAAATAGGCACACTGACTTTATCTTTACGTAAGCGTTTAATGAGTTCGATACCTGAAAAGTCGGGAAGACCAATATCAATAATAGCCGCATCTATGGGGTACTCCTTACCCATGTAGTAGCCATCGCTACCGGTATTTGCCGTGTCAACAGCAAAACCTTTATCAGCCAGATACTGATGAATTTGGTCACAGAGTGTCACTTCATCTTCAACGATAAGAATACGCATGGTTGCTCCAATAGTGTTTACGCTTTAATTAATTATTTCGCCGGTTTTAGCGTCTATTTTGTAATGTTGGATACGGCCATCCAGTGTTAAAAATTTAATAATATGTACCTCTTTATCATCAATTATTTCTGTTTCAGCACCGAGTATCCTGATGTTGTCATCATTCTTCATGATTTTTGCTGTTGCCTGATCCAGGCTAATGCTGGTGTCTATAGGTATTGGCATCATTGCTTCTTCTGCAAAACAATTGAAGCCGGAAAATAAAAATACCAGCAAAGATACCATTAATTTGGATTGTATCGTTTTGATCAAGATTATCATGAGCATAAGTTCATTTTTTTACCATTGCTGTAATTCGTATCCCTGAGCTTTTTAGATTATAAATTATGTTGATAATTAACAATTTTAACCTAATAGCTGATATTAAGTAGATCTGTATGATAAAGTTAAAAAAATGAAAGCTTGGTAATGGACTATGGATATATTGTCTTTTGGTTGATTTTCATGGCTTATCGCTTGAACAGGGTGTCTTGTAACGCTATTATTGAAGGGTAAAAGTAGTATTCAGATTTTCTAAAATCCTGCGTCCTGTACCTTTCGTCTTGAATCTTTCTTCTTGTATTTCTATCCCGTAGCAATAATCGATATAATGTCTTATAGATAACCGTAGTTAAGACTTCGCCCTCTGGCAAAATAACTTATCAGGATAAAAAATGACCAAAGAAATAATTCATACTAATAAAGCGCCTAAAGCAATCGGCACTTATTCACAGGCAGTTAAAGTCGATCACATTGTTTATCTTTCCGGACAAATTCCTTTAGTGCCTGAAACCATGACGATTATTGATGGCGATATTACCGCTCAAATCACCCAGGTATTCGACAATTTAAAAGCGGTTGCAGAAGCCGCTGGTGGAGATTTTTCTGATATTGTTAAATTAAATGTATTTTTAACAGATTTGTCGCACTTCCCGTTAGTTAATGAAATTATGGGGCATTATTTCGATGAGCCTTACCCTGCACGAGCAGTTATTGGCGTTGCCGCTTTACCTAAAAATGCCGCCGTGGAAATGGATGCCATTATGTTTTTAAAGCCCCAGGAATATCCTGCATCTTAGCTTTTGCAAATTAACTTTCCAATGAGGCAAGTTTACTCAGATTTATGCGTGACAATCCGTTCCATTTTGCGTTACAAGAATGCTGATTCAACTTTTCCTGTGATTACCACGTGAATGTTCTTTACCAGTCGGTCGGTAAGTTAACAGGGATAGGCTCTCAAACGGTAAGTCGTCTGGAAAAACTCGGTATCCGTGTTATTCAGGATCTTATTTTTCATCTACCGCTGCGCTATGAAGATCGAACCCGGATTTATCCTATCGGCTCTTTGCGGGCGGGCATGACCGCACTTATTTGTGGTCGGGTTGAATTTATTGATATTTTACCCAGAGGTCGCAAAAGTCTGATTTGTCGAATTAGTGATGACACCGGTTTTATCTCTTTAAAATTTTTTCATTTCAGTGCCAACCAGCACAATAGCTTAAAACCGGGGACATTAATCAGTTGTTTTGCTGAAGTACGCCACGGCTTTGGCGGACTGGAAATGGTGCATCCTGATTATCATATTATTTTAAATCCGGATACTGAGGTTAGGGAAGCCTGTTTAACCCCTGTGTATCCATTAACAGAGGGACTTGGCCAAAATACCTTAAGAAAAGCGGTAAAAAATGCCTTAAGTCTTTGCGTTAATGAACCGCAATTGTTAATTGACTGGATTCCTGCAGCGATTTTAAAAAATTACCACTATCCGTCTTTGGCAGAAGCAATACAAATTTTACACGCCCCTGATGAATCAGTTTCTATTGAGGCATTACAAAATGGCAGTGTTCCTGCGCTTAAACGTTTGGCCTTTGAAGAATTGCTGGCGCATCATCTGAGTTTACGAGTCACCCGAAATAAAACCAAAGCCTGGCAAGCGCCGATATTTGAAGATTCTACTGATAAAACTATCACCGAACAGTTCTTAAACTCGCTGCCTTTTAAATTAACCGGTGCACAGCAACGTGTTATCGCAGAAATTGAAGCCGATTTCCGACTGCAACATCCCATGATGCGACTGGTTCAGGGCGATGTCGGCTCAGGTAAAACTATTGTTTCTGCTTATGCGGCGTTGCTGGCCTTAATGGCGGGTTATCAAGTGGCGATCATGGCACCGACAGAATTATTGGCAGAACAGCATAAACGCAATTTTAGTATCTGGTTTGAAAATTTTCAGACCAAAGTCGTATTTTTGACCGGTCAAGTTAAAGGCAATGCCCGTAAAGAGCTTTTACAAGCCTTGGAGGATGGTTCTGCCGGCATTATTATTGGTACGCATGCGTTATTTCAGGAAACTGTTAATTTTCATCGGCTGGGTTTGGTTATTATTGATGAACAACACCGTTTCGGGGTTCATCAACGGTTGGCGCTGAGAGAAAAAGGCCAGCAGGGCAATATCAGGCCACATCAATTAGTAATGACTGCTACCCCGATTCCTCGTACTCTGACCATGTTGCAATATTCTGATTTGGATATATCCATTATTGATGAGCTGCCCCCCGGTAGAAAACCCATTGTTACCAGTGTAATTCCTGCTGAACGCCGCGTCGAAGTAATTGAACGGATTAACAGTTGGGTCAGTAAAAAACGGCAGGTATATTGGGTGTGTACATTAATAGAAGAATCAGAAGTGTTGGAGTGCGAAGCCGCTGAAAAAACCACCGAACTGTTAACCCTGGCTTTACCCGATGTGCGTGTTGCCTTGATTCACGGACGTATGAAAAGCGCCGATAAAGATGCCATTATGCAGGCCTTTAAGAAACATGAAATTGACTTGCTGGTTGCCACCACAGTTATTGAAGTGGGTGTCGATGTACCCAATGCGGGTTTGATGATTATTGAAAATCCTGAACGCCTGGGGCTTTCACAACTGCATCAATTACGCGGACGGGTCGGGCGAGGGGAGGACGATAGTTACTGTTTATTGATGTATCAAGCTCCATTGTCAGATACTGCCCGTCAGCGCTTGAGTATTTTAAGAGACAGTAATGACGGGTTTGTTATTGCCGAAAAAGACCTGCAATTACGAGGGCCTGGCGAGGTGATGGGTACACGGCAAACCGGTGCCATAAATTTTAAAATTGCCGATTTGGCCAGAGACGCCGATTTGCTGGATGCTATTCAACAGACCGGTGAGCAAATTTTTACCGAAGCGCCCCAAGCCATACAACCTTTGTGTGATCGTTGGCTGGGTACATCCACAGATTATGCCGAGGTTTAGTTCAGTTTGACTACTAAAAGCTTGTTATTTAACCGCGAACCGTCATGGCAGGAAAATTGCCAGGGTTTACGCCATAAAATCCCTGAAAATATTCAATCATGGACCTATGAGTCAGGCTCCTTAACCCAACGGTTACGTAATTATTATGGTGCCGGGGTTGCCGTCAAAGTATTGCTTCAACGTTGGCAAACGCCTTTTTTGAGTGAGCGCCGTTTACTCAAATTGCCTGAACATCAGTACAGCCTGATCCGCGAGGTGTTACTTCATGTCAACGGCAAGCCGCTGATTTTGGCAAGAACCATCATTCCGGCAAGCACCGTCAAAACGGCTAAAAGTAATTTATCCAAACTGGGCAGTCGCCCGTTAGGTGAGATCATTTTTTCTTACCCCAAACTGGAGCGTATTGCGATGGATATTACCTTGATTAACCCGTCTACATGGACGCAGTCAGCACTTACTGAAGTCGATATCAAGCAACCGATATGGGGCAGGCGAACGGTTTATGCCATTGCCCATCAGCAAATGCTGGTCAGCGAGTTTTTTTTACCGGAAATATTAAAGTAGTTTTGTCGGCCAAGGTTAGGGTTATCGGACTATTTATTAGTTATTATCTGAAAGCGTCCGCTTTTAAGGTTCGTATTTTTTGCGGATTATGATTTTATTCATACGCCTTTGCTACGGTTTTCCATGCGCCGTAAAAATTCGGCCATGATCAGCCGATAAAGTTCGTCACCCAGATACTTGTCTTCAATGCCGCTGTCTATATTCGGGTTATCATTAACCTCTATGACATAGCCTTTGCCGTTTTTTTCCTTGACATCAACGCCGTATAAACCGTTCCCTATTGGTAGAGTCGCTTTTAAAGCCGCTTCAAGTACGGCTTTGGGTACCTCAAAGGTCGGCAAGGTTTCAAAGCTGCCGCTATCGGTCCGGCTTTCGTGGTGGCGGTAGATCTGCCAGTGGTTTTTAACCATATAGTAACGGCAGGCATACAAAGCACGATTATTAAAAATACCGATGCGCCAGTCAAATTCAGTATAAAGAAATTCTTGAGCCAACAGCAGGGCAGACTTTTGAAATAACTCGTCAACTTTACTATTAAGTTCCTGCCGGTTATTGACCTTAACAATGCCTCTGGAAAATGAACCATCCGGAATTTTGATCACCATTGGAAAGCCTGCTTCACTTTCCACTCTATCCAGATGCACGGCATTGCCCTTGTGTAGTAGCCAGGTTTTTGGGCTGGGCACATGATGAGTCCTGAATAAATCAGCAAGATACACTTTATTGGCGCACCGCAGCATTGATGTCGGGTCGTCAATGACGATCAAACCTTCGGCCTCGGCTTTTTTTGAGAAGCGGTAAGTATGATGATCAATACCGGTAGTTTCGCGGATAAACAAGCCGTCAAATTCAGGTAAGCGGGCATAATCTTGCTGGGATATTAATTCAACTTCAATACCTAGTTCCCGACCAATCTTGATAAACTTTTTAAGTGCCCCCCGATTACTCGGTGGTAACTGTTCTTCCGAGTCAATGAGCATGGCAAGGTCATAACGTGTAGTCTTACGCGCCCGGCTTTTGCGCCAGACTTTTTTACTGAATTTATCCAGTGCTTCAGCAAAAACAGTTTGCTGTGGATCATCCAGAGTACGGTGGGAAATTGGCTTTAAGCCAATTATTTCCCACTGCTGACTAAATCGTAGTGTTATCTCCAAAACCGGACAGGAAAAACGTTCAAACAGTAGTCTGGTCAGTTCTTGAAAAGCCGGATCAGCAGTCGTGCCAAAATAACTTAACAAGGTAATTTCATTATTCAGGGTTTCACGGCTTTTAAAGGCACGCGCTAAAGTTGATGACAGATCTTCAAGCTGAAGTTGATAGAGTGCTTGTTTACCTAGGTCGTTAATTACTTTAACAGAAGGAATTACGTGATGACCGCGCGCTTCTGCGAGCAATGAGCAGTAATAACCATCGGAGAGATAACTATAGCTACTGCAAAGATTAATCACGCGAACCCGTTGTTCCGATTCACCTTGCTCGGTAGCGAGATAGGTTTCAAAGGTCATAACCTGGTCACTAGGATAATAAGGGTTCCAATCTGAAAGATTGTCAACAACCAGCAGGGTGCATGCCATGGCAAAAATAATCCGGTAATAAATGAAGCTTGATCTTGAAACCCGTCAGGTTTTATACCAGAAATTTCGCAGCTTGAGTAGTAATAAAAAGCACTTACAAGCCAAACGGGAAAACACCTGTTTGCTGTAACGGAATCAATCCATTTTTAATATTGATAAGCTATTGTCTGAACAATGGCGCTCACTTTATTATGTTTGTTGATGAGGAGGTAATTTTTCCAATAAAAAAATCCCTGGCTATTTTAATCTGGATGGGAGAAGCACTGATAGAGTTCTAACGCTTCTTACTTGCAAAAAGCAATATCCCTGCACCTGCAACTATTGCTCCTACACCAGCCCAGACAGGAATATAAACGGTCTGTGTTTCATTAACCGATAGTTCCAATGGGCCTATCTTGGCTTCCTGGGTTTCTTTGGTATAGCTAAAACGACCATATACCAATCCAGACAGGCCGGCTATGATTAGCAAAACTGCCAAAATCTTGACTACGTTCATATCGTTTCCCCTATCATTAATGATATTTTCGGTTGGATTGATCTGTTTTCACAAAGGTTCTAGGTGATTTAATTAAGACTCCTAAAAACGTTTTTGCACTTTAATGAATATTCTAATACGGTTTGTATAAATATATTTCAGTACTGTTATAAAACTCTTCGCCCATTAATAATACGTAATAATATTACGATGACGGCGATAACCAATAGAATATGAATGAATCCGCCCAATGTGTAGGCGGACACTAAACCCAATACCCAAAGGATGATTAGGACAATAGCTAGAGATTCAAGCATTTTTTTTCTCCGTAAGAGGCCGTCAATTGACGACACTATGAGGTAGTTATAATAAATTAGTGGTCAGTAACGAAAAAAACGGTGGATTACTTACTTGCTGTTCCTTTCGTTACCAAAGTCGTCGATTTTTTATTTCGCAGCTTTCAGGTGCGTTACCGCCTCTTCAGCCGATTTCTTGGCTAAGTCATGATGTTTCATTTTACCGTGATTAATAGCGTCATTTAGGCTCTTGATACCGGCATCAAGATGTTCATCAGCGACCTTGGCATGAGTTTTTGCAACTTCTGCATGTTCGGCGATGGTCTTGCCATCGGCGGCGCTAACCGCCGCTTCCGCATGTTTTAGTGCTTCGGTGATGTGGCTCTCTTCGGCATAAGCACCAAATGAAGCCAAGGCCAGGATACTGCCAGCGAATAAATTAATATTTTTCATTATATGTCCCTTAATAGTTATTCAAGAATTTTTCATTTTGATTCTGCGCTGGATTGTAGAGTTGTTTACTGCACAATCAACGTTACTTTTTTATTTGTTTTTCTTGGTTTCGTTCTTGATATCTTGCTTGATATCACCATATTCTGACTGAACCTTACCAATATTTTTTTGAATATTGCCTTCTACTTCCATACTTTTGTCGTTCAGCATCTGGCCAGTGATTTCTTTAACAGTGCCTTTTGCTTCCTCAACCCTGCCATTGACTTGATCTTTATTGACAAGTGTCTGGTCTTGACTTTCTGTGGCATAAGCGCCAAATGAGGAAAATGTTAGAATGATAGTTGCTGCCAAATGGGTAAGTTTTATATTATTGATTTTCATATTTTCTTCCTGTAAAAAAATGGATTGCAATTATTTTCTTGTTGCGATGCCGCAAATTAACTTGCGCTCATCTGGACTTAGCCGCTGATTTTAAATTTTATCGATGGCTTTTTTAATCGACTCTTTAGTGTCTTCTTTCAGATCACTAAGTCCTGACTGAACCTTGCCGATATTTTTTTGGATATTTCCTTCTGCTTCCATATCCTCGTCATCCAGAATAACGCCGGTAGCTTCTTTGACTTTACCTTTGGCTTCTTCGATACGGCCTTTTATTTGATCTTTGTTCATGAGAATCTCCTGATAAGTTAGTCATGGCCCATTTGGTCATGAGTGAGGTGCGGAACCTGTTTCCGACCACTGGCTAAAGATTTTACACACAAGACCGAACTTGGTCGGTGCGGTAACGAACAGATTGGAAATTAGTTCACGATGCACATTACGATAGTGGCTTGGCATTCAATGAGAATAACTACCAATTACTGGAATAGTACAAATTTTGATGTTGTTCTTTATGTAAATATTCACCAGTCGCTAAGGGGGTAAACTTGTTGGTGCATGGTTATGTGTACGACGGAGAACAGACAGTTATTTTAATTTTGCTTATTATGTAAGAGTAAAGGAGGAAAGCATAACCGGCAAGAAACACGTGACATTAAGTTATTTATGTTCAGTGTATCTTACGATCCCCGGTAATCGGAGTTCCATGATATTTATGAAACAGATGACACCAAGCTTTAAAAGTGCATTAATAGTAGCCGTTTTTTACTGGTTGGAATCAGCAAGAATGATGACTGTTTTCTGGTCGTCCTTTAAAAAACGGCTTTTATCCACCACTCGAATAACGGTGCTTGGCATCCTGGTTATTTCTGGTTGTACATCAAAAGACTCAGGTGAGCAGTTGCGTGGACAAGGTAAAAAAATATCACAAGAGTCAGGTAGCGTTATTAGCAAACCAGTTCACAAGGAGGTCGGAGAGGCATCTTGGTACGGACCTGGATTACAAGGTCAGGAGACTGCCAATGGTGAGATCTTTGACCAGAAAGACATGACGGCCGCTCATCCAAGTTTACCGATGGGAACCAAGGCTAAAGTAACCAATCTTGAAAATGGTAAAAAAGTCGAGGTCAGGATTAATGATCGTGGACCATTTGCCCAAGATCGTGTCATTGACCTGTCCAGTGCTGCTGCTAAAAAGCTCGATATGAAAAAGGACGGCACTGCCCAAGTTAAAATTGAGCCTAAATCAAGGCAAAAAAAGCACCGCTGACCAATCTGACGTCTTTAAAAAATACGTTAAAAAGTCTATATAATACACTAGCTATTACAAAAGCGTTATTAGCTTTGATACTTAAATATCGTAAGGCTTTTTGTTTATACGGCATAACCTAAAAGTAACGTAGAGGCTGCCAAAAACAATCCATGCCATTACGTGACTGGAAACCAGTGATTAATGAGTTTATGATTATACGAGAGTAAGCTGCTTTTATTTAAAGACAGCATACTGGCGGGTCATCCCTGAATATTTTGATTAGCTGAAAATATTAGGTACAAAAAATGTATGGAAAGTGTATTTTTTGAATAAACTGACATAATTAATGTAGATACGATATATCAAGTCTTTACCCTTCCAAAAGGAAACAAAATGAGTTTTACAAAAATATTCGCCGGTCTGTTTTTAGCGGCAATTATATTGCCGGCTTCGGCAGATGAAGCATTTAAAGTCTGTGCTGATCCACTAAATCCTCCTTATTCAACTAAAAACAAAGACGGTTTTGAAAATAAAATTGCCGAACTATTTGCCAAAGAATTGGGGCAAAAAGTTGAGTACACCTGGTTTGCACAACGCCTTGGTTTTATTCGTAATACGTTAACAGCATCGGTAAGTGAGTTGGCGGTAGATAGTGATGAGTTTAAATGTGACGTTGTTATGGGTGTGCCAGCCGGTTATGATTTGACCTTAACGACCGTGCCTTACTACAAATCAACTTATGTGCTGTTGATTGCGAAAGGACGTGGCTGGGATGATATTAAAGACGCTGCTCAATTAACACAATTGCCTTTGCAAAGACAGGAAGCTTTGAAAATTGCGATGTTTGATCGCGGTCCGGGTACGGCCTGGTTACAAAAAAATGGGCTGCTTGATCAAGGTATCTCTTATCAGTCAATGTCCGGGGATAGCGAAAACAATACCGCTATGCAGATAGAAAAGGATCTTAAAGCCAAAAAAATTGATATGGTTATTTTGTGGGGACCAATGGCAGGATACGTTACGGCACAAAGCCCCAAAAATAGTTATGCAATGATTCCGATGAAATCAACGCCGGCAATAAAGTTTGATTTTGCCATGGCGATGGGCGTTCGTAATGGTGATAAGGCAAGAAAGGCCGTTCTTGATAAGCTGATTGCCGCTAAAGCAGATAAGATCAAAGCAATTATAGCGAATTACAATATTCCTTTGTTGCCGATAACAAAAGAAGTCGTTCGTGATGATGATTAAATAAACCAGGTAAAAAGTTCGAGGTGAAAGGGGTTTTTTTCACCTTGAACCTGCTTTTAAGATTAATTTCGATTAAATAGTGCTACCAGATGACCAAATCGCGTAGCCTGGTCATGGGATAATTGATCCCATTGAAAACGCCATTTCCAGTTACCTACGGTAGTGCCGGGAGTGTTCATTCGAGCCTCGGAACCCAGTTCAAGAATATCCTGCATGGGGATAACAGCAAGGTTAGCAACTGATCCCAATGCCGCTTGTATAATCGCGCAATGCACTGGCATTGACGGGTTGCCCAGATATTCGTAAACGTAATTTCTTTCATGTTCACTGATACTTTGCGACCAACCTACCGAGGTATCGTTGTCATGAGTACCTGTATAAACAACACAGTTTCTTTCATGATTACCGGGTAAATAGGGGTTGTCAGGACCGCTACCAAAAGCAAATTGTAAGATTTTCATGCCGGGTAGCCCAAAGCCGTCTCTTAATTCATCGACTTCATCGGTAATAATCCCCAAGTCTTCAGCTACTAAGGGAATGGTGCCAAGATAGGTTTGCAGCGCATTTAACAAATCTTTTCCAGGCGCCTTAACCCACTGACCATTTTGTGCTGTGGGTTCATCGGCAGGTATTTCCCAAGCCGCTTCGAGACCACGAAAATGATCAATACGAAGAATGTCAAATTGTTCAAGCTGAGTTTGCATTCGTTCAACCCACCATGCAAAACCGGTTTTGTTCAGATAATCCCAATCGTAATGCGGATTACCCCAGCGCTGGCCTGTTTCGGAAAAATAATCGGGTGGAACACCGGCAACAACCATCATTTCACCTGACTCGTCAAGTTTGAAAACCTCACGGTGAGACCAGACATCAGAGCTGTCATAAGATACAAAAATAGGAATGTCGCCAAACAACAATACATCTTTCTCGTTGGCATAGGTTTTTAATTCCATCCATTGCCGGAAAAAGACATATTGTTCAAATTTAATATTTTCAATACTGTCCGCTAGCCGTTGGCGTGCTTCATTAAGGGCAACCAGCTCTCTTTCCTTGAAAGGTTCAGGCCATTGATTCCAGCATTGTTGATTAAAGACAATTCTAAGTGCTATAAATAAAGCAAAATCATCAAGCCAATAGGCTTTTTTCTGGCAAAAATCGGCAAAATCATCCTTGTCTTTTTGATTTGCGCTTTCTAAAAAACCTTTAAAAGCTTTTGCGACTAAACAGCTTTTATTAAACGCGGAGGTTCCCTGGCATTCGTCACACTGCTCTGACAAGGGTAACCAACCCAGTTTAACCAACCCAAGAATATCAATTAATATTGGATTACCTGCGTGAGCAGAGAGGCATTGATAAGGCGAGCCATCTGCATGGGTCATACCCAAGGGCAAAGTTTGCCATACACTAACACCTGAATCATGCAGGAAATTGACAAAATTATAGGCTTCTTGACCCATATTACCTTGTCTATCAGTGCCTGGCAGCGAGGTAATATGCAGCAGAACACCTGCCCGACGTTTATTTAGAAGGTTATTCACGATTAGGTATCTCTAGTTAATGTTCAGAGCTTGGCCGCATTGCTCCGCCCATCGCGGGATTGCCAGCGCCGTGCGTGAATGGCAGTGCCAGATAAGTGGGAGGGTTTTCGCCTAATAATCGATACAGATTGGTTAAATTAAGCCGAAATTGTTTCTCGAAACTGCTAACTGCTTCGCCAGGATTATCGTCACCAAACCACCAAAACCAGTCTGAACCTTCACAAACAGCAAGCTGAATTTGAGCCTGCTGAATTTGTTGATTGCTTAAGTGGTTGACAGACATGGCATTATCAAAGGCAACTTTTACGTCAGTCAGCATTTCCCAGCCGCGATTTTTGTCTGGAGAGCCTATCCAGGTTGAAAAAGTCCCGTAAACCCAGCTACCTGCAACTAATCCAGTTAAGGGTTTGACGGTGGTTTTATTTTTTAAGCAATCAGAAAAAGTACTTAATTCAATGGTTGGATGACTGGCTAACCGATTATATAAGGCACTCAGGAAGTGATAACCGTTATCAGGGAAATATTCCCAGGCATTTTCGCCATCCATGATGATTGAAACGACTTTATCCCCCGGTTCATGAGTTGCGATATTTTCTAGATGTTGAATGAAATCACCAACAGCATCGTCGGCGTGCCATGTTGAATATTCAAAACCTATTAGATCCGATAGCCCGTCATCCCGGAAAAAGCAGGTTATTTTGGTATCTTTTAGTTTAAATGGATGGTGTATTCCGGTTAGTTCCTTATGGTCAGATAGATGCAAACTATTTTGTAGAACCGTACCGCCACTTGCTGCCCAACCAAAGCCAAAATCACTCAGTACTTTCAGTGTTTGTTTACTGATACTACCTTCTGATGGCCAACAGCCTTTTGGTTTAGTGCCAAAAAAACGCGTAAAGGTCTGTACGCCTTTTTCAAGATGCCATTTAACACGTTCTTCTCCGCCTGGATAACCATCCCGTTCAGGTAAAAGTGCATCAGGCATTGCTTCATGTGTTGTCTGCAAGTCCAGTAACAGTGGCATAATGGGATGCGCATAAGGCGTTACTGAAAGCTCGATTTGTCCTTGTTCAGCTAATACCTTATATCTTTTAAGTACATTTTCCAGAAGCCCACCTATAATTCGGATCATTTCAACCCGGTCATCCAGGTTATAATCCGAACATTTTTCTATTAAGCGTTTTACCCTGTCATCGGTTAATTTTACGGTTTCCCCTATCCATGCCAGATGATACCAAACCAGTAGATCATTAATAAACTGGCTATTGATATAGCGCAATGAGTCATCATGTTGTTCAAGCCACTCAGTCATTTCGACCAATTTTTTGAAGGCTGGATAACGGTTGATTTGCCTGTCCCGGTTGGCACGGAGACAGTTTTTAATCAGTTTCCAGCGATCTTCAGAACTTTCAGGAACAGTGGGAGCAATTAAAGCGGCCAGTAAAGGATCTGTAATTGCATGGCCATGATGTAGATAACCATTGACCTGATTGGTATATTCTTCAATTTGTTCCAGTAAAATAGGTGCAAAATTAACGACTGCTTTAGCTTCAGGAACGGCTTCCAAGTGAGCAACCATATCAACATAATCTTTAATTACATGAAGGTACGTCCACGGCAACTTGAATTCCCCTGATTGTAAATCCCTATACTCCGGTTGGTGCATGTGCCAGCACAAGACCAGTTTCAATTTTTTTTTGTTGGGCATATTTTTCTATTCTCGCCAATGACAGTCATACGGAAGAGGGTAATTAAATTTATGCTTTAAGTACAGATAGATTTTCGTGGTTTATGTTTTTTTCTTGATGAGTTTGGCACCCGGTAATTGCTCCATGCATCACTTAACGTGTCTGCTTTTAAGTGACGCTGAAGCACTTTTTCAGATGTGCTTCTTTGCTTTTGCCATCCATGGCTACGTTCTTCCTGCATCCATCCTGTAAAGACTATTTATCGAACATAGTGCAATTTTTGTCCCAGCATATCAGGAGTTACCAATACGACGCCACCAGGACTGACAAAAAATCTTTTTTCGTCGTCCGCCCGGTTTTCACCAATGATAGTGCCTTCGGGAACTTCACAACCTTTTTCTATAATCGCTTTGGTGATGCGGCAATGGCGGGCTATATTGACTTGAGGCAGGACGATAGAGTCTTGTACCGACGTAAATGAATTAACACGGACATTGGAGAATAATAATGAATGTCTTATTTTAGCGCCAGAAATTACACAGCCTCCTGAAACCATAGAATCAACAGCTTGTCCGCGTCGTTCATCATCATCAAAAACAAATTTTGCTGGCGGCGTTTGTTCTTGGTTAGTCCATATTGGCCAAGTGGTGTCATATAAATTCAAGCCGGGATTGACACCAATTAATTCCATGTTCGCAGCCCAGTAAGCATCTATAGTACCTACATCACGCCAGTAACTTTGCTCGCCGCTTTGTAAATCTAAAAAAGGATAGGCATTGACCAGGTATTTATCAATAACGGCAGGAATAATATCTTTGCCGAAATCATGTGTAGAGTCTTTAGTATCGGCATCTTTAAGCAATTGTTCAAAAAGAAAACTAGCATTAAAAATATAGATACCCATAGAGGCTAAAGCAGTATCGGTTCTGCCTGGCATAACGGGTGGATTTTCAGGTTTTTCTACGAAAGCTTTGACGCGTCGATTACTATCAACATCCATCACGCCAAAGGCGGATGCTTCTTCTAACGACACTTCAAAACAACCTATGGTTAAGTCGGCATTTTTCTCAATATGATCCGCCAGCATTGCGCCATAATCCATTTTGTAAATGTGATCGCCGGCTAATACAAGAATATGTTCCGGATTACGACTACGGAGAATATCGATATTTTGAAAAACAGCATCAGCAGTTCCTTGATACCAGGAATTTTCATTGTGTCTTTGTTGTGCAGGCATTAAATCAACATATTCGCCAAATTCACCGCGTAAAAATCCCCATCCTTGTTGAATATGGCGAATAAGAGAATCTGATTTGTATTGCGTTAAAATACCGATTTTACGTATGCCGGAGTTAACGCAATTAGATAACGGAAAATCAATAATGCGAAACTTACCACCAAATGGAACAGCGGGCTTGGCACGCCAATCTGTCATGTTCATCAACCGCGAGCCTCGGCCACCAGCTAATATTAATGCAATTGTATTACGGGTTAAATGACCGACATTATGATCATGCTTTTTATTGCTGGACGCTGACATTTTTATCTCCATGTTGATATAGATATTACAACTGTTTGTTATTTTGGTAAGATTCGCCTAACATTAATTTTACTACTAGCATTCATTCTACTACTACACCGAGGCCATTCAAAGTGAAAAAGCGTTCTAATAACACTCTAGACTCTGATGCTAAAAAAGCAATCTCAGAAAAACTGAAAGCGAACAAGTATGACTCTGAATCCGCAACTATTATTGAAAAAAAACCAATATTGAAAATACCTGATTCTACTTCCACAAAAAGTGTAAAAACAAAGGAAAAAGTGAAAGTTCCTGTTTCAATTTCTGAACCTGTAAATGCCATAGTAGCAAAAGAAGAAGAGAATATTCTTGATCCTGATTCACTAAAAATTAGCGAAGCAAGGCATCATGATCCTTTTTCAGTTTTAGGCCGCCATCCAAAGAATAATCAAGTCCAGATTAAAGTATATCTGCCCTACGCAGAAACAGTTTGCTTCAGTAATAATGGTCCGGCACTTAACAGGATAGCAGGTACTGATTTTTTTGAATATTACGCTAAAGAAGATGAGCTGCCGAAACACTATCAGTTAACCTGGATAGATAAAAACGGTTACACCCACGAGAATTACGATCCATACGATTTTGGTCCCCAATTACCGGAATTTGACATACATTTGTATGGCGAAGGTAAACATTGGCATATTTACAAAAAAATGGGTGGACACCTGCACAGTGTCGATGGTGTCGATGGTGTGTTGTTTACGCTGTGGGCTCCCAATGCGGGTCGGGTCAGTGCGGTTGGCGACTTTAATCGCTGGGATGGTCGTTGCAATCCTATGCGTAGTCTTGGTGGTAGCGGATTATGGGAGTTATTTATTCCTGGTCTAAAGACTGGTTGCTTGTATAAGTTTGAAATTTTAAATCGTAATACTAATGAAATCCTATTAAAAACAGATCCTTATGGACAGCAGTTTGAGTTTCGCCCAAATACCTCGTCTATTGTTGTCGAAGAAAACAGCTATACTTGGCAGGACAAGGAATGGGTATCGCGGCGTGCAAAACACGATTGGCTACACGAACCTATGGCTATCTATGAAGTTCATCTGGGTTCATGGCGACGGGATAATCAGGGCAATTTTCTTTCTTATCGGGAGTTGGCAGTTGAGCTGGTCAGTTATGTCAAACAGATGGGCTTTACCCATATTGAACTGTTGCCTGTTACCGAGCACCCTTTTGATGGTTCATGGGGTTATCAAACCACTGGCTATTTTGCGCCGACCAGTCGTCATGGCACCCCTGATGATTTTCGCCATTTTGTCGATACCTGTCACCAAAATGACATAGGTATTATTCTGGATTGGGTTCCTGCCCATTTCCCCAAAGATGCTTTTGCACTGGCCCGTTTTGATGGCAGTGCTCTCTATGAGCATGAAGATCCGCGTAAAGGCGAGCACCGTGACTGGGGTACGTTAATCTATAACTACGGCCGTAACGAGGTTAAAAACTTTTTACTCGCCAGTGCAGTTTTTTGGTTGAAAGAGTTTCATCTGGACGGCTTAAGAGTTGATGCGGTGGCTTCCATGCTTTATCTCGATTACTCACGCGAAGAAAATGACTGGATTCCCAACATGTATGGCGGCAACGAGAATTTGGAGGCCATTGAATTTTTTAAAGAACTCAATACCGTCACTCATGATCTGCATCCTGGAACAGTCATGATGGCTGAAGAATCCACCTCTTGGCCTCAAGTAACCCGGCCAACATGGACTGGTGGTTTAGGCTTTTCGATGAAGTGGAATATGGGATGGATGCATGATGTTCTTTCCTATATGAGCGAGGAACCGATACATCGCAAGTACCATCATGACCAGCTGACTTTCGGAATGCTCTATGCTTTTACTGAAAACTTCGCGCTACCTTTCTCGCATGATGAGGTCGTTCATGGGAAAGGTTCGTTAATTAGTAAAATGCCGGGCGATGCGTGGCAAAAATTCGCTAATTTACGACTGTTATATACTTTTATGTATACCTATCCAGGTAAAAAACTGTTGTTTATGGGTTGTGAGTTCGGTCAAGGTACGGAGTGGAACGCCAATAAAGAATTAGACTGGTACGTTTTGGATTACCCACATCACAAGGGTGTGCAAACTTTAGTTAAAGATCTTAATCATCTCTATAAAACACATCCGGCTTTATTTGCGCATGATTTTGATCATCATGGTTTTGAATGGATTGATTGTCATGATGTTGAGCAGTCCATTATTAGTTATCGTCGCAAAAACAAATTTGAAGAGTTGGTCATTGTGCTTAACTTTACGCCGGTTCCAAGAGAGAATTATCGGCTTGGTGTACCTGAAGCCGGTACTTACACTGAGATTTTTAATTCTGATTCCGAATATTATGATGGCAGTAATATGGGTAATGGTGCTGTGGTGTCAGAGTCTACGCCCTGGATGAATTGTCCTCATTCTATCAGTCTTAACTTGCCACCTTTGGGAGCTTTGATCTTAAAGATATAAAATTAGGTACAAGGTGCAAGGTTAATAGTGATTGTATTGTGCCTTGTATCTTGTACCTGCTCTTAAATTTAAGTGATCATAGGATCTCATGAAAAAAATTCTCTTTGTTACCAGTGAAGCACATCCTTTGATTAAAACGGGTGGGCTTGCTGATGTTTGCGGTAGTTTGCCTAAGGCACTAGCCGAATTATCCCAAGATATAAAGCTGATTATTCCTAATTATCAAGCATTAAAAACTAGTGAAAATGTCCGTTTTCTTTGTTCCATACGGGTTGATAACCGAAATATTAATATACTTGAAACCCGTATGCCGGATAGTCATGTGATTGTCTGGTTGGTTGATTATCCTGCATACTTCAACTATCCGGGCAATCCCTATGTCGATGAGTTGGGTGAGCCTTGGTCCAACAACGCTGAACGCTTTGGCTTGTTTTGTCGTATTGTTGTTGAAATGGCTATGGATAGAGCTAATTTGGACTGGAAGCCCGATATCGTTCATTGCAACGATTGGCAAAGTGGTTTGGTTCCAGCTTTGCTATCGCTCGAAAGCAATCGGCCATCGACCGTATTTACCATACATAATATGGCTTATCAGGGCTTATTTCCTGCAAGTACAGCAGCCCTGTTAAATTTGTCGGGGCAATTATGGAATCCGGCCGGACTGGAGTTTCATGAGATGTTGTCTTTTATTAAAGGTGGCCTGGTTTATGCCGATCATATTACTACCGTTAGCCCGACTTATGCTTTGGAAATACAAACGCCAGAGTTTGGTTATGGTCTTGAAGGGTTATTGGATCATCGTAAAGAGTTTTTAGGCGGCATCATTAATGGCATTGATCTTGATCAATGGAATCCTGAAACAGATCCGTTTATAGCACAGAATTACACGGTTACAACGCTTAATAAAAAGCGGCTTAACAAAGCTGAATTACAAACTCGATTTGCGCTTCCGGTTAACGACTGTGTGCCTCTCTTTGGGTTAATCAGTCGTCTGGTAGAGCAAAAAGGCATAGATCTGATTTTGGAATGTCTTCCAGAGATGATTGCCATGGATATGCAATTTGTATTACTGGGCAATGGCGATAAAAAGTTTGAAAAACAGCTACAAAAAATGGCTGATTTGTATCCTGATAAAATATCGATAACCATCGGCTACGATGAATCGCTGGCACATCTTATCGAGGCCGGTGCTGATATTTTCTTAATGCCTTCGCGATTTGAGCCGTGTGGCTTGAATCAAATGTACAGTCAACGTTACGGCACTATACCTGTTGTCAGAAAAACCGGAGGCTTGGCTGATACAGTGACTGATACTTTGCCTGGTTCATTAAGCAATCACACAGCCAGCGGTATTGTCTTTAATGAAGCGAGTTCAGGCGCATTGCTTGAAGCCATCAAACGCACTCTGGTTTTATATAGTATTCCTGATACTTGGAAGAAAATGCAGATTAATGCCATGAAAAAAGATTTTTCCTGGCAACGTAGTGCTGAGCAGTATCTGGCGTTATATGAAAATCTTTTAGGCTATACTCAAGAATGAATATCCCCTAAGGCGATTTGCCAGAAAAATATACTTGGCTTACTGGTTTTTTTATTCATTTTCTGTGTTGTTAAAATAGTTAAGTAGCCGACTACGCGCTTATTTTTCCGCGTTGGCAACTACTTCTGCATCTATTAAGGAGTCTATTTTTGGTGCCCTACCTCCTGCATCCTTGCAGCCGTTGAAAATAAACAAAAATCCTGCATCACTTGGGGCTATTTATTCTTGGATGTCACCTGGGTGAATAGGTGTAGATCTCGTTCTGACAGTATTATCTGTGATGTGCACGTTTATGGTGACGGAGATAACCGATGAAAATGATTCAACTGCTATATGTTGAAAATATTATAACCAGAAAAAAAAGAGGTTTGCACCAGGAATTGTTTTTTTTTATGCTAGTAGAAAATCAGAGTCATGACAAGAAAATTGATGTTCTTTGGGCTGGCGAAGATGGCGTTTGGCATACGCTACCGGCAATCTGGCATAGTCAAGTAGGTCACCACAAAGAGTACTGGCAAGCACAAATAACAGCTATCAGTACAGCAGATAAATCACTGCCTGGTAATATTAATTTTGCCTTGCGTTATCAGGCACAATATAGAGAATATTGGGATAATAAATATGGCGTAAATTATTCCAGTCAGGCCGATTCCGGAATTAAAGTTGTTAGCAATCATCCGGTACTCAATATCGGTTTTGAAAATAAATTGAAGAATGGGCAAAAATACGTTCCTGTCAGCGTATCAGTAAATCATGCGGTTAATGCCAAAACAGTGACTATTCACTGGACAATCGATAATTGGCGGCATAGTTATAAAACTCCCTGTCACTTTAAAAGAAATTATTGGGATAAAAAATCGGGCAGTAATGCCAGAAATCCAAATCAATATGGTTCTCAGATTTGGCAAGGATTGCTCAAAATAGATAATGCTTTTCGATTGCAATACACCATTTCCTGTGAATGCGACGATAAGGTTTTTTGGGACAATAATCAGGATAAAAATTATTCGGTTAGTCATGAACCGTTAAAAGTTATGATTCTTAATTTACACTGCTATCAGGAAGATAATCAGGATTTTAAATTTTCACAAATAGCGACAGCGATTAACGATCTGGATGTTGATGTTGTCTGTCTTCAGGAAGTCGCCGAGCTTTGGAACGATGGACAGGGTGACTGGAACAGCAATTCAGCTAAAATAATAAACGATCGACTTAATCCCCCTTATCATCTTTACACGGATTGGTCGCATTTGGGTTTTGATAAATACCGCGAAGGCGTTGCTATCTTAAGCCGATATCCGCTCTTGAAACAGGCATCAAAATATGTTTCGGGCAGTCATAGTGCTTACAGTATCCATTCCAGAAAAGTCGTTATGGCGCAAGTTAATGTGCCTTACATGGGCTTGATTAATTTTTTTTCGGCGCATCTTAGTTGGTGGGATGACGGCTTTTCGGAGCAGTTTAACAAACTAAGTGAGTGGGCTGGAGATAACCAAACAGAAGCGGTGAGCGCTACCCTGCTGTGTGGTGACTTTAATATCACGGCAGGATCAGAGGGCTACTGTCTGGTGGTTGACACCAATGTGTATGATGATCAGTTCCTGGCTGTTAACGATCAAGGTGCATTTGAAAAAATATTTAAAGTAAATGACGTCCATTGGCAACATTACCTTGCCGATGATTACCGTATTGACTATATTTTTATGAATAAGGCCAGTCAATTACATATTATTTCAGGAAAGGTGTTATTTACTGAAGAAGATTATGGCCGCGTTTCGGATCATTGTGGTTATTTTATGACTTTTGAGCCGAAGTGAAGTTATCAACTCTATTATTAATCTGATGAATAAAAATAATATAAAAAATTTGCTTTTCTACCAGGTAATTAC
Source organism: Methylobacter psychrophilus (assembly GCF_025583945.1). Classification (GTDB taxonomy): domain Bacteria; phylum Pseudomonadota; class Gammaproteobacteria; order Methylococcales; family Methylomonadaceae; genus Methylobacter_C; species Methylobacter_C psychrophilus. The sequence continues at coordinate 41,657 of NZ_JAOEGU010000028.1, forward strand.
ATGCAAATAGCAGAGCACTATGCCACTCCCGTTCATGGGTATTTGGGCGGCTATTTTCAGAGAGTCAATGATTATAATGATAAATTTGCTGTGCGCTGGGGGAAAATAGAATTTGATATGTTCTTCGGCGTTCAGGCTAATCTAAAAGTTATTCTCAAAGTGTATCGTGACCATGGATTATGCGAAACTTACATTGTTGATACGGATGCTTTTGATATCCAATGGGATCGGCATAAGCGCTGTACACGTGATTTTTATATATTACCGTTTTCCAATAATCATGGCCCGATTAATTGCATCAAGTTTTCGTTTGTTGTGCACCGGGACGAGCACTCTATCCCGTCTCAAAATGATTATATTTTTATGGATAATCATCAAGCGCATGATGCACTTCCCCAGTATAGAAAGATTACCGGCGAATGGACAACGACTAATAATTATCGAACCTACGAATTAAATGCTGCCGAATTACAAAGCGACGTCGATTGGTATAATTACCATTTTGAATCCTTAAATCTGACGCCAAAATTTACCAAAGGCCAGCAATATCACCCTTATCATCCCAAACGTTTTATTCATGATCATATCGATAAGGTGATTCGCAGCAAGTGGGAAAACCCTGGTCGACTTTGTACCATTAAAGTGAGTGTTGACTGTATTGATGACTCGGATTTTGTTTCCCATTTAATTCACGCCAGTCAGCAGGGAGTTTTGGTGCAGTGTATTGTGGACTGGCGCAAGATGACTCTTACCAATAGTCACAACTATGCAAGATTGAAACGTGCACGGCTTGAGTTGATAGGCGTCTTTTGCACACCCCAGCATCACCTCATTGAAGTTGAGCCGGATATGCACACCAAATTTGTTATTTTTAACGATGAGGATTGCATACTGGGTTCATTCAATATCACCTTCGATCGCTGGTGGGCTAATTGGGAATCCGGCATGACTTTTCATTCCAAGGGGGTCTGTCGACTGCTTGATAATATATTTCAAAGTCAGCGTGGTGGTGTTAATCAAAAATACGGCATTAATCCTTTAAGTCATTTTAATCTACTCTATACCTTTGGCAGGCAGATGATGCTTAACGGGAAACCTTATCGGCCCCATCACGCCATCCTGGCAGAAATTCATCGTGCCCGGCATTCGATTAAGCTGTGTTTGTTTTTAATGGGCGATTTGCTGGGTGATTATCATGACAGTGTGGTTGATGCCTTGATACATGCCAAAAATAGAGGCGTTTATGTACATGTTCTTTTTAATGGACATTTGGCCAGGCAAGGACAGATTGGTGTTGCACGACCTATGGTAGATGAACTTAATCGCCCGTTATTACCGGCAGTACAACGCTTAAAAAATGCCGGTATTTTAGTTGGATTAGTGTACGGGCAAGACGATCACCCCGTCCCTTATTCGCCGATTCATTCCAAATATTGTGTTATCGACGATGCAATTGTTATAGAAGGCAGTTTTAACTGGTATAACACTTCTGTTTTTTCACATGACTTGTTGGTCGTAGTTAATAACCACCAGGTAGCACAACCTTACCTCTATGAGTTTGAGCAAATACAACGGTCGTTCAGGGTTTATTACTGATAGGGTGATTTCAGACTCAAAGATACGGTTTGTTAATTGTGTTTAATAGTTGATTCGCTAGTATGGTTTGTGTAAATAATCCTGTAATAATTACCGTGTTATAAATAGCAGAATTTTTGAGGGCTGCATTAATATCAGGCAACAATAAATGCGTTATGAATACAACTGAATACAATTTTGACCCGACTTATGGATATTCGCTTGAGCAATTACTAAAGGTAAATCCGCCGAAAGAACCGAAAGACTTTGATAGTTTCTGGCAACAGCGCTATCAAAAAGCATTAACTATTAATCCGCAGCCACAGACAAAGATTATTAGTGAAGACAGGCAAGGCTGGCGTGTTTTTGAGATTAGTTATATTTCTACCGATAATTTCCCTATTCGAGGTTGGTTGATGGTACCAACTTCCGGCGTTATTAGGCGTGGATTTATTATCGGGCATGGCTATGGCGGACGCGATGGGCCTGATTATCATTTGCCCTTTAAAGATGCAGCCTTGTTGTTTCCCTGTTCTCGTGGCTTGGCGCTCAGCGCCCAACCATCCATTTCTTCCGAACCCTGTTGGCATGTACTGCATAACATTAATCAAAAGGATGGTTATATTCTGGGCGGTTGCGTTGAAGACATATGGCTGGCAGTTACTACCATGCTGTGCCTGTTTCCCGATTTGGCAGGGCATTTGGGTTATCTGGGTATTAGTTTTGGCGGCGGTATTGGCGCTTTGGCGTTACCGTGGGAGTCACGTATTGGCAGAGGCCATCTCAATGTACCCTCGTTTGGACATCATCCTTTACGTTTAAGGCTTGCTACCAATGGCAGTGCACATAGCGTTCAGCAATATTATTGTACACATAAAAAACAGACACTTAAGGTTTTACGCTATTACGATGCCGCTTTGACAGCAAAACGAATCACTATGCCTATGCATTGTGCCTGCGCAAAATTTGATCCTTGTGTTGCTCCGCCCGGACAGTTTGCAATATACAATGCATTGCCGGAGGAAAAACAATTGTTTATTTTGGAGGCAGGGCATCATAACTACTCCAATCAGGTACAGCAAGAAGATGAACTCATTAATCAACTCGATGCTTTTTTTGCACCGCTTGGCAAAGACTAAATTGACATAAGCATTGGAGAGACAGGATGAACCGCGAATATCACAAGTGGTGGAGTGATGGATTGCAGCGTGATATGGAGCTGTTGGTATTTGGTCATGCCGGTGCAAAAGTATTGGTTTTTCCTTCGCGCATTGGACGATTTTATGAGTATGAAAACCTGGGGATGGTAGCGTCCTTAAAGCACAAGATAGAACAAGGCTGGATACAGCTTTATTGTATTGATAGTGTTGATGCAGAAAGTTTCTACTGTGAATGGGCGCACCCTTCCGGTCGTATTCAACGGCATATAGACTTTGAAGAATACATTTTGAACGAAGTATTGCCTTTCATGCATAGCAAGAATCCGCATGAGTGTGTTATTTCTCATGGCTTAAGTCTGGGGGCCTTTCATGCTGCCAATATCGTTTTTCGGTATCCTCAGTTTTTTCAAAAGTTGGTTGCTTTCTCTGGCAGGTATGACCTTACGCTGAATGTAGAGTTTTTTAACGATCTTTTTGATGGTTTTTATAATGAAGATATTTATTTTCATACGCCCAGTCATTTTTTGCCTAATCTGGAATGCTCCTGGCGCTTGGGGAAATTAAGGGAAATGGATATTACTCTGGTTATTGGCAAAGAAGATCCGTTTTTACAGAATAATGAACAGTTAAGTTCAATATTATGGCAAAAAAGTATCAATCATCAGTTAGTGGTTTGGGATGACAGGGCTCATAGTGGTTATTATTGGCGGCGCATGGCTGTACTTTATATTTAAGGGTTTTAGTGACTCCCTGCCAATTATTATTCTGGCTAGTATTGTAAAATAGGTGGTAAAAATTAGTTTTTTAGGTTTTTGGACTGGCAGGATTTACTCATTAAGTTAACTTATCGATTAATAGTATTTTCCAATGACAGAAAAAAGCTTTATAATGCGGGGCTGTACGGAGCATTCCGCTCCTCCTTGCTTTACCTTCTTTTTAAGACAGAGAGGGAAGGCTTAACCGAAAGGAAAAATAATGCGACATTATGAAATTGTCTTTTTAGTCCATCCTGACCAAAGCGCTCAGGTTCCAGCAATGATTGAACGTTATAAGTCAACCATTGAAGCTACATCCGGTACTATTCACCGTTTGGAAGACTGGGGTCGTAGACATCTTGCTTATCCAATTAAAAAAATTCATAAAGCCCATTATGTGCTGATGAATGTTGAGTGTGATCAGGCTACGCTGGAAGAATTAGAAAGTGGCTTTCGTTTCAATGATGCTATTTTGCGTAGCATGACTTTATTGCAAAAAGCAGCCATCACTGAAACTTCTACTATTGCTACCTCAACAGCGGAAGAAAACAAAGCAGCTGAATCCAGAGCTAAAGATGCCGCTGCCAGAGAAGCAGTTGCAGTACCTGTAGCTGGTGATATTGAAGACGAAGCCCCAGAAGATGAAGATTCTGATGAGGCTGATGCTGACGAAACAGCTCCTGAATAACACTTTTAACTTATTGGATTACGGAAATTATCATGGCACGTAACATTAGACGCAAAAAATTCTGCCGATTTAGTTCAGAAGGCGGAACACAGATTGATTATAAAGATCTGGATTTATTAAGTGATTATATTACTGAAACCGGCAAAATTGTTCCTAGTCGAATCACAGGAACCAGCGCCAAGTATCAAAGACAGCTATGTGTTGCAATTAAACGTGCTCGTTTTATTGCTTTGCTGCCGTTCTGCGACGCGCACAAATAACATCATACCGGAGGGGTTGTGAATTTTTTAGCGACATACATTATGCGTGGCAGAATGCAGGCTATGTTAGTAGCCTCTTCTCTCGCATTATTGTCACTAATGATGCCTCCTGTAAGTGTTGTAAGTTCAGCCACTGTTGCTCTCGTTACTTTAAGACGAGGTGCATTCGAAGGCTTTTATGTTTTGGCATGCTCCAGTGTGGCAGCCGGATTATTAGGGTTTCTGGTACTAGGTAACTATCAGTTTGCTTTGCTTTATGTAATGGTTCTATGGTTGCCGGTTTGGTTGATCTCAATCGTCTTAAGAGAAGGGCAGTATTTATCTCTGGCGGTTGAAATTGCGATATTGATTGGCATAGTCGGTGTTATAGGTTTTTACCTTACTGCCGCAGATCCCGCCTTGATGTGGAAAGCCGTTCTTTCGCAAATGATTCCGGCTGATGCACCCGTTGCAGATATTCAGCGCACAATTGATGTGCTTGTGCATTACATGACTGGAGTGGTTGCTGCAGGTTCAGTATTTGGCTTGCTGTTTGGCTTATTCTTAGGTCGATGGTGGCAGGCAAATCTCTATAATCCAGGTGGTTTCAGGGCAGAGTTTTTGTCTTTGGAAACGAAACCAAGGCTGTCAATAGGCAGCGTTACAGTTATAGTCATTGCCTTGGCCAGTTCTGGAGCGATCTCTGAAATAGCATGGAATGTCAGTATCCTGCTTTTTGTGTTATACACAGTCAGTGGAACCGCTGTATTACACACCATGTTTTCAAAGATGAAGCTAGGACGATATATAGTGCCGATGCTCTATATAACCCTGTTTCTGATACCCCATGCGATGCTGCTTGTTGCCCTGATTGGTTTGAGTGACCCGTGGTTGAACTTACGAAAAAGAAAATCGAATACACACACGCCTGACGGCGTATAAATAATTGGTTAAAAACCGAAAGGTGAGGATTTAAAGATGGAAGTCATTCTTCTTGAAAAGATAGCAAACTTGGGTAGCTTGGGTGACAAAGTCACTATTAAATCAGGTTACGGAAGAAACTATCTTGTTCCACAAGGTAAAGCTGTTCCTGCAACAGCCAAGAAAATTGCCGAATTTGAAGCACGTCGTGCCGATCTTGAAAAAGCCGCTGCTGAAAAGCTAAGTGCTGCTCAAAAAATAGGTAATGAATTAGGTAAGCTACAAATTGTAATTGCCCACAAAGCAGGTGATGAAGGCAGATTATTTGGTTCCATAGGGACTAATAATATTGCTGATGCTATTACTGCAGCAGGTATTGCTGTCGAAAAACATCAAATTCGTTTGCCACATGGAGCGATTCGCCTTATTGGCGATTATGACATCGACATTAATTTACATTCTGATGTAATAGTAACGCTGACTATAAAAGTTGTTGCTGAAGCATAGTTTTTAAAAATGTAAAGCGAAAAGTGTAGATGTTGGTTTTTAATCTGACGTCTACACCTTTTCACTATGCGGATTATTTATTCTTGTCTTTTTTACCTGTTAATTCCTTTCATACTTTTACGCTTGCTCTGGCGTGGTATAAAAGCACCTGCCTATCGATGTCGATGGCGTGAACGCTTTGCTTTATATAATAAAAAATTCCCTCAAGATGTTATCTGGTTTCACGCTGTCTCCGTAGGCGAAGCTGAGGCTTTATTCCCCCTGGTTCGACAAATACAAAAACAACATCCAGAAGCCAAGTTGTTAATTACCACTACTACACCGACTGGATCTGCCCGAGTTACTGCAGTAATGCAGGAAACAGTGGCACATGTTTACCTTCCTTATGACATCCCTGACGCAGTCAATCGGTTTATAGGCTGTTTTAAGCCTAAGCTGGCGGTTATTATGGAAACGGAAATCTGGCCGAATCTATTTATGTCTTGCGGAAAAAATAATATCCCCTTATATATTATTAATGCCCGGTTATCAGAAAAGTCATCTCGTGGTTATCAAAAAATCCCCTCGTTGGTTCATCCGGCTTTAGCCCAGGTCAAAGGTATTGCAACACAAACACTAGATGATGCAAGCCGGTTTATTGCTATTGGTGCGGATAGTGACAAAGTTAAAACATTAGGCAATATAAAATTTGATGTTGAAATTCCACAGTTAATTATTGCTCAGGGTTTACAGATAAAAAACGATTTATTTGGTGGTCGATTTGTTTGGTTGATTGCCAGTACCCATAAAGACGAAGAACCCCTGTTTCTGGAAATCTATAAAAAAATCAAACAAAAAATTCCTGAATTATTATTGGTTATAGCGCCAAGGCATCCCGAACGTTTTGCTGATGTTAAAAAGCTGTGTGAACAATTAAAACTAGCGGTGGTCATGCGTACGTCAGGTAACGTGGTAAATACAGAAACTGATATTTATCTGGCTGATACCATGGGTGAATTAAAAATGCTGTATGCGGCTTCGGATGTTGCTTTTGTCGGTGGCAGCATGGTCCCTACCGGTGGCCATAATATTTTGGAGGCCTCTGCGGTAGGTATTCCCGTAATGTTTGGCCCTTATATGGCCAACTTTAAGGAAATAGCCTGCGGAGTATTAAGTAGTAAGGCTGCCATTCAATGCCAAAACGAAGAGGATATTGTCAATGCCATGCTGGCACTGTATGAACAGCCTGCCTACAGAGCAGAATTGGCCGAAAAAGGCATGCTATTTGTGCGCCAGAATCAGGGAGCGATTGCCAGAATTTACGCAATGCTTAATCAGGTTATTTAGATATATCTTGAAAGTCAGGCAATCAAGTATTTTGACTAACAATAATAGTGCTTATTTTGTCAGTATTTTAGCCCAAAAAGTAAGGATTAGTTATTAGTCTCTACCCTAAATCAAGCTCTGGCACACACCCAAACATCCACCTGATCCACTCCTGCTTTTTTTAATAGATAAGCCAACTCATGGGCAGTTGATCCGGTGGTCATTACGTCATCAAGGATGGCGATATGTTGGGCATGAAGGGGTTTGATAATGGAAAAAGAATTCTGGATGTTTTTACGGCGTTGTTTTGCAGTTAAGGCGGTTTGATGTGGTGTGTCACGATGTCTGATACAGCTATTCAGGTCTAAAGGAATTTTTAATTCTTTGGCAACTGTTTTCGCAATTTCGATAGCCTGGTTAAAGCCCCGTTGTTGGTAACGGGTTTTATGTAGCGGAACAGGTAGTATCAGATCAGGTTTTTCTGCTGTTTTTTTCAGGTGTTCAGCCAGTAGCAGGCCCAGTAAACGTGCATTTTTGTAGTGTGCACCAAACTTTAATGAAGTAATCAGATGACGCATTTCGCCTTGATAGATAAAGGGTGCGTAAGTTTCATCAAAGGCCGGGTTTGAGCTCAGGCAGCGACCACAAAGTACGGGTGAGATTGTTGCTATTTCAAAAATTTCTGCACATCGATAACAGCACTGATTATTTCTAAGTAAGCGCTGGTAACACGACTTACATAAATCGAGGCCATTTTCTCCGGTGTTACCACACAAGATGCAGGTAGGCGGAAGCAGGTAATCCTGTATAATATTGATCCAGTTGTGTACACTTTTCATTTCAACAGGTTGACGAGTGATGTCATTGCTTGTTACTCATAATTTATTACTGTAGCCGGAGATTACCGAATGCCTGCAAACCCTGCCATTAACCGTCACGATTCACTGGCCATCCGTCATGATTGGCAACTGGATGAAGTGCAAGCACTTTATGCTTTGCCTTTTAATGATTTGCTGTTTCAGGCTCAAATCGTTCATAGAGAGCATTTTGATCCTAATGAAGTTCAAATTAGCAGTTTATTGAGTATCAAAACTGGTTCGTGTTCGGAAGATTGTGGCTATTGTCCTCAAAGTGCGCGTTATGATTCAGGTTTGACGCCCGAGGCACTAATGCCGGTTGATGCCGTTTTAAAGGCCGCCAAGCAAGCCAAGGATCAGGGTGCTTCACGTTTTTGTATGGGGGCGGCCTGGCGTAAACCAAAAGACAAAGATGTTGAGCGGGTGATAGAGATGGTCCAGGGTGTCAAAGCACTGGGCATGGAAACCTGCGTTACTTTGGGAATGTTGACCGATGCCCAAACACTGCGATTAAAGGAAGGTGGTCTGGATTATTACAATCATAATCTGGATACTTCTGAAGAGTATTATTCCGAAGTCATTACGACACGAACCTATCAGGATCGTCTGGATACTTTGGAACGCGTTAGAGATGCCGGTATTAACGTGTGTTGTGGTGGTATTGTTGGTATGGGGGAAAGTGATGTGGATCGCTCTAACTTATTAATCCAGTTGGCCAACATGCCCAAGCATCCTGAAAGTGTGCCTGTTAATATGTTGGTTCAGGTTGAAGGTACGCCGTTAATGGGTACCGAGGCGTTGGATCCGCTTGTCTTTATCAGAACATTGGCGGTTGCCAGAATTATGATGCCTAAATCACGGGTGCGTTTGTCAGCCGGTCGCAGCAAGATGAGCGATGAAATGCAGGCTTTATGTTTTTTTGCGGGTGCAAATTCTATTTTTTATGGTGATAAGTTATTGACCACCGATAATCCGATGACAAATCACGATTTGGCATTATTTGATCGCTTGGGTATTTATTCAGGCGGTTCAAGTTACGCCTGATGACCGCTCCATTTTCACAGTTATCGGGTAATCTGGAAGCTATTGCTGATGCCGGTTTATATCGTTCCCGACGTGTTATCGCTTCGCCTCAAGGTGTTAATCTGCAAATTAACGGCCGCAATGTCGTCAATTTTTGTAGTAATGATTATCTGGGTCTGGCAAATCATCCAGAGGTAGTTAGCGCTTTTAAAAACGCCGTTGATCAGTATGGTGTTGGCAGTGGTTCCGCACATTTGATTTGTGGACATAGTGCTGCTCATCACGCACTGGAAGAAGAGTTGGCGGCCTTCACCGGTCGTGATCGGGCTTTATTGTTTTCTACCGGTTACATGGCCAATATGGGCGTAATGTCGGCGTTGTTAAGTCGAAGTGATGCAGTGTTTGAGGATCGATTAAATCACGCCTCTTTGCTCGATGGTGGTTTGAGTTCGGGTGCAAAGTTTAAGCGCTATGCCCATGCTGATGTTGAAAATCTTAATATCCATTTGAAAAAAGCAATCGGTAATAAATTGATCGTTACTGATGGTGTATTCAGTATGGACGGAGATTTTGCACCTTTGACAGCATTATCTGTCACTGCAAAAGCCAGTTCTGCTTGGTTGATGGTTGATGATGCACATGGACTGGGCGTAATCGGTGAACATGGTGGTGGGCTTTTGGAATATTATGGGCTTAACCAGAAAGATGTCCCTGTGTTAATGGGGACGCTGGGTAAAGGCTTTGGCACTTTTGGTGCCTTCATAGCGGGTTCTGACACATTAATTGAAACCTTGATCCAGAAAGCCCGTACCTATATTTATACCACGGCATTACCTGCAGCAGTCGCAGAAGCTACCCGGGCCAGTTTAAAAATCGTTATTGCAGAAAATTGGCGCAGAGACAAGCTTAAAAAGCTGGCGGATCGTTTTAGGTTGGGAGCAGGGCAGGCAGGTTTGTTTTTGGTAAATCCTCTTGACCCTACAAGCGAAGACCATATTACTTCTGCAATCCAGCCGATCATCATTGGCGCGAGCCAACGCGCTGTAGATATCAGTAATGACTTGTTGAATGCCGGTTTTTTAGTCAGTGCAATCAGGCCGCCCACCGTCCCTAAAGGCAGTGCGCGTTTACGCGTAACGTTTTCGGCATTGCATGAAGAATATCAGGTTGATCAGTTGCTGGATGCGTTGGTTAAGGCAATGAGAAAGTGAAAATAAGCCAAAAAATTTTCACCATGAATGACTGCATGGATGCAGGAACTAGAGCACCAACAGTAGGCTCCTTAAGAGACGCAGGAGCAGTTGCCGAGACACGAAGGGTACGAAGAAGAACAGGGGTTTTTCATTACCAAGTTGATAGTTTAAAGCTAAAGCGTGGCGAAGCTTGCACTCCATCATCCACATTTTGAAAGTCATTGGCGTTTTTAAACTTGCTGGTCGAGGTTTGTAATCTTCAGCGGACATCGTTTTATGAGCCAAATGGTTCACTATTTTTGTGCAAAAACGAATGACTAAAATTCATCAACAAACTTTTGGTAAAGGCAAACCCGTGGTGCTGGTTCATGGCTGGGCTATGCATAGTGGCATTTGGCGACATTTTGCCCAACAGTTAGCAAAAAATTATCAAGTGACCTGCGTTGATTTGCCGGGGCATGGATACAGTGAAAATATTGATTCATTTGCACTGGAGCAGATCAGTGAAGCGCTGGTTAATGCCGTATCTGATGAAAGTAGTTGTTGGTTGGGTTGGTCGTTGGGTACGACGGTAGTGCTGGATATAGCCAACCGTTTTCCCGAGCGTGTTAATTCTCTGGTTTTATTGGCAGGAAATCCTTTGTTTACCCAAACAGGGCAGTGGTCGGGCATGAATGTTAGTTTGTTAGAGGCCTTTGCCGGGCAGTTGAATGAAAGTTGTCAAGCGACTTTGCTACGCTTTTTATCCCTGCAAGTGAGTAACTTACCGGATTACAAAATCTTGTTGAAAGCGCTTAAATCAGCAGTCATGGAGTGCAATGCACCTGATAAAGAAACTTTGCAAGGTGGTTTGCAGATATTAAAACATGCCGATTTACGGCAAGCTTTATCTGACATAACGGTGCCGGTTTCTGTGATATTAGGTGGCAGGGATACGTTAGTACCCATCAGTGTAGGTCAAAATATGCAAGCGTTAGCGCCTAAAATAGCAATTAATATCATTGATAGAGCAGGGCATGTGCCGTTTTTGTCACATTCCGAAGAGGTATTAACCATTATTTCCTGTTTTTTGGATAGGCACAATGATCCTGGATAAAGTCAGAATTAAACAATCATTTTCAGCCGCTTCATTAACTTATGACAGTGTCGCTGGATTGCAGCGTGCCGTGGGTAGAGAATTACTCCATGCCATTGATGCAACCAGGCTGAACGGCACATTGTTGGATTTGGGGTGCGGTACCGGTTTTTTAACGGGAGAGTTGTTGGCTCATTCAAACCATGAAGCCATTATTGCTCTGGATATTGCTTTATCGATGTTACAAACAACGCAAGGCAAGATGCCTGATAAATGCAGTGTTAACTATATCTGCGCAGATGCAGAGCACTTGCCTCTTGCCGGGCAAAGTATTGATGGCGTTTTTTCCAATCTTGCCTTGCAATGGTGTCGTAATCTGGATGTTGTTTTTACCGATATTAAACGGGTGTTAAAACCGGAAGGTCAGCTTATTTTTTCGACATTTGGCCCACAAACACTACATGAATTGAAAAGTGCCTGGGCTACTGTTGATAGCTACAATCACGTTAATGCCTTTTACAGTGCAGCACAGTTAAAGCTGTTTCTTCAGCAAGCGGGATTTAAAAATAGCCAGCTGAAAAGTAAGCTTTTTATATCGCCTTATGATTCAGTTTGGATGTTAATGCAAGAGTTAAAATATTTGGGCGCACAGCAGGTGATTGCTGGCCGTAATAAAAAAATGACTACAAAAACAGTGATGCAGCAGATGATTTCCGCTTACGAAAAACATAAAGTTAGCGATCAGATTTCAGCGACTTTTGAAGTTATTAACGTTATCGCCAAGGTATAACATTATGGAACAAGGCTATTTTATAACCGGTACCGATACCAATGCCGGAAAAACTTGGGCGACCATTGCGCTGATGCGTTATTTTAAGCAGCAAGGAAAAACCGTTGTTGGCATGAAACCAGTTGCAGCGGGTTGCTCTAATCAGGACGGCCAACTGAAAAATGAAGATGCCTTAATGATACAGGAAAATGCATCATTCAAGATTGACTATGACTTGATCAATCCCTACGCATACGAATTACCTGTTTCGCCGCATATCGCAGGTACAACTAATCCTGTCAAACTGGCTAATATTGCCGAGCATTTTACTGTCCTGAAAGAATTAGCTGAAATCGTAGTGGTCGAAGGTGCCGGAGGTTGGTATGCGCCGTTGAATGACCATGAAGATATTAGCGATTTGGCAAAAGCACTGGCATTGCCCATTATATTGGTAGTTGCCATCAAATTGGGTTGCATCAATCACGCAAAATTAACTTATTTGGCAATACAATACTCGGGCGTGCCCTGTGCTGGTTGGATTGCCGTATGTGTAGATCCTGATATGATAAAGCTTGACGAAAATATAGACACCATAACAACTGCTTTGGACGTTCCTTTACTGGGTATGTTGCCCTGGTTGGAAAGCGCTGATTTTGATTTATTGGCGAGTAAACTGGCGTTGTAACAATTTCTTAGCGTTCCGCTCATTTTGAGTTTTGGATTATCCCGGCCGTTTTCATACGGCACAAATATAGCGCCGTGGTAATTTCCCGGTTTAGCCCCACCCCGGATTACTGATCATTAATATCAGTGGTTCTATTTACGATAAAACTTGGTATGAATACACGAAAAATGCATGGCAACGATGAAATTGCCTGCGGAATCGATTTTGGAACGTCGAATACAACAATTGCCATTGCTAGTGGTAGTGATCATCCAATAACATTGGTTCCAGTAGAGGAAGAACACTTAACGATACCGTCGACAATTTTTTTTCCGACAGAAACTCACGGCGTTCTTTTCGGCCGTAAAGCCATTAATGCTTATGTGGCAAGAGAAGATGGCCGATTTATGAGAAGCTTTAAGCGGGTGCTTGGAACTTCTTTGATGAAAGAAGGGACAATCATCGGCGGAAGAAAAACAAAATTTGAGTCTATTATTGGCCATTTTATTGAAGATATAAAAAATAAAGCCGAGTTATTTGCAGGCAAAGAAATCAGCAACGTTGTTGCAGGAAGACCGGTTCATTTTGTCAATGGCAATGATAAAGCCGATAAAGAGGCAGAAGGTCAACTTGAAGCCATATTTACATCGGCCGGTTTTAAAAATATTCGCTTTCAATATGAACCAATTGCCGCTGCATTCGCCCATGAATTAACGATGGGCGATAAAGAGCGCTTAGCTATCGTCATGGATATTGGTGGCGGTACCTCAGACTTTACGATAATGCGCTTATCCGGGCGTTATATTAAAAAGCCTGAGCGCCAAGAGGATATTTTGGCTAATGCGGGAGTCAGGATTGGTGGTAATGATTTTGATCGGGCCTTGAGTCTGAAATCTTTTATGCCACTATTGGGGATGGGTTCTTTGTGGGGTTCAAAAGGCCTGACTTTTCCGATAACACCTTTTTTTGATTTGTCAGAGTTGAGTAAAATTCAGTACATGTATACGCGAAAATATAAAAGGGATCTAAGCGCGTTAATCAGCCAGTCAACCGACAAAGCCCTTACCAACAGGCTGTTATCAATTGTTGAGGGAGAACAGGGACACGCATTGATGTCTCTTATTGAAGAAACCAAAATTCAACTTAGCTTAAACGAGCAAGCAACTGCTGATCTTGATTTTATTGAGGCAGGTTTGCAAGTGCATAGTAATCGGTCACAATTTGAGGATAGTCTCTATGCGAGTATCGAGAATCTTCAGGAAACCATTATTGAATGTGTTGTGATGGCGGGTGTGAAAACAGATGACGTTGCTCTCGTTATCCTTACCGGCGGCGGTACTGCCATTCCGATCATTCAACAAATCACCCGTCGATTATTTCCAGTTGCCGAAATTTCTGATGGCAATCGTTTATCCAGCGTGGGTTTCGGTTTGGCCTGTGATGCAAGTCGGTACTATTTGGAGTAATTGACTCAATAGACATCTTTCCTAAATAATCGACATAGAATTTGGCCTTTATAAGGTTAAAATAGTGATCTACCTCTGAAAACACGGATAGCCATGACTCCTTATGCTCAATTACCAAGACACAAGCCTGAAGAAT
>NZ_JAOEGU010000029.1 GCF_025583945.1 Methylobacter psychrophilus
TTGCACTTTTAGTTTTTACAGGATAAAAACCACACACAAAATAGTCGGCAAATAGTAACCCCAGAACTTGGCAGATAGCCTTATGAAGGCCATATTTTGCATAAATTGGAGTTTTCACACAGTCTGGACCCCAAGGAGACATTGGAGCCAGATTTCCTAATGGCAACTTTCTAACAAAAAGCGGCCAGTCAATTTTAGTGAGCAAACTGGCACTAATGACCAAGAATGACAATGAAAGGGTCGGTATTCTTAATGTGTTTTTAACATGTTTAAAATCGTCAACAGACTTTGGAATACTAAACCCACTTGTTTTTCAAGTTAGTGCTTATAGGTATTTATACGGATTGATTTTTTTGTTTTAAATATTATAATTTTCTAAAAAGTTTGTGGCACTTATGGATGTTTTAAATCTTCACATTGACCTTTGTTATCGTTTTGCAACCCCTTGCAGACACAACTGACCAAAAACAGTGGGTGAAATTAAGTTCTAAATTTTTTTAAAGTCGTCAAACCTTTAGGTTCTTAGATTATTTTAGAATTTTTCTCTGTGAAGTAATATATAAAATCGATCGATGTGTTTTTTGAGAGTCTACGTTATTTGCTTCTGATCTGATAGCCTAGGAGTCTGCCGGTCTTTCAGTGCTCCCATATTTATTGGGATAGAATAGCGTAGGATTAGCAATTACGGAAAAGGTAGCAAACCCATTAGCAATCTCTAATTAGATTTTTAAGTCCAAAAATATTAAGGAAAAAATATGAAATATTTCGCAGCTTTAATTATTCCATTTTTGTTTATTACGGGTTGCAATGGTATATCTGTAGAACCAGAAAAAGGATGCTATATTCCTGAACAAATCTCTGAGGAAGACAAGAATATGGCTATCGATTTAAGTGCAGAAATAAAAGATACAACACAAAAAATAGGCTCTGCAGGAATTAAAGCAGTTGTAACCGATAAGACTAAGTCTAAATTTGTTCGATCAGGAGATGTTAACTGTATTTATGCTATGACATACGCAGCTTGTTTAACCTGCAAGTTAACTAATGATAAAAAAGAATGTGCAGATGGATTCAGGGATGCTCGAACAAAATGCATAACTCACGAGTCAGGAAAAAAATCAGTAGTTCAAGCTATAGAATACAGTGACAAAATTCTAAATGACATAGAAAAATAATTACTAAATAAATGTGCCTCATAGTCGTTATCATATTTAGAAAAATTGAATGAAAAGTACCAGATAAATCTGCCAATTTCAAACCGGTTCAAAGTGACTATGAGGCACATTTAGAATATTCAAATTTGCATTCTGGAGGTTTAAGTGAATATGATAAGGTTCGTATTTTGTCTGTCTTTAATGATAATTTCTTATTCAACTTTAGCTGGTAGTTGCAATAACAATAAAAATGAATCTGCTCCACTTATCGAAAAGTCTATAACATTTTTAAGAGGGATGCATAGTGAAAACGCAGTAGAATTATTTAGTCAACTGTATAATTTAGAATTATTACCATGCAAGAGTTTAACTTTAAATGAAGATGAGTTATTGGCTGATGCTCTTGATAATCACCACATTTTTCCTCATTGGGGATACCCTCATGTCCCAGCAGACAAACTATTATGCTCTCTTAATCCCCAAGTCAAATGTAAAGATAATAAACTACCATACTATAAAAAAGGCAGTACTTTTATAGTACCGAATATCACCTTTCAAACAACCACTAGAATTCAACCAATTCCTGCTTCTAAAATGGCAGGTGCGACAGATTCAAACTTATTAAAAACTCTGGATAAAGCAGGGGCTATTGCGCTTAAGGCAACTGATGAAGAAAGAACCACTATTTTAAGAAAAACACGAGCGCGAAATAACAACTTTCAGGTTCCTTTTTATGCAGAGGACGGCACGGAAATTATTTTTGCATACTTCACCTCTGCAAGAACAACCCTAAAGCTGTCTAAAGAAAATTGGGAACGCGTAGAAGAAAAATTAAAAAAAGTAATAACACCAGAATTTATAATTATCAATTCTTTAAATATTACACCTCCAAATGGCACAGGATTACAGCAAGTATCACCTCAAAATCAGCAGACGTTAGAGCAGCTACATGTACGTTGGAAAGATGTTCTACAAGAAATTGGACTAGAGGAGACATGGATTAATGAGTGGAATACAAAATATCCCCAATCCCCTAATCCGTATGAAGTATTAGTTGTAGACAAGGGGTTTTCTCCTGAACATAAATTATTTAAAAAAAAACCAGACCCCAATTTAAAACTTAGTGCTCTAAATTCTTGTGATACACATGGAACTCATTTAGAAGGAATAATAAATTCTCCCCAAAATGAAGTATTCAAAGGCATTGCATATCCAACCAACTTAAATCATTGGGATTTTGAAAAAAATAATGTTACGCAGGAAAATTGTACCGACAAAGAAACGCATTGTGACTTGAGTCAATATCTTGAGTTACATGAAGAATTAGGGGTTGCGAACTTTAGTTTTGATTATGACCAAATAAAAAAATCTGCTTTTTTTGAAAGTCTTGAACGAAGTATTAAATTTTCACCTGCGACACTATATGTAATAGCCGCAGGAAATAATCGAGGGCCTTTAAAAAAAACAAATGATTTACTAAATAGCCCACCTTTGTCATTTTATGGAATGCAAAATACTATAGTAGTTACAGCATTCGATAAAAACAGACAACTCCTGGAACAGTCGAACTATAATTACAGTAATCTCGACTCAATAATAGATGTTGCAGCTCCGGGGGATACAATTCCAAGTACATGCAAGCAAACTGATATAGGTGTCATAAGTGGAACATCTCCAGCGGCAGCTTTAGTATCTGGAATTGCAAGTATTTTGAATAAAGAACAATTAACTGATGGGCGACTTGTGAAGTTGCGGCTATTGTATACAAGTGACTTAAATTCAAACTTGGTACCAAAAGCAACATATGGGATTATTAACGCAAAACATGCACTTTACCATAATCTAGATAAATATTGTTTAAATGGTGGGAAATGCAAATTTGCAAAAAGAATTACACTTGGATGGAAGGATGAAGCCGAAAATATACATCGCTCGCAAACTATCATTTTTTATACCTCTGACGCAAATTCTAGACCATATCCCATTAGGACTAAAACAATTAAACGAATAACTTGTAAAACACCACTTGGGAACAATGGAGTTGATTGCACACTAGCTTATCTTCAGCGGGACCAAAAAAATGTTTTAAACCTAATTGTTGTTTATGGGATAAATCGAATTGTAGATGACGCAGAAAAAAAACTACTGTCAGTAATTGTCGAGTCTACAGAGGGTAGGAGCACATTGTATCCATTAGGTAGGGATTTAGTAGATTATATAAAAAGAATAGATGGGGCTGAGCAATCAAGAAACTAAAAAATAAACTTATGTTTAAAATAAACTATTCGGCTTTGCTAATTTTTTTTTCATTCAATATCTGCGCTGAAAATTCAGCTAGTATAGCTATATCCAAACTCCATACAACCCTACCCAAAGAAGCAACCGTAATATCTAAAGAGGTTTTTCCTATTTATCATGATCCTGATGATAGGGGTGTTGTTTTTTTTCATAAGTTTACTGGCAAAAGTGAGTCTACTTTTATTGCTGTTCACTTTGTAATCAATCAACTTCCAGCTGATAAGCATTGGTCAATAATTTTAAGAAGCAATAACGGAGCCGAGTTGCAGCGAGTTGATGTAAATACAATAAATTCTAAAGGAAAATTGCCCTTAACTTTTTGGTCTAAAGACCTTGAAGATAATCAAGTAGCATTAGAAGTTATCTCAGATCATGTGCCGGATGATCTTAAATTCACAATTGATAAGTATTTATATGAAGATCGTGACATAGTTCCACTTCAAATTTTTGATAGAAGCCATCCCCACTTTGAATATATTACTAATTCTACGCCTGAGAAATATTTATTGCCTTCTAAAAATGTTGCTAGACTTTCTATTGTAGATAAAGACGAAAGATACCCATGCACTGGATTTCGAGTAGGTAGAGAATATATGTTAACAGCTGCACATTGCATGCCTGTAAATACTGTAGATGGAAATGATTGCAATGATAGTTTTAGTGTTTCTTTGAATCACACGTTCTATCCGTTTTCACCAGTTAGACAAGTTGAATGCAATAAAATTGTTCATGTTTCTCATGACTATGATTATGCGATTTTATCGATACATGTTAATAAAAAAAATAGCAATGAACATACACTTGAACTATCTGCCTCTAATTATAAAGATTTATCTAGGCTTTTTATAGTTCACCACCCTGCGGGCAGAGCCAAGACACTTACACAAGCTAAATGTGGTATTGCTAGTGCCCCGCCCAAGGCAGAATCGATTCCCTGCGGGGGCGAAAGCAATTTTCTTTATCACACTTGCGACACAGAAGGAGGTAGTTCCGGTGCCCCCATATTTGATTCGGATTCGGGAAAAATAGTAGGATTACATACAGATGGTTTTGTTCAAGGAGCAGATATTAAAGTTAACTGTGGCATCTTTATTAACAATATTTTGAACGAAGCCAAACAATTTATTGATTTACATTAGCGTTATCAAACTAAGACAAAGAAACAAATGATGTTAATTAATACGACAAGTGTACAACTTGAATTAGTTTGAGACCTAGCCAAAGAGTAATTGTCATACTTGGTATATAGCTATTCGTCAGTCGGGTCGCATACTCTGCTTAAAATTAATATCTTTATGCAACAACCTAAAATGTTAGTTATTTTTAGCTTTCCTTATTAATCGAATACAAATAGTTGTTAACATCCCTGCAACCCGCATTGCCTCTTAACTCGCTTCATTTGAAGCTAGATGAGCATAAATCTTAGTGGTTGTAATTGAAGCGTGGCCTAAACGTTTTGAAGCTTTTTAACCAACCGAGTTGCGAACGTTTGCCGTAAAGTGGATTGCCACCTTTTCCTTTTTTCAGCGACAAACTTCAGGTTCATTTACTTCAGAATGATCTATGGCCTTCTTGATAGCTTTGTAGATATAACACTCTTGAATTACCGCTATTGCCTTTAAGTATTTATCGTGATTTTTCAATGAGGTCTTGATAGTGAGGTTTTTGTGAAGACTCAATGACAGCTATGGGTAGTGGCTGCCGATCACTGGCGGTCACTGAATGACCGCTTTTCAATATTAAGCAGCCATATCGTGGAAATCTGCGTATGTCTCCTCCTGGCCGATAGTGACTATTCATTTCGTACCGGAAATAATTTCGGATAGCTACCGTTCAAAATCAGCTATACAAAAGTAAGTCCATCGGCTCCACCCGACCCATTGCTGACATTGGTATATGGATTTAGGCTTCTCTGAACCAGACATTCGTGGCGAATTGCAGTTCGGAAATAATACACCTTATCAATAAGTGTCGGAGCTTTCTTTAGCCAGTGACTGATAGTCCTTGTCTCGCCAATCCATGCCGATTCTTAATGTCAACACAAAAACAGTAACCTCTCAAGGTTCCGTGTTTGCGCAGACGTTGGAGCAGAGGACTGGAAATCCTCATGTCGAAAAAGTCAGTTATTACACCGGTCAACATGGTTCCTGAAGACTCCGCTCTGATCGGGGATTTTTTATGTTCGATGGTTTTGCTTTGCGGGGATATTCCTGTCTTCATTTTGACCTAAGTGGAATTATCGATAGGGGTTTTGGACATGAACTGATTACGAAGGATAGCATCTGACGCTATAAGGTCGGTAACTCAACATTCAATATCAGTTGACTTCCAACCAAGCACCACACTTCACTATACCATACTAACAGTAAAGTTTTCCCCAATCCCCCACCAATAGAAACAATACCCCAAAAAATAGAACAAACGTATATGAAAGTAACCAGTAAACGACAACTCATTTCAGCCATGCTTATGGCTCTGGTGCTAGCATCCCCGATGGCCATTGCGGCACCAGGAGCACCAGTACAGGATCCTGTTTCGTGGCTATTCGTTAAAGAGGCAGGCGGTGGGACACTAACAAATAACAGGGCCTGATGACAATTTCACCCTGACACTGGCGCATTGTGATGTCACCGCATTCACCGATCGCCCGATCCACTTCGACATGATCGAAAATTCAATACGATTAATACAAGGAAATTAGTTTACTATGTTGCACAAATTGGATGTTTAAATAGCTTAAAGAAAAACATGAACCTTAACCGTTACCTGTCTCCAGTGTTTCTAAATTTTACTGCAAGATTATTGATAATGCTGGTTTTATGGGGACTGCAAGGATGCCTTTCACCGATGGCACTAGATCATGCAGTCATCGAATACGACAAGACAACGACTGATATTTTGTCAAAATTGATACTGTTAAACATTGCCCGCTCCCACCAGCATCAACCCATGCATTTCACTGGCGTATCCAATATTGCCGCGACCTTTAACTTTCAATTAAACGCAGGGGCAACGCCTGCTTTTACTGGTGAGAATGGTTCATTATTAACGCCGGTGTTTGGTGGCACGATATCCGAGAATCCGACTATCAGCATTGTGCCGGTCGAAGGTGAGGAATTCACTCGTCGAATGCTGACGCCGTTTCAGGAAAACAAACTGACCATGCTACTGCGACAGGGCGCTGATGTGGATTTGATTCTGCGTCTTGTTGCTGGCGAGTTACGGATTAACGGAGGAAAGCAAGAAGGTATTTATTATAACAAGCCTAACGATGTCAAAGGCTATCGGATGTTCCGACAAGCCGTGCTACATATGTCGTCGATCCAGGATAGAAACAAGCTGTTTGTCGAACCGCTTATGTTCGAGCAGCACTGGACTATGCCGGCTGAATCATTGACGGCGGAACAAATGGCTGCATTGCAAAAAGACTTTAAAATTGACTATCAGACCCAAAGTAAGCAAGTCACGCTTGGGAAGCGAGTAACCGGGCGTATTGTTATAACTAATTACGATCCGGCAACTCTGAGCAATGACGAGCGCATTCGTTTGCAGGAAGAAGCCGATCAAGGTGCCGGCAATGATGTTATGGTGGATATTCGTCCCGGATATCCGGGTGGAGAGTGGCCGATACACGGTGTTTTCCGCTTGCGCAGTTTTCATAACATTCTGAATTTTATTGGTCAGTCTATCGGCGACAATCCGGAATACGATGTTGCCAAATATCTGCTAACCCCTAATGTCAGCCAGAACCCGGCAAACACCCTGGCTATGGTGATCAGTGATGACAAACCAGGTAATAGCGATATCAGCGTCCAGTATGGCGATGGGTATTACGCAATAAAGCCTGACGAAGGTTATCCTTGGAATCGCGAAGCCTTTCGATTGTTATGCCAACTTTTTCAAATGACTATGACCGATCTGGCTCGGCAAGGTGCACCGGAAATTACTATTTCTAAATAATAGGAAGCTATTTTGACAAAAATAATCGATAACCGCATGATTATGAAATGCGTAGCCTATCAAAATGGCGTCAGTATCGGCGATGTGACAATCGAGGATATCAGTGAAGTGCTTAAGCAGGAAAACACCTTCGTCTGGTTAGGTTTGCTTGAGGCCAATAGTGAGCTGTTGACCCAAATTCAGGAGGAATTCGGCTTACATGACTTGGCTATCGAAGATGCTTGCTCGGCGCATCAGCGTCCGAAGATTGATGAATTTGGCGAGTCGTTGTTTATGGTGTTGCATACCGCATATCTTGCAGGAGAACAGGTTAAGTTTGGGGAAACTCATATTTTTCTCGGTGCACGTTTTTTGGTGACGATCAGGCACGGCTATTCATGCAGTCACAGCAAAATTAGAGAGCGCTGTGAAGCCATGCCGAAGCAATTGGCTCAAGGGCCAGGATTTGCCTTGTATTCAATTATGGATTTTATCGTTGATAACTATATGCCGGTTATCGACGGTTTGCAGGCGCGTTTTGATAGCTTAGAGTCGGCGATTTTTAAATATCAACCTAGCCGGCAAACCATGGAGGGCCTCTACGAACTGAAGCGAGAGTTGATGTTACTGGAAGGAGCCATTACACCGGTGATAGATATCTGCAACGAGTTGATGCGTTTGCATAATGAGCTTATTCCCAAGGAGGTGCGGGTCTATTTTCGCGATATTGTGGATCACATCAAACGCATAGATCAGAAGATTCACGGTATGCGAGAAATGTTGGTAGCGGCAATGCAGGTGCATTTGACCTTTGAAACGGTGAGGCAGAACGAAGTTGTCAAACGATTGGCCGGTTGGGGCGCTATCTTGGCAATACCCACCATGGTTTTCAGTTGGTACGGTATGAACTTCAAATACATGCCTGAGTTGGATTGGCAATACAGTTATCCGGTGGTAGTGGTCGGTGTTGTTCTGGGTAGTCTTTTTCTGTATTGGCGACTGAAAAAATCTGACTGGCTGTAAGGCAAAATAAAGACATGAAAAATCAATAGCTACAGCTCAAATTGATGCCTTTGCTGGCATAACTGCGTAGCCACGTTAGCGGTGAGCGCCTTTTTTCGCGCTGGCTGGTTTTATGGTGCTTCAAAATAAGATTTTGACTAATGTTTTAACTACCCATTTAATGTACTAAATGACTAGACTGAAAAGAACTGTGATCAGACACAGCTACTAATAATCATACAAGAGAACATAATTTTTTTTGGGGATAAATGAATAGCAAATTATTAAAGTTTTTAACCTTTGTGTCATTGCTGCTTCCAGTTGGAGCATTTGCCGGCCAAGCTTTGGATACATTAAGTGCGACCCAATCATTAGATTTAACCCATCACATCATTGGCTATCTGTCTATCGGGGTTACCGTTATGGCCTACATAGCAGCAATGTCAGAAGAAGTCATTGCACTACGAAAATCCAAACCAATGGTCTTGGGTTCGGCGCTCGTCTGGTTTGCCATTTGTATTTACTACGCCTGGCACGGTGAAGCCAAAGTGGCAGCAGTCGCATTTGAAAGCAATTTACTGGCTTATATCGAATTATTTCTATTTATCCCGATCTTCCACCCGGCCAATGGCTGCTGTTAACCCTAACCCTCGGCGTAGGCGGTAGTTTGCTAGCCATAGGATCTGCACCGGGAGTCGCATTGCTGGGCCAGATCAAAGAAGGCTATACCTTCGCATTCCATATGCGTTGGATGCCGGTTATTTTGCTGGGCTATCTCGCCAGTATTGCGGTGCATTTTTGGATAAATGCGCGGTATTTTTAATACATGCAATTGTATCTTTCTTTATCGATTTATATAACTGGTCAGTCAGGACTTTTTTTTGTAAGCCGCAAATAAAAACTAAAAAGCCTTATATGAAGATGTGGGGCTTTTATATGCCCGAAAAAAAACCATGTTTATCATCTAAAACTACTATATTGATCGCCATAAAGCGGCCGTTGGCGAATGACTCTTTATGGCAGTTCTGAGACGACCAAGCAACATAAAATATACTACTTTTCAGGGATGCTGATGGCTTAATTAGCTTATGTTAGATTTTCAACAGGTATTGAGGAATAAGATAGTCGACCTAAGCAAATCGAGTACCTTCAGGCGACTCGATCACTTAGGCGTGTGTCGTTATCCATAACAATATCGTCGCTGCCAGGAGAGTGATACAAGCGGCGGCTATGTTCATTAGGCCAATACGGTTGGCGTCTTTAATAGGGTGGCTGATACGGTTTAATGAGGCGTTCACCTCTGCTTTGATCGTGGTGACCATCTCTTTTGCGCCAGCCTGCATCAACTGTTCCATTGCTGCCTTACTGGCATCGAGTGACGCATTTAAAATGCGTTCCGCCTTTTCCTTGGCATCAGTGCTCCACCGGAGTGAAATGTCTTCAAGTTCAGATTTGTACTGGTCAAGCAGGTCTTGTTGCGCTTTTTGGCTAGATTGAATCAGTCTGTTATTAAGAGTTTGTAGTATCAATATGGGGTCGTCGCGGCCCACGGCGATGCCGTGCTTTACCGCGATTTCCTTGATGATTTCTTCTATTTCTTGTTCATGGTTCATTACAGTACCGCTGCGCTATCCATTTGGGCAAACAACAGGTTTTTTATGATTTTAAGCCGTTGCCTGGTCATAATGGTGAGTGCCGGATTGGCGAGCGCGGCATTGAATGTTAAGCGCTCTTGCAGCAACTCTGCCAAATCTCGGCCATAGGTTTCTTCTTTAAGCGTCGGGATTTTTATAATCGCTGCAACCCGGCTTTTATTGGCGGTATAGGCCTTCATTTGTTCAAAGGTTTTGCCTTCGCTTTCTATGGCACCCCAATAGGGATTGAGCCAGACGATAAAGACGGTCTCCTGGGTGAATTGTGTGACAAGTTGTACGAACCCGTTCAAGGTATCCGTTAAAGCCTGACTCCCCGTTATAACCGTATGCACCACTAATTCATGGCCCATTTCTTGTAATAAAGCGGGGACCTGGTTGCTATTAAGGTAGTGCGAAAGCGGCACAAATGAACTGGCACCATTATCGATAATAACATCATCGGTTGTCGGAGCAATCAACTCGACCAGGGTGTCAAAGCGTCTCGGGTTAATTTCTTCATTCTCCATGATATGCAGGCGTTTAACAGCCAGCGCCTCGAAACCATGAAAGGTAGCGTTTACCGGATCAGTGTCGATACAGAGCGGCTGTTGGCCGGTGTGCATTTTGTATTGTGCGAGTAGGGCGGCTATCAGCGACTTGCCTACGCCACCTTTGCCTTGCAGAATCATATGTATTTTTGCCATTAGATTAAGTCCTCTTTTTTTGCTATGGGATCGAAGGTAAAACCAGGTAACTCATGCGACTTTTTTGTTATTGGTTCAGTGGTAGGGACGGTTTGTTCTTGTTCGTGGGGTTTATTGTTGCTTTCTTGTTTATTGGTTATCAGAGATTGTTTAGGCTTCAGGATTAAATTGTTCGCATAGTTAACAAAGGTCTGATAACTAAACGTTATTTTCTTTTGGGTGTGTAGTGTTCGGTAAATTTGTTTGAGCGCCCAGCCATCCGTCATCGCTTCCTTGATGTCTTCCCTCAGCACCAGAAAGACCGCCCGATTTTTTATGCCGGTGCCTTTCTGTTTTCGCTTCGTTTCTTCCTCGGCAATCAGTTCTGTCAGTTTTTTTGACATGGCTATTTTCTTGTTGGGTGATGAGAATTTAGATTGATTTTATCTTGATATTTCCTTTATTTTTCCATGACATAGCGATATTTTCTTTATTTATGGCGTTGTTGAATAGTCTAATAGAAAGTAGTAAAATAATCAATATATCGTAAAGTAAAAATAAATGCTATTATCTCTTTATACCGACTTTAGTCGGGGCAGGATAGGTGAAGTGCTAGCACCTGCGCAGCAGGTACTGGCACTTCACGTCAACTTATTCGCGCTACGCACTCAACGGGAATCCTGCTCTGCGAGGCCAGGCGGCTGCCGCCGCACTTTTGTTAACGGTGACTGTCATGACGGAAAAGAAACCAACCAGAAAGGGGAGTACACCCATTGTTGTTCGGGTGACGCCTGATGAAAAAGCGGTAATCGAATCGTTGGCAAAGCAAACCGGACATAGCATGTCAGCGTATTTGCGTCTGCTCGGTCAGGGTTATGTGCCGAAGAGCATTGTTGATCATGGCCAGGTGATGGAACTTGCGCGTATCAACGGTGACCTAGGGCGTTTGGGCGGATTATTAAAACTCTGGCTTAGCAATGATGCCAGGACGGCTCAGTTTGGTGAGAGCACCTTGCGGGCGGCGCTTGCGCGAATTGAGGATACTCAGAACAAAATGCTTGAGATTATGAAGGCCGTGGTGATGCCACGGGCTGATCGATAACTATAGCGGCTAAATTTTTTGGTTAAGATGATTGCGAAGCATGTCCCTATGAAGTCGGTTAAAAAAAGCGACTTCACCAGTCTGGTGAAATATCTGACAGACGATCAGGAAAAAAACGAGCGTGTTGTCTATGCGTCGGTAACCAATTGTGAATCGATCGATTTGAGTGCGGCAGTTATTGAAGTCACGGCCATTCAGGGCATGAATACTCGTGCCCAATCCGATAAAACCTATCACTTGATTTTAAGTTTCAGGGCTGGTGAACATCCCGATGACACCGTTTTAGAAGCACTTGAAAGCAGGATTTGTGAGGGGCTTGGCTACGGGGAGCATCAACGGGTGAGTGTTGCTCACGATGATACCGACAATTTTCACCTGCATATTGCCATCAACAAAATTCATCCGACACGTTTAACGATTCACAATCCCTTTAATGATCATAAGACCCTTGGTAAGTTATGTGCGGCGTTGGAGTTGCAATACGGGTTGGAGCCGGATAACCATCAAGCCGTGAAGGTTGGCAGTGAAAACCGTGCCTTGGATATGGAGCATCACGCCGGGGTGGAAAGCTTGTTAGGCTGGATCAAGCGTGAATGTCTTGAGCAATTACAGGCGGCATCTTCTTGGGCCGATCTGCACCGTGTTTTACAAGAACACGGACTGGCGTTGCAGGAACGGGGCAATGGTTTAGTTATTTCTGCTCAAGATGGCTTGATGGTGAAGGCAAGTTCTGTTGCTCGTGGGCTGTCAAAAGGTAAGCTGGTTGACCGATTCGGTGCGTTCACATCTCAGGCTCATTCTCCTATTAATACCGAAGGTTCAGCTAAGAAATATGAGGCCAAGCCAGTGCGCTCGCGTAGTGATACCACTTTATTATTTGCTCGTTACAAAAATGATCAGCAGGGAACAAGAGCAAATCGTACCCTGGAATGGCAGGCGATCAGGGCTAAAAGAGAGCGTTTAATTGCCGAGGTCAAGCGTAAGGCGAAGTTGAAACGGGCAACAACCAAGCTGGCAGGGGGTTCTAGGGTTGAAAAAAAATTGCTGTATTCAATGACTAGTCAACGCGTTAAACATGAACTGAATAAAATTAACGAACACTATAGCCGAGAGCGTGAGCGGCTAGTAAAACAGTATCAGCCCTTACAGTGGGCCGACTGGTTACGCCGGGAGGCAACCAAGGGCGACCGAGAGGCATTGGCCGCGCTACGTGCGCGTGAGGTTGCTCAAGGTCTTAAAGGTAACACGATTGGCGCACGTGGTGGTGCGCTAAACAGGACTGGGGTTAAAGCCGATCAGGATAGTGTCACCAAAAAAGGTACCATCATTTACCGCGTCGGAGCGTCGGCCATTCGCGATGATGGTGACCGGCTTAAGGTCTCTCGGGGTGCTACACGCGAGGGCTTGGAGGCGGCATTGCGCTTGGCAATGGAACGCTATGGAAGTAACATTACTGTGCACGGCACAGTCGACTTTAAGGCACAAATTGTCAGCGTCGCGGTCACCGCCAATCTGCAATTGATGTTTACTGATTCAACATTGGAACGTAAACGACTTGCCTTGGTAATCCATTCAACGACAACCAGACAGGAGAGTAATTATGTATCAACAGACAGAGGACGACGAACTGGAAGCGGCACTGGCGGCATTGGCTCATCCGGGCGACATGTTAACGCCGGACGTGATAGTGAACGCGAAGCCATTGGGGTCGGATTTACCGGTAAGTCCAACATTGGCAACGTTGCCGTTATCCCGCCGCCCGAAGCCCGTAACCGTTTGCGAAACTTGTCCGAACTCGGTGTGGTTCGCTTCGCCACAGGAAGTGAAATGTTATTGCCGGGTGCTGTTTCTGATCATCTGGAGCAGCCAGGAGCCCAGTCAGATTACGCATTGCGACGGCGTGTTTCTAGGGAAGGAGTAGCATCCTCGTCGTTTGCCGCGGCCGATCAGTATATTAAAGAGCGCGAACAAAAACGCCTTAAAATATTCGATATTATGGAACACAGGCGCTATAATGAAACGGACATTGGCGTTGCGTCTTTTGCCGGTGTACGACGGGTCGAGGGCGAATATCTGGCCTTATTAAAACGCAACCAGAGCATTTTGGTGATGCCAATTGATGAAAAGACCGCTAACCGTCTGAGCCGGTTAGCAATCGGTGATCCAGTCACCTGCACGAGGATTGGAGTAGTTAAGACCAAGGGCAGAAGTCAATGAAAGACAGATTTAATAATGCGGTCGGCCCGCAGGTGCGAATCGATAAGCCAAAGTCCGGAAAGATAATACCGGTTTTGGCGGTTGTTTCCCTGCTGGCCGGTTTGCAGTCGGCGACACAATTTTTTGCCAGTGAGTTTGGCTACCAGACTCAACTCGGGGCTCACTATCAGCATATTTATCCACCGTGGGGCATCCTGCTCTGGACCTATAAATGGGGCGGGCTGTTTCAGGCAAGTATGATGAAAGCTGGCGGGGTCGGCATAACGGTGACGGCTGCCGCTTTGTTAGGGTTAATGGTGGCTAAGATGGTGAAGGCGAACTCGGCAAAAATAAACCCGTATTTACACGGTTCCGCGCGTTGGGCTAATCAGCACGACATTGAAAGGGCCGGGTTATTGCCACGACCAATAACAGCCTGGCAACAACTGACCGGTAAAAAAAAATGTTCAAGTGACGGCGTCTACGTGGGCGCTTGGCTGGATAAAAAGGGCATTACCCGCTATTTGCGGCACAACGGTGCTGAACATGTTCTGTGTTATGCGCCTACCCGTTCCGGGAAAGGCGTGGGTTTGGTCATCCCTACGTTGTTGTCATGGCAACACAGTGCGGTCATCACTGATCTGAAAGGTGAATTATGGGAATTGACCTCAGGCTGGCGACAACGCTATGCGCGCAATAAAGTCTTGCGCTTTGAACCGGCTTCCTTAAGCGGCGGAGTCCACTGGAATGCGTTGGATGAGATACGCCTGGCTACCGAGTACGAGGTCGGCGATGTGCAAAATCTGGCGACCTTACTGGTTGATCCAGACGGGAAGGGCTTGGAAACCCATTGGCAAAAGACTGCCCAAGCGTTGCTGGTCGGCGTAATTTTACACGTCTTGTACAAAGCCCGGCAGGAAGGTACCGCCGCCACCTTACCCGCTGTCGATGCCATCTTGTCTAATCCAGACCGTGATATTGCCGAGTTATGGATGGAAATGGCTACCTACGTGCATGTACACGGCAAAAATCATCCGGCTGTCGGAACGGCTGCGCGGGACATGCTGGACAGACCGGATGAAGAAGCGGGTTCCGTGCTGTCCACTGCCAAGTCTTATCTTGCCTTATATCGCGATCCTGTGGTCCAGCGTAATGTCAGTCAATCGGAATTTCGGATTAGGGACTTGATGAATTTTGATGATCCTGTGAGTTTGTATATCGTCACCCATCCCAACGATAAGGCAAGGTTACGGCCGCTGGTGCGCGTCATGGTCAATATGATCGTACGGCTGTTGGCCGACAAGATGGTTTTTGTTAACGGGCAACCCCAAGCCAATTATAAACATCGTCTGCTCATGATGATGGATGAGTTTCCCAGTTTAGGCAAACTCGAAATATTGCAAGAGGCTTTAGCGTTTATTGCCGGTTACGGTATCAAGTGTTATCTGATTTGCCAAGACATTAACCAACTTAAAAGCCGTGAAGCGGGCTATGGTCATGATGAAAGTATTACCTCTAACTGCCATGTTCAGAGCGCTTTTCCCCCCAATCGTGTTGAGACGGCCGAGCATTTGTCTAAACTGACCGGTCAAACGACCGTCGCCAAGGAACAAATCACCACCAGCGGTCGGCGCACGTCGGCATTACTTGGGCAAGTGTCCCGAACTATCCAGGAAGTGCAAAGGCCGCTGTTAACGCCGGATGAGTGCTTACGGATGCCCGGTCCGGTTAAAAGTGCTGAGGGCTTGATTGAAAAGGCGGGTGATATGGTGGTTTATGTGGCGGGTTCCCCGGCCATTTATGGCGTACAGCCTTTGTTTTTCAAAGACCCGGTCTTTAAGGCCAGGGCGGCTATTCCGGCACCGATGCTTAGCGATAAGCTCATACCGATGGTTAGCAAAGAAGATAAAGACGCGGGCATTAAGTTATGAAGCGCTTCATTGTTTATGTCGGCGTGATGCTATCGATTTTTATGTTGTGCGGGCTTGCTTATGCGACCGGTGTCCGGCTAAACACAACGCCGAGCATTCCGGTTGGCGTCTATCGGCTAACAAACGAGCCCATAGTGAAAGGTGCTTATGTGCTGTTTTGCCCGCCGCCTGCGCCAGTATTTGCTATGGCAAAAGCACGCGGATATCTGGGTGCAGGCTTTTGTCCGGGCGGCTATGGACAGCTGATGAAAAAGATTTTAGCGGTTCAGGATGATGTGGTGACTATTGGCATTGATGGTGTCGAGGTTAATGGTCAACAGTTGCCTTTGAGCGAGCCCAGCAAATTTGATGGCGGCGGCCGACCACTGCCTGGCTATAAAGCTTCCCGGGTGTTGAATAGTACCGAAGTTCTGCTCATGTCTGACAGCAACAGGGGGTCGTTTGATGGACGTTATTTTGGCCCGATTCAGCGATCACAAATACAGGGCGTTATTCGTCCTATTTTTACCTGGTAAGCAAGCCGTTTTAAATTGCCAGATTAACCAATAAGGAGAAAGCGCATGACCATGAATGATAGAGAGATTGCCGCCGCAAATGCTCTTAATGAAAAATTGACTGACGCAGAAACGAGCCCAGGCTTTGCCGTAGCGTTTGATCCAGAGGAGGCCGAGCAAGCAGGCGCCTTTGAAGAGGACGCGCTCAGTGTAACCGATGCCTTGGAAAGCAGTATCGATTGGGCTGGACGATCAGCCTGACTCCGCAACTTACCCCATCGTCGCTAACCCGCAGGAGGTTATTTCAATGGCTAACAACAACAAACCGTTTCATGAAATCGTCGCCGAAAAGTTAATCAAGCAACTTGAGGAAGGTACTGCGCCGTGGCAAAGACCTTGGGACTCCGGCGAGTCCGGTGCTTTCCTGCCTTACAACCCGGTTACGGATAATCGCTACAAAGGGATTAACTCACTGTATCTATTAGCACAGGCGCGAGACGACCAACGTTGGATGACTTATAAGCAGGCTATCGAAGCAGGTGCTCAAGTCCGCAAAGGCGAGAAGGGTACCGGCATTCAATACTGGAAATTTGTCGACGAACACCTCAAGAAAGACGCCGCAGGTAAACCGTTAGTCGATAGCAATGGCAAGCCGGTTAAAGACGTCGTCAAACTGGAAAGACCGCAGGTATTTTTTGCGACAGTGTTTAATGCCGAACAAATCGATGGCTTGCCGCCTATCCAGCGTCAAGAGCAAACCTGGAATCCTATTGAACGGGCCGAAGGGATTTTAGCCGCTTGCGGTGTTGCTATTCATTACAATGGTAGCGGCCGGGCTTTTTATCGGCCATTGACCGATAGCATTCATTTGCCGGATAAGGGGCAGTTTCCCAGCGCTGAAAACTTTTATGCAACCGCCTTGCATGAGCTTGGACACAGTACCGGTCACCCTGATCGGCTCAACCGCGATCTGTCTCACCCCTTTGGCAGCGAAGGCTACGCCAGGGAAGAACTGCGCGCTGAAATTGCCAGCATGATTTTGGGGGACACCCTCGGCATTGGCCACGATCCAAGCCAACATGCGGCTTATGTCGGTTCATGGATCAAGGCACTGAAAGACGATCCCCTGGAAATTTTCCGGGCAGCGGCGGATGCAGAAAAAATTCAGAATTATGTCTTGGGGATAGCGCAAAGCCAAGTTCAGGAACACGCTACGCAGCAAGATCCGGAGGCGGTAGAGGCACATCGCCAACAACCAACCCAAGTCGATAGTTTGCAGGCCAGCGAGGTGACAACCATGACAGCAGCAACGATTAATCCAGAGCAGTTGGCCACGTCAGTTGTTGAAGGCATTGAACGCGTAAAGTCTGGACTGGCAAAGTGGAACCATTCAGTTGTTCAAGGAATAGGGGAGGGCGCAGCCGCTGTTGTTATTGATTTAGTGCAACAAGGCAAGTACGACGAGGCGCTTGCTCATTTACAGACAGTCGGGGCCATAGAAGCGACCCATTCGGATCAAGGGCATTTTGCTGAAATTGCCAACACGCTTGAACAAGGCTGGCGAGCTTGGCAGCAGGAAAACGGCCTAGGATCTGCTATTACGCCAGCAATGCAACGTGCGTTTGCGTCTATTCCAACTGAGCTGTCCCAGCTAGCCAGTGCGACGGCCGCTGACTATCAAAAAGCCGCAGCGTTAGCGCGGCTTGAGGAACAACGCGTTAAAAGCGATCCAAAGAGCACGGCTGAAGCTATTTCGGCAGCCAGGGAGCAGCGCAAAACTGCTGATTTAGCCGCCACCGTCCACGATAGCGATTTCCGGAAGAAAGTAATCGAAATTGAGCAGCAACAGTCGAAGACAAATGCTGTCCAGGCTACCAACAGCCCAAACCAGCAAGGGCATAATCAAGACGACAAAGTCTACATCAATGTGCCTTTTCGCGAAAAAAATGCCGCCAAAAGCCTCGGTGCCAGATGGGATAGAGGGCAACAGTCTTGGTATATCCCGGCGGGTGTTGAGCAAGCATTGTTCGCTACCTGGCAACCCTCAGCGGATGTAACCTTAAACGCTCAGGCTCAGACGACGATTATCAACACGACAACCGATGAAGTAAGGGCGGCCAGGCAATATCTTGCGGTTCCATACCGCGAACGGATGGCTGCCAAGGCTGAGGGCGCACTCTGGGATAAGCAGGCAAAGTCCTGGTACGCCTTGCCGACGGCGGATAGGGATAAATTACACCGCTGGTTACCGGAGAATGTGAAAAATCAACAAGCGCCTGCCATGACGCCGCGCGAGGAATTTGCCGAAGCTTTGCAGACAGCGGGTTGTGTCGTTACCGGCCAACACCCTGTTATGGACGGTAACAAGCACCGAATAAAAACCGTGGGTGATAAAACGGGTGAACGCGCGGGGTTTTATGTCGGGCACCTGGATAGTCATCCGGCGGGTTATATTCAGAACAACCGGACGGGCGAGGTTTTGAAATGGAAAGCCAAGGGTTACTCGTTAAGCGCAGAGGAAAAGGCAACATGGCAGGCCGATAGTGCCGCCAAGCTACAACAGCGTGAAGCCGCACAGAAAAGCCAACAAAATGCGGTGGCAGAAGCGCTTCGTGAGCTATTGGCTATTGCGCCTCCGGCGCCGGCAGACCATCAATATTTACAAACGAAGCAGGTCCGTCCCGGTGATTTGCGGATTGTACCGATGCATGGCGGTGCCTTGCCTGCCGATTCGGCGGTGATCATTGGCAAGACGTTGCAGGAGTCCACCGCATTACGTGCAACAAATCCGGATAAGCTGGTTTTTACGGCGGGTGATTTACTACTGACCGCTCAAGATGTGAACGGCGACATCCGGTCCGTGCAAGCCATTCAGAAAAATGGCAGGAAACGCTTTGCTGCCGGAGGTGCCAAGCAAGACACATTCCATGTTGTCGGTGGGCAAGGCTTGGATGCACTTGAAAAAGCGCCGGCTATTGTTATCGGCGAAGGTTACGCGACGGCGGATACCCTATCGCAAGCACTTGGCTATGCCACTGTCGCGGCATTTGACAGTGGCAACCTGCCGAACGTGGCCAAGCAGCTACGCGAAAAATTCCCTGATAAGCCATTGGTTATTGCGGGCGACAATGATGTCCATCTGGCGTTGACCGAAGGTAAAAACCCCGGTAAAGAAAAGGCGTTGGCAGCAGCTAAAGCCGTTGAGGGTACAGCAATATTTCCGATATTTTTCCCCAATGAGCAAAGCTACCCAGCGAATCTGGAACCAGTAACGTCGTCAAAAGCACGAACTGGCAATTTGACCGATGAGCAACAAGAGGCAATTGCCAAAATGAAGCGCTACACCGACTTTAACGACCTGGTAACCAACAGCGTATTAGGTCGTGAAGGTTTGGAACGTCAAGTAACCACTCGGCTGAACAGCATTATTGAAGGTCAGAGAAAACAGCTTATGACGCAACAGAAGCCAGAGCAGAAGCAAGCACAATCCGAAAAATTTAAGCAACAGCACCAACGTAAAGCTATAAAAATGTGATGTCCTGGCTATATGAGTTTACCCCTGAAACCAGGCAAAAACGGTTCATTAATACGCTGAAGCATGGACATAAATCGACTGGCTAGTTTTTAGTCAATTTGACCTCAGGCTAGATATATCGGGTGATAACAATGAAATATGACAAATTAAAGACAGAGTTATCCACAGATTTTGTGGATAACTCGTCGGTAATTTTAAGTTTAAATGGTGGATTGTTGGCGCGGGGTGAAAATTGAACAGCTATACAAGCTTTAATTTGATTATTAAAAAGGCATAAAATTTCTCAGTTATAAACAACCTAAATTTAGTACAAATGGTCAGTCAAATTTTGATCCCTGGGTAACGACATTGCGCTAACGCCAGTTTATTAACTTAAACGTTATGCTTAAGTAATGACGCTCCATTAATGCCTGAGCTGTTCGGGGACAAATACGACTTATCATTTCTTAAATAATTTATTAATAACGTCTTATTTTGTCGCTTATATCTTGCATAATAGTCTTTAATTTAAAGAGGATTATTTTATGCATAACCTTAGATTAATCAGCGTGGGAAGTTCTGCCGGAACTGTCGACCCGATTATCCGTTTATGGGTATTGCGACCTTTGGTCTCTTTAGAAGGTTGTTGTCAACTTATTGGCTTCCATTCGTTTGATAAAGAAGAAATAGCTCCGTTATCCGGTTGCTTCGCGTCATCCAGTATTTTTAATGCACACAAAGCTCGTCAAAAGTTGTACCGCTGTTATCAAGCCGCTGAAAAGCAGTCTCAGAAACAGGTGTCGGCACATTTTTCGTTGCCAATATTCAGAAACTGACTGATGTCGTTGGCTTATCCGAAGTCGAAGCACAGTTTCTGGTTTTCACTGCACTCCTGAGTAATAACGGTTGGCTTGATAAAGTGACTGTATGGCTGGGTAGAGAATTAAACTCCATCAGGAGCTTTCATGTCCTTTCTGTATTGTTGGCTGTTCCAGTGTCGGTTATTCGTAAGACCTTATCTCCCGGTTCAGTACTCTCTCAAACTGCATTGTTGACGCTGGATAGGGACATAATCAGCGACTTGAACAAAAACTAAAATTACTGTCTATGTTATTTGCCGATCGACTAATGATAGAAAGCGGCTCTTCTATGGATTGGCTTTACCTAAACTTACCTTATCCAACATAAACCACTAAGGATAGATTATGATTCCAGAATCTTTGATTGAAAAACTCCGTAACCGGTAACACACAGCACCTCGTTATCCTCACCGGAGCAGGCGTGTCTGCTGAATCCGGCATAGCTACGTTTCGAGATGCATTAACTGGCTTATGGGAAAATTATGATGCTGAAACCTTGGCCAGTGAGTTTGGTTTTCGTGCTGATCCAGCCTTGGTCTGGGGTTGGTATGAATGGCGACGTAACCGAGTATTACGCGCCCAGCCTAATCCAGCGCATTATGCGATTTCTCAACTAGAAAAGAAGCTGCCAAAACTCACGCTGATTACTCAAAACGTTGATGATCTGCATGAGCGTGCTGGTAGCCTTAAAGTCTCACATTTACATGGTAGTTTGAATAAGCCTCGTTGCCTAACGTGTGACGAATCCTATGCCTTTCCTGATGAAGTACTACCCAACGCCACATCGGATCGGGAAAGTCGTATTGACCCACCGCGCTGTGATCTCTGTGATGGACTCATTCGCCCTGGCGTTGTCTGGTTTGGGGAACAACTGCCAGCTAATGCTTGGAAATCGGCAGAGGACGCCTGCCGAGACTGTGATTTGATGCTGGTCATTGGTACTTCTGGAGTCGTCAGGCCTGTTGCTGATCTACCTTATCTCGCAGATAAAAAAGGCGCCAGCCTTGTGCAAATCAATCCGATCATAAGTGGCCTTAATGGCGTAGCAAATTTCAATTTAGCAGGTAAAGCTGGAGAGGTCTTACCTGAATTATATGCAGCGGCATTTCCAAACACGTAATTTACTTTAAATCATTCGGAGATAATCTCATGCCCATGTTAATCGATCATATTGATGCTATTGCCCGTAAAAAACAACGTGATGTCTTGTATGTCACCTTTAATCCAAAACATTCTGACGATGATGACTCATGTGACAATCTATTCTGGCACTGGGAAGGTGATCCAATGCGGAAGACGACCTGCAACTGGCTTACGGAACACCATATCAACTGGCAAATGTGCGGACATATTGCCAATGAAAACAGTATGGGTGGCTATTATGGACAAATTTATCTGGATGTTCCTTTTGATGAAAATGATCCGCAATATCAGCAGGTACGTGATTATCTGGAAAATCCTGATGGCACCCTACGCTTTGAGACAGTTGGTTTTTGGTATTTGACACTGGAATATGCCATGAAAAACGCTCATCACGACGAACCGGGCTTTTGGGAAAAATGGGCAGAGGATTTTTAGGTCTGAATACACCTCTAATGCTAAAAAATGCCGCCATGACATGACCACAAATCCACCTCATGTATCAGCGGACATTTGTCAGTAAGCATGTTAAGACAATTCACTATTGAACTTTACCAAGAGACGGCTAATGCCCATTAAACAAATACTCACCCAAGGTCTTTTTCCTGTCAAAGTCTGGACAGATGAACTTGAAGAACGCGCTCAACAGCAACTCAATAATATTGCCATGATGCCGTTTATTCATAAACATATTGCCGCCATGCCGGATGTGCACACGGGCATTGGTGCCACCATAGGTTCAGTCATCGCCTGTAACAAAGCCATTATCCCCGCAGCTGTCGGTGTCGATATTGGTTGTGGCATGATTGCTTGCCGCTTGTCTTTGACAGCCAATGATCTTGATGAAGCGTTGTTAAAGAAAATCTTTCATCAAATTAGCCGTGATGTGCCAGTGGGGCGTAACCAGCACAAACAGGATCGTGCCTTAATAAATCGAGCATTACCTTTTGAGCAGCAACTACTGGTGATGACGGAAAAACACCCACAGTTGTTAAAATCCATTGGCAAGCTTTCAAATTGGATCTGTCAGATGGGTACTTTAGGTGGCGGTAATCATTTTATCGAACTGTGTCTGGATGAGGCTCAACGAGTTTGGATTATGCTGCATTCCGGTAGTCGCGGTATTGGCAACGGCATGGGTACTTATTTTATAGATTTGGCCCGTAAAGACATGGAGCGTTGGTATATTCATTTGCCGGATCGTGATTTAGCTTATTTTCCTGAAGGTAGCCAACATTTTAACGATTACATTGAAGCAGTGGATTGGGCTCAACGTTATGCGTTTGCCAACCGCCAAGCTATGTTGGATTTAATTATTGCAGCATTGAAAAGTCTTATGCCACCCTTTGAAATCACCACAGAAGCCGTCAATTGTCATCATAACTATGTGGCACTTGAAAACCATTATGACGCCGATGTCTGGGTTACCCGCAAAGGTGCGATTCGTGCTCAAGAAGGCGATCTGGGTATTATACCGGGTAGTATGGGTGCCAAATCTTTCATTGTGCGCGGCAAAGGCAACCCAGAAAGTTTTAACTCTTGCTCCCATGGTGCCGGCCGTAAAATGAGTAGAACAGCCGCCGAGAAGCAATTCACCACCGACGATCTGAAACAACAAACGCAAGGGATTATCTGCCGTAAGGATAAAAGTGTCCTTGATGAAATCCCTGGCGCTTATAAAGACATTGATACGGTCATGGCGAATCAGAATGATTTAATTGAGATTGTGCATACCTTAAAGCAAGTATTGTGCATTAAGGGTTAATGTTTTGTAAATCAATACACTTTTAAAACTTATGCCCAACTTTACGAGGAAAAAACCATGAAAAAACTGCTAGTTAATAATTTTTATCAATCAAATACCGAAGGTTTATATGTTGCGTAAAGAATGGAAGTTTAGCTATACGGCTAGCAGATTAGCTGAGGCCTCAGACCTCAAACTTAAATTACATCAAGAACGTTTTGCCTGGTGGAAAGATAAAAAAGAACAGGTGATTACTCAAATCAGGTCGGATGGTCTTGAAATCGATGAAAACATTGCACTCAAAAACACAACACTAACAAAGAGCGGTGACTGGAATCGTGGCACTCAAGTGACCGTAAGAGATGACTTGAAAAAAGATCTTGATAAGTGCCTAAAAAAGCTATCGTATCATACCGGACAGATCAATGACTATAACGGCTGGCAGCAGGTATTAAACGCCAATTCCGAAGTCCGATTAAACTTGAATCATGACGATTGGTTATTTTTCTTTGGACAAGGCCAATAAAAGACAAATGGGCAGGTAAGGTAAACTCTAACGAGGGATACTGCACCTACCTTTAAACTTGATGATTCACCTGTACGATTAAAGAGGTTAACCATGCAGTTTGATGATAAATTAGTCATTCCGTTACGAGAAGCGCAGAGCATAGTATTTTTTACCGGCGCAGGCGCTTCAACGGAAAGTGGTGTCCCAACATTTCGGGATAGTAAGAATAGTTTTTGGGTGGACTTTGATGTCAAGACCTATGCGACAACAAGCGGTTTTTCTGCCAATCCAGCCCGAGTGTGGCAATGGTACGCGGAACGCTGTCAGCAATTACAAATCGTGGCACCCAATCCAGCGCATCGGGTGATAGCTGCTTGGCAGGCTAAGGCGCACAGCGTTTCTGTTGTTACGCAAAATATTGATGGCTTACATCAACGTGCTGGTAGCAAAAAAGTGATTGAGCTTCATGGTAACCTCGCGACATACAAATGCTTTGATTATGGACATCCTGCTGAGCATCAAGTTCGCTCCAGTAATGAGCTTCCACCTCATTGTAAATTTTGTGGAAGTTTGCTGCGGCCTGATATTGTGTAGTTTGGTGAAAAATTGTAGGAGGATGTTTACGATCGGGCAGAGCAAGCCAGTTTTAACACTGAAGTGTTTATTAGTATCGGCAGTTCGTTGGAAGTGTGTCCGGCAGCGTCTCTGCCGCTAAGTGCTTCGCGTAATGGTGCGTATCTGATTCAGATTAATTCGAAAGTCACAATGATAGATAGGTTTGCCGACTACAACCTGCGCGGTAAGGCGGGAGAGATAATGCCTTTGTTATGGGAAGCGGTTTGGCGGGAACAACTCCCATAAAGTTACCTTGATTTATAATACTTGCTCAAGGTTTAAACCAAGGCCGCTATCAGACACACTTGGTTGCGGTCTTGGCTTGGTAAAGGGCTTTATCATGCGATATTGCCGAGCCTATTTATTTGATTTCTATTTCAATTATCGAAAGTGAACCTGGGCTGTCGCAGGCTTATAACTCGTCATCTAGTTTATCAAGATTTGCATTTACATAAGCATCTAA
The DNA here is from genome assembly GCF_025583945.1 of Methylobacter psychrophilus. Taxonomy (GTDB): domain Bacteria; phylum Pseudomonadota; class Gammaproteobacteria; order Methylococcales; family Methylomonadaceae; genus Methylobacter_C; species Methylobacter_C psychrophilus. The sequence continues at coordinate 25,278 of NZ_JAOEGU010000029.1, forward strand.
GAATCTTCTCATTGCGGCATTAGGCTTTTTGCGTGATTCACAAAGAGAAATGATGTCGTAAAACAAGCTTTCAATTTTATCTTTTTCTTGTAAGTCATAAGGTAAGTCAAATACTTCATACTTACTGAAAATTCGCATTATTTTATATTCGTTATCGCGCAAATCTTGTATTTTTTTGTCGAATATTTCGATGGGGCTTGAATCGTCTTTTTCGACAACTCCTGCTGACATAAAATACTCCATGTCCTCATTGATCTGTTGTTTAATACTTAGATACTGCTCGTCAATAGCTGAAAATAGCTCAGTCTTAAATTCCTCTATACCTTTCTCTTTTAATAGTGATACCAAATCACTACGAGGCACCCAATGACCAAGAAAAGTTTCAATACCATAGTTTTTCCTTAAATTCTTAGTATCTTCAAGGTGCGGTGGTTTGTAATCTAAATGGAAATATCTCTTGCTTATGGTTGCAGTATCAATATTAAACCCTCTGTCTTTGAAAACAGGATCGCCGATTTTTTCCTTTCCACTATCATTTAATATGTATCTAACTGCGAAATATTGCGCAAGATCATCTGTCCACTTATGAATAAATGCACCACGTTGTAACAATGCATACTTAAAAGCATATGTATCTCTATCGGCTGGTTTAAATTTATCAATATCGTCTAAATTAATTAGCGTGAGGCTATCAAGTTGTGATACGAATTCCTTTAGCATTTCATCATCTTGTGTATCCAGTAAGCACTCGATATTACCTCCTCTGCTGGTTAGCCCATTACCAGTTAGATTTGCCGATCCCACAACTAAACTGCCGCAATATATTTCATTGGACTCATCATATGAAACGAGCGCATATGCTTTAGAATGAAACAAGATAGCAGAGTTAACGGCGAACAGTTCAATTTCCAAGCTATTATTCTTACAAAATCTGGTTAAAACTTTATTGCCGTGTAATGTAGCTGTTTTTCTATCGATATAAACCGTTACACCAGTCAAGCGAATTGACTCGCTTAATTTGCCAATAATGTTCTTAGCTGATTCTGGCGTGAAATAACAAGATGTTAAATAGAGATGATAACATCTTCTTTTATCCTGTACTTTAAGTAGTAAATTAACTAATTTTGTTTTTTTACATGCCCTGATGTGTAGTTGGTTCCCCATTATAAATCCTTATGATTTTTTCTGATTTTGGTATTCTTTCATATCTTAGCCCAATCTAAAACTCTATCCTTTACAATTTTTGTGAGATAGATATTCTTTAAACGTTCAGGTTTTCGATTTTTTTAGAAAACAATTTGAACTTCATAATCATTAAATATTGCATGTTAGACTTAAAGCTCTCGCCAAGGTCAGTAACGCAATTATCAATACTTTGCTTAAACAAATTGAACTTCTCATAGTATCTGCTTTAAAGCACTTGTTTTTTAATGAAATGCCATAGTCGTTCAATCAGATTGAGATTAGGTGAGTAAGGTGGTAGAAATCCGTTAGTTTGTCCACTATTTTTACCACATCTTTGATTAATAAAAAACCGAAAACTTGACCGTTTAAAGTATATAAATACTAGTCGTTAGCAAAGGAACTGCAGTTAGGACTTGACTGCCATCTATACACTTCAGCAATTGATGACGATTATCCAGAGTTATGCGACAAAATCAGGTTTTTATTAAATTACCGATACATTTTATTTAAAGCCCGTGCTTCCCGCGCAAATTCGGCTCGTAATTCCACTGGTTCCATAACTTCAATATTGGTTGAAAAGCTCCGTATCCACCACCGTAATTGATAGGTATCTTGTATGGAAGCTTCCAACAGATAAAGATCATCGTCCAATTCCGTAATGCGCTGATTTTGACTGAGCGGAGTTTCTATTAAATGTTTTCTCATAAACCCAGTAATTTCTAACTGTAGTGCAACTTCTTGTGGGCTGTCCGTAACGGGATAATCAAACTCGCCCTCAGCAATATATCCATCCAGAGTAAAGTCAGAGGGAATGGTCACTTTATTTGATCCTAATTTGGCGTATTGGAAACGATGCAGTGCAAACTGTTTGACGATTAAATAATCGCCTACGGTCGCAACCAAGTAAATGAGATTGTTTCGAAAGACCAAACCCAATGGATTCATTTCATAGATTTTTGCTGTACTGTTTTGCCCTTGATAGATGGCATCAAATCGACAGTTTTTTAATAATGCCTCATAAATCACTGGCAAAACTACAGGATTAATTTCAGGAGGTAATAAATTAAGCCCATTGGAAATAATGCGAACCTTATCAATCCAGCAAGCCAAAGGCGAAACCTTTAGTGTACTGTCAGCAAGTTGAAAATATTCCGACATGTGAGATTTGATTGCATGCGGTAACAATGGCTCTAAAAACATTTCGACCAGCTTTAAAGTCAAGGCTTCATCTGAGCTCATCATGGGTAACTGTAGTCGGTTAAAGCCGGCTGGCCAGAACCAATATATCGGTTTTGTATTTTCTGTACTTGAAATGGGAAAGAGATGTGAAGACGATAGTTTACTTAAATCCCTCTGCACAGTTCTTAAATCAATGTTATATCCAGAGCCTTGCAGTTTCGCTAAAATTTCTGGCGTTGAAATTGCCAGCGGAGCTTTGGGTATTAGACGCAGCATGTCAAAACAACGTAGTAACGAATCCATAATATTTTCCTTGAAAGGATCAAGTAGAATATTAAACCATAATTAAGCGACAAAATAATACGCTTACTCACTCTCAGTGAGTGATTTTATTCAACATACGGATATAAGGGTTGAAGTCCAACCCTTATATCTTGAATCTGATCCCTCAAAAGATCAGAATCTCCGATTGATCATCGGGAGAATGGTGAGGAAGTCGTGCCTGCATAACAACCAAAAGTTGGTTGCCTCGACAGGCTGCAGCCCAAAAGACCCATTCACTAATCGTCTGCTTTGTTCTACAGAAACAGTCAAGGGCGACAGAGCTTATAAATCTTACCAATATTAGATCTGAAATTTTCGTTACCCGGTTATTCTGGCTAATAGTATAGTGAAGCCATTAAAATGGAATGCCAATACAGCAACTGCGGCCAGCCAAAAATCGTACTTTGGGTTTTGTAGAATCAAATATATAAAGGCGTTAACAGGATGAAATTAAAAGAACAGGAGGTTGAAGCAGGATACTTATATTTAACCAGTGCCAATCAATATCGAGCAGTATTCGCAAGGTCATTATCCACGTCAGGACTTAACCCCGTCTCTACATACTGTTGATAACATGCCGACAATGATTCCTTGATTTGTTGTCTGAATTCTTCAGGTTCAAGTACTTCAATACGATCACCTTCGCCTAAAATCCACCAACGCAATTGCCAGGTTTGGGTAAGATCAGCCGTAAGTTCCCGAAATCCTGATTCATTAACCGGGCTTATGATTTGGTTCTCGCTTAAACGCGTTTCCTCCAGCATCAAGGCCAGATGGTCACAAACCCGTGCTTTAAAATGGATAGCCACAGCAGTACCAAAGTGGCCTTTTTCCCGGGCAAAATCAGCCAGATTAAATGCCGGTTTATGACGGCAACCCTGTTCCAGAACTTGCGCAGCTTGCATTCTATGTAATGCGTATAAATACACATCGTCATAATCATTGGTCATCGCTGCCAGATAAGTCACCGGGCCTCGCTGAATCAAACCCTGCGGATGCAAGCGGTATGCTTTGGGTTTGGCATCGGCCCGCATAGTGGCCAAATAAGTCACCTGTAATTGTTTTTCATTTAATAACGCCTCATGCACAATCACCAAAATGTCGTGCTTGAGTTCTGGAGGGATCAGGGGTTGACCCGGTTGGATAACACAAAACTTATCCGGCCACTGGGTGATCTGGCTTTTTTTATGTAGCTCCAGGGTTTGATGGGCTTTAGTAAAAATATCATGTAGTGACCGGGTCAGTAATACCGGCAAAGATTGACTCAGATAGCGTTCAACCATCACCAAAGACAAGGCTTCCGTTAAGGTTATGCCGCCATTGCCCTGATTGTCTTTACCGGTCCAACGGTAACCGTGTGCCAAACCATTGCCGGCTTCACCTGCCAAATTGCTATTGTCGTTACAGTCAAGTTGTTGACAGGTTTGCAATAAAGATTTCAGATCCCGGCGTATGCTGTGTACGGCAACCCTATAGCCCTGTTGCTGTAAATCTTTGACTACCTCGGTAACCGTCACCCAACGCTCAGAGCGGCCACTTAACCGACGTATAATTTCCAAAACCAGCATCCGTCGCTGAACAAGTACTTGTGATTGTTGATCAGACAAAATCCAACTCCATGATGATTAGGCAGTGTGCAGAAAATACTCCCCGGATCCGGTGAACTCCAAAGCTCCGGCGTGAGAACGATAGGGGGTTATGAATTGCATTATTTGTTATCAAGCATGCAGGTTAGCGTAATCAGTCGCAGATGGAATATGTAGCGGCAGATCATTACCGGTAGGACGAACAGCCTCCCAGCCCAAGCAGGCGAGCCAGATAGAACGAGGGACGGGTTTTTCGCCATCACGGTAATAAATCAACATTCTGCGTGAGATACCTAGCGCTTTGGCGGCTTGTTCCAAGGTAAGTCCGGTTTCATGTAACCAAACCCAAATTCGTTCATGACCAATTCGACCGCTCTGCTCTACACCGAGGTGGCGCAAGTTGTCAGAACCCAGATCCAGTTCATCTTCAATCCAGTCCACCGAGCGACCGGCGAAACCGATCTTCGCTTTAGCGAACAAAGAGGCATTCTTTAAAGGTGCCAGAAAAGCGGATGTGCCAATGAGATCAGTGAGATTAACATCAAAGGTTTGTTCATCGGCGTAAGTCAGGCGTAATTGGTATTTATCAAGCGTCCTGACGGCGGTAAGACGGAAGTGTTCTTTGCTCATCGTTGTAATTCCTCAAATTGGGTGGCCAGCCTGTCTCGATTTATTTTGGCCCATGCCAGTACGTCAGCAATTTCGCGTGTACTGACCCTCCCATGAACGATCTTCAGTTCTGCGATAGTGACCCAAGTCTCTCGCCCATCGTTCATAAGTACATGGAAATGGGGTGGCGGATGGTCATTAGCATTAAGCCTGACCCGAGATTGTGAAAAGCGTTGAATGACTGGCATGTATTTATTCTAATGCAATGATTGCACTTATACAATTTAAAAAGTAATGCCGGTTACTCTGCGGTTAACAAGCAAATTATGATCAATTAATTTTTTAACCCTTACACAGTTTGTAAGGGTTAAGCAGTAAACTATCTCCCAAGTCAGCATAAGATTACCGCTCGCAACATCAGTCACGGTCTTTTTGGAGGGTTATCATGTCAGCTATAGCATTTGAAATTGGTTTTGATCATTACCGGTTTGCTTTGCCCCTGGATATTGCACGTTTTGGCGACCAGCATCGTCAGCAAATCCGTTATGGCTATCAGGCTGCCAGTATGCAAAAGGTAACCCAAAAGAAACCGGATCGCTATGAAAATAAACTGCTCACGCTACGCGACCGTGCCTTAACCAAAGGCTTGGACGTAACCATTACCGTTAATGACTTGCGTGACAAATTACAACAAACCCAAGGCTGTTGCCCCATAACCGGCAACCCCTTTACCTTTGCCGAACATAACGCAACCGACTGGTCAGTGGACAGGGTCGATAATAGGCGCGGTTACTGCCTGGATAATATTGAAATTGTCTCCGTCATAGCCAATCAGGCAAAAAGTGACCTGGATTTGTCCGGGATTATTAAACAAGCCCTTGGCAAAAACAAGGCAGACAACTTGCTATCTGTGGCTGAATGGTTTCGCATGGCGCGGTTTTACTATAAAAGAATGACGCTGGTAAAACCGTTGAGCATCTGCCGAATCCTGGCTGATAGCCAACCTTTATATGATCAGGTGGTTTTTATGCAACTTTTTAATAAGGATGAAAAACGCGCCAAAACTTTCCTGCAACAATTACAAAAATACAGCAGCAAAGACGCCGTTATCAAAGCCGGAAAACTGACCCAAAAACGGGTTCACCGTCGGGCCGATATTTATGTGGATGTGCTATATGACAGCCCCAAGCTTTACCGCTGGGTGCAAGCTTTTATAAAAGCAATTAATGCCCACAGTACAGAATTTGATCTATTACTGATGGATTTGTATCTTTACCTGAAAATAGTAGCGCTATATGTTTTAGTTGCTAAGTACCAGTTAATCAATGCAAATAACTGGCAATTAAAATGATAAATATAATTAAATATAAAATATTTTTGTAGTGTTGTTGCCAAAAGTAACTATAATTATATTATATATTTTATTGTTTTTAATGAAACCTAATTAATAGTAATAGATATGACTTATTTTAAGAGTAGTATTTTGTGAAAAAATTTATTTTTTGCACAAATTAATTGAAATTAACGCTTTAATTATTTTAAAGCAATATATACAACTCTAAGGACGTTCAATGCATGTTTTTCGCTATTCAATTATTTTCACTATACTTTGTCTTGGGCTTGCTGCACTCTGGGGCTACCATTCTGGTGGAGGACTTTCCGGTGTATGGTCGGCGATTAGTATTGTTGCAATCCTCGGTGTGATGGAAGTCAGCCTTTCTTTCGATAATGCCGTTGTTAATGCATCTATTCTCAAAGAAATGGATGCTAAGTGGCGTCAGATATTTTTAACGATAGGTATTGTGGTTGCAGTGTTTGGTATGCGGCTATTGTTTCCAATTCTTGTTGTTGCTTTCGCCACCGGACAAGGTATGGTCGATGTATCACAGATGGCTCTAAATCATCCAGAAGTTTACTCAGAGCATCTCCATGCTAGTCATACAGCTATTGCAGCTTTTGGAGGAACATTTTTGTTTATGATTTTCCTGAACTTTTTGTTTGATGAAGGTAAAGAACTTCATTGGCTTGGTGTTATTGAAAAAAAATTAGCTCAGCTAGGAAAAGTTGAATCAATCGGAATCATTGTGACGCTGTTTGTCTTGATTGGCATTCAAGCATACTTGCCTTTGCCACCAGAACAAAAAATGTCCATGTTCCTTGCTGGCGTTAGTGGATTGATGTTGTATATCATTGTAGATAGTCTAGGGAGCTTCTTTGAAACCGAAGAGGAAGAAGAGGTTATCGTCAAAGCAGCAAAACGTAATGGTGTTATGGGATTCATATATCTTGAAATATTGGATGCATCTTTTTCGTTTGATGGTGTTATTGGTGCATTCGCTATAACTAGGGATATTGTAATTATCATGCTTGGCTTAGCTATTGGAGCAATGTTTATACGCTCTTTGACTGTGTATTTAGTTAATAAAGGAACTCTTGATGAATATGTTTTTCTTGAGCATGGTGCCCACTATGCTATCGGAGCACTTGCTTTAATTATGTTTTATTCGATTTATCAAGAAGTACCTGAGCTATTAACTGGACTAATTGGTGTGGCTTTCATTGTTACTGCGTTGATTTCATCGGTTAACTACAAGCGTAAACTTGAATCAACATGCTCTTGATTTCTTTATGGTGTAAGCAGAATGGCTAGTAATATCGAGATCATTTATTGCTTTCGGATAAAAGTCCTAAATTTATCTTCTTGCCTATGGAAATATCATGGCAGTTAATTTAAATCGTGAGGATAGTGGTGATCCACAGTCTGTTAATAATGATCCAATTAAAGAGTTTAGGAGCTTTGTCCAGCCTAGAGTTGTAGATGAATATTGCGACGAAGCATTATATTTGTCGTTTGTTCAACATGCTGTTTCTCAGCTGTCTATTAGCGCAGATAAGGCTCAAATCATATTAGATTTAGAGTTAGATCGGTTGTCTGTTGCAAATGAGAGAAAATTACTCAGGGATCTTGAAGATGCACTTCACCGATTTACTGATAGTGACAAAAAACTAGACAATAAAGAAGAGACTGATGCCATGCAAATGGTTTGCAAGGCAGGCTCTAGGTATAGACATGGCCTAAAATATGATATAGCTCAAAAAGCAATTAATGATTTTTGTAGAGCATATAGCGTAAAGAAAAAAAAAGGGTTGTTCTCATGGGCAATCCCGTAATAAGAACATACCTTAACTTTCAATAACACTAATATCCAATGGAGTCAAAACATGAACTCGTCTGATCAGAGTTGGTTGGAAAACCGTATCGGTGCAGCGGTAGCTGATGATTTTTATCTCGATCGAGATGAGGAGAAAGGAATAAAAGAGGAGTCTGCTTCTAAGGGATTCCTAATCGCTGATACAGAAGTGATCCTTCGAAGTGTTCTTGATGAATATGGTGCCGTCTCAGAGCGGCAATTGATCGACACCTTAGACCATTGGTTACATCAATTCACAGATGATGACCAAAAACTGGATCCCAAAGAGGAAAAAGATGCACTCGATAAAGTATTAAAGCCTGCTGCTGGAAAGAAAATGGGGCTTGATCCGAGGATTACTGAACAATATGTTGCAAGCTTTTGCAAAGTTAATGGAATTACGCGTAGTACTGATGGAAATAAACTAACTATTCCTCTAATTTCATTAGTGGCTTTGCTTGCCGTCGCCGGAATCGTTGTATCTATATGGTATTCGAATAAAACGGCAGAAGTCCGGTCAGAAACTAAAACAGAAATTAGAACAGTAATAGCCGCTGCTACTGAGGCCAAGTTATCTGATGCAGACCGATCTGAAATTGATGATCAACTTAGTAGAGCTGAGAAATATGTTGAAGCTGCTCAGTTTACTGATCCACCCGAGAAATCTGCTAAAGCTTGCTTAGATACTATCCGTCGTATAGATTCAAGCGGAAAATACCGAGTAGAAGAGATTAAAGGTTTGATTGCAAAAATTGTGACTGAATACATTGCTTTATCTGATAAAAGTTTTAATCAGGGTGATAAGAATGGGGCTCAGAAGTGGCTAGATAGGGCAAAGCTATTTCATGCTGAATCTGAGCTGATTCGGGAGAAAGAAAGAGCTTTCGGAATGCTTCCTGCTGAAGGCTAAAAGTGCACCTTAAGTCGGAATATAAAGCAGTTTCCCTCATTATTCCCTTAATCTTTTTGTTTAAAGGCCAATTTTGAGCAACAGGTCTTTTTTTATCACCATTTTAGCTCTGTTGCTCTTGATTTTCTTGGCGAAGGAGTTTTTTAGCCACCAAAAAAATCGTGTAGATTATAGTGAAGATAGTACTAATTTATTAATCACAGCTCTTCAAAACGAGCGATCTAGGTTGGAGAAAGCCGAAAAGCAAGGGTGTTCATCACCTCTTGTAAGAGAGTCTATTGATATTAAAGAGATGGGCGCTTCTGTTCCTTTTTCTAGGGGAAATATGGCTTTACCAAATTATGGGGATGGGAGTACGAAGCGATCGGAGGAGTTGACTAAGCTTCTCGACGCTGCAGTTGTTTTAATAGTAGGTAATCATTCACTCGGAAGCGGATTTTTTATTACTCCAAATCTCATAGTAACTAATAGGCATGTCGTGGATGGAAGCGAGAAAGATGGCCTGTGGGTTACTAGCCGATCTATGAAAAAGGTTGTTAAGTGTGAGTTATTGACGAAGACTAGATCTAATCAAATTATGCAGCCTGATTTTGCGGTACTCAGATTACCACAAGGTGTAACTGGTAGTGCTATTCTCGCTATTACAAATGATCCACCACGCCTTTTGCCTGTCATCGCAGCAGGTTTTCCTGGTGTAGTTGTCCAGACTGATTTTAGGCTAAAAAGTTTACTCAGTGGAGATCCGAGTCAGGCTCCTGAAACGGTACTAACCCCTGGTGAGGTTAGCGTCGTACAGCCTCAGCAAAATGGTATTAAACTGATTATTCATACCGCTGAAATATCACCAGGAAACTCTGGTGGGCCTCTGATTGATCGATGTGGGCGAGCAGTCGGCGTTAATACATTTGTCCGAAAAGCTTCCGCGGCAGATTCAAGAATCCTTTATGCTTTGAGTGGATACAATCTCCAAGAGTTTTTGCACTCGATTGGAATTAAATATACTGCCGCAACAGGGACATGTGGCAATTCAATTAATGAATAATTATGAAAAAGCTACCCTGTACTACGTTACGATCTAAAGTTGAAATTCGCGGGGTGTATGGACAGCCCGTATTCGATTTTTATCAGCAGGTTTGTCGTATTCTTGACCAGGAAACGCAAGATAAAACATTAAGCTGTTTTTTTGCTGAGCCACAATTAAACGCTTTTAAGGGCGAAATTCAATGGTACAGTAATTTAGAAGGCTCTATTAATCCGTATTCCCAGCTAGATCCTGTTGCAAAATCAGAAGCTCTGAAAAAAACTTTAAAAATTCGAGATAGTATTCATGTAATAGGGGAACGATTTGCTACTGACGGAGCGGGGGCAGAAGGTACAAGAGCAGAGATTTTTAAGGCAATATTATCTTCAACTGATTTTGAAAGGTGCCTATTTCTTGTGGGGGAGCAACCAGTTCTTTGTGAATGGGGCTGCAAACCTATTGTTGAAGGTCTGCCAATTGTAGATTTATGGTCTCTTGGAGTTGTTAGCGACAGCTCTCACAAGGTCGAGGTAGTTCCATCAAAAGTTGATGTGCCACAAAAAGTTGATGAACCTCAGAAGGATGATAAACCTCAGAAAATTGATGAACCTCAGAAAATTGATGAGTCTCAGAAGGATGATGAACCACAGAAATTTGATGAACATCAAGTGGTTAACGATCATCAGAAGGTTTCAGAAGTTGTAAATGTTATTCAGCATGAGCGAATCAACAGAAAGACTTGGCAAGCAGGGTCTAAATATACTCCTAATAATTTTAATGACTCAAATCGCCAAAGAGGTTCTAGTGGTTTTTTTTTGGGGGAGAGAGTAAAAAAAATTATTATAAGTTTACTTTTACTTCTATTGCTCCTTATGTTGCTCAGAGCCTGCTCTTTTGAGAACAATAGCTATTTTTACCCATTAAGTTTAAGAGAAAATACATTAGAAGTAGAAAATAGTCTTCGTGTGGAAATTAGCGATCTTAGAAAAAAAATTCATGCAGTTTCTCAATCATGCTCACCTGTTTTTAAGGATGGTTTATAGTCTTTCGTTATTCAGAAATGTCAGTTCTTGAATAAGTTTAGCGGAAAATAACAGATGAATTAATAATCAAATTTAAAATTAAGTATGAATAAATTAAATAGGTTGTTGAAAATTTTAATAATAAGTAGGTATAGCTAGCCCTCATGAGAACAAACAATCTTCCAAAATACTCCGATCTTGTGTCTTTAATACCTGGGGGAACCATCCAATTTCTTGATCTTGGGTTAGATACCAGGAAGCTCCCCAGATTAAAAACAGAATATTGGGAATGGAGAGATGAATCTTTTGATGGGGGCATTGATCATTGTTGGCATTTAATGTGTCTCAAAATTGATGATCGGACAGGTAAGTACATAGATCAGCACACCAGATGCATCGCTGTTGAACCAACCCATTTATCAAATCAGGCTGGGAAAGGTAAAGAGATCGTTCCGTCGTATTCATTGAATGTGGATAGGGCTTTAGAACCATTTCTTGGGCAGTGGACTCCATTACCATTCCTTCGTAAGGAAGTTATGGCGGGAGCTCAAGAAGCAAGCTATCGAAAAGGCCCTTGTGACTGGGCTCGAGTTTTAATTATAGCTCTTCCTGAAAATGAAGAAGGCCGCCCCACTCACAGTATAACTATCGCTTTCGATACAGTCGTCGAAAAACAGTACGACTTGGATGAAGATGAGGATTCTTTCGCTGCACTAAGGCTACAGGATGTTCGCGATGGTGCAGAGTTTTCTTTAGTTGCAGATATCCAGCACAACTCGTGGTTTATTGCTCAAGAATGGGTTTCTGAGTGGTTGAAAGAATTATTTATTCAAGCCCTTAGGAAAAAGCGCCCGGGGCGAATAATTGAAGAGCAGGATTTTGAACATCAAGTTGAGCACATGGCGAGGTATATATCGTTTCTCGAGGTTCTAAATATTGCAGAGATCCTACCATCAGTCAGATTGATTGATCCTGCGCGTAATGACGCAATTGATGTTGATCTTGTTCTAGATATTGGTAATTCACGCACGACTGGGATGCTCATAGAGCGAAGAATTGGGCAGTCGATGGGTTTAAGTAACAGCGCTATCTTGGAATTAAGGGATTTAACGAATCCGAATTTACGCCACAAAGATCCATTTGGTTCGAACGTTGCGTTTGTTCGAATGAAATTCGGTGATCCTAACGGATTTTCCAGAGGAAGTGGTCGAAGGAGAGGGGCACTTCAATGGCCTTCTGTTCTCCGCGTTGGGCCTGAAGCATCAAGAATTGCTCTACATTCAAGACGTGATGTAGGGCAGACAACTATGTCCAGTCCTAAACGATATCTGTGGGATCGAGCGAAGCGTGTTCAAGAATGGCGGTATTGTCCTGAGTCGGAAGAAGGAAGTGCAGAGGAGCCACCAGTAAATAGTGGGGCTTTTGTTGGATTTGTAAATAATTATGGAACGCCACTTCATGTACTAAGTGATCCGAGAATCATTCGGGATCCTATATATCGTGATCAGGATAAATATCCGGTGACAGAACCTATGTTCTCTCGTAGCTCCATCATGATGTTTCTATTGTGTGAGGTTATTTCTCACGCATTGGCGCAGATCAATGCCCCATCACAGAGAGGAGAGCGCCTAAATCCGGATTTAGCAAGACGACTCAGAAATATTATACTCACAGTCCCTCCTGCCATGACAATTGCAGAACGGCAAATTTTTGAGCGCTGGGCTAATTGGGCTGTAGAGACACTTTGGAAGACACTAGATTGGGCTAGTGAGTCCTACATCGGAACCTATTTTGAGTATCAGTCTCCTCCGGTAGTCCGATGCCAATGGGATGAGGCAAGCACCACACAAATGGTTTATGTTTACAATGAGATAGCAGAAAGGTTTGCTGGCGATGCTACTGAATATTTTTCTGCATTTGGAAGAATTCGACCTGATAGAGGAACCAGAAAGTCATATAGGGTAGCAAGCATTGATATTGGTGGTGGCACAACTGACTTAATGGTCACTACTTATATAGATGAGTCCCAAGGTTCCACAGCGATACTTGAACCTATCCAGGAGTTTCGAGAAGGATTCAACCTCGCTGGGGACGACATTTTAAAGGCGGTAATTGAACGCCACTTGCTAAAACCGCTTGTTCAAGAACTTAAGAGTCTGGGAATGAGAGATGCCGAAGAATTTATGACGCGGCGCGTTGGGAGTGACTATGCTGGATTGCCTGAGCGTGATAGAAACCTAAGAGCACAATTTGCTCAGCAATATGCTGTTTCCGTCGGTTTACATATTTTGAAATTGGCAGAGCAAGTACCTATAACAAACACATCAGGTACCGTAGAGCAAATTGAGTACCTTGATGTTTTTAGTTCAAATAATCTTCCTCGTGCTGAAGTATTAGCATATATAGATGATGAGGTGTCCAATAAAGGAGTTAAAAACTTTTCGTTGGTTTCATGGATTAATCATATAGATTTAGGTGAAGTATCTGTAACTATCAACAGCGTTGTCTCACCTATTCTGAAAGATCTCTGTGAATCAGTCGCTGCTTGGAATTGCGATGTATTGCTTCTTTCAGGAAGACCATCTTGCTTACCAGCAGTTAAGGCTGCTGTATTACGACACCCTCCGGTACCATCCTCCAGAATTATCGCGATGAATTCATACCGGATTGAAAGTTGGTACCCATTTTGGAGTCTAGGTGGTGTTATTTCAGACCCCAAAACTACTAATGTGGTTGGTGCAATGCTTTGTGCGCTCTCAGAAGGTGATCTTCTGAATTTTCATTGCAATACATCTAAATTGAAGCCTGCATCAACAGTTAAATATGTTGGCGAAATGCAATCGACCGGCCAGATTAGGAATGAAAACCTGTTTTTTTCGGGCATTGATCTTGACGCGAATGCATCAGAGGAACAGAAGGCAACTTTCAAATTTGGAGCTCCAATGTTTATTGGTTTTCGACAACTACCTCTTGAACGTTGGACAGCAACACCTTTTTACTTTTTGAGTTTCTCTACTCAGGAAGCAAAAGAAAATGCCCGGAAAAAAGGACTGCCTTACACAATTTCATTGTTATATAAACGTACGGCAATACAATCGGGCGATTCAATGGAAGAAGCCATTTATGATGAAGGGGCTTTTAAAATCGAAGAGATTATTTCGTCTGATGGCTCAAGTATTCGCCCAGATGATCTACATCTCGAATTAAGGACTTTACGCGACGAGTATGGCCATTGGTTAGATACTGGCCTATTTGACATTCAGTAGGTAGTGAGACAATGTTATGGTAACCGCAGAACAATTAACAAAGCGCGCTAATCAAATTGCGTATGCTTGCAAGGATGCACTATCCTGGTGTGCTTCTTCTTCTGAAGATGTTATAAGGAGCGATAAGGCACTTGTGAAGGAGCTACGAACCTCTGTAGTATCAGCCGAGCGCTTAGCTTTTGCTGCAAATTCAAAAATGGCTGTTGGCGTATTTGGTCCCAGTCAAGCAGGGAAATCATATTTGATATCCGCGCTCGCACGTTCGGCCGATGGTTCCCTCATGTCTCGTATTGGCGACCGAAAAGAAGATTTCATTGCCAAAATAAATCCAGAAGGAGGTAAAGAGTCAACTGGTTTAGTGACCCGCTTTATTTTCGGGAGTTCTCCCGAAATCGCTCCTCCGGGGATGCCGATTCAGGTTGGGTTATTGACTGAGATTGACCTCATAAAAATTCTGGCAAATTCCTTTGTTGAAGATGTTATACCTCTTACTGATGATGAGCCTGCCAACCATCAAGTGGCGATTGAGGATCTAATAGAGCAAACAAAAAATAACCCTAGAGGTTCTGGGAGTCTTCAAGTTGAGGATATATATGACTTGGAGAACTATTGTCAGCAGAACTTAATGAAGAGCTCTAGAATTAAGGCTTTGAAAACGTATGGGTTCTGGCAAGCTGCAATTGATATGGCTTCAACTCTATCGGCGGAAGCTAGAGTAGATTTTTTTTCAACGATCTGGGAAGGTCTTCCTGCATACACTGAAATCTATCGGCGCTTACAAAAGCAACTTATACGCCTGAATTATGCAAAAAAAATTTACTGCGAGCCTTCGGCACTATTCGAGGTTCAAGGGGATAGTTGGATGCGTCAAAAAAGTAGTATTATTGACGTTGCTACTCTTGATAATTTGTGTACTGACGTTAGTGATACCGTTAGGGTTTCTGAACTAAACGGCAGCCCCATTCAAATCGAACGAGCGGAACTAACGGCTTTGGTTTCAGAGTTGGTAATACAGTTGGTTGAAAAACCTCACCCATTTTTTGATCATACCGATCTTCTAGACTTTCCAGGTGCAAGGTCAAGACAACCTTATACACGGGATAGATTAAATAGTAACGACGTTAGGTCAAATAATTTCTTGCGAGGCAAGGTCGCGTATTTGTTTGAGCGATATTCTGCAGAACGAGAATTATCAGCAATGTTGCTTTGTGTAGGCCCGTCTAACCAAAATGTAGTAGGTTTAGGTGAAATGATAGAGAGATGGGTGGAAGTGACTCATGGCGGAACACCTGCTGAGAGGGGAAAAGTTCCATGTACTCTATTTTTTATACTAACAAAATTTGACACGTCATTTGAGCAAGGCGCGGGTAAATCAGTTGATGGGACGCGATGGTCTAATCGGCTTGAGGCCTCATTATTAAAGCCTTTTGGAGCGCATTCCCATAAAACTAAGTGGGTGTCAGATTGGAATGGAAACGGAAAATTTAACAATATTTATTGGCTAAGAAATCCCAACCTTAGATATGATGCCCTCTTTGACTTTGAATCTCCATCGTCGTTTGTTGAAAAAAATATACGACAAGATAAAGTAGACTTTGTAAGTAAGTTAAAAAATGCATTCTTAGCAAATCAAATTGTTAAAGACCATTTCACTGATCCTGCTCATGCATGGGATAGTGCATGGGTATTGAATGATGGAGGGATTACGAGAATTGTTAAAGGTTTGGAGCCGATTTGCCGACCAGAAGTTAAATTGAATCAAATCGAGTTGCAAATTGATTTATTGGCTAAACAAGTGATTTCTCTTTTGGCCAGCTATTATATTAGTACTGATACTAATGAGCTTCGTAATGAAAAGAAGAAACTGGCCACGGAACTTGTAAATGCACTTGGTATTTCTTTTCAAAAAGGGCGTCTTGGCGAATTTATTTCAACACTGAAATTAGCTGACGACAGCGCACGTGATGCTTATTATCAAACAGAGCGAGAGATTACGTTTACCGGTGGTGGACAAGGTAGTAATGGTGTTTATGAGGAACCTGAAGAAGTAATAGAAGACGCTATGGCTGCGATGCTAGGTCTTGCTCCTACGCCCCAATCAAATAACACCGAGTCAAATAATAAAGTAGATCCAATCAAAGATTTTGCCTCTGTATTTGCTTCAAATGTGATCCAAATTTGGGCAGCAGATTTAGTAGAGCAGAGTAAAGACGTGAGTGCATCCTCATATTACGGAATTTCTACACAATTACTGTTGAATATAGTGAAGGAATTTGAAATATCAGCGCATAAAACAGGGTTGTACAACATCATTGTCGAAGAGGTTCGAAAGAGTCGATCTTTCAAAACTGAACGCAGATCGGTGTGGATGTGGAAGCAAGTTGCTCGCGTGACTGGATATTTTAATGATTTTATCGATCATGCAGGAAATATTTCAAATGATATTTCGGGGATACAGATACAGGCTTTGGACGATAGAAGGGTCAATATATTTGTATCTGAATACAAGTCACGGCCTTTAGATGCTTTGTTTGAAGATTCAAAAAATTTTGAACAAAAATATCTGATTGATTGGATACACGGGTTTCAATACTCGGTAAGAACAAATGCAGATTTTCAATCCGGGTTTTCTGGAGATATTGAAGCTAATTCTCGTCTTGGAAAAATATTAAGTGATCTGAGAACAGATCAAGTGCGATAATTGTTTTACAAAGTAAACTTGATCATTTTTTTATAATTAATAATGCGAGACATATCAATTTCTCTCTATTCAGAGTCTAGGCACGGTAGGGGGTGGGTTGGAGTTTTGATTACGGGATGGGAAGCACCTCAGGGAGATACCAGAGCCTGTTTTAAACGGTGGGGACATAAAAAGCCATTTTTAGGTATATCCGGATGGCAAGTTGCCGAAGATTGGGTGAAGGTAGAGAGACGAACTTCTGATGCTAGTGTTACTAATTTAACTTTCTCCCCGGAGGTGACTACTTGGTTAGAGGAAGGAAGTAACTATATCCTTTTTTTAGAGGTGGAAGGGATAAATGTATTTGAAATTCCGGTTAGGTGGGGAGGTATTGTGGCTAATAATCTTCTGCTTGTTTCGAAAAAACATACTTCGAACCATGAATTAGTTGATTCAGGTTTATTAGTAGTAGATAGTTTTATGTGTGATGAAGCTTCCGATAAAATATCTCAAGAGGATGAGGCCGCTTGGATTACTGCCAAGCAACTTGATACGAAAACTGGATACAAAGAATATTTGGATAGATTTCCATCAGGTAATTTTTTGGAAGCTGCTGAAAAGGCCTTTTGGCAATTTATGCCATCCAGTGTAATAGTATGCGTTTTGTCTAATATTTCTGAAACTAATAAGGTCAATTGCAGTATAGACACTAGTGTCTTTTTGTTATCCTCTGCGGGTAAGGTTCGTGGTGATCTCGATTTTGTTTCTTCTTTTGCATCTGGAGGAGATTCAGGGCAGATTCTTTCGAGATCTCCTTGTGGATCTGTCCGACATTTGGGCAAAGGTAATGGTTTGCTAAATAGCTCCCCCATGGAGTCGGTTGTTATAGATTTTAGTAATTTACCTTCGCAAATTAATTCAATAGCTATTACTGTGTCTATTTATACCAAGTCAAGAATAGTAGGACTTGAATCTGTTATTAGCGGTACAGTAGAGATTCTTCAATGTGAACCGAAGATTTTAATTGATGAAATACCTATGCAAAAGGGATTGTCAGGAATTAAAGGAATTTTTTTGGTCGAGTTTATTCGACGGGGAGATGATTGGGTGATTCTTAAGAAAAACAAAACATTTGCCGATGGTCTTAATGACATCTGCAAATATTTCGGGCTTGAGGTATGCTGAACAGTATGACTATAAGTGTGCAATGCTGCCCACAGAGAACCGTTATTTAATGAAAGTAGTTCGCTTATTACCAAACTTGGGCTTGATAATAAGCAAGTAGGGCTTTATCACTTAATGTCTAAATTCTATGAAATAGAACCAAATCTGGAAAACTACTGGCGTTCAATTATTCTGTTTGGCCGTAATGTCGCATCATATAAATTTGCCTTAGCCAAAGCGTTATATGATTTAAAAGATAGCGGTGATTCTGTTATTAGCCTGGAACAATTGGCGGTGCCGTTTTCCAGACATATTGCCGAGCATTTGGTTGTGTGTGATAAACAAATTACCTCGGCAAGCAGCAAGTTTCTGGATGGCTGTCGGGATTTTAATGCCAAGCAAATCAACCAGGATGCCTTGATTGATTTAACGGTTCAGTTGGGTTTTAACAATGTGCTGGATGCCTTTCACAATGTCCATGAACAAGAGCTTCCAGTCCGTTTTTTTATGGATGAAAGAAAAACCAAAGGCGGCATTACTTTAACGGATAATTTTTATCGTTTGGGCGAGCAATATCAGTATGATAATTTGGCCGCAGAAACTGAATCACGCTGGCGCTTGGTTGAAACCGCTTGGGAATTAAATTTACCCAAGCATTTAATTCAAGTGGATTATAAAGAAGAAACCCGCGAATTTTTTGCGGACAATAAATTGCGGCGTGTCGCTGTCACCGCCGCCAGTCCGTCTTTAAACGGTTACCAAAAAGGCCGGTGTTTTTATTGTTTCAGGGATATTTCCCTGGATAATAATCACGCTGATTTTGCCGATGTGGATCATTTCTTTCCGCATGATTTACGAAAATGTGATGCCGAAAAACCCATTAACGGTGTCGCAAATTTGGTGTTGTCCTGTGTTGATTGCAACAGGGGCGTGAGCGGAAAATTTGCCAACTTACCGGCGTTGCCATTGCTGCAACGTCTGCATGATCGCAATGAGTATTTAATCACCAGTCATCATCCGCTCAGGGAAACGTTAATTGTACAAACGGGGTGCTCTACCGAGAAACGTCAACAGTTTTTGCAGGATGCTTATAATTGTTCAATCACTCATTATGGCTTTAATCAAAAATGGCAACCACCACAACAAGGTATTGCTATTTTTTAAGGGGAAAATGCTGACCAGCTGATAAGTTTCGCTGGCTCCCAATTTTCAGTTTGGGAACCAGTAATCGTATCTATTGGGCTTTTCCTGCTTGATGCACTGCTGATTTAATCGCCACATCACCGTCTTTACGGTTATTGGCTAGTAGTGTTAACGTGTCTCCATTTTGGGTCATGTGAAAATACTTTAAGGTATTCATACCAATTAATACTTCATCCAAATACTGATTGATGTTGGCATTGAGGTTTATTATTTCGGCACCCCCAATTTTTAGGTTATTTATTCGGGTCAGATGATCACTGACTTGACCCCCTGCCGTATTTGACTTTATCTCATTACCGAAAGGTAAATTTGCCGTTATAGCCATTTTTGCAGGAATTGAGGTTTTGGTTGCCCCCGTATCGATTAGAAAAGGCATAGGAATATTATTAATCAATGCTGTGCCTCTGAAATGTCCTTGACGGTCGGCTTTTAAAACAACTCCGCCCTGCAATGTTTCAGAAGGGTTCTGATTCTGTAAAATCACAGTTTCATTGGTCTTGCTCAAAAAAGTATCCGCGCCATACCAAAGCCCTGAAAGCGTAATAAGCGGATATAAGAGATAAATGATTCTCTTGTTATTACTTGGTGGCTTTTTAGGGGTTAAATTTGGTGATTGGCGTGGCGTTTTATTCCTGTCACGGTAATAATCGCGATCCTGTAAGCCCATTATTTTCTCCAGAAAATTTATTTTTATGTTTGTAGTATTCTCAATCGCTGGCTAATTATAACCATGACTACATAAGTCCAATTTAGTAAGATAAGACCTTTTGTCCGGCGTCAATTACCCTGTCCGGTCGGACAAGGTAATTGACGCCGGACAGCAAATACTTGCCGAGCGGCATTACCGGTGTTTAACCGATTTTTTGGAAAAAGCTTATTAATATTTACAAAACAGCTAAATATCCACCATTATTTTTTAATGACAAAATTATGCCAAGTCAAATTTCTTGACGCTTCTGTTTCACTTTCCTGTACCAGGATCGTGCATTGATTTTCTGCAAAGAATTTTAAAAAATCAGTCATATTGATCGTTTCATAGAGCTTGCCTTTTTCTCGGTTATCGGTTTCATGGGTGCCGCGAAAGGAGATGATTAAGCAACCCGAATCGTTAAGTAATTGCAGTAAACGCAGACAGGCAGTGTTTAAGGCAAGGGGATTTAAATGCATCAATACGGCAGAGCACAGAATATTCTGAAACTGCGATTTACCCAGATGGTTTAGCTCAGGCAAGGCATCTTGAAAAAAATGCTCGGTAGGGTACAACGCTTGAGCCTGTTGTAACATCTGTTCCGAGGCATCCACACCGGTTGCCGGAAATCCCTGTTGGGTTAACCAATGGGTATCACGGCCAATGCCACAACCCACATCAAGCGTTGTACCATTTTTGATAAAATAGTGGTCAATTAAGGCATAAATGCGCTGCGGCGTTAACGTTACATGTAACTGTGCAATGCTTGCTGCTTCGCGGTTGTAAGTGTCTATGGTTTGTTTATCCATGGCTGGTTTTTTATAGCAGTGAGTTAAGATTAATTGCCATGTAATTGCCAAAAGTCAGCTGGCTTGATAATTGAGTAAACAGTGGACAGAACAATTAAATCCTTGTCACCGGTAACAAGATATTTGGCGTTTGAAGCCAGAAATGTTCCAAGGACAGATTGGTCTGCGGCATCATGAAGCTGGGGATCTTCTATTGGTTCAGGTTCAACCAGATCAGCGAGAAAAGCCAAACTATTCACAAAATCGCGCATTTCAGAATTGGACCAACCCAAGCGATGATTAAGTCTTGGAAAGACGCGTAGCAATTTATCTAAAATATATTGGGAAAGTATCACATCTAAGCTACCACTTTGCCAGGCAGCGACAATTTTTCTTGGTATGGAATTTGGATAAGCCGTACCGGAAAGTTAAACATGGGTATCCAAAACGATGCAAACATTAGCCATAATCAGTGTTAAGAATGCCTGATTTCGGAAACAATAGTATCGATTTCATCCAGGTCGTCTTCTTCTGGAATAGTCGAATAAGCTTTGGCAAGACGCTGGCTTAGTATCTCAAAGCGATCTTTAAATCGGCGTATCCGCTCAAATAGTTGTGTATCAACCAAGGCAGCCACAGGTTTTCCGTCTTTTTTAATCACTATGGAGTCATGGCGGTATTGCACCTGATTGATCATTTCACCCAGATTTTTCCGGAATACAGCCGCATTTACTTCGTTAATCATGTTAATTCTCTATTGTAGACATTTGATCGTATTGATTAATATGAGTAATGTCAATCATGGATTTTAAGACATTGACGCCAATAGAATTTAACTGATGATCAAAAAGATCGGTGTAAATGTGTTGGGTTATAAGGCACCCTTCGTTTTTGCAGGATGCTTATAATTGTTCAATCACCATTGTGGCTTTAATCAAAAATGGCAGCCACCACAACAAGGTATTGCTATTTTTTAAGGGTTATGTGAGATTTAATAATCCAAAGGTTATAAGCTGTATTCGAGCAATAACGTAATCCCGGCATTTAAAGCATCAAAACGCCGAGGTTCGCTTTATTTATCGCAGTCTGTATACTCTTTGTTTTTTGTAAAAAATTATCCAAGGAGCGAATCATGTATGTATATCGTACTATTCAACGGCTTAATAACTTACATGTTCAATTTGATCTACCGCCTGAATTTGCGGGCTGCACTGAAGCTGAAATCATCGTGTTGCCTGTGTCTTCTTAACCTGAATCTACAACTTGGGAAGAGCGTGTATTAGCTTTTGCTGGGACATTAAGTGACGATTTTTCCGATAATATTAATTAAATCATTGTTCATGCTCTTGCTATGATACGTGTTCAGCGCTATAAAAGCCGTAGCACAGTTGATTATTCAGAATTAATTAAAGGCGGTCAATGTTGATTCAGTATCATTCACCGAGTTGTGTATACCCGACAAAACGTTACGGTTACTCCGTCAAGAAGGTCAGGGTACTTGGTTATTAACTTACCGTTATATTAAAACGCACTGGAGCCAGTACAATGAATTTATCAGTCCAAGACATTACTGCAGAAATCTTGACCTTGCCAGAACAAGAACAACAAGAAGTAGCCGACTTTATTGAATTTTTAAAAACCAAATTAGCGCGGCGACAAGCTAAACGGTTTGAATCACGTCAACAAACTCCACCAAATCAACTAACCGAAGGAGCACGAGTGTTACAAGTGTTGGAAGAAGTCGGGCTTTTAGGGTGCATGGAAGGCGGTGATGGTAAATTATCAGAGGATTACAAACAGCACCTATGGGAAGATGAATGATTATTGCTGATACCGGTTTTTGGGTAGCATTATTTGACCCACGAGACAATCATCATCAAACAGTACGCGCTTACGCGCTAACAATTAACGAGCCGTTAATTACAACACTGCCCGTTGTAACCGAAGTTTGTTATTTGCTACAAAAAAGATGTAATCCGCTTAAAGCTGCTATTTTCTTAAAAACTCAACAAACTGCCCACTTGTTTAGTTTATTCGCAATTAAAGAGGCGCATTTGCCACGCATCGTAGAACTCATGATTCAGTACGCCGATTTACCGATGGATTTAGCGGATGCTTCTTTGGTGCTATTAGCCGAAGAATTAGGTCACGGGCGCATTATCTCTACAGATAGACGCGATTTTCATACCTATCGTTGGAAAAATCACCAGCCGTTTTGTAATTTGTTGGAGGTTGCGTTGTGTCAATGATTTTTCGCTTTAGCCAAAGCACCCTACGATTTAAAAGGTAGTGTTAATATTAATATCGAGTAGTTTTTAAACTGTTGAGCGCCGTTTATTAAAATCAAGATGATTCGAGGAGTATTTAATGATGAATTTAAATCCGATAAAACAATACGCTGACGTTGTGAATGGTGTCATACATACTAAACGTGTCGAATTAACCATTGTGCCTTTAGATGATGACATCTCGTTACGCACTGCATTTCAACAATTTTTACTTGATAGTCCGGAAATGTCGGATGATGAATATATTGCTATTGAAGAAAAAAGACGGCATTTGCAACAATGGAAATAATTTGCCTCGACACGAATGTACTGATTGCTCATAAACGCGCCAAGAAAGCTGATATAGATACAACGTTTTTGTATCAGTTAACGATAAAACCATACTAATTTGCTGTATCCAGTATTACGGTATATGAATTATTACGCGGTGATAATCAGGACGAAGATGCTTATTGGAAAGCCATGTTTAGCAACATGACCGTACCGGATTTTGATAGTCATTGTGTACTTTGAGATAATTGACAAGGTACAAACATGTTTAATTTGTTTTTGAGATAGGGTAATGGAACGCTGCAAAATCCGAGTTGTAATTTTCGTTTATTTCGTTTATCTTGCGTCACATAATTAATAATAATTTGGAGTAAGCAGTGTGACGTTATCTAATGTGGTTCATTTGCCCACAGCGCAAGAAGCAGAAGAAGCTAAAATAACCAGCCGCGCTTTATCAAAATATGTCCATAACGAAAGGCTTCATTTAAAAATAGCCAGTAATAATAATGAATCAGAAGATTTAATTTTACCGGGCTATGCTATAAATTTGTTACTCACCATGTTGACGGAAATGTCCAAAGGCAATGCCATAACGGTTATGCCAATACATGCAGAATTGTCTACTCAGGAAACGGCAGAATTATTAAATGTAAGTCGGCCACATTTAGTTTATTTGTTGGAGCAGGGCAAAATTCCATTTAGAAAAGTGGGTACGCACCGACGCGTTTTGGCTAAGGATGTGTTCGAATATAAGCAACGAATTGATGAAGCTCGACTCAAAGCTCTCGATGACTTGGCTACCCAAGCTCAAGAGCTGGGCATGGGTTATGAATAGTGGCAAAGTTTTCAGTTATTTATTTATTTTCTTAACTTCTTATTAATAGGCTACTTTATGCGTTTATCTGATTTTCAAAGACATACTATTTGCGAAAGTGCCAAACATAATTTTGGTCAAGAGACACAAGTCTGGTTATTTGGCTCCAGAGTTAATGATGATGCCAAGGGAGGCGACATTGATCTGTATATTGAGCCGCAAACGCAAAAAATCGCCGATTTAATTATTGCGAAATTACATTTTCTCAAGGATTTACATAAAAAAATCGGCGAGCAAAAGATTGATG
>NZ_JAOEGU010000002.1 GCF_025583945.1 Methylobacter psychrophilus
AGTTTTTCGATTTTGATCAATAGTCTTACAGTGCGAGTATAGATTTTATGGCAATACGATTCGCTGATGTCGAAGACCGCAGCCAGATTTATCAACGTCGGATAGTGACGAAGATAATAGAGTGTCAATAATAAGCGGTCTTCCAAAGCCATCTTGGAGTCTTTTCGTCCCCGTCTAGTCAGTGGATTAAGGACTTTTTGTTCGTCCAGGTAAGTCGCCAGCTTACCGTGAAGATGCAGAAAATCTTCTGGTGACAGGCCGACAGTCCTTAAAAATTCTTCAGGCTTGTGTCTTGGTAATTGAGCATAAGGAGTCATGGCTATCCGTGTTTTCAGAGGTAGATCACTATTTTAACCTTATAAAGGCCAAATTCTATGTCGATTATTTAGGAAAGATGTCTAATGTATGGATCGCCGCATTCCAGATCAAGAAATGTTAAAAACAGAAATTTTAGCGTGGCAAGAAAAAAGAAATACTATTGCTCGGCCTATGGAATGGCGGTTTACCACGGAGGATGCACGGATAAAACTGAAGAAACTTTATCCGACATTATCAGATTGACTGAGTACTAGGTTTGTATTCCGGCCTTTAGGCAACTCGCAATAATAGTCTCCACACGCTTCGTACACAGTGTTGCAGGAATCATTAAGTCGGTGGTGCTCCCAGAGTTAGGTAATGATTGGGTGGTATTTATTGCGAGTTACTTTACTAACGTTTCGGTCCGGGTTATAAACCCGGACCGGCAACGGCAGAGTCCACGAAAAATACGAAAGGCACGAAAAAAAGCAGATTTATTTGTTAACATCTTAATATACAAATATTGACGGGATTTATAACCCAGTTAAGTAACTCGCAATAAATAAGCCTCTCAATTTATAGTTTCCACATACTTAACTTAATGGCAGTGACCGTACCTGACACCATGATAATTTGGAGTACAAACCTAGGTTTGTATTCCGGCGTTTAGGCAACTCGTAATAATAGTCTCCACACGCTTCGTACGCAGTGTTGCAGGAATCATTAAGTCGGTGGTGCTTCCAGAGTCAGGCAATGATTGGGTGGTATTTATTACGAGTTACCTTACTAACGTTTTAAAAAATATTGAAGCCTTTAAATGTTTCGGTCAGGGTTGCAAGCCCAGACCGGTATAGGGGCTGATATCTGTACCTTTAAACAATGAAATCTACAAGTCTTGAAATTATTTATCCGGGAATCTATGGATACAGTGAGGTTATCGAAAAATATCTGCAATATTTGTTAGCAGGATGCTTTTGAGTATAGTCGGTGGGGAGATTTTAGTGGTTGGCCTGTCGAGCTACAGTTAATCTCGACGTTACGCTTGAAGATGATTATGGGGTTAAAAGCGTAACAGGGTTATAACCCCATTACGCTTTTATTACTGCTTGTTGTTAATTTACGACCTATAGTGTGACGGGGTTTGTAACCCGGTTACTCACGTTTTAAAGCTATTTAAACCTTTCGGTCAGGGTTACAAACCCAGACCGGCATCGAAGTTAATCAGTTAACTAATTAACTGATAGACAAAAACCCATGAACGCCCAGGTCATCAGTGGTTTGCCCAACAATAAAATGCGTATTGGTACCGTTGATAATTTGGGTATTTAAATCTGCCAAAGAAGAAGCACCAAATTGAGCCAAGGTATGTCCGGTCAGTGTCAAAGAGTTTAACGCGGAATTAGTCGCGCCACTGACAGAGCCATCTGGTAGCAAGTTCTGGATATGTAAAGTCAAGCCGGTATAATCGGTTGCGCCGCCAGTGTTAAAGTCGGTAAACCCGGCATTAATCGTGCTGACGCCTTTAACCCAACCCCAAATCGTGGCTTTATCCTGACCTTGAGTAAAATCAGTCAGCGTTGACCATGTCACTCCTGTTGCCCTGCCATCCATAAAGAAAGTATTGATACCATCGCCACCACTCAAAAAGCTGGAGCCGGTTGAACCATCAAGAACATCATTACCGGCACCACCATTGGCTGCTTTATTACCTGTGCCGGCCAGCTTGATAAAATCATTGCTGGTACTGCCGATAATGACCGCATCAGCTGACTTATCAATTATCTGATATTTCAAATCCAAATTTTGTCCGGAATTTTGTACATACGCCTCAGGTTTAATATATTCATTGGTGCCATTACCAAATGATTTGAACAAGTCTGCAACCGGTTCAGCGGTCAATTGAACGGGTGTAATATCCAACGTCGCTGTAGCTGCCACCGTACCTGCAGTCGGACTGACACTATCGGTAATGGTGTAGTTAAAACTCACCGATGTAGCATCATTTAATAACGGCGTATAGCTCCAGGTACCATTGGCATTGTCGACCAAAGTACCGTTACTGGACGCAAGGCTCAGGCCGGTAGCGGTAAGGGTATTAGCATCCAAATCAACGGCATTGCCTAACAACTCGGCTTGGGTAATTACGCGGGCTTGGCTGTGCTCGAGAATTGATGCCAACGTGACGACAGAAGTCGTCGGCGCATCATTAACATTAACGACGGCAGTGGTTGTAGTGCTGGTTACGCTTTCAGGTGTACCCAACAGGTCAGTATAGCTGGCTGTTACAGTGATGGTTTTATCGACTTGCGCTTGAGTTAACGTTAATGTTGAAGCTGTTGCACCGCTAATTGCCGTGCCGTTAGCCAACCATTGGTAACTGATAGTACCCAGACCATCAATATCCACCAAGGTACTGACCGCTGTCAGTATTTCGTTTTGCGAGGCCGTACCTGTAATGGTCACTGCGCCTGTAGGTGCAGTATTAATGTGGGCGACTGCAACGATGGCAATGGTTGGAGAGCTGGGTACGCTTTCAGCTTTACCCAATCCATCGGTATAACTGGCTGTTACGGTAATGACTTTACCTACTTGCGCTTGACCTAAAGTCAGCGTTGCTGCTGTTGCATCGGTAATGAGTGTCTGATCAGCGTACCATTGGTAAGCAATCGTACCCATTCCATCTAAATCCCCCAAGGTACTGATCGCTGTCAGTATTTCGTTTTGTGTAGCCGTACCGGAGATAGTCACTGTGCCGGTATGTGGATTATTAAATTGTCCTACGCTAGAAGTAGCAGAACTGGTCATACTTTCCGTAGTACCCAGCAGGTCAGTATAACTTGCCTTTACGGTAATGGCTTTACCCACTTCTGTTTGACCTAAAGTCAGTGTTGAACTTATTGCGCCGCTAATGGCTGTGCCATTGGCCAACCATTGATAGGTGATAGTTGTTGAATCCAAACCATCGATATCCACCAAGGTATTGACTGCGGTCAATATTTGGTTTTGCTCAGCCGTGCCGGAGATAGTGACAGTGCCGGTAGGTGCGTCATTGACATTGACTATGTTGCCGGTTGCAGAACTGGTTACGCTTTCAGCGGTATTTTTCTGATCGGTATAACCGGCTGTTACCGTGATGGTTTTACCGACTTCTGCTTGACCCAGCGTCAGCGTTGAAGCTGTTGCGCCGCTAATGGTCGTACCATTTGCCAACCATTGGTAACTGATAGTGCCCAGACCATCGACATCCGCCAGTGTATTGGTTGCCGTCAGTATTTCATTTTGCGTAGCCGTGCCGGTAATGGTTACTGAGCCGGTAGGTAGAGTATTAACATGTGCTACTGCAGTTATGGCAGTGGTTGCAGAACTGGTTACGCTTTCAGCGGTATTTTTCTGATCGATATAACTAGCTTTTACGGTAATGCCTTTGCCTACTTCTGCCTGACTTAGCGTCAGCGTGCCGGCTGTTGCGTTGGTAATGGCTGTGCCATCCGCAAACCATTGGTAAGTAATGGTACCCAAGCCATCGATATCCGCCACGTTATTGCCGGCCGTCAATATTTCGCCTTGAGTAGCCGTACCGGTAATGGTCACTGCGCCGGTAGGTAAATTATTCTCCGTCGTTACCGTTGCTTTACTGTATGTTAACAAACCAGTAGTCGCATCCAAACTCCATGTTTGGACTGCCTGGGTCACGATTTGAGTAGAACCACCGCTGTAATAGTAAAAGTTGCCTGCCGTACCATAGTTGATGCTGGCACCTGCGTCAGTTTTACCACCATTCAAACTAGCAAATGTATTTCTTAGGTCATGCTGTCCGGTATCAGGAGTATCCGAATCTAAAATGATGGCACTCAGATTTAAAGCTGTATTAACAACAGCATCGGGATTGTCAATTTGAGTTGCCGTATTAACAGAGGCTATATGGTTTGCTGAGGTAGTAACAGCAGCGGCAGCAACGGTTATAGTTGCAAATTTTTCCGGGCTTATCGCAGGGCCGGTTGCCAGTAATCTACCTCCGTTACCTGAAACAAGCACACCAAAAACGGTAGTCGCCGTATTTAAATTGGCAGCAAAAGTTGACCATTTTCCATCAGTAGAATTCGCTGTCAGATCAGTCAGGTTATAGCTCATTGAAAAAGCATCGTTGCTTAAATTAGCAACCAAATCACCCATGGTCAGACCCAAGTCCAATACAAAGGTTGATGCACTGGTGGTGTCATACACTGACAAATAAGCTTCTGATAATAAATTATCTTTTACTTTTATAGACAGAGTGTCCGCATAACTATTGACTGCCTCAGTATTTAATGCCAATCCTGATTCAATAGTTCCGGTAGAAGCTTCTAATTGCCAATCCCCGCCTAAAGCCGCTGAGCCGGTCAGGTCAGTTGAAGCGGCTACATCGGCGTTGGTTAATACCGCTAACTGGTTGATAAAATCCACGCCATTTTGATTAGCGGCAACATCACAACCGTACAGTAAAATATCACCGGTGTCGGTCAGGTTGCTACCCATACTGGCCAGTTGTTCGCTGTATAAGCTTAAATTGTCTTGCGAGATGGTGCTTGAACCCAGCAACAAAGTGCCTGCACTGCCGTGAGACATGATTTGAATGCTTTGTAGCGGCACAAAATCTGCTGTACTTGCCGCCAAAGTGGTCAGGTAATCGCTGATTTGTGTCAGACCATCAGAACCTGAATCCAGAATTAATACCGCGCTGCCTGCAGTGGCAGCACTGGCTAAACCTTGCCAATCACTAACCTGACTGTCGATGACTAAAAGGTTGGTGATTGGTGTGATTGTTTGGCTCATGATAGATGTCTCTTATTTTTGAGGGGAGGGAAGGAAAAAAATTAAGAACGGTTAATAGCGAGGGCATTAGTTATTATAGATATTGCGTTTGATAGCACTAAAAACATTTCTTGATAAGAGGGTACGTCATCAATATGACAGGTATGTTAAATAGAAGAGCTAATTGTTTTTTTGGAGAAACTTCGTTACTAGTCGCAGCAAACTATTCTCGCTTTTATGATGTTACATCAATGCGACTTACCGGAATGTGGAAGCCGGTCAAAAAATCATGACAGCTGCTGCGACTGTGGGTTGTAGGAACGAGGTTCTCGTTGCGATTAACGGCTAATGGTTCAAATCGCGACCAAGGCATCGCTCCTACGAAGCTCAAAGGTGAAACCATTCTGCTTTTACAAAAAGATTTAGGGCTGTTTTTTAAAGTCGCAGGGGGGGGGTATTAGTTCTTTGCAGACGAGAGTGTCTGATTGGTTGGTAGCTCTTTTATTTATACTGATTAAGTGGCTGGGCAGGTTAATAAGGTTTTTTTCGTGCTTTTCGTGGACTAAATTTTCTCGCTATAGCTACGCTTCAACTTCGGCCGTATCAAGATCTTCCTCGATAAATGTAGGCAGGCTATATTTCTCTATAAAATAACTTTTAAGCCAGATATTAATGTCTAGCTGTTTAAAAGCCAGTGCGGCATCTATTTGCAATAAACGTTGGCGTACCAAATGCTGTGGAAGCAGAATTAATTCTATGTCAGCCATGGACACAAATTTATCAGGATGCGCGTTGCCATTGTTGATGATCTTAAAAAGTTGTTGTTTTTTTAAGCCCAAGTTCTGGTTTAGCTCTTCCCTGAACTCAATAAATAAGGGGAGTAAATCACTGCCCGTGCAATCCATGTCATGTAACTGGTACATACGGTTTAAAAGATTACTAACAGCGAAGCGATAAAGTTCTGCTTCTCTTACAAAAAGACGAGACGCCATGGTTTGGATCGCATTCCGATCATGATTGTTTAAGCGCATTGAAACAATTTGTTTTTTATCGCCTTCTGTAAATCCTGGTGATGATGACATAGTTCAACTGCTGGTATTAAAGTTCAGAAATTCCATTAAAGTCTGATTATGCTTAAATATAGTTGATTAATGTGACAGCTTTATAACAAAGCATACATTTAATCAATAAGTCACCTTTTACCTTGCTAATTGTGTTGACATGGCCGGGTTTTTACGAAACCCAATTAGGCAATCGTAGCGCAAAGGTCATGTTTTATCATTTTCCAAATAAGTGTATTGCCAGATTAATATAGCGTAATGAAGCTGTCATACAAGTGTATTACATTGTCAGCAACTGTCACTGTTTTGTAATCCAAAAGACTAAGCCGATATGGGATACTAGCGCCACGTTGAGGGCATCTTGAGCAGATGCCGGTTAAGCAGGGAATGCACTGACCATACTGAACAGAAGCAGCAGTAGCGCTTCATTCTTGTTTCAGTAATCAACGGTAAAGAAATAGAATCATGGTAGCGGGAGCTTAACTGCTTGGCAATAAAGCAGTGAATATATTGGTAAAAAAGACAGTGTAAAAGCTAAACTCGTTGCGAAGCGGGGACGGAAAGCTACAGGTCTTGAAAGATTATGGTTATTTTCAAGATGGCTGGGCCGCCACATTATGCGAATTTTAATTTTAAACATAATTGGTATTAACAAATGAAAAAATTTAACAAAACTTTACTCGTTGCGGCGCTGATGGTTGCTGCCGGTTCTGCTAATGCAAGTATTAAAACAACTAGCAATACTTTATCAGAAGCTTATTTGTCAGTTTATGACACCACCAGTGCATCAACCTTTGTCTTGGACTTGGGTCTGACCATGGGTGATTTGGTAACTAATTTAAGCAATACTGCTTTTTTCAAGAGCTATGACCTTGCAGCTTTGACAGCAACTTCTACTGGCGGCAAATGGTCAACTTATGTGGCTGGTTTAAATACAGCGACTACTGTTTTTGGTGTGCTTACTTCAGGTAACGGAGGCAGATTACTGGCAACCGGTCCTGCGATCAGCCCCGCAAAATTTGCAACTATAACCGTTGCTGCAGCTGCTGTCACTACTACAAAAAATCATATAGAGACCGTTAATACGGCTACTCTTGCTGACAATGCTGGCGCAGTTGTTAATACGGCTTTAAATCTGAGTGCCATCATTTTAGATGCGGATACTGCCAATACCGGGCAGCATGATCAGAACAATTCATTTGCCAGTCTTACTGGTGGTAAATCTGACGCGGGTGCCAGCATTAACTATGGCACTGAAGGTAACTTCTATTATTACGCCGGTGCTGCCATTCCAGTTGAGGCAGTTCAAACCTGGAAGTTGGATGCAGCTAAAGGTACATTGACTTATGCTGTTGCCGCTGTGCCATTGCCTGCTGCAGTTTGGATGTTTGGCGCCGGTTTGCTGGGTATGATGCGTTTAAATCGTCGTAAATCAATGGCTGTATAAGTCATTTAGGTTGGGTTGCTAATAACGCAGACCAATAAACCAAAGTACAGATGTCGGGTTGAGGCTAACGCTTACCCCGACATCTTTATTTATTGTCAATTCTGTTGACTAAAAAAGTACCTGTTACTGTCAGTCGTCTCTAAAAGACGGCTTCTTTTTAATAAAGCGAGATAAACATGAAAAAATTAGTATTGAGCGCAGCTATACTGGCAGCGTTATCAGCAACCGCTGCCCAGGCAACGATTGTCATTGGTAGCAATGGCGTCCCCGTCATTAATCCCGCTGACACCAATATTTTGTATTTGTCAGGTGCCTCTGCGGCAGAAAAATTTATTGAAGGCGTTATGACTAATTCTGCAGTACCTGCTGCTGACAGAATTTGTGATACATCCAAAAAGGTTTATAAATTCCAGGATACTGCTACTACTTCGCAATATGCTTATTTGTGCGAAAGAGCAACTACCAATGCTTCTGTGCCTACCAATAAGGCCAATATTTTAATTTACAAACGCAGTGCCGGCGGTTCAGCCTTTGGTGTGAGTCCACTTATTGCCGAAGCTAACGGTGATGCAGCATCTGCCACTATCGCGTTCTTAAAAATTGACACGTCTTGTACTGTAGCTACTGCGGCTGTTGCTGGCACAACATTAGGTAAGATTAGCTGTGCATATAATGCAGCAGATGCTGCTACTTATACCACTCATATTCCTGATTTTGGTATCTCTGACGTCGATCCTGGCCAGTTTACTGGTAGTAATGCGCCGTTGAATCCGGCTACCGGTGCGCCTTATGTCAGTGTTACTTCAGCTGATGTCGCCAAATTAACAATAAAAAGTGCTTCTACATTGGTTTTTGGCGTACCCGTTACCAAAAATTTGTATTTTGCCTTGCAAGCCGCTCAAAAATCTCTGGGCACAGTACCTTCCAGTTGTGTGGTAGGTGATGAAACTGAAGCTTGTATGCCTAGCTTAAGTTCTGCACAAATCGCTACTATTCATGCGGGTACGATAGTTGACTGGAATCAACTGAAAGTAGGTACCGTTGGTTTGTTTGATTGGGCGACAACTAATGCATCCGCTTATTTACCGACTGCGTCTTATTTGCATACATGCCGTCGCGAGAATGGTTCAGGTACACAAGCGCAATCGAATATTAAATTTCTAGGCGATCCTTGTACTTCTGCCAGTCTTACAGCCGGATCTGACGCGGTTGCTCAGGGTTTTGGTGAAGGCGATGGCTTGGCCATGGTACACGAGAACAACAGTTCAGGTGTGGTTGATGAGTGTTTAAATGAATTGCAAGACGGTACCAATACAGTAGGTACTGCTTTTGATAATTCTTACGGTGTGCGTTGGGCAGTAGGAATCCAGTCAATGGAGAAAAAAACCGCTACTACTTCTAAATACCGCTTTGTTAAAGTTGATAGTGTGGCGCCTACCTTGGCCAATGTAGTTAACGGTAAATACCGTGATTGGGCAGAAAATACTTTTCAATATGGTACTGCCCATGTTTTTTCCAGCAACTCTGCTGAAAACACGGCTCTGAAAGCTTTGACTGATGCAATTATTAAATCTTCTGGCGCACCCGAAGTAATGGCTAAATTGAACACCGGTTTTGCTCATACCTTTATACCTGTAGCAGCCAATCAAGGTGCTTATATGGCAGTACCGAGCAACTATGCTATAGAAGCAAATGGTGCTTTCTTGAGCAGCAGACCGGTTAATCCTTACAGTCATGCAACACCTGCTTTATCGGTTAATAACTGCCGCGTACCTTCTGTTTACAGTAACGGTACAGCGCCTTCAGGTGATACTGGTTTGTAATAAACATTTAACCGGGGCAATCCCGGTTTGAGTCAAGGATGACTTACCCTTTAAAAAACCAGCCGTTTAAGGACGGCTGGTTTTTTTTTGCTTGTAAATTGGTCATGCATGTCATGAGTGCCGAATGCTAAGCTCATGCTTGATATTTCACTACTAGCAGTTCCGGCTTAGTCGCCTTAATTTCGGTTAATTCCCAAGTGCCTAATGTAGCTTTTAACTTACACTCAGCCATCCTGTCATAAAACCTTAACTTTACTTTTATATAATAAAAAATAGAGATGCTTTCATTGGGAAGGCGCAGATTAGTGTTAACCAATATACGCATGCAACAAAATCGTAATAAACGTAGCCGCGCTTTAGTCTGTTTGGCCTGGAGTGGTTTTGCCCTGGCTCAAGCTCAAGCCGGGCTTGATGCCTACGCACAAGAAGCGCCGCAAGTAACAGCAACTGACGTTGAGCAACAAAATGTTCCCAAGCCGCCTGCTGCCAGTTTTGATTTGCTGGAATTGCGAGTGAAGGGTAATACCCTGCTTGACAAGAAACAACTGGAACGCACGATCTATCCCTTTCTGGGCCTCAAAAAAAGCATAGACAACGTTGATTTGGCACGCTCTGCTTTAGAGGAGTTTTATAGAGCCAAAGGCTATCAAACTGTTATGGTGGATATTCCCGAGCAAGACGTAACAAACGGTATCGTTTATTTAAATGTCGTGGAAGGCAAGGTATCGCGCTTGCGGGTAACAGAGTCCCGCTATTTCTCGCTGGGCAAAATTAAGGCCGGAGTGCCGGAGCTGGCAGAAGGTAAGGTGCCTAACTTCCCCGTGATGCAGAAACAATTGACAGAGTTGGGAGGGGAAAGCGCCGACCGGAAAGTTCAGCCAATTTTGCGTGCCGGTGAAACCCCCGGAACACTGGAAGTTGATTTAAAAGTAAAAGATGAGTTGCCGTTACACGGCAGGGTCGAGCTTAATGGTCGAAATACTTACGGTACGTCGCGATTACGCCTGGTGTCGTCATTGCATTATGACAATCTCTGGCAGAAAATGCACAGTGCGTCGTTGATGTATCAGGTGTCACCCGAGATCAGTCAGGAAGTCAGCGTGTGGGCCGGTACCTATGCCATGCCGGTGTTTAATACCGATATGCGGTTGGCGCTATATGGTGTTAATTCTTCGTCAACTTCAAATGTTGCCAGTGTTGGGGGTACAACAATCATCGGTACCGGTAGTATTTATGGTGCAAGGTTGGTAAAGCCGTTACCGGCGCTGGACAATTATTTTCACAGCGCAACGCTGGGTGCCGATTACAAGGATTTTAAGGAAAATTTAACCTTAAACAGCCCCGGTGGTTATAAAACACCCATTAGTTATCTACCGTTTCTTGCTCAATATAGCGGTAGTTTTCGGAGTAAAGAATCGTTAACCAGTTTTGATTTAGGGATGCATTTTTCGGTGCGTGGTTTGGGTAACGATCAGGCCGAGTTTGAAAACAAGCGTTATCTGGCCAAAGCCAATTATATGTATGCAACCGGTGATGTTAAGTTTCTTTATAACTTGCCATTGGGTATGGAAGTAAGCAGTCATGTTTCTGGTCAGGTAGCCGATTCCCCCCTCATTAGTAATGAACAATTTTCGTTGGGCGGCGCGACGAGTGTACGTGGTTATTATGAAACAATGGCATTGGCTGATGACGGTGTATTTGGTTCGCTTGAGCTACATTCGCCACATTTAGGCTTGGAGAGTTGGGATTATCTCAATAAATTGAAATTGCTGGCGTTTGTTGATGTAGGACAAGGTTGGATACAGAACCCGTTGCCGGGTAATCTTAGTGGCAATACGCTGGCTGGTGCCGGTTTCGGTATGCATTTTCAGATGTGGAAATACTTGAACGGTATGTTGGATGTCGGCTTTCCGTTTATTTCGCTGGGACCGGTGAGCAAAGGTGATCCACGTTTGGATTTTAATATCGCCACCGAATTTTAAAATTACAGACGATATTTGCATTTTTCATAGAATTCCTGAAGTAGTTGACACTTTTTTACGACAAAAAATGCGAATAATCTTTGTAGGTTGGGTTAGGAACCAGCCTAACTCGACATAGATATTCCGTACCGCAGGCGTTTTACAGTACCAAGTGCCGGTATGATTATCCGGCAATAAGTTTTTTAGTGTCAAACCTAAACCCGTTGTGAAGCGGGGGCAGAAAGTTGCGGATCTTGCCTGGCAAGATGGCCGGGCTATCACTTACTAAAGTATGTTAATTATTTTTGTTAAAGGTTACAACCATGTCTCACAAAACGCAGCTGATCTCATCTAAACCGGTAGAAAATCTATTCAGATTAAAGCCGCTGGTTGCGTATATGCGGGTGGTGATTGCCGGTGGCTTGTTCGCCGGTGTGGTTGTGCCAACTCATGCCGAGTTACCGGTTCCTGTTGCGGCTGGCGGTTTTGTCAGTTCCGGTAGTGCCACCAATACGATTATCGGTGATACTCTGCGTATTGATCAGCAGAGCGATAAAGCCATTCTAAACTGGCAAAGTTTTAATGTTGGTAAAGAAAATACTGTTCAGTTTGTTCAGCCAGGTAGTTCATCAATTGCTTTAAATCGTATTAATCAAGCTGATCCCAGTCAAATTTTTGGTCAGATAATTGCCAACGGCCAGGTCTATCTATATAACCAAAATGGGTTTGTGTTCGGTAAGGATTCGGTAGTCAACACCAATAGTCTATTGGCCAGTACCTTAAATATTACTGATGAGGCATTTAATCAGGGTCTTACCCGCGTATTCGATGACAATAACGGTGCGGCTGCTTTGGCCATTGAGCCAATGAAATCGGGTGCCACAATGGACCCCAAAACCGCCAGGATTTTAATCGAAGCCGGAGCTAAAATCCATACCGATAAATCAGGCCGAATCATCATCGTTGCTCCAACGATTGAGAATAAAGGTTCGTTGTCAAGTGATAATCAAGGGCAAATTATTCTGGCGGCCAGTCAGGATAAGGTCTATTTGCAGGCTGCCAGCCCGACAAGTCCTTTTGCGGGATTGGTCGTTGAAGTGGATACCGGTGGCACAGTGACCAACGCCGGTGATATCCTGGCGAAACAGGGTAATATTACCATGGCCGGTTTTGCCGTTAACCAGCAAGGCCGGGTGAGCGCGACTACCTCGGTGAGTGTTAATGGCTCTATTCGGCTGCTGGCGCAGGAGCAGCACGGAAAATTGGGTGAACAATTGGTTGCGACCAGTACCACGCGAGCTACAGCGATGGATGACGGCCTTGGCACCAAGGCAAAAGTGACTTTTTCCCCAGGCAGTGTAACGCAGGTAATTGCTGATGCTGATGGAGGCACCGCTATTGACGAGCAGCTTCAGCCAGAGTCGTATATGCAGGTATCTGCAAACACAGTGCACTTAAAATCGGGATCATCAATTAAGGTTACTGGTGGAAAAGTAGATATAACTGCCACTGATAATTTGGCTAATGCTACGCTTGGGCAAAGCGGTCAAATCCATGTTGAAAACGGTGCCCGTATAGATGTTTCCGGAACAAAAGGCGTGGTAGCTCGGATGGAGCGTAATGTCGCTCAGATTTCGGTGCAAAGTTTTGAATTACGCGATGCACCGTTACAACGAACCGGTGTCTTAAAAGGTGAAACCATCAACGTTGATCTTCGCAAGCCCACAAGCATTGTCGATATTAGCGGAGCATTAGCCCGAATAACTCGTGGTATTGACGAACGATTGGGTGTCGGTGGTCAAATTAATTTTACTGCCAGCGGCGATGTTATCATTAATGACGGTGCTAATGTTGATATTTCCGGCGGTTCAGTCATCTATCAGGATGGCTACATTAATACCACCAAGTTAATGAACGATTTTGGTCGTATTGTTGATATTAGTGCCGCTGATCCGAATCAGCATTACCAAGCTATTTTTGGCGTAGTGACGGAAAACCACCTGAAATGGGGAGTCACTACTGTCTATAATATTCTTGACCAATTTGGGCCTGGTGTATTTCAGAATGGCTATGTAGAAGGTAAGGATGCCGGCAACTTTACTATAAAAGCACCACTGGTAGCTTGGAATGGTAATTTGGTTGCAGGTAGCGTTACCGATATTTATCAGCGTGATATTTCAACTGCGCCTTTTGGCGGGCAATTTTCTGTCGATACGGCCGTTTTTAATTCCTTACAGAATATTCGCTTTCAAACCGAAGGCAACAGTTTACAAATTGCACTTGATAGCGCTTTTCCTAAAGACGGTGATAAAAAGCCTGTTGATATGATTATAGCCGCAGACTTGTTTAGCCATTCCGGTGTTCAAGAGGTTTCCGTTAAAACCCTGGGTAATGTTACTCTTGCTGAGGGTGTCAATATTGCCATGCAACCGACGGGTAGTTTAAGTGTTGAAGCCGGTAATATTAATATAGATGGCAGTTTTAAAGCCGCTAGCGGCACTATTAATTTAAAGGCTGCTACTAATTCAGTATCAACAATTGCCGGTTTTTTAGAAATTGGTAAGCAGGCAGTACTTGATGTGTCCGGCTTGTGGGTTAATGATTTCCAAAAAGGCTTGTCCGCATCGCCTACTGATCTTCTGGCGATTGCTGGCGGTACGGTTAAACTTCAAGCTGATGAGCATTTGCTGGTTAACGCGGGTTCTGCGATACACGCCGATGGCGGTGCCTGGCAGCCGTTAAGCAGAAAACTGCAAGCAGGTAAGGGTGGTGATATCACGCTTGCTGCTGTCGGAACCAATGCGATACCTTCAACTTTGACGCTGGCAGGTAATTTGTCGGCTTATGGTTTAGAGCAGAATGGTAGTTTAACTCTCGCAAGTGGACGAATTATTGTCGGTAAACTTAATGCTGCTGAAGTAGAGGCTAATGCGATTGATCAGGCTTTAGTGCTTGGAGTATCAAATGACAATTTTGACTTTTCTCAACAATTGGCTTTTAGCAAGATAGATTTGTTGGCTAATTTTGCTGATTTGACGGTTAAATCCGGTGTGCATCTTGATTTAAAAGCAAAAAATCTTGAAATTGAACCCGGGTTTCTGGCAAAAATAACGGGTAGTTCGTTGCGTGATTTTACAAAAATTGTCGAGTTACCGGAGCATTTACGAAATCCTCTACAATTAACTTTGGACGGAAATACGGGAGTTACCGTTGAAGCAGGTAGTCATGTAATGCTCGATAAAGGCTCTGTAATGACGATACAGAGTTCAATCGGCAGCATTTTTGTTGATGGTCAGCTACAAGCCGATGCCGGCCAAATTAAATTGGCCATACTTCCTTTGGCAGGTCTGGAATATGATGCCAAGCAGACTATTTGGCTGGGTGAACATGCCAAGATTCTGGCGCAGGGTGCTACACGTATGAATATCCCTGATATTTTAGGTCGCCGTACAGGTGAAGTGCTAAACGGCGGCGAAATTAGTTTTGATGCGCAGCGTGGTGCTGTGGTTCTGACGGAAGGTTCACTGCTTGACGTATCGGGAACGAGTGGTCAGCTGGATATATTACAATCAACAAAGAATGTTGGCGTTAACTATGCTGAACAAATAATTGCTTCCGATGCCGGCAAGATACAGCTGACTGCTGCCGAAGGTATTGTACTGGATGGAACCCTGCGAGGTATTGGCGGTTCTTCAACGACACATGGTGGGGGACTTGAGATAACTCTGGATCGTTCAAAACGTAATCCTCCGGATGTTCCAAAAATCCCGTTCCCCGACGATGCATTAATCATTAACGTCAATCAGTTTAGAAATCGTTCATTAGGTAAAGACCTTGGCTTTGGTGATGATTTTTCAGGCGTTTTAAATGGACAGGCAACGCTGAGCGCAGATAAAGTTATGGCGGGTGGTTTTGCTGATCTGCGTTTGAGTACCAAGGATGAAGTTGTGTTTGTAGGGGATGTCAATTTAACCACCACTGAGCGGATAAATATTGATGCCAGAATTATTAGTGCGGCAGGTGTCGATGGTGCGGATGCAGGGAAAGTTGTTCTTAAAACGGATTTACTGACAATTGGCTCCTCTTTGAATCGGTCGATAGCTGATTCCGCAGCTGTTGGCAAAGGCCTGTTGACTGCCAGCGCACAATGGATTCAATTAAGTGGCGCTACCCAGTGGAATGGTTTTAGTCGTATTGCTTTAAACAGCGAGCATGATTTACGCACTATCGGTTTGCGTAACGATGATAACCAGCGAGATTTTGTTGGTGCGCTGGTAACAGCGGCTGATTTACATTTACAAGCCAGTCAAATATATCCTTCGACCCTGACTGACTTTACCTTCGTGGTAAAAAACAATCCAGACGGAAAAATCAGTATTACCGGACGTAATACTGATGTGTCGCCCTTATCGGCGGGTGGTAAATTGACTTTTGAAGCAGCCGTTATCAATCAGCAGGGGGTTTTAAAAGCGCCGTTGGGTACAATTACTCTTAAAGCCGATAAGAGTTTGACGCTCGACGAAGGCAGTTTGACTTCGGTATCTGCCAAGAATCAAATAATTCCATTTGGGGTAACTCAAGGCGGTCTGGATTGGCTTTATCCATTGGACAGTTTGCGTAATCTGGTATTTGATAGTGCTCCGGAAAAGCGCTTGGTATTGTCGGCACCAGCAATGACCCTTGCCAAGGGCAGTGTGGTCGATGTGACTGGTGGTGGTGATTTGTCTGCCTACGAATTTCTACCCGGAGCGGGTGGCTCATATGATTATTTACAATCGGGCAGCGCATCTAATCAAGGTGGCTTTGCCATTTTGCCGGCATTAGGTTCTCAGTTGGCACCCTATGATCATTATGAAAGTCAAGGCTTTTCTTACGCTCCCGGCAGTACCGTGTATCTGAGCGGCAGTTCTGTTTTGCCTGCCGGGGAATATGCGATTTTACCAGCTCATTATGCATTGATGCCGGGGGCATTTTTGATAACGCCGCAGGCTAATTCGCAAGATATAGCGATTAATCAATATACGATTGATGGACGTACTATTGTCCCTGGCTATCAAAAGCTGGCAGGATCAAGCGTTGTTGATGCACG
Source organism: Methylobacter psychrophilus (assembly GCF_025583945.1). Classification (GTDB taxonomy): domain Bacteria; phylum Pseudomonadota; class Gammaproteobacteria; order Methylococcales; family Methylomonadaceae; genus Methylobacter_C; species Methylobacter_C psychrophilus. Next base: position 16,470 of record NZ_JAOEGU010000002.1, read on the forward strand.
CAGTAACGGCTATCGGATTGAAAGTGGTGCCGATGTCCGCATAAGGTCAAAATACGATGCCGTTACTGCCAATCAATTTTATCAGGATCGTGCAACGAAAAATTCGACCGATGTTCCTTTGTTACCAATCGATAGTGGTCAAATAACCTTGATAGCTCAAACCAGGCTGATCATGGATGGGCAATTTATGGTTGATGCCGTGTCGGGTGGTCGAGGCGCAAGAATGGACATCGCCGCCAATAAAATTAACGTGGTTAACCAGTTGAGTGCAGCACCAGTGGCTGGCACGCTTGAAATTCTGGCAGATAATTTGAGTGGGTTAAAAATCGATAGCCTGCTGTTGGGTGGGTCTCGTAGCCGTAATGCGAGTTCTAATGCAACTGATGTTAACGTAACAGCAGAGGAAGTAATTTTTTCTGCTAATAGTAAATTATTTGTTTCTGACTTAATTGTCGCTGCTGCCCATAAAATTGAAGTGCAGAATGGTGCGGAGTTAACGGCAAACGGCAAAATCAATAGTGGTGACAGCATACTGAATGTGAGTGGTGACGGTGCGTTGCTGCGGCTTTCTGGCGATAAGCAAGTCATATTAAACAGAACCAACACGCCTGGTGATAACGGTAAATTGATAGTTGCCGCAGGGTCGAAACTGACGGCTTCCGAGTCCATGCTGCTGGATGCCAGTCAATCGACTTCACTGGAAGGCGATGTTTTTATGAACGGTGGTTCTTTAAACCTAAGTGCTAACGCCATTAACATGGGTGAAGTAGCTGGCTTGACCCTTAATGCTTTAAATTTAACCGATCAGAAATTATTAAATCTATCTGTCGATGAATTAATTTTAAACAGTCGAGGCACTGTTGGCTTTTATGGTAATGTCGGGCAAGTTGATGCACCTATAAAATTCGATCGACTGGTTATTAATGCCGCCGGGTTTTCGGGTTTTGGTAGTAGTGATCAGGCGGTTAGGTTGGAAGCTAATGACCTGGTATTGGCAAATCCGTTAGGTGCCATTGCAACGACTACAGGTACCGGATTAGGCAGTCTTGATTTATTAGCCACTAATTTTACTCAGGGAGCAGGAACCTTTGCAGTTAAAGGCTTTAATGCCGTTAATATCAATGTAAATAACAAATTTATCGTCGATGGTAAAAGTGCTCTGAATGTTGCTGCAGATTTAAATTTAAACGCAGGTTACCTGACTGCAACCGGGGGTTCCAGTTTTAAACTGGATGCCAGTGGTCATGCTCTAAATATCAATGGCAATGAGGGTGCAATTAGTGCAGTGTCACCTGGCTTTGGCGGGGCAATGGAGTTTGTTGCTGATACTATTGCTTTTGATGCAAATACTCTGTTAGCTTCCGGCAGGCTAAATCTGCAAGCCTTAATTGGTGATGTCTTTGTCGGTTCGGCTGCAAATATTGATCTGGCAGGCCGGGCGGTAACTTTTGCCGATATAGCAGATTACACGCCAGGTGGTACTTTTACAGCAATTGCCGATAAGGGTGCAATAACGCTAGCTTCAGGGTCAAAATTGGACATCAGTACGGGCGGTGGTTCGGCGGCGGGTGGTAATCTGGTTCTTAAAGCTCCCAAGCAGGCCGTAACCTTGGCCGGGCAAATCAAGGCCACCGCCAGTAGCGCTGAAATTGATGTGTCTGCTTTTAGCGGTTCATCCAATTTTGATAGTTTGATGGCTGTTCTTAATAATGCCGGTATAGACAATACAATTTATTTCCGTAGCCGCGATGCCAATATAGTCCAGGCAGCAAATAACATAATTAACGCTAATAATGTCACGTTGGTTGCTGACAAAGGTGCTGTCAATATTTTCGGGCAGCTTCATGCTGACGGTGTTGATCAAGGTGGCAAGATTAATATTTATGCGGGTGATAAAGTTACTTTGGAAGCTGGGGGGCAATTAACAGCAATCGGTGCCAAGGGTGGTAAAGTCTTATTATCTTCGGTAGATGATGATAGTGATGGTATCAGTGGTATTGCATTAAAAGACGGTTCCATGATTGACGTCAGCGGTACTGAGGCGGGCGGGGATGTGACTTTACGCGCTTTGCGTACAGCTACCGGAATTAATGTTGAACCGGTTTCTGCAGGCGTGGTTAAGGGTGCCGCCAGATTTTATGCAGAGGGTGTTAAAAAATATACCAATGCTGATTTGGGTAATGATAGTCAGATTAACACGGCAGATATTACCAAGATAAAAACCCAAACTGCTAATTACATGACTTCAACGACTATGACTAATGTCGCTAATCTGGCACCAGGAATGCGCTTAACTGCCGGGGTTGAAGTTGATTACAACGGCAATTTAACCTTAAAAGATAATTGGGATTTGGTCACATGGCGTTATGGTGATATTGCTGACAGTAATGTTTGGAATGATTTGCCGGGCAGATTGGTTATTAAGACCAGTGGTGATTTTAAAGTCGATAAGTCACTAACTGATGGTTTTAAAACGGAGAGTTTTGGTGGTGTAAACATCATTGATAAGCTGCAGGGCGGTGAATCCTGGTCTTATAATCTGGTTGCAGGTGCGGATGTTAAAAGCGCTGATATTAATGCGGCGGCTCAAACAGGTAATTTAGTGATTGCTTCCAATACGGTTATTCGTACCGGTAGTGGCGACATGCAATTGACAGCGGGGGGTGATATTAATTTTACCGATGGTTCTTCTTCAGTTTATAACGCCGGACATCCTACCGAGACATCGCCTTATGGCAGTTTAAAAGATCGTTTCGTCGCGCTGACTTTTTATAGCGAATATCCGGTGGAAGGAGGCGACCTGGCAATAGTCGCCGGAGGCAATATTAATGGCGCAGCTACCACCACTAACGATTTTAATGATTGGTTATTTCGGATAGGTAGTTGGGCGGCGACTGACGATCACTCAGGACAAAGACCTACTGCATGGGGTATTGCACTGGGATATTCGCCTGCTTTTAGTTCGTTAAATCCTGCCAGATCAAGTCAACCTTTCTTTAAGCAAAATGTCGGCTCATTTGGCGGTGGTGCTGTCATGGTATCTGCCGGCGGTAATATCAGTAATCTTGATGTGATGATGCCAACTACGGGCAAGCAGACGGGTGAAGCAGATAACAGTACTACAAACAGTTTTGATTTTTTAACCAATCAAGTCGAAGTTAATGGCGGTGGTGCCATGCAAATTAGTGCCGGAGGTGATATTGCCGGAGGTACTTATTATTTAGGAAAAGGTAACGGCACGATGACAGCCGGTGGGCAAGTTACCGGCGGAAGCGTCTTTACCAAGGGTCCTGAGTTTTTGATTGGCGATACGAAGTTTTCTGTCAATGCGGGTAGTGGTGCCAGTATAACCGGGGTATCGGATCCAATGATTGAGCATAAAGCTGATGTCAATTTTTTCAGTTACAGTGCCGCTAGTGCAATTAATATAGGATCATTATCCGGTGACATTATATTAAGCTCTGATGGAAGTATTTTCCCCAGAAGCAACACCAACAGTAACCAACAAACATTGGCGCGAATTTATCCGGCATCGCTTCATTCCACTGCCTTTGGCGGTAGTATTGAATTAACAGATGAGATTATCCTGTTTCCAGGTGCAAACGCTGAGTTGAGTTTGCTTGCCGAACAAAACATTACCGCCGATTTAGGTATCAGGTTGGGGATGTCGGATGGAGATCGTACATTATTGCCTTATCCGGAATCACCATTGTCGCGTAATAATATGTCGGCAGTCATTGGCAGGATTGATCCTTTTGGCGGTGATTCCAAGCTGTTGCACGCGGCCGTGCCCATTCATAGCGGTGATAATCAGCCTGTGCGCTTGGTTACCAGGCAGGGTGATATAGAAAATATAGGCTTTAATCTCGCGAAAAAAGCTTTAATTAAATCTGGTCATGATATTGTCAATTTATCGCTCGCAATCCAACATGTAAATGAGGGTGATGTCACGTTATTGGAAGCTACACGCGATCTTCTTGATACCAGTGACCGTGATCCTGCGACAGGTGGCTTGTTAGGTAATTCTGCAAAGATCGAAGTCGGCGGTCCCGGCGAAGTGCTGGTTAAAACAGGGCGTAATATTGACTTGGGTGCCTCCGGTGGTATTTCTACCTTGGGTAATGTTGTAAACACCGTCTTGCCAGGTCAGGGTGCCAATTTAACTATCCTTGCCGGTGCTAACGGAGAGCTTGATTATTCTGGTTTCATTGCTACTTATTTACAGGGCAATGACAAATATACGCCTGCACTTACGCAGGTTACGTTACTGATAACCGATTTTATGCGTAGCAGGATGAATGATTCTGCACTCAGCGACTCTGATGCACTTGAGGCTTTTGCAGAGCTTAATAGCAGTGATTTTATGGCTATTCAAACACAAATCAACGCTATTATTTTGCCGGTATTTTTCAATGAAATTAAGGAGTCAGGTACTGCTTCGGCAGGTACCGGCTTATTGGGCAATAAACCTGGATTTGCTGTTATTGACAAGCTGTTTCCTGGCAGTGCATGGAAAGGCGACGTAAATATGTTTTTCAGCAAGATAAATACTATCGATAACGGTAATATCAATCTGGTAGTACCTGGCGGGATGGTGAATGCCGGTCTGGCAGTTTCATTTACGGGAGCAAAACCAGCATCTGAACTGGGTATAGTTGCACAACGAGAGGGTAATATTAATGCGATGGTACATAATGACTTTACGGTCAACACATCGCGGGTATTTGCTCTGGATGGTGGGGATATAATGATTTGGTCATCTGCCGGCAATATTGATGCTGGTCGGGGTGCCAAGTCAGCGATTGCAGCCCCGCCTCCGATAGTTAGTTTCGATCAAAATGGCAATATGAAAATTACATTCCCACCTATTGTCTCAGGTAGTGGTATTCGAACAGCTGCCAGTTCCATTGGCGTTGAGCCGGGTGATGTTTATTTATTTGCACCTACCGGTGTGGTCGATGCCGGTGAAGCCGGTATTGGTGGAAAGAATGTGTTTATTGCGGCAACTGCTGTTTTAGGAGCTAATAATATTCAGGTTAGCGGCGTCGGTACGGGTGTGCCAGTGGCTTCTACCGGTAGTATTGCTGCCGGGATGACTGGAACCAGTAATATGACAGCTAGTGTCAGCCAAGTAGCACAAGCGGTAACCGGAATGGATGACGGTGGCGCGGAAACCAACAAAAATGCAGCATTGGGCATGTTTAGTGTTGAGGTACTGGGTTTTGGTGACTAAGGTTTTAGCCAGGGAAATCAAAATGGGCAAATTAAAAACCATGCAGGTTTTCTGGTTACGTCGATAGTTATTAAGTAGTTGTCAATATTATATTCAACCCTCTCAATCCGGTTTTAACATGGTTAAAGCCGGATTTTTTTTGCCTCCGATATCAGCTCCGTCGCTTTGTAAGCCATCGTCATAATAATGTCATGAAGCTCTGCGATAATTACACTATTAATATACAACTGAGAAAGTAAATGAAACGGTGTGGTTTTTTATTGGTAATTCTTATGCTAATCCCGTCAATAGCATCAGCCTGGTGGAATGCAGATTGGGGATATAAGAAAAAAATAACGTTGGATGTACAAAAGTTGAAACAGGATGGCGTCACTCTGCCTGCTTCTGCGTTTGCTTTAGTCCGTTTACATACCGGAAATTTTTCTTTTTTTGCCGATCTTGCCGAGAAAGGTAAGGATATACGCATACTGGCAGCTGACGAAGAAACGCCCCTTAAGTTTTATATTGAAAAAATTGATCCCGTTAATGAAATGGCCTTGATTTGGGTGAAGTTGCCCGCTGATGCTGCTACTGCTGCCGAGCCGGTTATCTGGATTTATTATGGTAATCCTAAAGCCGTTGATGCGCAGGATGCTGCCGGCACTCACGATGTTAATCAAGTGCTTAGCTATCAATTTGGTGCAATGGGTGCAAAAGATTTAACAGCCTACGCCAATAATGCCAGCGAAATGACTTCAACCATTGGCGAAAATGGTCTGATTGCTGATGCTGCGGTATTTAACGGTAGCCAGATTATCCGTGTTCCGGCAACCCCATCGTTACAAATGTCACCCACTGCTGGTTGGACCGTTTCTAGCTGGGTAAAAATTGATCAGGCGCAAACCAACAGCGTTATTTTTCAACGATCCGGTGCGAGTGGCAATGTCACTTTATCGATTATGGGGGAAACAGTTTTTGTCGAAGTTGAGGAAGGTTCCAAACAGGAATTTAAAGCACCAACACCACTAACAGTCGGCGCATGGCATCATTTGGCATTAACCGCAACGACAGATACTTTGACGCTGTATGTTGATGGTTTGTCGGCAGGGTCTTTAGGCGTGGCGACTCGTGATTTAACCAGTAACATGACCATAGGAGCAGATTCTTTTAATGCTCGTGGGTTAACCGGTTTACTTGACCAGTTTGTGGTTTATAAAGTGGCGCTTGATGCCAATGCCGTTAAGTTTGATGCCGAAATGCAGGGGCCAACCGTTACCTTGCTGACTTACGGTGAAGACAGTACGCCGGATAGTGAAGAAGGTGGCGAGTCCCTTATTATGGGTTCGTTAAAAAATGTGACCATGGATGGTTGGATTATTATCGGTATTTTGGGCGTTATGTTTGTGGTCAGTTGGATAGTCATGATCGTTAAAGCCATTGTTTTTAGCCGTGTTCAAGGCGAAAACAAAAAATTCGAAAAAGCCTATAGCAAATTAGGCGAGCAAGATATTGCCAAGTTGAATAGTGAAGATGATGAAGACGATCTTGAGCTTGAAGAATCGCCATTGTTATTGTCGTTTACCAAGACCCATGGTGCTTTTACCGGATCGACCATTTATCGCATCTACCATGTTGGTGTTGAGGAAATGAATCATCGTCTTAAAAAAGCCGAAGGAGCAGGCAACGGACAGGTGCTATCACCACAAGCCATGAATGCGGTAAGAGCAACAATGGATGCCAAGCTAACCAGAGAGTTGCAAAAACTTAATTCACAAATGGTTTTGTTAACAATTGCTATTAGTGGTGGGCCATTTTTGGGATTGTTGGGTACTGTTATCGGGGTAATGATTACTTTTGCTGCGATTGCGGTTAGCGGTGAAGTCAACGTTAACGCTATTGCACCCGGTATTGCCGGAGCATTAACGGCAACCGTAGCGGGTTTGATCGTAGCGATTCCGTGTCTGTTTGGATATAACTATTTGGGTGGTCAAGTCAAGGAAATAACGGCTGATATGCACGTATTTGTTGATGAGTTTGTTGCAAAATTAAGTGAGCAGCATACCTGATTTAATTCATTTACTGGCTGTAGGGCGTGCCATGCGCGCCTTGTAGCAGAGCTCCCAAGGCGTGCATGGCACGCCCTACGAGAATGTACTTATCTATAATACAAACATTCTGCCAGAGAAATTTGAACTATGAAATTGCAAGAAGAAAATGCGGCGTATGACGAAATTAACGTTACACCGATGCTTGATTTGGCTTATGTACTGTTGATTGTATTTATTCTGATGACGACGGCAGCCGTTCAGGGCGTGCAGGTTAATTTACCTAAAGCCAGTAATACGCCCAGTTTATCCAAGCCACAAACCAAGGCGATTACCATCACTGCGGATGGCACCATCTTTCTTGATACTTTACCGGTAACCATGGAACAGTTAGAAACTACTTTACAGCAATATAAAGCGGTTAATCCTGCCTTGCCTGTTGTTGTTAAGGGTGATGCCACGGTTCAGTACCAAAATGTTATCAACATTCTTGCCATGTTGGGCAAACTGGAGATTACCCAGGTAGGATTAGTAACCCAAAATCTGGTTAAGTAGGCTTGCTCTTTATTGTAAAAAGCCAAAAATCTTTTATTCACCACGAAGAACAGAAGTAAAAACTTAATAAGTGATTATTCACCACGAAGGCACGAAGAGCACGAAGAAACACATTAAACGTGAATCAGGTGATGCAAGCCTTTGAAGCCTGAGTTCTTAACGTTCAATAGGTAAAATGTGGGTGATAATAAATTTCCCTCAATAGTATTTTATTTGCCATGAGAACACAAAAAACTTCGTGTTCTTCGTGTCTTCGTGGTGAAAAGTTATAACCATTTTGTGAATCAAATTATTTTTATTGTTTTATGAGTAAATACAAACGTTTCAGGACTTATGGGCCTAAAGTTATCGGTGGATTGATACTGCTTGTCGCAATCGTCTATGTGGTTAAAATTATTGGTGGTTTTCTTAGTGAAAAGCCGGTAAAGCATGAGAAAAAAATTCAGCCTATTACTTTATTTAAGCCGCCACCTCCACCGCCTCCACCGCCACCACCACCAAAAGTCGAACAGCCACCTGAACCCGAAATTCAGGAAAAAATTGATGAACCGGAGCCGGATCCTGAACCTTTACCAGATGTGCCTGATGAAAAACCGGCTGCTGATACCGGTTTGGATGCAGAAGGAACCGCAGGTTCTGATGCCTTTGGCATGGTTGGTCGTAAAGGTGGAAAAGGTTTGCTGGGTGGCGGCGGTGGGAGTCCTTTTGCCTGGTATGCCGGAACCATTAAAGACAGCTTGATTGATATTTTGTCAGACAATGACGATTTACGAAGAAAGAACTATTCAGCCGTTGTCAAAATTTGGCTGGGTCCCGATGGATCGGTTACCCGTTACGAATTGTCACGTGGCAGTAATGACCCTGACATAGATAAGTTGTTAAATAAATTGCTGGCAAAATTTAAGAAAGCGAAAGAAGCGCCGCCAGCAGGAATGGAACAGCCCGTTAAACTAAAAATTTCATCACGACTTTAGGTTTTAAACCTGACTTGAAATACCACAAATTTAATCTTACAAATTCAGGAAACACCTATGGACAAGAAGAAACCGCTACTGGCTTTAGCATTGCTATGTGCAGCCGGGTTGACACAAGCGGGTGAAAAGGAAGAATTGCTGAAGTTACGCAATACGACTACTAATCTTATTAAACAATTGGTCAAACAAGGCATATTAACCGATAAAACGGCTAATGAAATGATCAAGCAGGCAGAAGTTGATGCTGATCAGCAGGTTGCCGAGGCTAAATCAGCGGCGCCCAAGGAAGTTGCACCTAAGGAGCTCGTGCCATCTGATGAAGTTCGAGTATCGTATGTGCCTGACTTTGTAAAAGACGAAATTCGCCAGCAGGTGCGTACTGAGTTACGTGAAGAAGTGGTCAGTGATGTCATGCAAAAAGCGAAAAAAGAACAATGGGGCATGCCTAATGCCTTGCCGGAATGGATAAAACGTTTCAAGTTATCGGGTGATATACGGTTACGCTCCCAAAATGATTTCATGGCGAGTGATAATATACCGAACAGTTATTTTAATGCACAAGCTATTAATGAGGCTGGTGGCTTCACAGCAGCGGGTGTAAATGCTTTTGATAATACAACGGTTGATCGGCATCTTTTTCGTGAACGCGTGCGCTTGGGTATAGATGTAAAAGTTGCCGAAGGCTTAACCGCTGGTGTACGTCTGGCGACCGGAAATATGTTTGATCCGGTATCAACCAATCAAACCTTGGGTAATACCGGCAACCGTTATGAATTTGCTTTGGATCGCGCTTTTCTTAAATACGATGCGGTGGACAGTGAGCAGTTTAATTGGCTGACAGTTTCTGGAGGACGCATAAAAAATCCTTGGTATACTGGAGGCAGTGAATTTACAGGTGGTAGTGAATTAGTATGGGATACCGATCTGTCTTTTGAAGGTTTTGCAGGTACGATCAGGCATCAATTGGGAACATCAAATGCAATGGATCTGAGTACTGACAAAGGGCCTACGTTATTTGCGACAGCGGGTGCATTTCCTTTACAAGAATTCCAATTAAGTTCTGAGGACAAATGGCTATTCGGTGGTCAGATGGGCGTGGATTGGGGTTTTGCGAATCAGGACAGTGTTAAGTTTGGTGTTGCTTACTACGATTATGTCAATACACAGGCAATTCCGAATACAACAGCCACTGGCACCTGTGACACTAATAGTGTTAATAATGATGCGTCCGTACCTCAGTTTATGCAAGGCGGTAATAGCTTGGCAACCATTTGTCGGGAAGGTACATCACAAGCGCCTGGTGCCCAACCTGGTCAGATAGGATTGGCATCAGATTATAATATTCTCAATATTAATGGTTCATACGATTTAGCCGAATTTGCGCCATATCACATTAGAATCAGTGGTGATTATGCAAAAAATTTAGGCTTTAATTCAAATAGTATTCAAAGTCGATATGGTAATGCTTGGGGCTCAGTCGGAGGCGATAATTCCAACTCACAGACTAATGCCTGGCAGACGAGAGTTGATATTGGTTGGCCTAGAGTCGATAAAAGAGGTCATTGGAATGTCTTTTCATTTTATAAATATGTAGGGCGTGACGCAGTATTAGATGCATTTACCGATTCTGATTTTCATCTTGGTGGCACCAACGCTAAAGGTTGGGTTGTCGGGGGAAACTACGGTTTGATGAGTGGCGTGTGGCTGACTGGCAGATGGTTAAGCGCGGATATAATTACCGGTCCGTCATATGGTATCGATGTACTGCAACTTGATATTAATACACGTTTTTAATTGGATGTCGTCATGAGCAGAATTATCAAACCACTGATGGTGTCCATCTTTTTTGCTGGCAGTTTACTGTCGGCAACAATACAGGCGGCGCCTCGGGCAGTTGATGCCAATAATGGTGTTGTCCTTAAGTTGCAAGCATTGGTTAAAGATATAACCACTGAGCGTGATTTGCTTAAAACAGAAAAAGACAAGCTTGCCATCGATATAGAAAAGTTGAAGAAAGATAATGCGGCTTCTGTTTCAGAAAGTGATCGCTTAAGCAGTGAGGTTTCTGCTCAAAAAAGTAGTAACGACGCTGTTCGTGGCACACTGGAACAAACGCATGCTAAATTGCTGGAAGTGATTGAAAAATACAATGTATTAAATCAGGTTAAAAATGAGCTGAGTGCTACGCATGTTAATTTGCAAAACAGCCATAAGCAAACTGAAGCCGAACTGCAAAGCTGTGAAGGCAAAAACATAAAATTATTTGAAGCGGGAAAAGAAGTCTTAAATAGTTATGAAGACATAGGGGTGATTGACACTTTATTTAAGTCTGAACCTGTATTGCAATTCAAAAGTGTTGAAATGCAAACCATTGCTCAGGAATACGAAGACAAGCTGAGAAAGCAAAAATATCAACATAAAGAGCTAATGACGCCAAATGTTATAACACCAGTAACTAAAGAAACTAAACAGCCTTAAGTTTACTGTTATACTTCCTGCAGAAAAAATACAGGAAATTAATGGTGTTTGGGTTCGTGATAGCGAAACCCGGCATTATCCCCGAGAGTTGTTGGGTTTCGCTATTTCTTTGCATCTACTCTATACTTTGCTCTATCTCCTGCATAATCAATGTCTCTATCGATTATGCAGGGTTTGCAGGAGCAAATTCTGCCCATGCAGTCTTATGCAACCTATGATGCTTTTTTGTGTCTTTCGTGGACTGTACGTCATATCAGTCATCAAAATAAACTTAATCAGGATTTAATCAATGTTACCAATAGTACCCGGTTCGAAAAAATTGCTCATTGTGGCTATGGTTGGCCTGCTGGCAGCTTGTGGCGGTGCTGAGGAAAGAAAAGCCAAGTACATGGATGAAGGCAAGCAATTATTCACTGCAGGTGATTATCAAAAAGCCCAGCTTTCTTTTAAAAACGTATTGCAAATTGATCCTAAAGACGTTGAAGCCCGCTATCAAATGGCTGAAGCGCTGAGTAAGTTGGGCGAAATACAAAATGCAGTCGGCCAGTATATGGCGGTAATTGGCGAAGATCCAAAGCATCTAATGTCCCGATTAAGAATGGGACAGATTTTTCTGATGGTTAATAAGCCTGAAGATGCGGAAAAAATGGCTAAAGAAGTTCAGGTTATTGATCCGGAAAATATCGAAGGTAAAGTATTGATGGCGGGTGTTTATATCCTTAAAAATAATACTGATGCTGCAATGGTTGAGATTGATGCTGCACTAAAAAAACAACCGGATGATGTACAGGCAAATTTGTTATTGGCTTCACTTAATATTAGAACGGGAAAAATTGATCAGGCTATTGAGATTCTGAAAAAAAGTAGCGATAAAAACCCCACCAATCCAGCGCCGATGCTAATGCTGGCAAAGGTCTATACAGAAACAAAAGCTTTGGATAAGGCACAGCAAACGCTTGAGGCGATTATTAAAATACAGCCAAAGCAATTGGAGCATCGAAAACGTCTGGCTTTATTTTTATTGGCGGACAATCAATTGGATAAATCAGAAGCAATATTGCGAACTGCGGTTCAAGAATTACCTGATGATGTCGCTGCCAAGTCGATGTTGATCGAGTTTTTAGTTGCCAAACGAACACCGGAAATAGCTATTGCCGAATTACTGCCGATGATTGCACAAAATCCGGACAAATATGATTTGCGATTTATGTTGGCTGATTTGGAATTGGCGCAAAAGAATAATGATAAAGCCGAGCAAACGTTAAAAGAGATTGCCGATCTTGATAAGTTGGGGCCACAATCAATTAAAGCGCGAAACAAGTTAGCTGCTATTTATGTGGCAACCAAGCGAGTTGATGAAGCCAAGGCACTGGTTAAGCAAATTATTGAAGAAAATCCACGTGATTTGGAAGCACTATCGTTACGCGGCAAGTTTGCTTTGGCTGAGCGTAAAATACCTGAAGCGATTGGAGATTTTCGTGCTGTTTTGGTTGATCAACCACAAAACGTTGCAATACTAAAGTTATTAACTACTGCACATTTAATGAATAAAGATCTTGTGTTGGCACGTGAAAACATGGAGAAAATTATTGAAATTGCCCCTAAAGATGAAACTGCCAGGCTTGATTTGGCAAATTTATTACAACAGACAGGCGATACTGATAGAGCATTGCAACAAGTTAATGCACTATTAGAAGAAAATCCTAAAAGTAAAGTGGGTCTGGAAGCGGCATTTAAAATATATTTGACGCAAAAAAAGTGGGATAAGGCACAAGAAGCCGCAAGTCATGTTCAGGAAGCCTTTCCTGAAGAAGGCATGGGTTATTTTCTGTCAGGCTTGGCATTTCAGGCAGAAGGAAAAATTGATAAAAGTATACCTGCCTTTGAAAGTGCACTGGCTAAGCAGTCTGAAGCAATTGAACCATTGACGCAATTAATTAAAAGTTATCTTGCGCTTAAGCAGACAGATAAGGCTTTGGTTAAATTGACGTCAATTACCAAGCAACAACCCAAAAACTTTATTGCATATAATTTAATGGGTGGTGTTTATTTAAGCGATAAAAAGTATAGTGACGCCACAGATGCATTTAAAAAAGCATCCACCATTAAACCTGAATGGCCAATCCCGTATCGTATGATGGCGATGACTTATGGCATTCAGGGTAACAAAGCTGAAGCGATAAAAATCTATCAAGAAGGTATCGTCAACACCAAAAGCTCAATGGAGTTAGTGAACGATTTGGCTACAATTTATAATAAATCCGGAGAACACGATAAAGCGATCGCTGTGTTTGATGAGGCTTATAAACTACATCCAGAATCAACGGAAGCGCTTAATAATCTTGCCAGTTATCTGTCTGATTATGCCAAAGACAGTACAGAGCTGGAGCGTGCTGCCAAGTTGGCAGAACCGCTTGCTAAAGTTGATAACCCTAATACACTTGATACGGTTGCCTGGATTGCTTATAAGCAAGGTAACTATGCCAAGGCACAGGAACTATTGTTAAAAGTAATAGCGCTGGATGCAGGCTCTGCAATCAGTAATTATCATTTAGGTATGACTTATTACAAGCAAAATGATACTGCTAAAGCGCGTGAGTTTTTACAAAAATCTATCGAGAGTAAAGTTGAGTTTACCGGCTTGGATGTGGCAAAAGAGACTATCAAGCTGATTGACAGTGCAAGCCCAGTCACAAAATAAGTGTTAATTTGGTGTATTGTTTTGTAGTAGTTACCAATGCAGGAATAGCTTGACTATGCTTTACAAGCTATTGAAATCATAAAAATGCCGGTCGGAGTTGTAAACTCCGACCGGCATTTTTTTTTGCCAGATTAGCAATGAATTTTAACTGGGAAACTGTCCAAGAATAGGACGCGTAGCGAAGAGAAGCTATTGTGAGTAAGATTTTTTACACCCTCTTGCCGGATAAAGCAAACGGCGTACCCCAGTTGGAGTTTGGTAAGGAATTTAAAGTCACCGGGTTACCGCACATACTTGCGGCCTCGATTTTACAAGAGGTTATTCAAGTGGCTAATTTCTCTTTGATAATGGATGGCATCCTTGCCATACCTTGACGGGGTTATTCCATTAAAATTATCGGTGCTTGGTGCAACGATTGAAAGTATTAAAGAGCGCTATTAATGGGTATTTAACAATGAACGTCTTGCAAATCTGGTCCACGCAAGCAAACCACCGGCAAATAACCAGATAGCTGGAGGTAACGGTACTGCAGTTACTTCATAGCCTATTAAATCCATTGCCCGTAAATCATATTTGGATATGCCGGCAATTTGGCTATAAGCTATTGCAGGATCCATAATACCCCATAGGTTGCTGCCAGTTTCTTTCCAGTGACTGGCCTGATAGCTGTCGCCTGTGAAAGCTCCGGTAGAAAAGGGCGCCTGTGTACTCAGATCATCAAAATAACTCGCTACAGTAGGTCTCAAATCTCGCGACATGGTTGAAAAGTCGGCAGTGGTCGTCGGATTGGCACTAGTGCCAAAACGGAATAAATCCAATAAATAAGGCGTGACAGCGCCCGATTGGTTGTTTGCCAGCATGTAATCAATATCATCGACAACGGATATAAAACCTAAAATATGGCCGATTTCATGGGCGGCAACAGTTTCAAAATCCATGGTTCCAGAAGTTATGCCATTGCTGGCATCGTAATCAAAGGCAAAGCCGCTGTTAAAGTTAATGGTGCCATCGTTAATGCCGAACTGATTATCTAAGTCCATTTCGCCGAGTGCTTTAAAGTTCGCTTTGGTTGCAGCCAGATAACCGGTTTTAGTGATGCCTGTTGGCAAAAAAGCACTGAACTGACTAGCCGTCGGTAAATAACTTACGATTCCATTATCGGCTTCGTTGGCAGCATCGGACACCAGCAAATCTCTAAGAGGGGTATAACTAGTCCAAAGGTCAATTGAGCTTGCACCAGCAATCACTCTCGCATTGTTAAGGTTTGTCATGTTAACGGTAATATTGATCGTTACCGGATCAAATAACTTCGATGACCAACTGCTGGCGGCCAGATTTAGTGCGGTAGTTGCATCGCTACTCATTCCCGTGGTAATAAAATTAAAATTAAGGGCCTGAGCCGATGGCGCTACGGCCAAGCAACACAGTGAAATAGTTGCTGTTGTTATAAATTTCATTGTGTTCCTTTGTGATTTCAGCTTGCGATTAAACGAAACTAGTTGTCCTGGTATTTGATTTTGTTATTGCTGGCTTTGTTAAGTATCGTACCTAAAACATTAATGTCTTTAAGTAACGTTGCAGCACGTTTAAGTTCATCTGTTTTAGTCTGGCCTTCATCAACGATCAACAGCACACAATCTACATAAGGAGAAAAGCCAAGCGTATCGGCTTGTGACAATAGGGGTGGCAGGTCAAAAATAACAATCCTTGAGGGGTAACGGTTCTTTAGTTCACTCACTAAACGAATCATCTTTGGCGAACGAAGCATTTCTGTAGCATTAATCATTTCTTTGCCAGCCGGCAAAATTACCAGACGATCCATATCAGGATTAATCAATATTTCCTTAAGTGGCGTGTCCCGTAACAAATAATCACTAAGTCCTGCTTCCGGTTTAAGGCCAAACAGCTTGCAAATACTGGGATTATGTAAATTGGCATCAACCAATAACACACTTCGATCTAATTCCATGGAGATACTGATGGCCAAATTAGCTGCCGTCAGGCTATTGCCGGCATTATTACCAGAACTGGTGATGGCTAAAGTAGTCCAGTTATTGGCATCCATTGTTTGTAGGCAACGGGTTCGCAGCATTTTATAAGACTCAAGCCATGGGCCTGGTTTAAATCCACTTATAATACGGTTTTCTTGTAAATGTTTTTTTGTAGAGGCCTGAATCCTGGTTTGCGAGTATAAAAACTGCTCGCTATCTTCTGGCAATGCCTTGGATTTGTTTGCCGGCGGGTTGGTTTTTTCTATTATCGTTTCAATTGAATTCATAAATTATCTTCTGTTTGTAATTTAATTAGCACCGATAACACGTAATAGTTTGAACCAAAATACGTCTAACGGCATGACAATAAAATGGAAGGCTATCGTGGCCAACGTAATGGTAATTAAAGTACTGATCACCATGATGACGCGCCGTTTTGCAATGGTTTCGCTTTCTTCCCTGCTTTCAAGATAAGGAATACTTGCTAATGGCAGAACTCCTAAAATAGACGCAATGGTTTTTTCATTGTTGATAGTTGAACCCATCATCTCAACCAGGAAAACACAACCAAATCCGCTGGCAATCGCAAAAATAAAGCCCAGAAAAAGAATCGCCATCCGGTTAGGGCTTATTGGATCAAGTGCTTCTTGAGGTGGATCAATTAGCGTAAAGCGCTCGCCTTTGCGTTGTACTTCAAGCTGTTGGGATATTTGTGCTTCCATTTCTCTGGCGCTTACTTCACGATAACGAAGGTTGGTGTTGTCGAGTTCTTGAATAAGATCGGTATATTCTTTTTCGACCAGCGGTGCCTGACGTAAACTGGTACGCAGGTTTTCCATTTTCTGGTTAAGTTCTTTACGGGTAAAGGCCAGTGATCCCATATCAGCATTTATGGATTGCAGTTGTGCATTTAGCGTGATGTAAGCGGGATTATCGGGCATTATCGAAGTATCGGTCTCTGCGGTTTCGTGGGCAGTAACCATTGCTTTTTGTAAGGTAGTAATCTGTTTTTGCAGTTTTAAGACATCCGGGTGTTTGCCGGAATATTGTTTTAACAGTAACGCGAGCTCGGCTTTTTTGTTGGTCAGCTCGGCATTCAATTTGTTAATATTGGTATTGCCGCCGATCTCAATTTTTAATGAATCAATTTCGCGTTTGGTTTTAATGACATCAGGGTGGTTATCAGAATAACGCGCCAGTAAGGAGGGGTACTCTGCTTCCAAAACTTTAAGTCGGTCTCTCATATCAAATACACGGTTACCGGTAGCATTGGTCGCCAAGGCATGAGGATCAATTTGTGCCAGTTGTCCTTCAAGATAAAACTGGCGTTCATGCAATGAGCGCTCCTGACTATCAATATTTAACAACTGGCTGCCAAGCGATGTTAGTTCCTGTTGATTAAGCTGACTAATTTGCGGTAACTGGTTAAGATTTTTTTCTTTAAAAGTGGCAAATTGGCTTTGTATTTCCTGGATTTTATCTTTTAAACGATGTGACTCTTCATTTAAAAAAAGCGTTGCATTCTCGGCAGACTCAGTCCGCGATTTAATGTTTTCTTTTAGAAATAAAGACGTCAATTCATTGGCTACTTTTTGGGCAATCGCAGGATTATTGTCATCAAATGATAGTGTAAATGCGATAGTTGCTTTTGCGGCAGAGCCGCCACTGCCAATTACATCGGCACTGATGGTTTCAACCTTAAGGTTTTTTCGCATTGCCTCAAGAACTTTCTCCTCCGATGTTGATTGCAGATTTTTAGCATACATATCAAACTTCTTGATGATTTCTATCAGATTACTACGGGTCATTATGCGCTGACTGATAACCTGAATGCGCTGGTCGGCAAACGAAGTGACAGTAGAACGAACCAGATCGGAAGGGATTTCTTGCTCTTCAATCAAAATGGTAGCTATTGACCGGTATACTGAGGGCAGGGCAACTGCCAGAACAACACTTAATATAGAAACCACCACAAACGGAATCAATAAATACTTGCTGCGTCGTTTGACTATATTTAAATAATCTTTGATATCGATCGCTTGATTTTCCACGCTATTTCACCTGATTGTTGGTTTGGGGTTGGTAATTAAGTTGCAGTTGAACACTATTGTCCTGGCTGATTTGAGAGTTAGTTTTTAGTTCTTGTTGGCGATAGGTATACGATAATCCTACATTGACTTCGGGTGTCCATTTCCAGTTAATAGTCGGGCTAATAGTGGCAAAGATTCTCTCATTATTAAGTTGGCTGTTAAGTTGTGCTGGGGGTTTGTAGATTGAATAGCTGGCAGACAGCCCGGAAGACCAACGCTCGTAAATATTATAAGAAGTGTTGGCCGATAACTGGGATTGGGTTTGCATACCTTGAGAGGTCGGTGTTTGATTTTGTGAGCCTACCAGTGAAATAGAGCCTCTTTCAAAGGCTTTTTGAATGGACGCACGGTAGACTCCGCCGAAGCCGGTAGTGCTGGTGTTAGCCGTTCCGTAACGCTGGTTGTCAAAGAATTGACCAGTGAGAGGATCTTGGTAAACAGAAAATCCGAACATGTTTATTGGGATGAGTTGAGCAACAGGGAATTCTGACTCTGACAGTGAATAATTAATACCGACTGAAATATAAGTAGAGAGTGTTTCACTAAAGCTATGTTGCCAGCCTGTCTGGGCAATATTATTAAAAGTAGTTATCGCTCCCGTCGAAATTTTATAGCGAGAACTGGAAACAGTGGCATTCAGTTTGTCGTTTTCGGTGTAGTTATGGTTGAAAGTTCCTGACGCTTGTTGATAGTCATAACTGTTAAGAAAAATATTACGGGTTTGTTCGTAAGTCGATTTACTGTAAGAATAGTCAAGATCTACCGAGCTGAGTTCGGTTAAAGAATAAGAAGCCGTTGGCGCTATACTTAGGTTTTTTACCATGACTTGCGTTGGAGAAAAGCCCTGTACAGTAGTTTCACTGTTTAATGAAGACTGATTATTATAATGACCGTTAAGGCCCCACTGTAAACGCTCACCGGTGTGCTGGTAATCAGCGCTAAACAGTTGCTCACTGATGTTAAGTGCTGACTGATTCGTATAAAAAATTTGATTCCAGGTAAAATTTGATTTTAATGCATCGTTTTCACGGTTTATGCCAACGTTTATTCCCGGTGATAGCTTACTGATCCAGTTGCCCTGTTGAGGATTTGGTCGTAATAAGAGGTTGCTGGCATAGCGCTCACTGGTACTAAAGATCGGTTTGAAAAAATAATCGTTAGCTTGGCAATTGAACGGGATGCACAATATGGCTGGTACTAAAAAGCCTTTTTTCATCTTGATGGTCTCAAGCGATTAGCAGGCTAAATTAAGGTACAGTAACCGTGTCACCAGCTTCCAGGAGTATATTTTGTTCAAGATGTTCGCCATCAAGTACATCTTTATAATCAAAAGGAAATACTTTTACGTCATTGCCTACGCGGCGAAGCACATGAATGGAATTGTCGTCGGCAAAAACGGTTAAGCCACCCGCCAAACTTAAGGCTTGCATGACATCAATACGCCTGTTGGCAGGATATTGTCCTGGTTTGTTAACTTTACCGATTACAAAAATAGTATGGCCGTTATTTTGCAGCAGTTTAACAGTGACCACAGGATCAGCAATATAATCAGCCAGTTTGAGAGCAATGGCCTCTTCAAGAGCCGACATGGGCTTGCCGGCAGCCATAACAGTACCTGCGAGCGGAAAAGTAATGTTGCCGTCAGGAGCGACCAAAGTTTGCTCTTTTTGCATACTTTCTTCTTTCCACACCGAAATTTCAATAAAGTCGCCGGGGGATAGTAGATAATTGACAACACCGGCCGGCTTTTCAATGACTGGAGTCGTCGGTTTTGGGTCAGCGAAAGCAACAGTGAATACCAGAAAAAATGAAATAAATGTTAATAAGTGTTTCAAAGGGAGATCCATTTTATAAAATATTTTGTGCCAGCCAAGGATGCTGGAGCTGTCAATCAAGTTTAAATCATTGTAATCATGAAATATAACAGAAACAAGACAAGTTCGATAGATAAAGTAATAAATCATAAGTTGCACTATTATATAGTAGCTTATAATTTAACGAATTAGTTTAAGTGACTGTAATGATTTTAATTTTTCAATGAAATATTTTTTATGGTATTTAGTTTAAATGGGAATTTTACTTGTCATCAGGGCTTAATAATTTGCAGTTATAATCATGTAAACCTATGTTAATATTTTTATTAAACAGTGGGTGCGCTATACTCCCTAATAGTTTGTTTTTGGAAACGTGCTATTTATGTTGGCATATGTAGCTTATAAGTTTTATTAATCGTTAATATGCAGTAAGGCGATTTCTATTTCTTTCAAGTAGTGGTTAAAAAAACTATTTATCAATCACTATATATGAATTTTTTACTTTACTTAATTCTTGTTACATAAAAAATGCAATCTCATTCTCAGGACGATTTACTCATGCCGTTGAAAAAACCAACAACTATCTTGGCCATCTGGACTTTTTTACTGTTATTACTAGGGTTTACGTTTAAAAGCAGTCTGGAGATGATGGTTAGTACCTGGATAAACGTAGAGGAATATGGTCATGGTTTTTTTATACCTGCGATCAGTATTTATTTTTTATGGATTCGGCGACATGAGTTAAAGTTTGTTGAGCAATTTAAAGACGTATGGCCAGGATTTGTCATTGTTATCATTGGCTTGATACTGGGTTTTTTAGGGGGGCTGGCAACCTTAAAAACCGTTGAACAATATGCTTTTATTGTTACGTTAACCGGTCTGTTTACTATTGCATTTGGTTTGCAAGGCTTGCGTGTAGGTGCAATACCCTTGTTGTTTTTGCTGTTCATGGTGCCATTTCCGTCATTTATTCTCAATAACTTGTCAGCTAAATTACAATTGATTTCATCATGGTTAGGTGTTGAGTTTATTCGCGCCTGCGACATCATGGTGTATCTTGAAGGTAATGTTATTGATCTGGGTGTTTATAAATTACAGGTAGTAGAAGCTTGCAGTGGCCTCCGTTATTTATTTCCTCTGGCCAGTCTATCTTTCTTATGCGCCTACTTGTTTAAAGGCCCTTTTTGGCAAAAAGCCCTGATTTTTCTTTCTTCAGCACCGCTGACCATTTTTATGAACAGTTTCCGCATTGGTGTTATCGGTGTTATGGTCGATAACTGGGGAACAGAAATGGCAGAAGGCTTTTTACATGATTTTGAAGGCTGGGTTGTCTTTTTGTTGTGTATGGCGTTATTATTTGTTGAAATGTGGTTGTTTTCCAGACTTAGTGGGAAAAAAGTGGCCTTTAACGAACTGGTGTTAATTCCCAATGAATGGTCAGGCAATGCAAAACAACTCAATTTGGAAGTTAAATTTAATAAATCGATATTTCTGTTGTTAGCTTTGCTGATTGGTAGTGCCATTGGCTCCGGTTTTATACAGGAGCGGGAAGATATTATTCCTGCCCGTAAAGCCTTTCTTAACTTTCCATTGCAGATAGACAAATGGGAGGGACGTAATGACTACCTTAGCCAAAAGTATTTGGACGAGTTAAGATTGACTGATTACGCTATTATTAATTATGTGCAGCCGGAATCAGCCAGTACGATTAATTTTTACAGTGCCTATTACGAGGCGCAACGAAGAGGTGTTGCCGTTCATTCTCCCAAAGGTTGTATGCCTGGCGATGGTTGGCAAATTACCCAGTTTGGGCAGCTTAACTTTCCGGATATAATTATTGACGGTAATGAACTTGAGTTAAATCGTGCTGTTATTCAAAAAGGTGAAAGCAAACAGTTGGTTTACTATTGGTTTCAGCAACGGGGGCGGACGATAACTAATGAATACTTGGTAAAATGGTATTTGTTCTATGATGCCTTAACTATGAACCGTACTGACGGCGCTTTAATAAGACTGGTTACTAGTGTTGGACAAACCGAAGACTTGGAAAAAGCTGATCAACGCTTGCAAGCTTTTATTAAAGAATTGGCACCAAAATTACCGGCTTATATACCCGGAAAACTGGCAGTTAAATAAACCGATTTTTAATTCATCATGAAGACATGAAGAAAAATATTTAGTCTTCGTGGTGATAATGTTTTAAAGTTTTTTCGATTTACCTTTTATTATAGAAAAATTACGTTTTTATCCATCAATAAATTTAAGTTAACAAGGAACGATAGTGAGTAAAAAAGTTGCATTAATAACCGGTGTTACCGGACAAGATGGTTCATACCTCGCTGAACTTTTACTGGAAAAAGGTTATGAAGTCCATGGTATTAAACGGCGTTCATCGCTTTTTAATACGCAACGGGTTGATCATATATACCAAGATCCTCACATCACAGACCCCAAGTTTTATCTACATTACGGTGATTTAACAGATAGTTCTAACTTAACCCGTATTTTAAGTGAAACCCAGCCGGATGAAGTCTATAATCTGGGTGCCATGAGCCATGTTGCGGTATCCTTTGAATCACCTGAATATACTGCTGATGTCGATGGTATTGGCACGTTGCGTCTGCTTGAGGCTATCCGGTTTTTAAAGCTGGAAAAGAAAACCCGTTTTTATCAGGCGTCAACCTCAGAGCTTTACGGACTGGTACAGGAAACACCGCAAAAAGAAACTACCCCGTTTTACCCGCGCTCGCCTTATGCCGTTGCCAAGCTTTATGCTTACTGGATTACGGTCAATTACCGTGAAGCCTATAACATGTTTGCCTGTAACGGCATTTTGTTTAACCACGAATCTCCGCGTCGGGGTGAAACCTTTGTAACCCGTAAAATAACGCGTGGCCTTAGTAATATTGCCATGGGTCTGGAGCACTGTTTATTCATGGGTAACATGGATTCACTAAGGGATTGGGGGCATGCGAAGGATTTTGTACGCATGCAATGGATGATGATGCAACAAGAACAACCCGAAGATTTTGTTATCGCTACCGGCGTACAGTATTCCGTCAGGCAGTTTATTGAAATGTCCGCCGGCGAACTCGGAATCACCATTCGCTGGGAAGGCACTGGCGTTGATGAAAAAGGCTTTGTTGATACACTGGAAGGCAATAAAGCACCGGGTTTAAAAATAGGCCAAACCATTGTCGCCATTGATCCGCGTTATTTTAGACCGGCTGAAGTAGAAACCTTATTGGGTGACCCGACCAAAGCCAAAGAAAAGCTGGGCTGGGTACCGCAAATTACCTTACAGGAAATGATCAGTGAAATGGTGGCTTGTGATCTTGATGAAGCCAGAAAACATGCGCTGCTAAAAGAGCAAGGTTATAACATCGCCGTTAGCCGGGAATAAGCACATGACTGATAAACAACAAAAAATCTATGTGGCAGGACATCGTGGCATGGTAGGGTCTGCTATTGTCAAACAGTTAAACGACGCAGGCTTTAACAACATTGTTGTCCGTACTCATGCCCAACTGGATTTAACCGACCAAGCTGGCGTACGTGATTTTATGCAGCAAGAGCAACCCAAGCAAATTATTATGGCAGCGGCCAAAGTAGGGGGTATTCACGCCAATAATGCTTATCCGGCTGAATTTATTTACCAGAACCTGATGGTGGAAGCTAATGTCATCCATCAAGCTTGGGCGGCTGGTTGCCAGAAATTATTGTTTTTAGGTAGTTCCTGTATTTATCCAAAGCTTGCACCCCAACCCATGCAAGAAAGCGCTTTGTTGACCGGCGGGTTGGAAGCGACCAATGAGCCTTATGCTATCGCTAAAATTGCCGGCATCAAGCTTTGTGAGTCTTATAATCGTCAGTACGGAACCGATTATCGCTCAGTCATGCCGACTAATCTCTATGGAGAGAATGACAACTTTCATTTGGAAAACAGTCATGTTATTCCTGCCATGATCAGAAAGTTTCATGATGCCAAAACCAGCCAGTCTCCTACCGTTACCTTGTGGGGGACTGGCACTGCCAGGCGTGAATTTTTGCATGTCGATGATATGGCCGCCGCGTGTTTGCATGTGTTGGGTTTAAGTAAAGAACATTATCAAGCCCATACTGAACCAATGCTGTCACACTTTAATGTTGGTGCCGGTGAGGATGTTACCATCCGTGAATTGGCTGAAACCATTCAGCAGGTCGTAGGGTTTAACGGTGATATTATCTGGGATAGTAGTAAGCCTGACGGTACTCCCAGAAAGCTCATGGATATCAGTAAAATCAAGTCATTGGATTGGCAACCACAAATAACACTTAGCGACGGCCTGGCCAGCACTTATCGCTGGTTTGTGGAACACCACAGTGAGATTAAAGCACAATAAAAGCCGAGAATTAATCCTTCAACTAATTTAACGAGAGGGCTGATCTAAGGGCAAATGAGCTGATATAGCGGCAGGTTTTAGGTTTAATGCTACGTTAGCCTTCGCCTGCAAAGCTATTCTGCGCTAACAGCCTTTAGAGCAAACCTCTTTAATTTTATTGGCATCGGAGGTGATGATTTGTGATTTTTCTACCCTACTTAATTTTTTTAGGTCGATTTCACGTTTTGATGCGGAACTGCGATTATGCCCGGGTTCCAGGTAAACCAGCTGTTTGGGTTGACGGCCGCGAAAATACTTTGCTCCCTGTCCGCTTGCATGTTGGATGTAGCGTCTGGAAACATCGATAGTGATGCCGGTGTATAGGCTGTTGTCGCTACAGAGGATGATATAGACAGACCAGTTCATAAAAGGGCTACCAACTTAAGCCGGGACAGATAATAACTTTTAATCCCTTGAAGGGATGGTATCTGCAAGATCTTCCTGCTTTAAATTGGTAACACTGAAAAGTTTACAATATTCGCTTTCGGCAACAATGTCCCTGTTATCTTCAACCCTGTCCAGATAAACCTTGCCTTCCAGATGATCAAATTCATGCTGAAAGACTCGTGCAACAAAGCCTTCCAGTTCTGTTTCTACTAAATCGCCTTGTTCATTGGTATAAGTAATCAGTATATCTTTATATCTTGGCACTAAAGCACGGATGCCTGGAATACTTAAACAACCTTCCCAGTCTTTTTCCCGGATATCCGATAACGTTTTAAAAGCCGGATTAATCATTATCGTCGGTTCCATCAGTGGAGCGTTAGGGTAGCGTGACGAAGGTCGTGAGGCAATAATGATAATGCGTTTTGATATGCTAATCTGAGGCGCTGCAATACCGACACCTTGAGTTGTTGCCAGGGTGTCTTGCAGGGTTTTAATAAGTTGCCGTATTTCAGCGCCTTGACTATCGTTAACCGCTTGGGCTTGCAGGCGTAAAACCGGGGCACCTAATTGCGCAATTTCGCTGATAGTCATCGTCATTATGATGCCTGCAACTCGTTTAAAATCATTAATTGGGCTTGTACGGGTTCTTCATTGCTCACGTTTAATAATTGTAGATAACTGCCATCAGGCTGTAACAGCCAGGCTTGCGTATTATCTTGTAAATACAAATCCAGGTTATGTAATATACGTCTATAGAGACGTTTACTTTCAATCGGGAAGCATATTTCCACGCGCCGAAACATATTGCGGTTCATTAAATCTGCGCTGGAGGCGTAAACTTCCTGATTACCATCATTAGAAAATGCATAAATCCGCGCATGTTCCAAAAAGCGTCCAATAATGGCACGAACTTCTATATTGTCAGAGACGCCAGGAATCCCCGGTCTTAGGCAGCAAATACCCCGAACAATTAATTTAACTTCAACGCCAGCCTGGGATGCCCGGTAAAGTGCTTGAATGGATTGTTCTTCAACGATGGCATTAATTTGAATGATGATTTTTGCCGGTTTGCCGTTTTTGGCATGGGTAATTTCCCGCTCGATTTTTTCAAGTATCCCGGTATGCAAGGTAAAGGGCGATTGCAGTAATTTATTTAATTTGGTTACTTTGCCTAAGCTGGTCAGTTGTGCAAAGACTCGCCTGACATCTTCACCCAATTCCTTATTACAGGAAAACAAGCCATAGTCGGTGTAAATTTGTGCGGTTTTAGGGTGGTAGTTACCCGTGCCCAAATGCACATAATTTCTCAGTATTTTGCCTTCCCGTCGTAATACCAGGCACATTTTGGCATGCGTTTTATAACCCACAACCCCATAGACGACATGCACTGCCGCTTCCTGTAATTTGGAAGCTAAATCAATATTGGCTTTTTCATCAAATCTCGCCCTTAATTCAATAACAACAGTGACTTCCTTACCCGCTCGTGCGGCTCTTATTAACGCAGCAACAATCGGTGAGTCAGCGCCGGTACGGTAGAGCGTTTGTTTAATGGCCAGTACTTCTGGCGATGCGGCTGCCTGGCGTAAAAAATCAACGACAGGTGAGAAAGATTCAAACGGTTGATGCAATAAAATATCATGGCGTTTAATGGCGGCAAAAATATCTTTATTTCTGGCCAGTTGCTGCGGAACGCTGGGTTTAAAAGGCGTAAACTTAAGGTCTGGCCGATCAACGAGATTATTGATTTCCTGGATTCTATTCAAATTAACGGGGCCATCGACTAAAAATAACCGATCCCTGCTTAATTCAAAGCGCTCCAGTAAAAAATTCACGGTATCATCGGGGCATGCAGCATCTATTTCCAGACGCACTTCATCGCCATAATTACGCATGGCCAGCTCGCCTTCAACGGCCAGTAATAAATCGTCAATGGCATCGTCATCGACAAAAAAATCACTGTTTCGGGTGACCCTAAATTGATAACAACCTTTAACAACCATGCCGTTAAATAATTCACTAACAAAGGCATGAATAATTGATGATAAAAATACAAAATCAGCCGGACCGCTTTGCGTCTCTTCGATAGGCAATTGAATAACGCGTGGCAATGCTCTGGGAGCTTGTAAAATAGCTCTGCCGCTATTTCTGCCAAAGGCGTCTTTTCCGGTTAAGGAGATAATAAAATTTAAACTTTTGTTGAGTATGCGCGGGAAAGGGTGCGCAGAATCCAGACCAACCGGCGTTAATATAGGCAATAACTCATCGTTAAAATAATTGGCCAACCATTTATGTTGTGCTTCTGTCCAATCATTACGGCGAACAAAACGAATATTTTCAGCATTGAGTGAGGGGATTAAAATTTCATTAAGAACTTGATATTGCTCTTCTACCAATTTATGCGCATAAATAGAAATTTGTTCCAACTGTTCATTAGCGGTTAAACCATCCGGGCCAATAGCTTTTGGATCAATAGCGACCATTTCCATGACACTGGCAACTCGAACCTCAAAAAACTCATCCAGATTTGAGCAGGAAATACACAGGTAGTTAAGTCGCTCAAGCAACGGTACCGCTTCATTTTTTGCTTGCGCCAAAACCCGTTTGTTAAATTCCAGTAAGCTTAAGTCCCGATTGATATAAAGTTCCGGATTTTCAAGATTGATTGTTTCAATGATTTCGTTTGTATGCATTTTCTTCTGTGAATTTTCGGGTATGATGCCGGTAATAAAAACATGTCGGTCACTGATTTGCATGATATGTAAATTCAGATCTGCTTGTGCCAATTGTGCAGTAATTTCCTCTAAGCTAAAAGCCGCCAGCAAAGAATGATAAAAATCTCGTTGCAGAATTTCGGGTTCATTGGCAGCATAGTTAGCCATCATTATTTGCGCATCTTCAATACAGGCGGGGCGCAATAAATCCATAATAATGACACGAGTACCTGGTCTGGAATATTTTTTTATGGTCTCCCAAAGTACCTGTGGATCGGATAAATGGTGCAAGAGACTATTGCTGAAAATTATTTCATAATCAGATTGCGGTAATGTGACGTCAGGTAATAAACCTTCAATAAAGCTTATGCGTTCTGACAGATCAGTTGGTAATGCTGCTTTCGCATAATTTAGCATGGGCTTTGAACCGTCAACCGCATGTATCTTGCTGAAAGGAAATGCCTTGGCAAAGCGGCAACTGATATCGCCGGGGCCGCACCCCAGGTCTAATGCTGTACCGAAAAACTCAGGATCATTAATAAACTGTTTTAGTTGTTGTATAAAGTCATTATGCGGTATTTCAAAGTCAGCTTCGGCGTAAGCTTTTACTTGGCTTTCATCTTCCATTAACTCGGGTTCCAACAATCGATTCATACTGGGTATCCTCTTTTTCCTTGCAAGCCACCGGTATGAACAGCAATAAGTCGTTGACCCGGTTTAAAAAACTGCTTGGTGATTAAATCGTAAAGTGCATACATCATTTTTCCGGTATAAACAGGTTCAAGGGAAATATTGGTTTTACATTCGAAATCGGTAATAAATGTCATAAGTTCAGGTTTCGTTGTCGCAAAACCACCAAAGTGATAATCCAGGTTAATCTGCCAGTTAGTAAAAGCACATGGCAATAAATTCTTAACATCAGTCTGTAAAAATCCGGCATTTTTTAATGCCGCAAAACCCAAGACGGATACTGACTTAGGAGCTGCTTCAATAATACCCGCTAATGTAGTGCCTGTTCCACAGGGTACGCAAAGCGTGTCGTAAAGGATATCTATTTCGTTAACCAGTTCTTCGACACCTTTTAACGCTAAGGCTTGAGCCCCGCCTTCCGGCAGCCAGTATTGCCGGGGTTTTAAGCCAGGTAAATCATGGCAGCCTTTATATTGTCGCAAAAGCCTGTAATCGGAACGGGATACAAACGTGAGTTCCATACCCCAGTTTTGCAGATCTATTAAAGTTGGCGTTAATGTTGCCGGTTGCTCGCCCCGAATAAACCCCTGCGTTTTCAACCCCAGAAGTTTACCTGTATAAGCCAGTGCATGTAAATGATTGGAATAAGCACCGCCCATACTGATGAGTGTATCAGCACCTGAAGACAATGCCTGATCAAGGCTGTATTTAAGTTTACGCCATTTATTTCCGGAAATAACGGGATGCAATAAGTCGTCGCGTTTTATCCATAATTCAATGTGGTATCGATCCAGCAGAGGGTCATCAATTTTTGTTAAAATCGATGGCTTGAAGGTTTTTTCCAACTTACTCAGTTCAGGGTGCATTTATGTGTGGACGTTTTAACTTGATCGCAACAAAGCCGCAAATTATGGAACATTTTAGTTTACAGCGCTTACCTGATTATCAACCGGACTACAATATTCCACCAGGACAAAAAATAATTGCTGTGGTAAGGCTGGAAGATGGTAGCAACAAAGCCGTAAATTTGCACTGGGGTTTGATACCATCATGGAGCAAAGACCGTAAAATCTCCAGTCATTTGATCAATGCCAGAGTGGAAACATTAACTGAAAAGCCGTCATTTAGAAAGGCTTATCAACAGCGACGTTGCCTGATTCCTGCAACCGGATTTTTTGAATGGCAAATTACTGAGGCTGGTAAACAACCCTTCCATATTCATCAGCCGGAGTATGCTTTGTTGGCTTTTGCCGGGCTTTGGGAGCATTGGGAGTGCCAGCAGGAAACGGTTTATTCCTGCACTATTATTACCACGGCTGCCAACGCTAAAATAGCGCCTGTTCATGACCGTATGCCGGTTATTATCACGCCTGATTTTTATAATCGTTGGCTGGATAAAAAAACCACAACGATTAAAATGGCGGATTTTTTAACAGCCGATGCTTACCGCACCATACAAATTACGCCGATCAGTGCCCGGGTCAATAATCCGTTACATAATGATATTGAGTGTTTAGCCGAGGTTGGTCGGTAAAGCCTGATTGGTACAAAGCGATTTGTCCACGAAAAACACGAAAAAACTTATAGGGATTCTCGGCATTTTTTATGGAAGATACAAAAGTAGTTAACACTTTTTTTACAAAAAATGATGGGCTTAATTTTGATGTATTCAACGTTTATAAACAGTTCTTCTTGAAATTAGTAAACTGCGTCATGGTTGCCAACAGTCACAGGGATGATTTGCTCATCCTGAATCAGCAGTTCCAGGGTGATGCGATAGGACAAGTTTATGGAAACCGAATGTAATCCCTCCAACTTGCCGTGCAAAGAGTGCAAACGCAACGACCGGTGAGAAGGATTGGCTTCTAACAATTGTAGGGTTTTTAAATATTGTTGACGTAGTTCGGAATGTCTTTTAAGAAACTTTGATGCCTGTCGATTGTAACGCTCGGTGAAAACCAGCGTGTAAGCCATCAAAGTGTATCCAGTCGCGCCAGATGGTCTTGGGCTGATTCCTGCACAAATCTACCTGCGGCCAGATCAGCACGCGTTTCAGTTAATGCCGCCTCCAACTCACATTCACGCAAGTAATGGTAATGCGCAATATCCATCACGACAAACCGGTCTTTTCCACGCACCGAGACAATTGCTTCCAGGGACTCGCTCAGCGCGGCTTCTATTGCGGAGATGCCTTTGGTTTTTAAATCGTTAGCGCTAATATGTGACATAAGATACTCGTTAAAAATAACTACAATAAATGCGTTTAATAGTGCGCTTAATCGTACTGTTAATCAAGTGCCAATGGCCGATTTGGACCTTTAATTTAACCCACTGCAGGCGATTCAGGTCTTACTGCTGCAGGTAGTCCTGGTTTGCAAGCTATCGACTTTGCCTGATCGCCCAAGCGACATCAGCCGCTTGGCGGTTTTCTTTAACGTCGTGTACCCGAAATAGCTGCACGCCTGCCATAACGCCTAAAGCGGTAGTCACGGCGGTTGCGGTAACCAGTTCCGAAGGTTCTGTTACTGCGCAGATTGTGCCCATAAAGCGCTTGCGACTGGTACCTAACAGCACTGGAAAGCCTAATGCCACCAGTGTATCCAGATGCGCCAGTAAATCCAGGTTATCCTGTTTACGTTTACCAAAACCGATGCCCGGATCAATGGCTATCTTGGCTTTTTTAACGCCTGCTTTTAATGCGGCATCAACTCGTTGTTCCAGAGCCTCAATCACTTCCTGAACGACATTCTGATAATAAGGGCTGTCCTGCATGGTTTTGGGTGTACCTTGGCTGTGCATTAAAATAATGGGTACGCCGGTTTGTGCGGCCAATGCCAATATGGCCGGATCATTTTGGCCTGCGGAAACATCATTGATGATATTGACTCCGGCCCCCAGAGCCGCTTTGGCCACTATACTGGAGGTGGTATCAATACTGATTGAAATGGCGCTTTTTAGTTGTTGCCTGATGGCGGTTATAACCGGAATAACCCGGTGTATTTGTTCTTCCGGTGTTACTGAATCCGAGCCGGGGCGCGTTGATTCACCGCCTATATCAATAATATCGACGCCTTCAGTCAGCATGTGTTCGACCTGCTTTAGCGCGTCATTAAGCCCTGAGTATTTACCGCCATCAGAAAAGCTGTCTGGTGTAACATTTAAAATACCCATAATCAGCGGTTTATTGAGTTGACTGAACATGTCCGGGCTCCTGTGAGAAGTGAAGTGTAGAATCGGGTATAATGGCTCAAATCTTTCGACTCTTAATGGTGTCATGAATAAACCACGACTGGCTTGGGCCATTACCGGCTCCGGTCATTATATAGAAGAATGCCTCAATTTCCTGCTTACCCTTGATAATGTTGATTTATATCTTAGTCAGGCGGCGGAGGAGGTGATAAAAATGTACGGTTTTAATCTTAACGAAATCCGTGAAAAAATGCCTGTATACCGCGATAAAACAGCATCGTCACCGCCCGTTGGGCATTTTTACAAGGGTTATTACCATACCTTTGTGATGGCTCCGGCGACTTCAAATACGGTGGCCAAGTGTGTGCTGGGGATTGCCGATTCTCTGGTGACCAATTTATATTCCCAAGCGGGTAAATGCCGTGTACCGAGTATTGTGTATCCGTGCGATATTGCACCGGAAATGGAAACTACGGCGCCAGGGGGTAAAAAAGTAATGGTTTATCCACGTAAAATCGATTTGGAAGGTACCGATAAGTTAAGTACTTTTGAATATACCAGCATAGTTAAAAGTGTTGATGAATTGATCCTTACCGTTAAACAGCGCCTGGCTTTTATTGCCAAAGCGGGAGACGTTTAATGAGCGAACACATCCTTTTTCTTACTGGTAAACTGGCGGAAAAACAGCTGCGTAATATCTTGGAAAAAATGCAGCCGGAATTTACCTACACTGTGCATCAATTGGGGCTTAAAGTCGCGGCATTAATGACGGCAGATATGATCGGGCGCAGGTTGACAGACACTTTTGGCGCTGACCAGATTATTGTGCCCGGACGTTGCCGGGGTAACTTGGAAGCCTTGTCAACAACCTTGGGTTTACCGATAGAGCGTGGACCGGAAGAACTTAAAGACTTACCGCAATATTTTGGCAAAGCCGCACAAAAGCACGATTTAAGTCGTTACAGCGTCAAAATATTTGCTGAAATTGTCGATGCACCCAACGTGAGTGTTGACGAGGTAGTTAAACGCGCCCATTACTATAAAAAAAATGGCGCTGACGTTATTGATATTGGTTGTTTACCCAGTACTGACTTTCCGCATATGGAAGACATCATTCAGGCCTTGAAACAGGAAGGCTTTACCGTCAGTATCGATTCCTTGGAGGCCAGTGATTTACTCAGAGGTGCCAAAGCGGGAGCTGATTATATGCTCAGTTTGCATGAAAGCACGTTGTGGATTGCTGATGAAGTGGCGGCGACGCCAATTATCATTCCCGAAAAACATGAAGACCTAGCTTCACTGGATAGAGCCATTAAGGTAATGCAGGCAAAGAATCGGGCCTTTATCGTTGATCCGATTTTAGATCCGCTGCATTTTGGCTTCACGCAATCCATTGTGCGTTATCACGATGTCAGAAAAAAATATCCCGATATAGAAATAATGATGGGGGTGGGTAATATTACCGAATTGACCCACGCCGATACGACGGGTATGAATACTTTGTTGCTGGGTATTTGTTCTGAACTTGATATTAATAATATTTTGGCGACAGAAGTCAGCAAGCATGCTTGCCGGGCTATTAAAGAAGCGGATCTGGCGCGGCGTATATTGTTTGCGGCCAAAGAAAACGATGCCTTGCCCAAACATATTGACCCCGGCTTAATGGCTTTGCATGAAATTTCGCCTTTTCCTTATTCGATGGAAGAAATCAGGGAGCTTGCCGGACAAATTAGAGATCCCAGTTTTCGCATTCAAACCAGCGCTGAAGGTTTGCATATTTTTAATCGTGATGGTTTGCATAGTGCGACCGATCCGTTTGATTTATTTCCCAAGCTGCACGTTGACAGTGACGGCGGCCATGCTTTTTATTTAGGTGTTGAACTGGCTCGTGCTGAAATTGCCTGGCAATTGGGTAAACGGTTTACGCAGGATCAAGCGCTTAACTGGGGTTGTGCCACTGACCAAGCAGAACAAACTGTTGATTTGCACAGCTTTAAACCTGCCGGAACTACTTTACAAAAATCCTGATGATTCAAGAAACTATAGTTACCACCCTGAATAATTCAGGCTTGTCGCACATTGCACCGATGGGCATACATGTCAACGGCGATGAAATTATTGTCCTCCCTTTTCGCCCTTCTACAACTCTCGATAATCTGCTGGAAAGCAAAACTGCCGTGCTTAATTACTGCGATGATGTGCGTATTTTTGCCGGTTGTTTAACAGGGCGGAGGGACTGGCCATTGATGGCCGCAGAAAAAATTAATGGACGGGTACTGCAATGTGCCTTGGCGCATACCGAGATTGAACTGGTGCGCGTTGAAGATGATTCCGTTCGGCCAAAATTATTTTGTAAAGCCGTGCATATCGTTAATCATGCGCCTTTTATGGGTTTTAACCGTGCCCAGTATTCAGTATTGGAAGCGGCTATTTTAATCAGCCGGTTATCGTGGTTGCCGATAGAAAAAATAGACGCTGAAATAGACTATCTGCGTATCGGTTTTGAAAAAACAGCAGGAGACAGAGAAGTGGAAGCATGGGGGTGGTTGATGGATGTTATCGAAAAATTTAAAGCGGAGATTAAGCTATGACCGGTATGCTGGCCAGTGTAAATAGTCTGGCAGAAGCCTTGCTGGTGTTGAGTGCGGAGGTTGATATTATTGATCTTAAACAACCTGCTTTGGGCGCATTAGGTGCTTTGGACGTTACTGATGTTCAACTGATTGTTGCCGGAATTGCCGGTCGTTGCCCGGTGAGTGCAACCATTGGTGATTTGCCCATGCAGCCGGATTCCGTTTTTAATGCCGTAAAGGCGATGGCTGAAACGGGTGTCGATTATATAAAAATCGGCTTTTTTCCGGGCGATGACTGGACGGGAACCGTTAATAAATTGTCTGAATTAACCGGGCAAAACCATGCTTTGATTGCTGTGTTATTTGCCGACACACAACCTGATCTTGCCATTATCGGATTATTGAAAGAGGCAGGTTTTACCGGCGTTATGCTTGATACCATGGACAAAAAGAAAGGCTCATTAACTACGCTGATGACAAAAGCTGAGCTTGGGCAATTTGTTACGAAAGCCAAAACCTTGCAATTACTTTGTGGACTGGCCGGCTCACTGCGGCTGTCTGATATACCCGAGCTCATGCTTTATAACGCGGATTATCTCGGTTTTAGAGGTGCGTTATGTCAGGGACATGACCGGGTTGGCGAGTTAAATAAACCGGCTGTTTTTCAGGTAAAACAGTGCATAAAAACTACCGGTATTGAGTGAAGCTGTTACTTTAGAGGTGATTTGTTTAAGCGCCAGACAATTTAACTCTGCTCATTAACCGGTATGACGTATAATTTATTTATAACTATAACTTTTTTAAAAGATCTGGACTATGTCAATTAGCCTTAGAAAAATTACCCATCAAGTTTTAGTCGGCGACATTAAAGTCGGCGGCGGTGCGCCTATCGTTGTTCAATCAATGACTAATACCGACACGGTTAATGTGTCAGCAACCGTTAATCAAATTATAGAACTGTCTACCGCAGGTTCTGAAATGGTTCGTATCACGGTCAATTCAGAGGAAGCGGCAAAAGCCGTTGCCGAGATTCGCAACACCTTAACGCAAAAAGGTTACTCTGTTCCTATCGTTGGTGATTTCCATTTTAATGGTCATAAATTACTGGAAAAGTATCCTGATTGTGCAGAAGCTCTCGATAAATATCGCATCAATCCCGGTAATGTAGGTCGTGGCAAAAGTCGTGATCCACAATTTCAGCAAATGATTGAATTTGCTTGCCAATATAACAAACCCGTTCGTATTGGTGTTAATGGCGGTAGTTTGGATCAGTCGGTATTAACCCGATTACTCGATGATAACCGGCTCCAAAAACACCCTGAATCCTTACCCGCCATAATCCGTAAAGCAATCGTTTTATCGGCGCTTGAAAGTGCCGCCAAGGCAGAAGAAATCGGTTTGGGAAAAGATAAAATTATTCTTTCCTGCAAGATTAGTAACGTACAGGAACTGATTAATATTTATCAGGATTTATCCAGTCGTTGTGATTATGCCTTGCATCTGGGTCTTACCGAAGCGGGTATGGGCTCCAAGGGCATCGTATCGTCAGCGGCCGCCTTATCGGTATTAATGCAGCAGGGCATCGGTGATACCATTCGTATTTCGCTAACACCCGAGCCCGGCGCCTCCAGAACCCAGGAAGTGATTGTTGGCCAGGAAATTCTTCAGACCATGGGTTTTCGATCCTTCACGCCGATGGTTATTTCTTGCCCCGGTTGCGGTCGCACCACCAGTGATTATTTCCAAAAACTGGCGATGGATATTCAAACCTATTTGCGCGATCAAATGCCGATATGGCGCACGCAATATCCTGGTGTTGAAACGATGGAAGTTGCCGTTATGGGTTGTGTTGTTAATGGTCCGGGTGAAAGTAAAAGCGCCAATATCGGTATCAGTTTGCCGGGTACCGGCGAAACACCGGTAGCGCCTGTTTATGAAGATGGTGAAAAAACAGTCACGCTTAAAGGCGATAGAATTGCTGAAGAATTTCAGGAAATAGTTCAACGCTATATAGAATCGCATTACGCCGCATAATTTGGTAGTTTGCGCTGGGAAGCTGATAAATATCGGTTAGAGGCTGTGAAAGTATTCGTTTTTTGTACAAAATAAAAAAATTCACCACGAAGGACACGAAGTTTTTAACATTTACTTCGTGGCTTTGTGATAATAATGTTTTTAATCTGTTTTTTGATAATACTTTCACAGTCTCGTTAGCTTCTGCATACATGCAGTCTTAATGTAAACCATGGCGCTGTTCTCGTTTCCAGACTGCAGCTTTGAAACGAGTGTAACCAATGTCTCCCCGTCTTGGTTGACAGCTTTTTATCTTGTTCATAATTTCACGCAAGACACCCTCCAGCCAGATGCCACAAAGCGTTGTCCTTCCGGCAGTCAAGTTACTGTTTTATAAGTAAATAGTTTGATTTATTCTTATTTGGTGCAAAATAGGTATTGCACTGCACTTTATTAGGGCGAGGTATTAATTGGTATTAAAGCCAGTGGTTACTATTAATAGATACCACCCTGTAAAATCCCCGCAATAAATTGTATTTATTCATTTATTTTAAATATAAATACATATATAAAATTTTGGCATAACTTATGCTTTAATTCCATCATAGGGCTAAAGTTGAAGTTACCGTTCCTTGCTGAAAGTTGATAATCAGAAAAAAGTGTTAACCAACTCATTGTATTGTTACAGATATTCAAGGTTGATATGCTTTTTTGTACTGCTGGCTGTGCTGATTTTTCAATTATTGTCGATCTACCAAGCTCTTTAAGCCAAGTTTTACGTTACATTATTTCTTAAAACCCTTCTTCATTACTCCATTATAAAAATTTTCAAATTACTGCATGATAATTGCCATCACGGCTTGAAAATTATTTATCGAAACATCTACAGGATCTCGTCAATGCCTCATTTTATTTTTAACATTTTAACAAGGATTAATTAGATGCAATCTGAAAATGAGCGCTTTGAAACTTTCTCCCCTTATATACGCAGCATTGCGCAGTGCAAGGAAATTCTCCGGGACTTGAATGGTACTTGGGGGCTGATTTCATCGATTGCGGAAATTAGTTGCCCTAAAGAAGCTGCTTCCATACTGCCTGCGATGGAGGCAACAAAAAACGGCTTTCGTGATCTTGAAAGTAAATTAACCGGTCAACTGGTTTCGGAAGAGATTAAAAAAACCTGTCTTGAACTTGAGTCCAAAGCACAAGTATCGATAGATATTTTGGTTCGTAACCTTTATGAACGGACTGCGGATATTGGCTTTCTGGCGACTAATGCCGATATATGTAATTTTGTAAATACTACGGTACAAGGCGAAAGAGCAAACTTGTCGATGATTAATCAATTACTCGACGAATACGGCTCAAAATATACCGTATACGATGACATTATTATTCTGGACACCGACAGTCGTATACTCGCCAGACTTGATCGTAACACGGCAATAGTTAATCAAAATATTTCCGACCCGATTATTCGTGAGACCTTACACTCAATCGAAGATTATGTTGAATCCTTTGGCAAAACCGAACTCCGGCCTGATATAGACCGGGCTCTTATATATTCAAAAAGAATAGTCGATCCGGCTGATGATTCGGTGATTGGCGTTTTGTGTTTGTCATTCCGTTTTGATAACGAGATGGAAGGCATCTTTCGCAGCTTGCAAAAGAGAGGCGACAAAGCTGCCATGCTGCTTTTAAATGCCAATTCTGTCGTGATTGCGACGAGTGACCCTGACCATGTGCCGATTGGCCGAGTCATTGAAGCGGTTCCAGAAGGTGATGACTATGGCGTGACTCACTTTGCCGGGCGTGAATATTTATCGGTAACGCATAGAGGTCGACCCTATCAAGGTTATGCCGGCCAAGAATGGTATGGACATGCGATGATTCCATTACAGTCGGCATTTACTCCTTCTGCTGCTGACAAGGAAGTTAATGCCGAAATTATTCGCCATGGAGATTCCCTGTACCCCAAGCAGTCTGGCGTTATTGCTGGTGCTGCCAAAGATATTAATTTGTTTTTGCATCGGGTAATTTGGAACGGTCAAGTTATGGCGACTAACGAGCATGGTAATATCATCTCGCTCAAAGCCATTTTAAGACAAATACGCTCGATGGGCGCGCGTACGGCTCAAGCACTTGCCGATTCCAGTAGTAAGTTACATACCACGATGATTACCTCGGAACTTCGTA
This sequence comes from Methylobacter psychrophilus, assembly GCF_025583945.1. GTDB lineage: Bacteria > Pseudomonadota > Gammaproteobacteria > Methylococcales > Methylomonadaceae > Methylobacter_C > Methylobacter_C psychrophilus. Next base: position 54,510 of record NZ_JAOEGU010000002.1, read on the forward strand.
ATGCCGAATCTATTGCACGGCTTATGATTGATATAATGGATCGCAATCTGTATGAGCGCAGCAATGATTGTCGCTGGTGGGCATTGACTTCAGAAATTCGGCGTATTATGTCGTCAGGCGATCTACGTTCTGATGATAAGGCAAAAATTACCGATATTCTTTCTTATATCAATAAGCTGTACACGGTCTACACGCGCCTTGTTATCTATGATATGAAAGGGACGGTCATTGCTGAATCCAATTTGCATAATGATCCGGTGGTTGCCGTCGGGCGACAGGTAGATGCAGGTTATGCGCAGGAGAGTTTTTCCTTGCGCTCACCGCAAGAATACAAGGTTTCCAGTTTTGAAGATTCCTGGCTGTATGAAGGGAATTCTACCTATATTTACAATGCCGCTATCCGACATATTGATGATATGGATAAAGTTGTTGGTGGTATCGGTCTTGTTTTTGATTCAACGCCCGAATTTAAACACATGCTTGATGATTGCTTGCCTGATGAACCCGGCGTTTTTGGGTTATTTGTGGAGCGCCCCAGCGGTCGTATTATTGCCTCAACCGGAGACCCCAGCTTTAATAATGGTCAAGTTTTTAGTGTCGATCCTGAGCTTTTAGAGCTGAAAGAAGGCAAAGGGAAATCCAAAATACTACTGTATAACAAAAAATATTATGCTGTTGGCTGTTACTCATCGGGTGGCTATCGTGAATTTAAAACAACCGGCGATTATCATAATGATGTCGTCGCTTTCGTGTTTATTCCTATCGGTGAACAGATCGAAGAGACAGAAGCCAATCAACGTGAAATCATCGTTTATCCGCCGGAGCCAGTTACCGGTAAAGTTATCGATTTGGCAACATTCTATATTGGTTCTGAAATCTATGCCTTTTTTGCCGCTGATGTCCTGGAAGCGATAGATGTTTCGCTGATCAAAACTCTGCCCGGTACAAAGTCTTATATTATCGGCAGCGTTATGTATTGCGATAATAGCTCCGAGGGGATCAACGAAAAAATGCCGCTGCTAGTCATTGACGGCAGAATTTTGACCAATATGCCCATTGAACAGGATCGGCAAGAAAAAACAACGGGTGCCGTTATCATAATTCGTACCCAAAATGGCCAAATTGGTTTATTGGTTGATGAGTTGGATGCCATTGCTACTTTTGAAGAAACAGCAATCCAGCCAGTTAACGGCCTGCTTGGTGAAGACGGTGGCTATATAAAATCATTAGCTAATATCCCGGACAGCAACGGCTCCAGCAAGATACTGATTATATTGGATCAGAACATGATTCTTGATGCTGCCCGTAAACGATAACTACATTTTTTTACCGGCCTGTTATTTACCAATAATGAGTCTGCTTATCTGCTTAAAAATGCATAATTCATGTGTTCTTTTATTAAGCAAAAAATGATAATGAGATTATGAAAACGGGGCTTATTAGTAACAGAATGCCGGCAGATCTGATTATCTACATCCGTGACCATGCCGGACGCAGTATAATTAAAAAAGCCTTCATTATTAAAAGCCGTCATGACTAAACATAATTATCAAAAACCATCGCAGCAAACTCAAGAGGAAGCGTTGAAAATAGCCAAGGGAATTCAACGCCCGGTTCAAACCAAAGAACAGACCAAGCTGGTTGCTCAAGGTGTTCAAAAAGGCATTGATCTCTACAAAAAACAGCAAAAAGAAAAAGCCAGAGACTTGAGCAGAAAACTCAATAAAATATCACGTCAAAAGGAATCATCAATTGAGTCGGATATTCATGAAATACAAGAAAACGTAGTTTATAAGCAGCATTGGCTACCTTGGTTGCTACTGTTTTTGACATGGCTGGGCATAGGTATTTACTTTCTCATTTGAATTCAAGATTGATGAACATTCGCTTATCGAAATTTGAAAAACAGGTCTGCACAATCAGTCAATATTGAAATGGCTGAAAGTGTCTCTATTCAGCCCGTAGTCTCGGTTACAACTGAAATATGCAGGAGGTACTTAACGATAGTGGAAGCTAGAATCTCGTCAGGAAAAGTGATGGCGAGTAATGCAGGAGCGATAGTGTAAGCTGATATCTGCCTGTTTGATGTGTTGGATTATGACTATCGCCTAACCAAACTTGGGGTCTATTGAGAAGGGGGGGGGGAGAATTAGCGGAGAGTCGACATATCCAAAATAATTTTGTAATCCTTATCATTAACCGGGACAAATCTTTCAGCTTTCAACTTACTCAGTAAAGGTGCGATTTCCTCCCCACTATTAAAATATACCGATCGAATTTGTTCTTTAAGTTTGCTACATAGCTTGTTGCGGTATACCGTTGGTTCATTAGGGATGGGTGCGGATTTCCATAGTACTCTAAAATCATTGCGGTTGAACATACCTTGAGTAATGCTTTCATCCAGAAGGGCGCTGGATACAAAAGCGGCTTGGGTATGTCCATTTAGAACACTTTGAGCAGATCGGTCATGTGATCCGGAATACACAATGCCGCCAAAAAAGTCTTCCAATGGCATGCCGGTATTCCTGGAAAAAAGCACTCGTGGAATTAAAGCGCCTGAAGCGCTAGCAGGATCAACAAGGCTAACCTTTTTTTTTGCCAACGAATTGATGTCTTTGTATGGGCTGTTGGCTTTGACGATAAGCAGTGAATGGTAATTTACGCCTTCTTCATTAAAGGTACCCTGAGGGCGGGCATAAGTGGCAAATACTTCAATTGATGAATCCCGATGCTTGGCCTGCGCGTAGGCTGCCGGACCCATTTCGGCAAAATCAATCTGTTCCGATAGCAGTCCTTCAATTGCTGTGTCGTATGAGGTGGGTAGTATGATTTCAATTTTCCGACCAATTTTTTTCTCCATAAAATTTAGTAAAGATCGATAATGTTGCGCTTGTTCGATTGTGTTTGTCTTGGTCATAAAAGAAAAATGCAATGGATTAGGGTTACTACATTTTTCCGCCTGCGCCACTGGTATATGAAAAACAAACACCAGAACCAGGGTAAGGATTAAAAAGTGCTTCACGGGCATAGTTTCTCCTTGATTAATAATTGCCTTATTGCATTGTCAGGGACAGGGCGACTGAAAAAATAACCCTGTACTTCGTCACAGCCCGATGCTCTCAAATAGACCAACTGTTCGCTGGTTTCGACACCCTCAGCAACGACCCGCATCCCCAAGTTATGAGCTAACGCAATGGTAGACGTCACAATCACCGCATCGTCGTGACTATTGCGAATGTTTGAGATAAAGCTTCGATCAATCTTGATAGTATGGATGGGCAAATTTTTTATATAGCCCAAACTGGAGAAACCGGTACCGAAATCATCAAGGGCGATATGTATTCCAGAATCTGCTATATGATTAAGGATGGTTTTAGCCGTCTCAATGTTTTCTACCAGGCTACTTTCCGTCAATTCTATCTGTAGATACTTTGATTCAAGACCATATTGGTCCAAGCATTGAGTAAGGTATTTAGCGAGTGTATCGCTTTTAAGCTGTTGCCCGGAAACATTGATTGCCACTGGTACGATTGGTATCCCTGCAGATTTCCATGCGGAAATTTGACGGCAACTGGCTTCTATCACCCAGTTTCCCAGTTCGATGATATGCCCGGTATTTTCTGCCAAAGGGATAAAAGTATTCGGAAATATTAGTCCGTGCTCAGGATGCTGCCAACGCACCAAGGCTTCAAGCCCAACAATTTGATATGAAGAAAGGTCAATTTTCGGCTGAAAATGTAATACAAATTCGCCATTTTTTATTGCCGTAGAAAAATGTTGATCTAAAGTGAACTCAAGAATATTTTCAGTATTAAGGCTGGCATCAAAGAATGTATAGGAGCGGTTTTTGGAGTGTTTGGATTGGTACATGGCCAAATCTGCATTTTTCATAAGAGCAATCATATCATTACCATCACGTGGAAAAATGGCGATGCCAACACTGGGATAAATTTGTAAATCATGACTCGCCAAGTCAATGCAGGGTTGGCTTACCGTTTCAACTATTTTTTTAGCTACACCAGTGATATCACTTTCATTTTGTAGTCCGGTTAGCAAGATTACAAACTCATCCCCGCCAAAGCGCGCAATCACATCAGTCTTGCGTAGCGTTAATTGAAGCCGGGTAGCAACGGTTTGCAAAAGTAAATCACCTACGTGATGGCCCAAGCTATCGTTGATTGCCTTGAACCGATCCAGATCAATAAATAATACGGCATAATGCAAGCGGTTACGTTTTGCATTAATTAGATATCTGCTGGCTAATTCTGTGAATTTGTTTCGGGTATAAAGGCCGGTCAAGTAATCAGTTTCTGCCAGATCGAAAGCTTTTTGCTTCTCATCATGGAGTTTCAAGATAAGTTCGTTTTTATCAATTTCTGATGCAACCAATGCCATGAAGGCTCGCTGTTTTCGCTGGATAGCAAACGCAATTAATATCATGGAGATGATAACCACCATCGTTAAAAAAAATACCAGCAGTAGCGCTTCTCTTTTTTTCTCTCTGAAACTCTTCAACATCTCATTGATTTCCTGACTTACAATAATAGAGAAGGGATGCCGGTCTGAATGCTGGTAAGTGATTATGCGAGAAACTTGATCTTGAAAAAGTGGCTTAAAATGAACGAAAGGGTTTGTCGAGTTGGCGGTGGTAATGTTTGATGTTATCAATGCACTCCCACCAAATTCAAGCCCGGCTATACTGGCACGGGCAATTTCCTGGCCATCATCTCTCACAATATTGATGATCTCAGTCATACTCATTGCCAAGTTTTGATTAAGGCGTAAAAGATAACCAAGGTCTAGGACCAAAAGAAGTACACCAGTATTTTCTTCGCGGCTATCCTTGACGAGATAAAGCAGGGGGATTTGCCACGCATCAGAAAGTGTTTTTGGTATGGGTCCAAAAACCATTCCAGACTTAACATTCTGTATGTCAATTGCCAGCCTTTGCTGAATGACATTATTTAATGTCGCATCAGGTAGTGACGGAGCGGAAGAGAAGATCTTTTGACCATGCCGATCATAAATTTCAATTCGGTTGAAGGCTTGATCAGTGCCAAGCATGGCAGTTATTCGGGTTTGGGTAAGGGTGTTTTGCTGATTTTCCAGTAATTGAGAGCTAAAGGCGCTGAAGAGTTTTCCTCGATCAAGCAACTGGTTGAGATTTTCAGAAACAGTTGCTGACAGGTTATGCTGGAAAGATTTTGTGTTTTCAATTACTAATCGTTCTTGGTTTTCAATGCTTTGTAATATGTATAACCAAATTGCCAGAAGCATTAGTAATGACAGGCTTGCCGCTCCGAGCATTAAACGCCTCCAACTATTGTGAGGGCCAAATAAAAATAGTTTGCCAAATACTCCTGAAATTGATCTGAACATTTGCAACCTTGTTTTTGCAAAGCTTTCATAATACAGCATGGATATTACAAAATTATGAATTTTAGCAATGACAGGCTCCAACATTCTGTAAAGTCTTTCAAGGGCTTGTGAAAAAGATTGACAGTTTGTCACGATTAGGTAGTGTTTAAGTCTGATGGTTACTGTGATGTGACTTTAAGTAATAGCTTTAGATACCAACCAGATATTCACTGGAAATTATGACTATATCTTCCTTGTAGACTGCTGCCGGTAACAAGGTCCAGTTTGGATTCACAATTCGTAGCCTGGCTTTATAGTAGCTTTATACTATGTTAATAGAATTATAGGTAGTTACATGGAACATTACAGAAACTTATAATCTTGATTACTAGTCACAAACAGACCTGTCTGCTATCCACATCATCAAGAGAATTATATTATAAATCAAATGATTGACTATATTGTCAAATCGACAATGACGGGTAATCATGAATAGTAAATAGCTGTTCGTAACATCGTTGAATACCAACAAAAATCCTGCGCTACTTGGGTATATTTATGCTTGGGTATCATCTAAAATTAAGGTTCACCATAATGCCCAGCTATCCACATTATTAGCTATAGTGGATAAAGAAACTTTTTCTTTATCCACTATATAAATATGGTATCTTTCTTCCTGAGTTAGAGGGTTGAGTGTTTTTTATTGGAAAGCGTTCTGGTTTTTTGTTTTGGTTGACGAAAATCATGGCTTCTAACCTTTTTAAGCGGTGGTGCATTTATTAGATAAATTGACGATACTTACGGAGTGATAAAATGGATGAGAAATTGGATCAGTGGAAAGAATTAGCTAACTCTGAAGTAAAAAGAATGGGTAAGACTGTCGATGATTTGGTTTCCAAGACCTTGGAAGGTATTGATATCAAGGCACTTTATACCTCTGAAGATATTAAAAATTTAGAAACCATTGATTCCCTGCCGGGTATTTCTCCCTTTGTCCGTGGCCCGAAAGCTACCATGTATACCGCCAGACCTTGGACAATCAGGCAGTATGCCGGTTTTTCCACTGCCAAAGAATCCAATGCTTTTTATCGCAAGAACTTGGCTGCAGGCCAAAAAGGTCTTTCTGTAGCGTTTGATTTGGCAACTCATCGTGGCTACGATTCCGATAATCCCCGTGTAGAAGGCGATGTTGGTAAGGCTGGCGTAGCAGTTGATAGCGTTGAAGATATGAAAGTGTTGTTTGATCAGATTCCTCTTGATCAGATGTCGGTTTCCATGACCATGAACGGGGCCGTTATCCCGGTTTTAGCCTTTTATATTGTTGCTGCAGAAGAACAAGGTGTGGCACAAGCATTATTAACCGGTACGATTCAGAACGATATCTTGAAGGAATATCTGTGCCGTAATACTTATATTTATCCGCCGACGCCCTCGATGCGGATTATTTCCGACATAATTGAATATTGTTCAAACAATATGCCCCGTTATAACACGATTAGTATCAGTGGCTACCACATGGGTGAAGCGGGTGCGAACTGTGTTCAGCAAGTGGCATTTACTATTGCCGATGGTATTGAATATATAAAGGCTGCCATCAAGGCCGGTCTGAAAATTGATGATTTTGCGCCGCGTCTCTCGTTCTTTTTTGGCATAGGCATGAATTTGTTTATGAACGTGGCCATGCTGCGTGCAGCCCGTTTCCTATGGAGTGATGCAGTCGAACAGTTTGGTGGCAATGAGCAATCCAAGGCCCTGCGTACTCACAGCCAAACCTCTGGTTGGAGTTTAACCGAGCAAGATCCCTATAACAATATTATCAGAACGACCATTGAAGCCTTATCGGCAACGCTGGGTGGAACGCAATCCTTGCATACCAATGCCTTTGATGAAGCGCTGGGTTTGCCAACCGAGTTCTCTGCCCGCATTGCCCGTAATACCCAGATTATTCTGCAAGAAGAGTCCGAGATTTGTAACACCGTTGACCCATTGGCCGGCTCTTACTATGTTGAAGCGCTGACGGATACCATCGTTCAGGAAGCCCGCAAGATTATGGCCCAAATCGATACTGCAGGCGGTATGGCCAGAGCCATTGAGCTGGGGATTCCCAAGCATATGATTGAAGAGGCGGCAGCAGAAACGCAATCGCTGATTGATCAAGGCAAACGTGTCATTGTGGGCGTCAATAAGTACAAGTTGCAAAAAGAAGAAGCCGTTAATGTTATGGAAATTGATAATCAAGCAGTTCGCGAAGAGCAAATTGCCAACTTGCAGCAGATTAAGCTCGCCCGTAACAGTGCCGATGTTAAAGAGACTTTGGCGAAAATTCGTGTTGTTGCCAAAGAGGGTGGTAATTTGCTGGCAGCAGCTATCGACGCGGCTCGTGTTCGCGCTACTCTGGGTGAAATTTCTGATGCGATGGAAACTGTTTTTGGTCGTTACTTGGTGCCTAGTGAGTGTGTAACGGGTGTCATTTCCAGAGAGTATCATAACAGTGAAAAAGGAGCCTGTGAGTTTGACGAGGTTAAGCAGTTGGTTGATGATTACGCTAACAACGAGGGTCGGCGTCCACGGATTTTGATTGCCAAGATGGGGCAAGATGGACATGATCGTGGTGCAAAAGTGATAGCCAGTGCGTACTCTGATTTTGGCTTTGATGTTGATTTGAGTCCGATGTTTTCGACACCGGAAGAAATTGCCAAACTGGCGGTAGAAAATGATGTGCATTTTGTGGGCGCGTCTTCTCTGGCTGCCGGACACAAGACGCTGGTACCTGAGTTGATTAAACAATTGCAGGCGTTTGGCCGTGGCGATATTAAAGTGATTGTCGGTGGGGTGATTCCGCCACAGGATTACGATTATTTGCTGGAGCGTGGTGTAGCCAAAATTTATGGTCCGGGAACGCAGATGATCAAGTGTGTCCGTGAAGCGATGGAGCTTTTGAACCAAGAATGATTAATGCGATGAGTGCCGATGAAATCGTCGCAGAAATTTTAAATGGCAATAGAGCCATTCTTGCCCGGGCCATGACCATCATTGAGAGTACGCACCCCAAGCACTATAAACTGGCGGGCGAGATTATCGATAAAGTAATGCCGTTGGTGGGCAAAGCCAGGCGAATCGGTATTACCGGTGTTCCGGGTGCCGGCAAAAGCACGCTGTTGGAAGTGTTGGGTATGTATTTGATTAATAGTGGTTTAAAAGTAGCTATTATTGCGATTGATCCCAGCAGCAGTATTAGTGGCGGTAGTATTCTTGCCGATAAAACCAGAATGACGACTTTGCTTAGAGAGTATAACGCCTTTATCCGTCCTGTTCCCTCCGGCGGGCATTTGGGCGGGACCAGCCGAAGAACCAGAGAGCTGACTTTTCTTTTGGATGCGGCGGGCTTTGATGTTGTATTTATTGAAACGGTGGGTGTGGGTCAGTCTGAAATTGAGGTGGCTAACGTGGTCGACTTTTTCTGTCTGGTGCAAATTGCCGGGGCAGGCGATGAGCTTCAAGGTATTAAAAAAGGGGTCATGGAAGTCGCGGATTTAATTATTGTCAACAAGTGCGATGGCGATAATAAAGCGATGGCTGAAATTGCCCGGAGTATGTTTAAAAATGCGTTGCAGATAGTAAAGCCTAAATATAGTCAATGGCAGGCACAGGCATTAACCTGTAGCGCAAGAGATAATGCGGGAATAAAAAATATTTGGGATGTCGTGGACAGATTTTATGCCACTATGGAGCCTAATGGAGTCGTAGCGTCAATACGGAAAAGCCAAAATATACGCTGGATGAAACAGCAAATTGAGGAAAATGTAATCAATATGATTTATAGCACTCAGGATATTAAAGAGCTATATAGTAAAGCTAAAGCCCGTGTGGAGAGTAATCAGCTTTCTCCACGAAACGCCGTAGAGACTGTTAGTCAATACATTGTCGAAAAATTAACTTATGACGTTTTGAAATGAATCACTATGAATTTGTAAAGGTTGAACTCAAAGACAGGGTCGCTATTATCGAGTTTAATTATATAAAGAAATTGAATGCGTTGAGCGAATGTTTTATTCAAGATATTTTAAAAGCATTGGCAGACTTAAATGTTCCGGAGGTTCGTTGTGTTATTCTGCGAGCGCCCAAGGGCAGCAAAGTATTCTCCTCTGGTCATGATATCAGTGAGTTGCCAAAAGCCAAGCGCGATCCATTGCCGCTAAGCTATCAAGATCCTTTGCGCATTCTCACACGCACCATTCAGCGCTATCCGAAACCGGTTATTTCCATGATTGAAGGCAGTGTCTGGGGCGGCGCTTTTGAATTGATCATGAGTACCGATATTGTTATTTCCAGCGATAAATCCACTTTTGCCATGACGCCGGTAAACTTGGGTGTTCCTTATAATGTTGTGGGTATTCATAATTTAATTCGCGATGCGGGTTTACATGTAATGAAAGAAGTTATTTTTACCGCGACTCCGATTACTGCTGAACAGGCGTTAAAGATTGGTATATTGAACCATAGTGTTCCGGATGATGAGTTGGAAGCTAAAACTCTTGCCATTGCCAGGTTGATCTGTGAAAAAGCACCGCTTGCCATCGAAGTAATCAAAGAAGAAATGCGTGTCCTGTGTGAGGCAAATGCCATTAATCCGGATGAGTTTGAGCGGATTCAAGGGCTTAGACGCTACGTTTATGACAGTCTTGATTATAGCGAAGGATTGACTGCTTTTTTTGAGAAGAGAAAACCCAATTTCATTGGAAAATAAGGTCTTAGGTAACTCGCCACAAATACCCCTGCAATAATTACCACCGATTATAAACAGATTTAATCGGTGAATTTGTGGGGAATCAATGTCACTAAGTTAAACCGTTCGCTCAGCCAACGGAGTTCGACCAATGGCGCTCAGTGGACGGAGCTCAACCAACGGTTTATCTTCCCAAGAGGCGCTTAACTTAACGACATTCGGTGGCGGACTATTTGTTGCGCTTTCCTTACCAGTAACAGGATCAAATGATGACCCAATATTCACTATTAACCCCGGAAGAAGCAGCCAGCATTATCAACAATAATGACATGGTTGCCTTTAGCGGGTTTACTGCCGCCGGATCTCCAAAAGTGTTGCCATTAGCCTTGGCTCAGCGAGCCAGATCTTTACATGAAAAAGGCGAAGACTTTGCCATACGTTTGATTACCGGGGCTTCTGTGAGTGCTCAAGCTGATGACGAATTGGCGGCTGCAAAATGCATTAAATGGCGTGCCCCTTATCAGTCGGCATCAGGTATGCGTAAAGCCATTAACAATAATGAAGTTGAATTTGTTGATATGCACCTTGGTGAGGTTGCGCAAATGTTACGTGCCGGATTTTTTGGTGAGATAGACGTGGCAGTGATTGAAGCGGTTGATGTCACCAGCGATGGCCGTGTTTTTCTGACGTCGGGCATTGGCAATTCGCCCACTTTTTTGGAGCATGCAAAAAAAATAATTATTGAAAGAAACAGTTATTTTTCCTCACGAATTACCGAGTTTGCCGATAACGTCACATTGCCCGGTCCGCCCAAACGTCCGGTTATTCCACTTTATGGCACGATGGATAAAATAGGCAAGCCCTATGTGCAGGTTGATGCCTCTAAAATAGTGGGTATTGTCGAAACCAATCAGCCAGATCAGATTGAAGCATTTACAAAAAATGATGAGACCTCTGTACAGATAGCGCACAATGTCGAAAAATTTTTACTCAATGAGCTTAACTTGCGGCGCATCCCCGAAGCCTTTTTGCCGATTCAAAGTGGGGTCGGTAATATCAATAACGCCGTGATGAATACCTTGGGTAAAAACCCCGATATTCCAAAATTCACCCTATTTTCCGAAGTCCTGCAAGACTCGGTTGTTGATTTGCTTTTGAGTGGCAAGGTTATTGGAGCCAGTGCGTCCAGTTTGACGATTACGCCCGATAAACTGCAAACTATTTTTGATAATATGGACTTTTTTAGCGATAAAATTGTTCTCAGGCCGCAGGAAATTTCAAATAACCCTGAGTTGATCAGGCGTCTTGGTGTAATCGCTTTGAATGTGGGTCTGGAATTTGATATTTATGGTCATGCCAATTCTTCGCACGCGTTAGGTTCTGATTTAATGAACGGTATCGGTGGTAGTGGAGATTTTGAGCGTAATGCTTATCTGTCCATTTTTATGGCCCCTTCGATAGCCAAGGGCGGCAGAATATCATCGATTGTGCCTATGTGTGCCCATGTTGATCATAGTGAGCATAGTGTCAAGGTGATTATTACCGAGCAAGGTATTGCTGATTTGAGAGGCCTGTCGCCCTGCCAGCGGGCTAAAGTCATTATCGAAAATTGTGCGCACCCGATGTATAAGGATGCGCTGTATCGGTATTTATCTACTTGTAAGCCTGGTCACATACCGCATGATTTACATCATGCGTTTGATATGCATATCAAGTTTCTGGAAACCGGCAGTATGTTGTAATGTCCGCTTCGGCTCCGCTCAGCGAACAGTTTAGGTCAATAGTATTGGGCTTAACCTTCTTGCCCATCACTTCGTGCGCTGGTTAAAATGGGTGCATAGACAAACATAAACAAAGAAAAAGCCGCCAGCCAGGATAGCGTTGAGCCATAAATAATCAGGTTGTACCAGTTGGGTAATGCGAGCGGTAACAACACCCTGAGCAAGGCGGCGACATTAATTAATACAAATCCGACAGCCATGGCATTTGATACTCTGAGAGCACGGCCGGTATGGCCTAACGATACTCTGGCCATCATTCCCAACGTTAATACACCGATGCCGCCAAGAGTAAACGCATGCAGGGCCAACGAGGGTAATACCCAGGAATAGGCAGACAGTGCGGTTAATATAAAGCCCAGTATAATCCAGGCATAACCGGTATAAAGTATCCATAACAATGGTACATACCAGATACGTTGGACATACCAGCCAGCGAGTCTTGCACTATTGACTGCCACAGCGAAAATGGCTGTTAGTGCTAAAAACATGCCTGAAACCGCTGATAGCTGCAAAGCAAAAACAGCGAGGGCAGAGCCAATGGATAAAGCATCCAGTAACGGATTTTTTATGATCAGCGTGCCATGTAAACCGCGTTCGGTAAAAAACGGAAATACCCTGCCGGCAATGACCAGAATCATGATGATGATAATGGCAACGACCAGTTGAATGCCGATCCATGCAGTGTTTTGGCATAATCCCAGCATTTGGGCATGTATCAAAGCATTACCCAAAGTTAATAGCAATAACAGGCCGATAAAAACCAGGCTTTTGAAATGTCTGGACTGAATAATGGGTTTGCTGATTTGATAAGCCAGAACGGGCAGAAAAGCAAAATCAATCAAGGCAATAAAAGCATCCGGCAATAAACCGGCATAAAAGGGCAATATCCGGCCATACAGCCATAGCAAAGCCAAGCCCGCTAATTTATCGCCCGTTAACGTGGGTTTGCCTGTCCAGTTTTTAACGGCGGTTAATAAAAATCCGGCAATAACGGCAACGGAATAACCCAGCAGCATTTCATGGGCATGCCAATAACTGCTGGAAAAATAATTTTCAGCGCTTAAGGTGCCTTTAAAAATAGCATTCCAAAGCACGATTAAAATAAGTGCCGATGATCCGGCCAAGGCAAAGAAAACTCTAAATCCCAAGCCTAGAAGAGGGGTGTCAAAAATTTTATGTGTATTCATAGGGTTGTATTTTCCAGCCAATCCAGCTCAGCATTTGAGAAGCCTGCAATTATACGCATTTCTCTGTTAAAAGGGCCTTTTGGCTTGCCGCCCTTATAATATTGTTTTATTAACTGACGATATTTAGCTTCAGGTTCAAGTCCTTGTTGCTCGCAAACCCATTTAAACCAGTATGATCCACGTTCTACATGACCTACCTCATCGGTTAAAATACGGTTTAATAGGGCGACGCTGGCATTATCACCCAAGTGCGTAAATTTGGTGATGACAGCAGGCGTGACATCCAGTCCACGCGCTTCCATACACCGTGGCACCATCGCTAATCTGGCCAGTAAATCATCAGCGGTATCCGTGGCATGATCCCACAAGCCGTTATGGGCGGGTAAATCGCCATAATTAATCTGCATGGCTTGCAAATGCTTGCTGAGTAATTCAAAATGCTGTGCTTCTTCATCAGCAACACGGAGCCAATCCTGATAAAATTGATCGGGCAGGCCGCGAAAACGATAAAGCATATCCCAGGCCAGATAAATTGCTATAAATTCAACATGAGTAATGGCGTGAAAGAAGGCTGCAATACCTTCGGTACTGCCGAACTTTCGTTTGGGCATATCGCGTGGCGGCAATAATATCGGTCGGTCAGGAAACGTTATCTGTTCAATCGGCAATGCCGGTTGTTCAGATAAAAGGCTTAATTGACCGTTTTCCAGAGTTTGCCAAGCCTGATGGGTCAATGCCAGTTTTTCGTCTATAGTGGTTTGAAGTAAACACGCTTCGGCAAATTTAAATATATTTTTCATTATTGATAGATTACGGATGCATGATTAAAATTCTGGATTTCGCGTTATTGTTATTTTATTGCCTGTTTATTTACTGGCTTTCTGATCAATCCTCTCTTAAAAGTCCTTTTGATTTTGGTTTTGACTATCAAGATAAGCTTTATCACGCGGGTGCCTATTTTATTATGGGATTGTTGGCATGGCGCAGTTTTAATCATTTGATTGATTCACCTATTATACGGGCTTTATTGAGTATTGCCTTTTGCAGTTTATATGGCTTATCAGATGAATGGCATCAATCATTTGTTGTTGGACGTGAGTCGGATAGCGCTGACTGGATTGCCGATACCAGTGGCGCAATATTGGCGACATTATTACTGTATAAGCTTACGAAAATGGCTAAAATATATTCTTTACCCCTACCTTGATAGAACCCCATGGCCAAAGATATTCGCATTGAAAGATACAGCGGCGCAGCGCTGCATCGTTATATTTCCGAACTTGCGCGCTTAAGAATTGAAGTGTTTCGTGATTTTCCTTACTTGTATGACGGGGATTATGATTATGAAAAAAAATATCTGCAACTCTATATTGATATACCTGAAAGCGTTGTTGTCTTGGCATTTGATGGCGATAAAGTGGTAGGTGCTTCGACCGCCATCCCCATGCAATATGAAACCGACCCGATTAAAAAGCCTTTTCTTGAGCAGGGTTACCCGCTTGATGAAGTGTTTTATTGTAGTGAGTCGGTGTTAAATAAAAACTATCGTGGCTTGGGTTTGGGGGTGCGGTTTTTTGAGGAGAGAGAAGCACATGCCAAAGATCTGGGTGGTTTTAAAACGCTTACTTTTTGTTGCGTAGAAAGGCCTGTCGATCATCCGTGCCGTCCGGAAAATTATGTTCCATTGGATATGTTTTGGAACAAACGTGGCTATGTTAAACACCCGGAACTTAATACCACTTATCTCTGGAAGGATTTGGATGACACGCAAGAAACTGCTAAACCGATGATTTTTTGGCTTAAAGATGAACGTTAAAATTGCAGCGGCTCAGTACAATATCAGTTTTTTGGAAGATTGGGAGGCTTATCAACAAAAAATTGAACGCTGGGTTGTCGAAGCGAGGACGCAAGAGGCAAAGATTTTAGTATTCCCTGAATATTTCAGTATGGAGCTGGCATCATTATTCGGCCAAAAAGTTTATTCATCATTAAGTCAGCAGTTAGAGGCCATGCAGTCATTGCATGATAATTTTATGACGTTGTTTAGCCAGTTAGCGCAACAATATCAGTGCATTATTCAGGCCGGTACCTTTCCGGTGCGTATCGATGCTGAAATTTATAGGAACCGCGCTTATTTATTTATGCCTGACGGTCAGTTTGATTATCAGGATAAATTAATGATGACTCGTTTTGAAAATGAACAATGGTTAATTAAAGGCGGCAAGGAATTAAAGTGTTTTGATAGCCCATACGGGAAAATTGCCATTAATATTTGTTATGATAGTGAGTTTCCACTGCTGGCAAGAGCTCAGGCCGAAGCGGGATGTGTGTTGATTTTAGTACCCAGTTGTACCGATACACGGGCAGGTTACCATCGCGTTAAAATAGCTTGTCAGGCAAGGGCGCTGGAAAATCAGTGTTATGTTGTTCAAGCCTCTCTGGTAGGCGATGCGTTATGGTCCGAAGCTGTTGACGTTAATGTCGGGGCAGCGGCTATTTACACACCGGTAGACAAGGGCTTTCCGGATGATGGCGTGTTGTTGGTTGGTACCTTTAACGCAGTCCAATGGGTGATTGGCGAGATCTCACCCAATGACTGCGAAATGGTACGAAACCATGGTCAGGTTTTTAATTATAAGGATTGGCCGTTGCAAGCCTCCTTTGTTAATTAAAAACGGACTCAAAAGAAAAACCGTTGGTTTGTAAAATTTCTTTTAATTTCTTCAAGCCTTCAATTTGAATTTGCCGAACGCGCTCTCTGGTGACATCCAACTCTTGAGCTACCTGCTCAAGTGTCGCTTCTTCATAACCGCAAATACCGTAGCGTCTGCAAACTACTTCACGTTGCTTTTCAGGTAGTTCAAGCACACATTGGGTAATATTTTTTTTCATGCAGTCTTTCTGTATTTGCTCGTCATGTGCCAAAACATAAGTATCTGAAATGGAGTCAATTAAAGGATTTTCAATATTCTGGGCTCCCGGTACATCAACTGAAATCACCCGATCATTAAGTTTGAGCATCTTTTCAACTTTGTCCAGCGGTTTATTCATATAATCAGCAATGTCCTGGGCGCTGGGTTCATGCTCAAGAGTTTGTACCAAATGGCGCTGGGCCTTAAGGTAAGTATTCATTTCTTTGACAATATGAATAGGTAAACGAATGGTTCGAGTCTGATCCATAATAGCCCTTTCAATAGTTTGTCTTATCCACCATGTTGCATAAGTTGAAAATCTAAAACCTTTTTCAGGGTCGAATTTTTCAACTGCGCGGATTAATCCCAAATTACCTTCCTCAATCAAATCTAATAAAGGCAAGCCTTTATTCAGGTAACGGTAGGAAATTTTTACGACCAGGCGCAGGTTACTTTCAATCATAATCTTACGGGCAACCTGATCTCCTTGCAGGGCTCGGGTGCCATAGATTTTTTCCTGGTCGGCTGTCAATAGCTTGGATTGACTAAGTTCATTCAAATAGGTTCGGGTTGCATCAAATTCACTGTTATTACTGGTTTTAGCCGATAGTGTTCCTTGCTTTTTAGGTATAACGTCTGCTATGTCGTCATCATCAAGATCTTCGTCGTCAAAAGACAAATCGCCATGGTACAAAATAGCTGTTTGATCGTGTGCTTGGTCTAATGCTTCATTCATCATATTAACTTCCTGGTTGATTAGCTTAGGAAATGCGCATTAAGTATCATGATCACTTTAAAACCGATGTGTTTCATCCTGAGAGTAGCCTAAGGATGACATTATCGAAGCATAAATTAGCCGATATTTTAGAGCGTATGGTCTTATTGCTTCATTTAACACATCAATTGCGTTGATGATGATTTTTCCATGGATTACCCGGCATCACAATAGGTACAACTACTTAGGTATTATTACTTAAGTAATTATACTTATTGACGTGGTGTTAATAGCATGAGTGTTATTTTCGAGGTAAGAGGCTTAGCGGGTCTACAGGTTTGCCGTTTTTTCTTATTTCAAAATGCAAAGATGAGTGCTTGATTCCGGCCTTACCCACCTCTGCAATAATTTGTCCCTTCTGTATATATTGTCCTTCCTTGACCAAGAGCTGGCTATTATTGGCATAAGCGCTTAAATAAACAGCATTGTGTTTGATAATCAGTAATTGACCGAAGCCAATCAGGCCTTGCCCGCCATACACAACGGTTCCGGCTTCAGTCGCTTTTACCGGTTGTTGCTGCTTGCCTGCTATATCAATGCCTTTATTATGAGAGGGAGAAAAACTTTTTAAAACCTTGCCTTTAATGGGCCAGCCAAAGCTTAGCGTGGCATTTTTTTTATCGTTGATTGAGGTAATTGTTTTTTTTTGTGAAGCTTTCTTTTTTTTTACAGTGTCGAGTTTAGCGGGCTGTTTTTTAGTGGAAATGCTCTTTTTGGTATTTTTTAATCCTGCCGATAGAGTTGCTGGATGTGCTTTTTTGTTCCAGAGGGTCGGTTGTTGAAAGTTATGGCGGGAACCTGAATCGCTAGAATTAGTGGGCCATTGATAGGCCGTTGACTGGTGTTTTTTTATAGCATTGGTAGTAATAAAGTGACTTTTATTTAAAGGCTGATTGCCGGGTAAAAAAACTTGTCTATCTTCGAAAGATTCATTGTTATTAGTCATTACCGGGGCGTAATAACCTTCTGTTGTACAGGCAGTTAATACAGCAAATACTATCAGGATGACAATAAAATGGAGTTTTGAATAGCAGAAATACATGGATTATTTTTTTTTCAATAAAATCTTTTTGGCTAAATTTATTTTCGCAGCCAAATAATCGGAGCCGCCACGGTCAGGATGTATTTTTTGCATTAACTTACGGTGAGCGAGAATGATGTCTTGCTCCGATGCGCCGGGTTTTAAGCCCAAGACTTCATAAGCCTCTTCAATAGACATTTTTCCTTTCGCACTGGCATCACCCTGCTGTTGTGATGAGTTTTGTTTTGAGCCGGAAAATTCTTGCCATAACCGTTGCAATTGGGGTGCATAGTGCAGTAATGCCGGCATCAATCTGAACAGATAAGCAACAGCCAAACCCAGCAACGCAAATAGCCAATTTAAGCGTCCGGTTGCCGTTAAATAAAGTAATGCCACACCAATGATACCCAACAATGAAATTCTGGCATATTTTGCCAGTACGGAGGGTGAAGCTTTTAGAAATGCACGCAAGCCAAAAAAGGCAATGATCACCAGTAACAGAATTAAATAAATTCGAATCAATTTTTTCTCCAGGATTAATGATCCTTTCTCAATAATACCTTAGAATAAGGCATTCCACGATAACAGTCTGATGAATTGAATGCCATGCAAAATGCTCATGTCCCCATATTAGGTTTTGCTGCTTTTAGCGGCACGGGTAAAACGACGTTACTGACACAAATAATCCCGATTTTAAAACAGCATGGCTTGCGTATCGGTTTAATTAAACACAGTCATCATAGCTTTCAAATAGATCAGCCAGGAAAAGACAGCTTCCGCTTACGAGAAGCAGGGGCTTCACCTGTTATGCTGGTATCAACGCATCGTCGTGCAATGATTACTGAAATTACCCCGGAACAAGAACCCCGCTTGGATGACCAGTTAAAATTATTTGATCAATCTGCACTGGATCTGATTCTTGTCGAAGGTTTTAAAGCCGAGCAATTTCCTAAAATTGAATTGCATCGACCTTCTCTTAACAAGTCGTTGCTTTACCCTAATGATCCAAACATTATTGCTATTGCTTCTGATGAGGTACTGGAAATACCGGACACTCTGACCCGGTTGGACATCAATCGGCCTGAAATGATAGCCGATTTTATTTTACAGCAATTTATGGGGCATTTATGATTGACTTATGCAGTCAGGAGCCAAAACCTCTACTCTCCGTTGATGCGGCCTTGGCAAGAATTAAAGCGGCTTTGCAGTCTGTGGAAGGATCAGAAAATGTTTTTTTAAAAAATGCCTTGGGGCGGGTGCTATCAGAATCCGTTTGTTCACCGATCAATATTCCTCATGACAGAAATTCCGCCATGGATGGATATGCTTTTTCCAGTCAGGATGCTCACCATGAACAACCTTTTACCCTGACTTTAGCCGGAACATCATGGGCAGGTCGTCCTTTTAAGGGACCTTTACCGGCAGGACACTGTATCCGGATTTTTACCGGTGCAGTATTGCCTGATGAAGCCGACTCAGTGGTGATGCAAGAACAGGTTTTTGTTAAAGGACAAGTGATACATTTTTTAGCGAAGGCACGTTTGCGACAAAATATCAGAGAGATCGGCGAAGATATCGAGCAGGGTAGTTTATTGTGTGCCGCTCCCAAAAAGTTGAATGCGATTGATCTTGGATTATTGGCTTCAGCGGGTATTGATCAATTGGTCGTGAAGCGGCCTGTCAAGATAGCCTTTTTTTCTACCGGAGATGAGTTAACGGCATTAGGCCTGCCATTGGCATCGGGACAAATATACGACAGCAACCGTTATACGTTAAGTGGGTTATTAACCGATGCCAGTTACTGTGTCACGGATATGGGAGTGATTGCTGACAATAAACAGTTACTGGAAGAGCGTTTTATTGACGCTGCAAAAAACCATGATGTGGTTATTACTACTGGAGGTGCATCGGTAGGTGAGGCTGATTATGTGAAAGAAATACTTGAACGTTGTGGCGAAGTGAATTTTTGGAAAATCGCCATAAAGCCGGGCAAACCTTTGGCTTTCGGAAAAATAGGTGGCTGTCATTTTTTTGGGCTACCCGGTAATCCTGTGGCGGTTATTGTCACTTTTCAACACTTGGTAGTGCCGGCGCTCAAACAGTTATCCGGTGTGTCTGTTTCAAAACCTTGGCAATTAACAGCAACGTGTACGTCAAAACTAAAAAAGGCTCCCGGACGACAGGAATACCAGCGGGGAATATTAAGCCAAGATCAATACGGTGAATTTTTTGTGGCATCATCGGGAAAGCAGGGTTCAAATATACTTAGTTCGATGAGTCAAGCCAACTGTTACATGGTTTTACCCACTGAATGCAAGGGCGTTGAAATAGGTGACAAAGTAAAAGTTGAGCTGATACGGGATGCTGAAATTATTTAGCTGATAAATTGATGGTTATAGGATTGCCATCAGTCGTTTATGTTAGAGTCAACGTGTTAGAATATTTTTGTGATTCGATTGGCCTTAATACGGTATTAAGGCTTTTGAGATCATTCCTTACTTGGGTGATTTCCTGCGAAAAATAGATTTCAACGTGAGGGTCTTTTTATTCATTTCCTGCGTTGTTAAAATAGTTATGTAGCCTGTTACGCAGCTTTTTTGCAGTCTGGTTGTGAACAAAAATCCTGCATCACCGGGGTATATTTATTTTTGGAGGTCACCTTAAGTTTTATATAGACAATCACTTTAGCCGTTTGGCAAAAGTATTAATTAAACTGTGGAGATAATTATGCATAATGTCACGTTGATAAAGGGTGATGGTATCGGACCTTCGATTATAGATGAGGCCGTAAAAATTATTGATGCGTCAGGCGTAAAAATTCACTGGGAAGAAGCGTATGCCGGAATGGCTGCTTTTGAAAAATTTGGCACGCCGCTACCTGATGAAACCCTGGCATCGTTTGACAGAACCCGCTTGGCCTTTAAAGGGCCGTTGACGACTGTTGTGGGAACGGGGTTTAGAAGTATTAATGTGGCTTTGCGGCAGAAATACGAACTGTATGCGAATGTCCGTCCGGCTAAAAGTTGGCCGGGCATAAAAACGCGTTATGAAGATGTAGATATTGTCATTGTCAGGGAAAATACCGAAGGCCTGTATTGCGGACTTGAGCATTATCTTACTCCTAAAAAAGATATCGCTGAAAGTCTGGCCGTAGTCACCCGAGTGGCTTCAGAGCGGATTATCGATTATGCTTTTAAATATGCACGGGATAATAATCGACAAAAAGTCACCGTTTGTCATAAGGCCAATATTTTAAAATATACCCAAGGCTTGTTTCTGGATATTGCCAGAGAAACGGCGGCGCGTTATCCCGATATTCAGTTCGACGAAAAAATCGTTGATGCCGCTTGTATGCACATGGTTATGAATCCGCAGCAGTTTGATGTTGTTGTGACGACTAATATGTTTGGTGATATTTTATCGGATTTGACGGCCGGTCTGGTCGGTGGACTGGGCTTGATTCCGGGTGCCAACATTGGTGCTGACGCGGCACTATTTGAAGCAGTGCATGGAAGCGCGCCGGATATAACCGGAAAAAATCTGGCCAATCCGATTGCCGTTATTATGGCAGGCGTGATGATGTTGAATCATCTGGGCGAAACCCAGGCTGCAGCACGCATTAAAAATGCGGTTGAAAAAGTGGTTAATGAAGGCAAGTTTGTTACCCAAGACCTTAATCCGCAATCAAAATGTGGAACGACCGAAATGGGTAATGCCATTTTGGACGCCATGCGATAATCACCATAAGTATAAATCGTAATGTATAGATTCTTGGGGTCGTCATCGTCTTGACGATCCCAAGAATCGATTGTTTTTGCCTTGAAAGTCTATTGTGTGAAAAATATTTAGCCGTGCGGCGTAAATTAGATCATTCTTTGAGAGGCTTCGCCACAGGGTTTATTCGCTTAAAAAGGCAACAAGATTTGCTCGATTTATTTTTTTTGCAAGTCCCGGATTGACTATCAAGTACAAAAATTTTCCGGGTTACGTTATCCATCGCTACTGCCGATGGCTTGTTTTCAGGTATAATTTGAAACATTTTTAACTTGGAACACGAAGGCGTTATGTCAAAAATCAACAAAGTTGTACTGGCTTATTCTGGAGGTTTGGATACTTCCGTTATTCTTAAGTGGTTACAGGATGTTTATGCCTGTGAGGTTGTCACTTTTACGGCAGATTTAGGGCAGGGCGAAGAAGTTGAACCAGCACGCGCAAAAGCCAAGGCTGCCGGTATAAAAGATATTTTTATTGAAGATTTACGCGAAGAATTTGCACGTGATTATGTTTTCCCCATGTTCCGTGCCAATACCATTTATGAAGGCGAATACTTGCTGGGTACGGCAATTGCACGGCCTTTAATTGCCAAACGCTTGATTGAAATCGCCAATGAAACGGGTGCTACTGCCATTTCTCATGGCGCGACCGGTAAAGGCAACGATCAGGTGCGTTTTGAGTTGGGTGCTTATGCCTTGCGTCCTGATATACAAGTTATTGCGCCGTGGCGTGAATGGGATTTAAACTCCAGACAAAGTCTGCTGGCTTATGCTGAAAAACATGGCATTTCTGTAGAGCAGAAAAAAGGCAAAACCTCGCCTTATTCAATGGATGCCAATTTACTACATATCTCTTATGAAGGTCGTATTCTGGAAAATCCCTGGACAGAACCCGAAGAAGATATGTGGCGCTGGACAGTTTCACCGGAAGCTGCACCTGATACAGCAACCTATATTGAACTAACTTACCAACAAGGCGATATTGTTGCCATTGATGATGTGGCTTGTTCACCGGCGACGGTTCTGGAAAAATTAAACAAAATTGCAGGTGACAATGGTATCGGTCGCCTGGATATTGTTGAAAATCGCTATGTGGGCATGAAGTCACGCGGCTGTTATGAGACACCTGCCGGTACGGTCATGTTAAAAGCTCATCGTGCGATTGAGTCATTAACTTTGGACAGGGAAGTAGCGCATTTAAAAGATGAGTTAATGCCACGTTACGCATCATTAATCTATAACGGTTATTGGTGGAGTCCTGAGCGCCTTATGTTACAAACCATGATTAATGCGTCGCAAGAAACCGTGAATGGTAAAGTCAGACTTAAACTATATAAAGGTAATGTCGTGGTGGTTGGCAGAGCTTCTGATACCGACAGTTTATTTGATGAAAGTATTGCCACTTTTGAAGATGATGGTGGAGCTTATAATCAAAAAGATGCCGAGGGTTTTATCAAATTAAATGCGCTAAGAATGCGTATAGCAGCCGCTAAACGCTTGCGTTAATTTGATCTACAGAAAAAAGCAATTTTAGGCTATCCATTTAAAACGGGACGAATTTACAGGTACCATCCCTTGAAGGGATGTTATCTGTCCCGGCTTAAGCTGGTCGTGCCAATTTATGTAGTCATATTTCAGGTAGCCGGAATGGTTGTTTTATTGCCATTGAGGCTATAAAAATAATAATAATCCAGCCGGGATATTGGTTGTTACCTGGTTTGAGAGGAAGTAAATAATGAGCAAGTTACACGAGACGAAATCAGATATTGTGGTTCTGCAAAGAATACCTTCTCATCAAGGCTTGATGAATGTGAATCGATGGTTAATGGCAATGGTTTTTTTCTTGATGACCGTTATTGTTATCACCGGTTTTTTCTTCCTTCCTGCCAATGACCTTACCCGTTTTAAAAAGGCTGAAGTGACTGTTACTGAAATGAATCCTGTGTTATCTGCTGAAGTTAATACCTTGAAAGGGCAGTTTGTTGGCTTGGTTAGTGGTTCAATTGAAAGTAAATTAAGAGCATTGGAACAAAGTATTCAACTTGGCTCGGTTGCCAGTTCCTTGGGTACGATTGAAGACTTAAAGAATGATATTAAAGTCCTGCGCTCTTACTCAGAGCCTGTTAAAAAACTGAAAGCGACAACTATTCCTAATGAGCAATTAATGCAGGAAATGTCCGAGTTAAAGCGTCTTGTTTATCTGACCATTGCTTCTTGTGGGCTGATGCTGGCGGCAGTTGGTGGTATCTGGTTTAAAAATCGTTATCGCCTGCCTTATAAAGCAACTATCAAACATTATTTAGGTAAAAAGTAATGCCGGGAAATCCTCTTTGGTAGCCCTGAAATTATATTCGCCCATAAAAAAGCCGCCCCAATCATCGACCGGGGCGGCTTTTTTGTATTGCTTTACTGTATATTACTTACTGCTGATATAAGCATATAAGGCATCAACAGCTTGATCTTCGCCGTATCCTGCTTTTACAACAGCTTTGTTTTTCATGATTTCTTCGATAGCTTTTGGCATGCCGCCTTTGCCTTCTTTCAGAACTTTTTCAAATGACGCTCTGTCCAAAGTACCCGCTTTAATGTTGGCGCTTAACTGTGGGTTTGAAGCGATATCGTGGCAAGTACCGCAACCACGGCCAAAAGCACGGTCATAAATTTTTTGACCAATTTCAAGTTGTTCGTCAGCCAATGCTGATCCACTTAAAGCGATTAAAACGATACCTGCTAATGTACCTAATGATTTTTTCATAGTGACCTCTGATGGTGTGGAAACCAAGAGATCAGCTGATCTCTTGGTCAGGAAATTATTATATTTGATTAAAATTTAATCTAACTAAGCATAGGGAATTTAACCGAATAATTCAATCTTTTATTTCCTTGAAACGGTATTTTCGATCTTTCTTAAAGAATAATATGTGTATCTTATGAATAATTTTTGGCATTTCAAAATACTAATCAGTAGATTTTATAATTTGTCTTTTTTTAAAATAGTTTTTTGTTATTGCTATTCAATTCAATCAGGCCGACATAGGTATTAGTCATTGCCCCGTTTAAAAATTAACGACGTATTTATACCGCCAAAAGCAAAATTATTACTCATAACATACTTGCAATTTAACAGCCGAATCTTGTCCTTAATATAATCCAATGGTGCACAAGCAGGATCTATGTTTTCAAGATTGGCAGTGGCATGAAACCAGCCTTCATTCATCATGTTGATTGCAACCCATGCTTCCAGTGCTCCGCATGCTCCCAGCGTATGACCGGTAAAGCTTTTTAGCGAACTGATGGGGGTATTGGCACCAAATACGGCTGCCGTAGCATGACTTTCTGCAACATCGCCATGCACGGTCGCTGTGCCGTGAGCACTGATATAGCCGATAGCTGATGCATCCAGCTGAGCGTCCTGCAAAGCCAGGCTTATTACGGTTTCCATGCTGTGTTGGTCCGGCTGGGTTACATGCAGGCCGTCTGAATTGGTTCCGAAACCGATTAGTTCGGCATGAATATGAGCGCCACGGGCCAGCGCATGTTCGCGTTCTTCAAGAATCAGCGTTCCTGCACCTTCGCCTATGACCAAGCCATCGCGATCACGGTCAAACGGTCTTGGACTTTTTTCCGGTGTATCGTTACGAATACTGGTGGCAAACAGGGTATCGAATACGGCAGCTTCAGCGGCAGAAAGTTCTTCGGCACCACCAGCCACCATTAATTTCTGGTAGCCATGTTTAATGGCTTCGTAGGCATAACCTATACCTTGGCTGCTTGAAGTACAGGCACTGGATGTGGTGTAAATCCTACCGTTAATACCGAAAAAAAGACCGATATTAACGGGTGTTGTATGGGCCATCATCCTTATATAGGACGTTGCATTAAGGCCGTTGACCGTGTGGTTGAGCAGCATGTTGCCAAATTCCGCCAAGGCCTCAAAGCTGCCTGCACAACTGCCATAGGCTATGCCCGTTTGCCCGTTATTAAGGCAAGGATCATTTAACAAACCGGCATCGATCAGCGCCAGTTCTGTCGCATAAGTCGCCATTAGCGCGATACGGCCCATGCTCCGGATTTTTTTTCTGGAATAATGTGCCGGCTTGATAAAATCAACAGGTGCACCTAAACGGGTATTAAGGCCGATATAGTTTTCCCATTCCGGCATAAATTGAATGCCGTTAGACTGTATTTTCAGTTGTGCTGCAACTTGTTGCCAGTCGTTGCCGATTGGTGAAAGGCCGGCCATTCCGGTCACGACCACACGCTTTAACATAAACCACCATTGACTGATATTACTTGTCGGGTGATGTAACCGGCATCTTCTGACATTAAAAAAGCGACTGCGGCGGCAACTTCTTTAGGATTACCAATTCTGCGTGCCGGTATCATTTTTTTGATTTCATCCAGTGGCAGTTCATTAATCATGTCCGTTGCAATTAATCCCGGCGCTACACAGTTGACGGTAATTTCGCGTTTCGCCAGTTCCAGAGCCAGTGCTTTGGTGGCGCCAATAATACCTGCTTTTGCTGCGCTGTAATTAACCTGGCCACGGTTACCAATAATACCGGAAACTGACGACAAGGTGACGATACGCCCAGGCTGCCGCCTTCTGATCATCGGCATAATGACCGGCTGCAATACGTTATAGAAACTGTCAAGGTTGGTGTGTATCACACTGTCCCATTCTTCTCCGGTCAGTGCCGGAAAGGCATTGTCGGCGGTAATGCCGGCATTGCAGACCACGCCATAATAAGCTCCGTAAATGTCAATATCCTGATTGATTTGTTCGGCGCATTGGCTACGGTTGGCAATATCGAATGGTAATAATCTTGCTGATTGTCCTAGCTGTTCAATTTCGGCGATCACATTTTCTGCTTGTGCTTGTTGGCTACGGTAATGGATCACCAAATCAAAGCCCTGTTTGGCCAGATATAACGCAATAGCTTTACCTATACCTCGACTGGAACCGGTGACTAAAATTGTTTTTTTCATGATCCGGTTTTTTGCCTGGTTTCTATGAGAGGTTGATAAACATTGAGGTTTGCACTGATTTCAATGCCGATTCCATGGATTTTACAATCAAAAACCCCGAGTTTTTCGTCTTGTATAATACTCTTTATCTGTATTGTCAACGTAGAGCCAACGTTAACACTGTCGACATTGCTGGTATAAAGACGTGTGCCAAGTAAAAACCCCAGTTTTATTGGTTCTCCTGACTGTTTCGACTTGATGCCTCCATAAGCGGCTACTGCTTGTGCCATATATTCGATACCTACCCATGCCGGTACCGTTTTATGGTTACCGAACAGGCCGTCATCACGAACAACCAACTCGGCCGATAGCGTGTATTCATCATAGTCAATAATTCGATCCAACAATACCATGGAGCCGCTATGCGGGATAAGTTCCGCAATATCAGTACAATCTATCAAGCTAAAGCTCCTCAGGATTTGATTAATTTCTCTACTTATATGGGCATTTTATAACTATACAGTAACCCGGTTACGATTAGGTATCTTCCAATAAGTTATTGTTTGGGTATATTAGTAACTTCCTATGTAGATGATCTGCCAAGTATAACAAATACTTGGCGTACAGTAGTTTTTGGTATTCAAAAACCAGTAAAGTCTTATGTTCTTGCGATGATAATAGACAAATTGTTGCCGCCAAACGCGAAGGAATTGCTTTGGCAGACATTAATACTACGCTCCAGCTTATCGCCTTTTTTAACCAGATTTAGCGGTGCCAAGCCCTTATCAGACTCATCATCGTTAATATTGGGAATTAATGCCCCCTGTTCATTTTCAGCCAGTAGCATCCAACAAAAACCCAACTCCAAAGCGGCGGCCGCCCCCAAGGTATGACCGGTCATGCCTTTACTGGAACTGGCTGCAACTTTGGAACCGAATATTGCATTGGCGGCTTTGCTTTCCATCCTGTCGTTTAACACGGTAGCCGTACCATGTAAATTAAGGTAATCGACCTCATTTGGCTGCTTTCCGGCATCGTTCAAGGCCTTCTTGATAGCGGTAATGACAGCCGTGCCGGTCGGGTCGGGTGCGGAAAAATGATAGGCGTCGCTACTGGCTCCTATACCCAGTAATGCTACCGGCCCTGGTTCTTTGCTCAGGACAAAAAGACTTGCCGCTTCGCCGATATTAATGCCGTTGCGATGTTTGCCAAACGGTTTGCAGTAGCCTGTGCTGAGAGATTCAAGCGCGGCAAAGCCGTTAATAGTCAGATTACATAAGCTATCGGCGCCACCGACAATGACAGCGTCGCATAAATCAAGATTAATCAGGCGACGAGCCGAAGCAAAAGCCTTGCCGCTGGATGAACAGGCTGTGGAAATGGTGTAAGCGGGGCCGGTCAAGCCCAAATAGGCGCCAAGGAAATCGGCACCTGCACCCATTTGTTGTTGTTTATAATGGAAATTGTCCGGTAATGATGCGTGTTCAGCCAGATAAGCTAATGCCAGTTCAGTGCTTCTGACGCCGGATGTGCTTGTGCCCAGTACAATACCGATGCGGTTGGAACCAAATTTAGCTGTCACCTTGTCTACGGTCGCTCTGATCTGGTTTAACGCCGCCAGTAACAACTGGTTATTCCTGCACTGATAAATAGAGTATTGGGGATCTATTTCAGGCAGTTCATCTGTGCACTGTCCGACGATGGTTGCAGGTCCGAAGGCATCTGTTGCGATTAAGCCGGAACGATCGCCGGCCAACAAGCGTTTTAAGACTTCGGGCCTGGAATTTCCGGCCGCGCATAACAAGCCTAAATCATTCAGGTAAAGACTCATAATTAACCGTTTTAATGTGCAAATAGTAGTTGTAGTGATGGTTGGTTACCTTCACTTCTTTAGCCCATAGGCTGTGAGGCTGTAAATAATCAACGTCAACGCGTAGTTCATTGTGGTAATACAAGCGCCGATGTTGGCTATCAGCTTCCAGGCGCCAATAGCGAGGCAATATTTTTTGTAATTCGGCCTGTGGCCAGTAAACCAGTTGCAGATCTTTGATGATAAGTTCGGGGGAAAAACTATCCGGCAATAGCGGGCTTTTATTCAGCGTTAACGATTTGCCGTCATAGTTTAAATTGAACAGGCTGAGGCCTTCGTTACTTAATCCCGCTATCGCAACGTGTTTACTATCAAGCTCCAGTACGCAAATTAGTGTTTCCTGCCGACCTGGCCAGGATGCCGTTATTTGTTGCATAACACGCCTGGCAGGGCTTATAGGTGATGCCATGGGTATTGATTTAGCTGATTCAGACTCTTCTGGATGGGTTAATAATGCACAACTGCTTAGGCAGGCCAGGATTATTAAAGCTATTGGCAGTTGTTTAAAAATGTCACGAATCCAATCAAACTTTATTCGAAATAAAGGCGGTGTGAAAATGCGAAAAAACCAAGTGACTATAAAGCCCATGAATTTTTTGAGTTCTTGCGTAATGCCTTTATGGATAGTGGTAGTCGTTTTTAAACGGCTTTTTAATTCGCGCGGCATAACTCGACCAGTGTATCCAGTCTGGAACGGGCGTTTTTTACATAAGGATTAGCGTCATCCCAAGCATAGCCTGCGAGTATTGAACAAATCATCGTTTTGATTTTTGGTTGCTGTTTTTGGTGAAAAATCACATCCTGAAAACGCCCGTCGTACCAGGCATCGACAAACACCCGAAAAGTATCAACACCGCGTTGCAACGGGATGGCATAGTCGGTGTTCCAGTCCACGGCTTCCTGTTTAAATTGTCTATCCAGAACAGCCGCCGCCAGACTTGCTGATTTCATTGCAATCGTTACACCGGATGAAAATACCGGATCCAGAAATTCACCGGCATTGCCAAGCAGGGCGTAGCCTTTACCATACAAACTTTTTACATTAGCTGCATAGCCGGTAATAGTATTGATCTTTTCATCAAATACGGCATTTTTTAGTAATGCACGCAAGCTTTCATCCTGGTTGATGATGTCTTGCAGGGCAGTATCGTTACAATCCCATGACTGATAAAAATCAGCTTGTGCGACAACACCAACACTGCTGCGGCCATTGCTGAATGGAATTAACCATAGCCAAACATCTTTATGCGCGGGATGAACGGTAATCCGTATCTTGTTTCTGTCAAACTGCGCATCATCAATACGATCTTCAATATGCCCAAACAAGGCTTTTCTGACCGGAAAACCGGATGGCGATTCCAGATCCAGCAAACGCGGCAATATACGTCCGAAACCACTGGCATCGAGGACAAAATCAGTCTCATAGGTTGTTACCTCACCAGATAAATCACGTACGTCAAGTTTTGGTTTGTCGCCTGAAAAATCAACGGCAGTTACCTCTGTCTGCCAGCGTATATCAACGCCCATTCGAACGGCTTCATTGGCAAGTATTTCATCAAATCGGCCACGTTGAACCTGGAATGTAGTGCCAATACCAGCGGTAAATTTGTCTTCAAAATTAAACTCCGTGTGCTGGTCTTTGTAAGCAAAGAATGCACCATTTTTAAACTGAAAACCGGCATTAACAACGGCATCCATCATACCAGCCTGCTGGATGAATTCCATGCATTGCGGCAGCAGGCTTTCGCCTATGCTGAAGCGTGGAAATTGCTGACGCTCGAGAATGGTGACCTGATGGCCGCTGTTATGTAATAATGCTCCGGCGATACTGCCCGAAGGCCCTGCGCCGATGATAATAACTTTACACATTTGACTGGTTCCGTTTATTGTTGTGGCCTGCTTAAGAGCATACTAAAAACAGGGCCAAGTAGGTTGGCAATGAATAGTCATTGTGATTGCTTTAAAATTCTGGCGTTATGATCCATGAAATTATTTTGTGGGATTTTACAGGCTTATCGTTGATGAATGTTATGGTATTTAGTTGAGTTTTTAATTATGTGCCTTACAGGTGTGTGCCAAGGTATATTTTTGTGGGTCTTGTTGCAGGCTTTTTTTCTGTTCCCTGTGAGTTGTTGGTCATTGTTCATATTCCGTTAACGCTGAATAAGTTACAACGTCAACGTTTATAGAAAGTTTGAGGATGACATGGTCAACGTAGTTATAAAATTTTTTACAGGCCTGACGATGTTATGCCTGCTGGTCGCTTGCGCTGAATTTAAAGAAGCGGGTCGGTCAATCGGCCAGACAACAAAAAATGTAACAACAGACATTGGTCATGGCTCGCGTAATACTTTTCAAGCTATCGGCAGGGGTACAAAAAGAGTCGTCAACTCGGTTACTGAAGAACAGGAACACCCCAGTGAATAGTTTAAAGCCAATTATATTTAATCGCTTGTCTGGCTTGCAGAGTTAACTAATTATTTCAGACTTCCGGCAAGTACCAGCGATGTTACTTGTTAAATGAAAATACCAACACTGTAATGTAATGTGATGTAATGAGTGATGATGTCTGATTTTATCTTGTGTCAATGGAGCGCATGGGCTCCGGGCTTTAGTGCCAGAGATGACAGGTTGATGGAACTTGGCAACTCTGTCGTACCAGAGTGCGTACCTAAAATGCTACGGCGCCGATTAACGCCATTGGCCAGAGCTGTTTTTAATGTCGCTGATCAATGCATCAATGGAGAAAAAACATTCCCCGTCGTGTTTAGCTCTGCACATGGTGAAATATGTAAATCATTAACCATGCTTCAAACGATTCAGGCAGGTCATGAGCTTTCTCCGACAGCTTTTAGCCTGTCCGTACATAATGCTATCGCCGGCCTGTTTTCTATTGCTTATCGTAACACTCAGGAAATAACCGTTATTGCTCCAGGACAGGAAGGTATTGCCCCCGCTTTTATTGAAGCGCTCGGTATGCTTCATGAAGGTGCTGACGAAGTCTTGATTATTTTATACGATGAGCCCATTGCTGATTTTTATCCCATTTCCCCTTTTAATCTCAACAGCCCTAATCCTTGTGTACTTGCATTAAGAATTGCCTTGGTCGGCGATGGTTTGCCTTTACAGTTTGACCGTTGCACACAATCTCGTGAAGATGGTGAGCATCCTGTACAATTACAACTGTTTTTAAAATTTCTTCTTGCTAAAGAGCGATCATTAAGCTTGGGTAATCAGGAGCATAGCTGGATATGGCACAAAAAATAATCCAAAAATTAAGCTATGGCTGGCGTCTTTTTGCAACAGGTTTTAGCTTTTTTATCTTCGCCATGGGCGGTTTGTTGTTGTGGTTGCTGGTTTTTCCGGTGCTGTCAGTGTTGCCGGGAAATCATTTGCAGAAGGTAAGCAGGGGGCAGTGCGTTGTCCAATACAGTTTTTATATTTTTATTGGTCTCATGCACAGAATCGGGATTATGACTTACGAAATAAATGGCCTGGAAAAACTTAATCGTCCGGGACAACTGATCATGGCTAATCATCCAACGCTGGTCGATATTGTCTTTTTAATCAGTCGTATTAAACAGGCAAACTGCATTGTTAAAGAAAGTCTGTGGCGTAATCCCTTTATGCGCGGGGGGATAGTCAATGCCGGCTATATCAGTAACAGTGATCCTGAGAAAATGATAGCTGATTGTGTCGAGTGGCTACAGTCAGGCGGCACCATGATTATTTTTCCGGAAGGAACACGCTCCGTGCCAGGCAAGCCGTGCCTTTTTCAGCGGGGAGCCGCTGCGATAGCGTTGCAGGCCAATAAAATCGTAACGCCGGTGACACTCTCATGTTACCCGAGTACCTTAACGAAAGCCGAGCCATGGTATCAAATCCCGGAGCGTCGCTTTCATCTGGTGATGCACGTAGGGGATGATATTGCCCTGGATGAATTTCTTTTAATACAACCTAAATCAATTGCTGTACGCCGTTTTAACCAGTACTTGCAGGATTATTTTACGCAACAGAGAGAACGCTATAAAAACTATGGAAAATGAATTAAAGCAATTGATTATCGATGCACTGGATCTTGAAGATATCAGTGTTGCCGATATAGATAGTCATGCACCGCTTTTTAATGAGGGGCTGGGGCTCGATTCAATAGATGCACTGGAGCTGGGGTTGGCTATCCGCAAAAAATACAATGTAAAAATTGAGGCTGAAAAAGAAGATGTCGTAAAGATTTTTTCTTCCGTTTCAACTTTGGCCGATTATATTAAATCAGTGCAGGGTTAACGCGATCATGAATAATCGTGAAGAAATTTTAAGTGCTATTAAAACTATTTTGGTCGAGATGTTTGAAGTCGATGAAAAAGCGATTACGCTGGAAGCACGCTTATACCAAGATCTTGATTTCGATAGTATTGATGCCGTCGATATGATTGTGCGGATTAAGGAAATGACCGGAAAATCGGTTAAACCCGAAGATTTCAAGAGCGCTCGCACTATCTCCGATGTGGTTGAAGCCGTTTACAGTATGCTCCATGATTAGTGACCTTGCAGGGCAAGCAGTCGCTATGGCTGTTGTTTATCATTAGTATGCGCATAATAATAAACAGTGTCATAGGTCTATTGACCATGCTCTATCCATTTGCTGTTTATTTTGGCATGCATTATTTGGAGCCATGGAAAATAGCGAGCGTTTTATTGGTTTTACTCGGTATCAGACTGATTGCCAGTTACGCCATTAAGCATTGGAGTTGTCCGTTGTTAATGATGGGTATGGTTTATTGTAGCTTTGCAATTTGGAGCAATGAGTTGCTCACTTTACGGATTTATCCTGCTATCGCTAATGCGGCGATGTTGTTGCTATTTTCATGGAGCTTACTGTCGCCGCCGAGTTTGGTTGAACGCCTGGCCAGAATTCAGCATCCCTATTTGCCGCCGGAAGGCATTATTTACACGCGGCGGGTTACCCAGATCTGGTGTGTATTTTTTATTGTCAATGGGAGTATTGCCTTGGCAACAGCGCTGTGGAGCAGTTTTGAAGTCTGGAGTTTATATAACGGTTTTATTGCCTACGTGTTAATGGGTATTTTATTCATAGGGGAATATATAGTCAGGATGAAAACCCGTAAACATGTCAAATGAAAATATTGCCTTGTCAGACTGCGTGCTGATAAGAAGGGATTTTACTACTCCAATTGCCTTTCATGCCGGGCGTTATTATCATGCTGATGATTTTTATGCGGCGGTAAAGTATTGGGTCAGGCAACTGCAAGCCCAACCGTTTCAGCGTTATGCTTTATTTACTGAAGATGCTTATCCTTTTGCCGTATTGTTATTCGCGTTGTTTCATGCCGGAAAGCAGGTCTGGATTGCCGGCAATAACCGGCCCGGTACTGCGCAGCAACTTCAGCAATATAATTGTCGGTTAATAGGCGATTGGGATGCAAGTAATCCGTTTGATTATTATTTAACGGCAACAGACGCTTTAGACACTTTGGCTTTGCCATTATCGCCATTAAACCTGGAAGAAACTCAACTGGTGATTTTTACGTCCGGCTCTACCGGGCAACCAAAACCGATAGAAAAGCATTTGATTCAATTCCAGCTTGAAATCACTGCGCTGGAAAAGCAGTGGGGAAAGCTTCTTGGGTCTGCCGAGATTTTGGCAACAGTCAGTCATCAGCATATTTACGGCCTGCTATTTCGTATTTTATGGCCGTTATCGACAGGCCGATGTTTTCACAGTCCGATTTATATTAATCCTGAAACGCTGGTCAATGCTATTCAGACGGGTGCTGCCTGTTGGGTTGCCAGTCCGGCTCATCTAAAACGTCTGGATCAAAACTCACCGTGGATCGGTATCGCCGGATTAAGCGTTATTTTCAGTTCGGGCGGCGCCTTGAACGAAGTGGCCAGGCAGCAGATTAATGCCAATAGCGGACAGCAGGTGATTGAAATTTACGGTAGTTCGGAAACTGGTGGCATCGGTTGGCGACAGTTCGAGATGGCCTGGCAGTTGTTTGACGGGTTACGTTTAAGCTGTTTGGATGACTGCTGGCAATTGTCTTCGCCTTATTTACAAATTATCCCTTTTGCAAAGGGCGAAGAAAACGAGCCTTTTCAATTGGATGACCAGATCAGTTTACAAGACGATGGCCTGTTTATCATGCATGGACGGGCGGATCGCATTGTTAAAATAGAAGAAAAGCGCCTGTCTTTATCTGAAATGGAACGGCGCTTGGCTGAAACGCCTTGGGTGGCTGAGGCATTTACCGTCGCCATAACAAAAAGCAGGGATGTGGTCGGTGCAGCGGTGGTATTGACTGAGGCAGGTAGTAACACTCTAAAAATCGAGGGCAGGAATGCTTTAATCAGGCAACTGCGTGCATCGCTTTATCAATGGTTTGATAGCATTGTTTTACCCAGAAAATGGCTGTTTCTGGACAGTATGCCATTGACGACGCAAGGTAAAATTGACCAGTATCTTCTAAATGCGCTGCTGGATACCGATAACCAAAGATTGCCCCAGGTTCAAGGTGTTTGTATAAAGCTCAATACCGTTAAGCTGACACTTAAAGTTCCTGAAGATTTGATTTATTTCCCCAATCATTTTTCAACTTACCCGATTCTTCCCGGCGTAGTTCAGATTGCGTGGGCAGAATATTTCGGCAAATTGTTTTTTGCCATCGACCAGTCGTTTTTAGCGATGGAAGTCATTAAATTTGTCAAAGCCATTCAGCCCGGCAATACCGTTAAATTAACGCTTAACTGGAATATGTCGCCTGATAAACTGCATTTTCAGTTCCGATCAGAAGATGGTATTTATAGTTCAGGGCGACTTGTTTATGCAGCCAAATGCAGAGAACAGCCATGAAACCCTGTATTATTATTCCTGTTTATAATCATGAACACGCCATTGCTCAGGTTATTGCCAAATTAAAACCCTATGGTATTTCTTGTTTTTTGGTTAATGACGGCAGCTCGGTAGCTTGCGCGGAAGTACTGGAAGACTGCGCCAGACAAGAAGCCAGCTGGCTTACCTTGTTAAACCGGAAGGAAAATGGCGGTAAAGGTGCAGCGGTTATGGAAGGCTTTAACGCGGCACAATGTTTAGGATACACGCATGCCATACAAATTGATGCCGATGGCCAGCATAACACCGATGATATTCCACGTTTTCTTGAAGCCGGCAAGCTAAACCCTGATGCGATGATTTTAGGTCAACCTGTTTTTGATAAATCCGTTCCTAAAAACCGGCTGTATGGGCGGTGCATTACCAACTTTTGGATAGCAATCCATACGTTGTCCCTGGCAATAGCCGACGGGATGTGCGGCTTTCGACTGTATCCGCTGGCCGCCGTAGATAAATTAATCAGCACGACGCAGATTGCACAAGGCATGGCTTACGATATCGATATTATCGTACGCCTGTACTGGCAGGGTGTCGATGTTGTCAATATTCCGACTGCGGTATGCTACCCCTCGGATGGTGTGTCACATTTCAGGTTAGTGCATGATAATGTCATGATTTCAAAAACCCATACCAAATTATTTTTTGGCATGTTGGTACGTATTCCCAAGCTGCTGCTACGATATTGGCGATGAAAAAACCACCGCATTGGGCGCAAATCGAGGAGACCAGCGTTATTTGGGGTATGCGGTTTCTGTTGAGTATTTATCTGTTATTTGGCCGCAGGGTTCTGCAACTATTTTTATACCCGGTTGTAACTTATTACTGGTTGATTAATCGACCGGCCAGACAGGCCAGTCAAGATTATCTCAACAGACTGGCAATTTTTGCGCCGTCATTAAAACTGAGCGGTAGTTTATTATGGAGTTACCGGCACTTTATCAGTTTTGCCAATGCCATTGTTGACAAATTAGCTGCCTGGTCAGGGGCACTGGCAATTAGTGAAGTCGACTATCACGGGCGTGATGAATTATTTACGGCAATTGGTAAAGGGAGGGGGGCGCTATTACTGGGCTCGCATTTGGGTAATCTTGAGGTCTGTCGAGTGATTGCCGATCTGGATAATGCCATTGGTGTTAATGTGTTGGTACATACTAAACACGCCCAAAAATTTAACCAGTTGTTAAATCAGACCAGCGACAACAGCCGGTTAAATCTGATTCAGGTGACTGAAATTACTGCAGCAACCGCAGTGTTGCTAAGCGACAAAATTGATGCCGGTGAATTAGTCATCATCGCCGCTGACAGAACACCTGTTAGCGGCCAACAACGCGTTACCAAAGTTAGCTTTTTGGGTGCTGATGTGCTGTTTCCACAAGGGCCGATTATTCTGGCTGCGTTATTGAAGTGTCCCGTTTATACCGTGTTCTGTCTAAAACAGCAGGGCAGACATGTCATTTATTTTGATTATTTTAGTGACATATTGACGTTTCCCAGAAAAACGCGCGAGCAGGCCATGCAGCAAGTCATTCAGCAGTATGCGAACTGTTTACAAACTTACTGTTTAAAAGAACCACTGCAATGGTTTAATTTTTTCAATTTTTGGCGTGTTACGGATGATGAATAACAAAAATACCGTTGTTTTTAACAGTAATTTCTTAACTATAGAAGATATTTGCGATATAGCAGGGCAACAGGCAACTATTGAACTTAGTACACAAGCCGATTTTATTAAACGCATTGATAAAGGGGCGTTATTTATTGATAGCCTGTTAAAAGAACAAGGCTTTGTCTATGGCGTAACTACCGGCTATGGTGACTCTTGTACCGTATCGATTCCATTACATCTGGTTGAAGAATTACCCCGGCATTTATACACTTTCCACGGCTGTGGTCTGGGTAATCATTTTGATGCCCAGCAAACCCGCGCTATTCTGGCCGTACGTTTAACTAGTTTGGCACGCGGCTTTTCAGGTGTCCGCTATCAATTATTGCAGCAATTGACGACTTTATTAACGCAGGATATTCTGCCGTTGATGCCACAAGAGGGGTCGGTAGGAGCGAGTGGCGATTTAACGCCGTTGTCTTATTTGGCGGCAGTGCTGGCTGGCGAACGCGATGTGCTGTATCAAGGTGAGCAGCAGTCGACGGATACGGTTTTTGCGCGGTTAAACATTCAACCGCTGACTCTTAAGCCCAAGGAAGGCCTGGCCATTATGAACGGTACGGCGGCTATGACCGGCATTGCCTGTCTTGCCTACCAACGCGCCGAATACTTGTCGCAGCTCAGTACCCGTATCACCAGTCTGGCTTCAATAGCGTTAAATGGTAACGCCTACCATTTTGATGAAAAGCTGTTTTCGGTTAAACCCCATCCGGGCCAAAACCGGGTTGCTGAACGTATCCGTGCCGATTTGCAGGTCACCGAAAGTGCGCCGCGTAACGATACCCGCTTACAGGATCGTTACTCGCTACGCTGCGCTCCGCATGTTATTGGCGTCCTGGAAGATTCTTTGCCGTGGCTGCGGCAGTTTATTGAAAACGAACTGAATAGCGCCAATGACAATCCCATTATCGATGCAGAAGCAGAACACGTTTTGCATGGCGGGCATTTTTACGGTGGTCATATTGCCTTTGCGATGGATAGCCTGAAAACAGCGGTCGCCAATCTGGCCGATTTAATGGACAGGCAAATGGCGCAATTAATGGATACCAAATTCAACCACGGCCTGCCTGCCAATTTATCCGGTGCCGATGCCGAACAGGCGATGATTAATCACGGTTTTAAAGCCGTGCAAATTGCCGTGTCAGCCTGGACGGCTGAAGCGCTTAAATTAACCATGCCGGCGAGTGTATTTTCCCGTTCCACTGAATGTCATAATCAGGACAAGGTTAGCATGGGTACGATTGCAGCAAGGGATTGCATACGCATACTGGAGTTAACCGAACAGGTGGCTGCGGCGGTATTGTTCGCGGCGGTACAAGGGGTGGAATTGCGCGGCAACCTTGAGACGTTAAGTCCGGCTGTCCAAAATACCGTTAAGTTTGTACGCCGGTTTAGTCTATTCTTAAGTGTTGATAGGGCATTGGAACAAGAGCTACGCCAGTGTCTGGTGTTAATTCGTGAAAAACGCTGGGATTTATATGATTAAAAGTTTGCATCAAACGTCAGTTGATTTACTTGTCCCTTTTCATGATATTGATATCATGGAAGTGGTATGGCATGGTCATTACGTAAAATATTTTGAAATTGCACGCTGTGCTTTGCTGGAGAAAATACATTACAACTATCCGCAAATGCTTGACTCAGGTTACTCCTGGCCGGTTATTGATTTAAATGTGCGTTATATAAAACCATCGGTGTTCGGGCAAGTCATTACCGTACAGGCCAATATTGTAGAGTGGGAAAATCGCTTGAAAATCAATTACCTGATTACTGATAAGCTGACAGGATCAAGACTCACCAAGGGCTACAGCATTCAAGTCGCGATTGATAGCCAGACCAAAGAAATGTGTTTTGAATCACCCAAGGTTTTATTTGAAAAGTTGGGTGTGTTGGTTTCTTGAATCCATTATATAGAGCCACAACCTGATTAAATGACATAATAAGCGTGTGTCCTAAAGACTGCTTGATTGGTGAGCAGTCCTGTATTACTTAATCACCGAAAGCCTCTTTATACATACAAATGTTGGGGTTCGTAGCTTACGCCAACTTGTTAAAACTAATATATTGTGATTTTTCTAAAAGTCTTACTACTTTTTCTACTTTCATTCAATCAAAGCTACGCCGCCGATGTGCTAGCCGAAATCTCCGCACGTTTGGTAAAAACGCCCATAACCCAAGGCAGTTTTCAACAGGAAAAACGCTTAAAAGTTTTACGCAAACCGTTAATTTCTACAGGCACATTTACTTACCATCAAAGCAAAGGGGTGATCTGGAAAACGCTTACGCCGATTCCGTCTTTATTGTTGGTTAATGAATCGCATCTGTTGACTGGGCAGGGTGAGCAAGCCGTGCCGGCGGCTTTTGGCAAGGTGTTTAAAGCCATGCTGGGCGGGGATTTAAAGCAATTGACCGAGGGTTTTTTAATCACCGGAGAGAATAAAAAGCCCTCCTGGCAATTACAACTCAAACCTAAAGATGAATTTTTGCAGAAAATAATCAGCACTATTTTACTGACCGGCGACACCGAGTTGCGGGCATTGGAAATACAGGAAGTCACTGGTAACCTGACGCGGATTAGTTTTACTCAAGTGACTCATCCTGTAAACATACTTCCTGAACAAGAAGCTGATTTTGAACGTTTATCACCCTAAAGTAACGGCATGGTTTTGGTTGCTGGGTATGCTGTTTATCGGTTTTCTCGGCAGTCAATCGTTGGGCAAAGACTGGCTGGAAACAGGATTTTTGGCATTATTGCCGGTTACCGAACAAAAGCCGGAAATCGCCAGGGCTGTCCGGCAACATAATGAACAACTCAACCGGAAAGTCATCTGGCTGACTGGTGCCGCAACGTCTCAGGATGCCATTGCCCATGCGCGGCAGCTTAAGCAGCAGTTGCAACAGAGCGGTCTGTTTGGCAAGCTGATGCTGGAGTTGCCACAGCAGATGATGGTCAAACAATATCAGCAGTTATTTCCCTACCGTTATCAGTTGCTGGATGTACAAACACGGTTCACGCTGGACAATAACCCTAAAGACTTGCTGGCCCAAAATCTGGAAACGCTTTATAGCCCGATTGGCCAGATGACGGCGGCTGATCTTGAGCATGATCCGTTGCTATTATTCAGTCGTTATTTTAATGCGCAAAATCCGCTCAAACTGACAGTAGAGCAGGGCATTGTTATTTTACATGATGCTGACCGATTTTGGGCCTTACTGCTGACCGATCTTGAAGATCAGCATTTACAGTTGGACAAATTGGAAGTTTTGCTGGCATTGGTGAATAGTTCAACCACACAAACGCAGGCGGCAGGCGGTGACTTAATGGTGACAGGAATGCCGCTGTTTACTGCTCAGGGTTCGGATTCTGCCAGGCAGGAAATTTCCACGGTAGGTTTGGGTTCCAGTGCGGGAATTGTTGTTTTGCTGTTGCTGACTTTTCGAAGTTTACGGCCTTTGTTGTTGTCGTTTCTGGCAATAGGCAGCGGCCTGTTTGCAGCTCTTGTCGTGAGCGTGCTGTTTTTTGGCAAGATACATATTATTACCCTGGTTTTTGGTGCCAGTTTAATCGGCGTTGCTGATGATTATGCCATCCATTTTGTCTGTGACAGTTTCGGAGCCAAAAATTGGTTGCCACGGCAAGGATTACGCTATATTTTTCCGGGGCTGGTCATCGGCTTATTAACTAATTTATTAAGTTATGCAGGCTTGGTGTTCTCACCATTTCCGGGTTTACAGGAAGTGGCTTTATTTTCGGCGGTT
This sequence comes from Methylobacter psychrophilus, assembly GCF_025583945.1. Classification (GTDB taxonomy): domain Bacteria; phylum Pseudomonadota; class Gammaproteobacteria; order Methylococcales; family Methylomonadaceae; genus Methylobacter_C; species Methylobacter_C psychrophilus. The sequence goes on from NZ_JAOEGU010000002.1 coordinate 95,213, forward strand.
GGTTTGTTAGCCGCCTGGCTTACCGTGGTTTTGCTGTTTCCCTTATTACTGACCGGATTTAAACCTGATCATCAGCCGCTTATTTTGGTTTGTGCCAACTACTGGCAACAGCATTGGCCGGTTTGGCTGTTAAAAAAAAGGCGCTGGCTAATACCGGTTTTACTGGTTTTTATTGCGGGTGGACTATGGCAATTGTCGCCGCGCGATGACGTACGGCTGTTGCAATCAGCTCCGGCTGAATTACTAAAAACCGCCGATAAGATTAAGCAATTATTGCCGGTGAGCCAGGAAAATCAGTTTTTTTTGGTATCGGGACACGATATCAATGACTGGCATCAACATGAACAGCAACTGCTTAAGCGTCTTAACCTGTTAACCCAAGAGCATAAGCTAATGGCTTATCAAGGCCTCAGCGATTACTGGCCCGATGAGGATAATCAGGAGACAAATTACCGGTTACTGGACAAAACCCTGTATCAATCCGGCTTGCTGAAGCAGTATATGAATGAGCTGGGATTTAGTGAGCAAGCCATTAACACCGAACTAAAACAGTTTAGTGAGGCAAAAAACAGGTCGATTTCCTTACCTGAATGGTTGGCGACTGCCGATGAAACAAAACAGCAATTATGGTTGGGGTGTGATGTAGACCGGTGTCTAAGCCGGGTTGTCTTAACCGGAATAACCGATTTGCCGGCATTAGCTGCCCTGCAAAGCCTGCAAGGTGTCACCTGGGTTGATCAGGTCGAGCAATTATCTTCCTTGTTTGCGCGTTATCGGGTTAGTGTCAGTTTGCTGTTGATAGCGGCTTACCTGTTGGTTTTTACCGGCTTGGGGTTAAAATTTGGCTGGTACGATGCGTTGAAGATAACCGCCATTCCTGTCGTTGCGGCACTGGTTTCATTAGCCATGATGGGCTGGTTTGATCAATTGTTTAGTTTGTTCAATTTATTTGCGTTGTTGCTGGTGTTGGGAATTGGCGTTGATGATGCTATTTTCTTTTTTATGGCAGACAGTTCAGCCGCATTGTCCAATGAGACCGACCATGACCGGCGTGCCAGTACGTCATTGGCGGTTACTTTATCCGCATTAACAACATTGTTGGCTTTTGGCCTGCTGGCGGTAAGTTCTACCGAGATTGTTCATGCCTTTGGTTTTACCGTCGCGACGGGTATTTTAACTGCACTGGTATTGTCGCCTTTGGTAGGAAATCGAACCCCGGATTCTCGGGAGATAAAGTCGTCAAAGCGGCGATGATAAATATCAGTCTGCGTGACTTTGCAGTCACCATAAGACCTGTTGGCCTGCTCAATAACAAATTATCTTACCCGATTAGTAAACTTAAGCGATGACCTTTAATTCAACCCGTATCTGTTTCATCATCGCCATCAGCATTATTGGCTTGCTCCACCTGTTTTTTGGAGTCAGTTTATGGTGGCTGGTATTGCCATGCCTGGTTTATTCGGCTTTAATCATTTATGGTTCGTCTGTCATTCAGGCGAACTTTTACGCCCCGGTTTATTGTTATGGCGAGTCGTTGGAAAAAGAAATTGTCCTGTCGTTTGACGATGGTCCAAACTCCGAATATACGCCACGGGTGCTATCAATCTTGGCGGAGTACAACGCCAAAGCGACTTTTTTTGTTATCGGAAAAAATATTTCCGGTAACGAAAGCCTTTTGCAACAAATAGATGCTGCCGGACACAGCATATGTAATCACAGTTACACACATTCTTTTTTTGTCGATTTTAAAAGTGTGCAAGGCTTTAAGGATGAACTTAATCAGACCGCAGAGAGTGTTTTCAATGTTATCGGCAAACGCCTGAAATTATTTCGGCCGCCCTACGGTGTCACCACTCCCAGTCTTGCCAAGGCCTCAAAGTTGTTGAATTACAGTATTATCGGCTGGTCGATTCGCTCGTTGGATACCACGTCTGATAGCGCACAAGTTATAACCCAACGCGTACAATCACAAATAAAACCGGGAGCCATCATTTTGTTTCATGATGCATCGGATAAAACCCTTCAGGTATTAAAGCAGACGCTTGATTTTACGAAAGCAAATGGTTATAAAATTGTTGGTATCGAGCAGCTTTTAAAGATTAAAGTCTATGAATAATATACCCCCGTAGGATGTGCTGAACGGCAGTGAAGCGCATCATTCGTGATTGAGTGATGCGCTTCACTGTCGTTCAGCACATCCTACAAAAGCACATCCTGCCAAATTGGTGGTTTATTTTCAAAACAACGCTTAATTCATTGACCATTTTTAGTCTTCATGGCTGCCATGAAACCATTTTAGCTTGTCATGGAGCGTCACTACCGTACCAATAATAATCAAGGTGGGCGGTTTAATATCCAGGCTGGCAATAGTCGCCGGTAAGGTTTCCAAAGTACCGGTAATAACCCGCTGATTAACGGTAGTGCCTTGTTGAATCAGGGCAACAGGTAAATCTTTAGGGCTGCCGTGGGCAATTAACGAGGCGCATATTTTTTCCAGTCCGACCAGACCCATATAGATAACGATGGTTTGATTGGGTGCTGCCAGTTGTGTCCAGTTTAAATTAATCGAATTATCTTTCAGGTGGCCGGTAACGAAAGTACAAGATTGTGCGTGATCTCTGTGCGTTAACGGAATGCCTGCATAAGTGGCGCAACCTGAAGCAGCAGTAATGCCGGGCACGACTTGAAAGCTGATGCCTTGTTCCATTAAGGTTTCAATTTCTTCACCGCCGCGACCAAAAATAAAAGGATCGCCGCCTTTTAACCTGACCACTCGTTTGCCTGCCTTGGCCAGATCTGCAAGCAGGATGTTGATGGATTCCTGAGGCAGGGTGTGTTTATCCCGTTGCTTGCCGACGTAAATTTTTTCTGAATCGCGGCGTGCCAGATCGATGATTTCCGGTGAAACCAGATGGTCATAAACAATAACATCGGCTTGCTGCATCAAGCGTAAGGCCCGAAATGTCAATAAGTCGGGCGCCCCCGGGCCTGCGCCTATCAGATAGACTTCACCTTGGGTAACGGTGCCTGCTTGTTTGATGATGGCTTGTTGTAATTGTTGTTCGGCTTCTTTTTGATTGCCGGCAAAAACCAATTCAGCAACCGAACCCTGAAAGATGTTTTCCCAGAAAATGCGCCGTTGTGCGGGTTCTTTAATGTGTTTTTTAACATCGTCTCTATAGCTTTCTGCAAGCTTTGCCAGTCGTCCATAAGCGGGCGGGATGATGGTTTCAATCTTGGCTCTGAGCAAGCGCGCTAAAACCGGTGCAGCACCGCCAGAGGAAACCGCGGCAATGATGGGTGAGCGATCAATAATGGCCGGAAAAATAAAACTGCATAACTCGGGATTATCAACGACATTAACCAGAATGTTTTGTGTCTCAGCGGCGTTGGCAACCAATTGATTGGTTTCCTTATTATCGGTAGCGGATACCACCAGTCTAAAGCCACACACATCAGCCGCAGCAAAAGGTTTTTGTTGTATTTGTAAACTACACGGCCCTTCAAGGCTTGCTACATGGTGGCTTATTTCATTGGCGATTACCGTTATTCTTGCGCCGGCACGGGCCAATAGTTCGATCTTGCGGGCCGCGATTTCACCCGCTCCGATAACCAGGCAATCCTGGTCTTTAAGTTTTACAAAAACGGGAAAATAATCCATTTCGTTACGATGATTCATAGATTGATTAGGGAATGGTATTATAAGCAGTCTACCGTTTTGTGAGTAACTAAAACAATGATTGAATTTAGTATGGAAGTCGATGCCAGTGGTTTACTGTGTCCGTTACCCTTATTACGTTTAAAAAAAGCGTTAACGGGAATGGCTAGTGACGATGTCGTTAAAATTATCGTAACCGATCCGGCTGCACATCTTGATTTTGGTGTTTATGCCAACCAATCGGGTCATAAAATCATTGACTTGATAAAGCAGGATAATCAGCAGATTTTTTATATCAAAAAGAAATAGTCAGTTTAAAGCTCAAGCTTGTGCTTTGTACCTTTACATTGACTTCAATAACATACAACTTATTAACAGCCCATGACCACAAACGATACTCAACCTTTGGCAAATTTTATTCGTCAGATTATTACCAATGATCTTAAAGACAACAAAAATAATGGCAAGGTAGCCACCCGATTTCCGCCGGAGCCTAATGGTTATCTCCATATTGGTCACGCAAAATCAATTTGTCTGAATTTTGGTATTGCCACCGAATTTAACGGTACTTGTAACCTGCGTTTTGATGATACCAATCCTGAAAAAGAAAACATCGAATACATGGAAGCGATTGAAAGGGATGTGCAATGGCTGGGTTTTGACTGGGCTGAATTGCATCATGCTTCTGATTATTTTGAACAGCTTTATAACTATGCCGTGCAATTGATTGAGCAAGGTCAAGCTTATGTTGACAGTTTATCTGCGGAGCAAATCAGGCTTTATCGCGGCACCTTAACGGAACCTGGCAAAGAAAGTCCTGATCGTAGTCGGTCAATTGCCGATAATCTGGATTTATTTAGCCGTATGCGTGCCGGTGAATTTGCCGATGGCCAGTATGTGCTGCGTGCCAAAATCGACATGGCATCGCCCAACATCAACATGCGTGATCCTGCCATTTATCGAATTCGTCGCGTCCATCATCACCGTACCGGCGATGCCTGGTGCATTTATCCCATGTACGATTATACCCACTGTATTTCTGATGCCATTGAAGGTATTACCCATTCGTTGTGTACTTTGGAATTTGAAGATCATCGTCCACTTTATGATTGGGTACTTGAGCAACTACAAACGCCTGTCCATCCCCAACAAATAGAATTTGCCAGGCTGCAACTGGAATACACCATTGTCAGCAAGCGCAAACTGAATCAATTGGTGACAGAAAAGCATGTACACTGCTGGGATGATCCTCGCATGCCGACTATTGCAGGGCTCCGTAGAGCCGGCTTTACGCCGAAATCAATACGGGATTTTTGCGAACGCATCGGTGTTACCAAGCAAAATTCATGGATAGAAATGGGTGTGCTGGAATATTGTATTCGTGAAGATTTAAACGAAAATGCGCCCAGGGCTATGGCGGTTTTACAGCCGTTACGGGTGGTGATAGACAATTATCCTGAAGACCAAACAGAGCAACTGGAAATAAGCAATCACCCGCAACGCCATGAATTGGGCAAGCGCAATGTGCCTTTTTCCCGAGTGATATTAATTGAGCAGGATGATTTTGCCGAAGTCCCACCACCAAAATTTAAGCGTTTGATTGCCGGTGGTGAAGTTCGTTTACGCGGTTCTTACGTTATAAAATGTAACGAAGTTATCAAAAATGCCGAAGGAATTGTGACTGAACTGCGTTGTACCTATGATACTGACACGCTTGGTAAAAATCCTGAAGGTCGTAAGGTAAAGGGCGTTATTCATTGGGTTTCCGAGCAACATTCACATCCGGCAGAAATTCGATTGTATGATCGTTTGTTTAAAGTGCCTAATCCCGATAGTGAAGAAAACTTTTTGGATGTTATCAATCCTGCTTCACTGGAAGTTCTTGAGGGTTGTCGGGTAGAAGCGAGTCTCGCAGAAACACAGTCAGACGGCCGCTATCAATTTGAACGAATCGGTTATTTTTGCCGGGATGCGGTGGACAGCGTTGACGGTAAACTGGTTTTTAACCGGACAGTATCGCTCCGAGAAGGCGGCTGGTAAAAAGCTTGATTTAAAAAAGAGTAGTCCACGAAAAGCAGGGAAAAATAAACAGGGAAGTGATCCAGAAACAATAGTTGGACAGGTTATGCTCACGCGTAACGGGGTTGCACCGTTATGCGTTGATTAAAAATTGACAGTCATTAAATTAAAATGTATTGTCAAATTATGAGTAAATTAGATGAAGTTAAAGAAATTTTAAATACGTTAAGAGTGGCAATGAGTTTGACATTCGGTATGTTGATAATTGTAGTGGGTGGAATAATCAAACGATTTGATGAGAACCATGTAGATTCTATATTCTGGCTTGGCGCATTTTTTACCGTATTTTTATTAGCAGTTATTTTTTTATTGGTAATCAAGATTTCTCAAAGAACAAAAGAGATCAAGGAGTTATAGTTATGTTAATGGGTTTACTTGCAATTATTGGTATAGCGGTGTTGACGGCTGCATTGTTGTTGTTTGCCGTCTATAAGCTATCGGAAGAATAATCACGTTCGAATGAAAGATGCATAAAAACTCCACGCAGCTCGGAGGTTTGCGACTTTGTCTCATTAAGATAACTATTTATCGTGTCGCTTGGGAAGCCCTTACTTTTTGTTTTCGTGCTTTTCATGGACAATGCAACCCATTACTAATTTATAAACTTGGAAAAACATGAATCAACAAGACAGTATTAACTTGGTAGAACGTTACTATGCAGCCTTTAATGGCGGCGATATGGAGACTTTTTTAAATTTGCTGACGGACGATGTCATTCATGATATTAATCAAGGCAAACGGGAAATTGGCAAAGAAGCTTTTACCCAGTTTATGGCCTGCATGAATTTTAACTATAAAGAACAGCTGGTTGACATGGTTATTATGGCGACAGACGATGGCAAACGCGCCGCTGCTGAATTTGTGGTGTTGGGTGAGTATATTAAAACAGATGAAGGGTTGCCTGCCGCAAACGGACAGAAATATCAGTTACCTGCCGGGGCTTTTTTTGAAATCCGTGATAATAAAGTTGCCCGCATCACCAATTATTATAATCTGCAAGACTGGATTGCTCAGGTTAGTCATTAAGCAATCGTATTAACGACTTCCTATTTAAAACGGGACGAATTTACAGATAACATCCCTTGAAGGGATGGTATCTGTCTTGGCTTTAAGTTGATCGTCTAAAAAACAGACTTACTTTTTCGTTTGAAACTCTGCCATATATTTACCGTAGCCGGCAGCTTCCATTGCTGTTACCGGAATGAAGCGTAATGCCGCCGAGTTAAGGCAATATCTGAGTCCGGTGGGTTTTGGACCATCTTCAAAGACATGGCCCAGATGTGAGTCACCATAACGACTACGAACTTCAGTACGTGGCAAAATCATTAAAAAGTCCTTCTTTTTAGTAACATTGTCAGCGACCAGTGGGCGGGAAAAACTGGGCCAACCGGTACCCGAATCAAACTTGTCTTTGGATGAAAACAGCGGTTCACCGGTGACAACGTCCACATAAATACCGTCCCGTTTTTCATCCCAGTAAGTGTTTTTAAACGGCGGTTCTGTGACTTCTTCTTGAGTCACCTTGTATTGCAGGGGCGTTAACGTTTTGCGTAAAACTTCATCGGCGGGTTTATGGTAAGGCGTGCTGCTTTTTTCCGGGTCGCTTTTTGCAGGTAATTCAGCTCCCCAGGTTTTTTCCAGATATTGGTCCCGACCGGACTTAAAACGGTAGTAATTATAACGAACAGGGTTCTTTTTATAATAATCCTGATGATAGTCTTCAGCCGGATAAAAAGTCTCAAACTTTCTTATTTCAGTAATAACAGGCACGCTATAACGTCCTGAGGCATTTAATAATTGCCGCGACTGTTCGGCTTGTTGTTTTTGTTCTTCAGTGTGATAAAAAATCAACGACCGATACTGTTCGCCGCGGTCAACAAATTGTCCTGCATTGTCGGTTGGATTAATCATCCGCCAGAAGGCATCCAGCAGGGCATTATAACTAATGAGTTTGGGATCATAATAAACCTGAACGCTTTCTACATGCCCGGTAATACCTTTTGAAACATCCTCATAGCTGGGATTGACAACCTGCCCACCACTAAATCCGGAAATAACTTCTTTTACGCCCTGCAACTTTTCAAAATCTGATTCAGTGCACCAAAAGCAGCCACCGGCAAAAGTAGCAACAGATTCATTGATTGGTTTTACTGATGAGACTGTTTTTGCATAACTGTTGGGTGCCAAAAGAGCTGCAATAGTAAGCAATAATGAAAATATACTTGTTTTCATGGGATGTCCTTAAATGAATAATCCAACGACCTATAGATTCTCAGATAAATGATTTCAATATTAACGGATAACATCCCTTAAAGGGATGGTATCCATATGAGTTTGTGCGACGTAAATTGGAAATTTAATTTCTAAAAGACTACATTAAGGTATGTAACTCTTTTATTAATGCGCGTGCTCATGATTATGGTCATGAACATGTTCAGGTTCGGGTTCCGGTTCCGGTTGCAGCTCATCGGCATGATGATCTGCATCGCCGTGATCATGCTCATGACCGACTTCAGTCACGGGAACTGCTTTAACAGCAACACCGTATTGATAAACCATTAAACCGCCCAAGTCAGCGCCCAGTACCATAAGCACACACAGTAACGCTGAAAACAACAAAAACAAGCTGTTAGCCGCGCCCCGAATTAATGTGCCACTTGCCATTCGCCAAACTGATAACAACACCGCCAAAGAAAGCACTGCTATACCAAAATGTTCATGGCGCTCCATAATTTCATGGACATTGCCGCCGTGTACGACAGAATCTGCGGCAATAAAACCGGCAATTACCGTAAATGCAGCGGCGAGGGTACCCATATAAAGAAACCAACTTGCAACATTGCGCCAATGTGCTTTGTTTGCCAGCGTAGCAATGACATCCAAAACAAAAAAAGCCGATAAAAAAGCAAGCGGAAAATGTACCAGCAAGGGGTGAACATTATCCATACCGGCTATTCCCGGTAACATTGAAGAAAAAATAGCTGCGGGTTCTTGAGTGGTCAGATTCTCAACAAAAACCAGCAGGCTTGAAACGCTTTCGGCAATACCGCCACTGTGATCGGCATCACCATGAATCTGAAAAGATAAAAAGTTATTCATCGTTATCGTTATTTTTTATTTAATGGCTAAAAGGATCAATTTACTTGAAATCTGGTTAATTGCAAATAAACAGGATTAACGTCTAGGTAGTTAAGGCATATGACACTTGATAAAAATCATCTACTGTAGGGCCAGCCATGCGCGCCTTAGGTGCTTTCATCATGTCGCTTCGCATCAATCGGTAATTTATCGAAGATGGGGTGTTTGCTGATGCCATAGTGTTCCGGGTAGTAAACGGCACCCAGATACAAACCATCCGGCGGTGCGGTTATGCCGCCCAGCTTGCGACTTTTAACGTCAAGCAATTCTTGCGTCCATGCTACCGGTTGTTTTTCCGAGCCAATCGCCATTAGCACCCCGGCGATATTTCTAACCATGTGATGCAAAAAAGCATTGGCGGAAATATCGATAATAACGTTGTCACCCTGCCGATAGGCGTCAATAAAGTGCATCGCCCGAAAGGGGCTTTTGGATTGACAGCCTTGCGCCCGAAACGATGAAAAATCATGTTTGCCGATTAAGTATTGTGCGGCTTCGTGCATTTTTTCGACATCCAGCGGTGCATGACACCAGGTCACTTGCTCGCGTAATAACGCTGATTTAATAGGCCGATTGAGAATGATGTAGCGATAAAAACGGGCGATGGCGCTGTATCTGGCGTGGAAATCACCTACCGCTTCTTTAACCCAGGTGATTCTGACATCATCCGGCAGATTGCTGTTACCGCCCAGCATCCAGGCATGAAGTTCCCGGTCTATGGTAACGTCAAAATGCACCACTTGCTCAAGCGCATGCACCCCGGAGTCGGTTCTTCCTGCACATTGCACGATAACCGGATGATTGGCAACTCTTGATAATGCCTGTTCAACAACTTGTTGAACACTGCGTTGATTGTTTTGCCTCTGCCAGCCCGAAAAATTGCTGCCATCGTATTCAATCCCTAAAACCAAGCGCGTTTTATTCATGAATATAAACCTTAACCCCTGCAGTCACCCGATTAAACAAATCCAGCATATCGGCATTATTCATACGAATACAACCATGCGACTCAGGCTTGCCGGTTATTAACTCATCAGGACAACCGTGGATATAAATGTAACGCCACGTACTGTCAACTTTACCATAACGGTTTTTGCCCGGTTCCAAGCCGCCTAACCATAAAATACGGGTTAACATCCAGTCGCGCTGCGGATATTGCTTGCCCAGATCGGTAGTATAAATTTCACCGGTGGCACGTCTGCCGATAAATACCGCATTTAATGGCTGACCAGCACCAATTTTAGCCCGGATTGTATGCCAGCCTGTTGGCGTGCATTCACTGCCCATTAATTCGCCGCTGCCATTTTTGGCGGTGGAAACGGGGTAACACCGCACGCTGTTGCCATTCGCATAAATTATCAATTGCTGACTGGCGATATTAATATCCAGATAATCCTGTACCTTAATTGCCTCATTATTTTTCATTGATCACCCAAACTTCATTCCCATCAGAACACATAGACTTAAGCCATGCATCATAAAGCAATATGAGTTAAAAAGTTAGCGGGGTAGGGTGCGTAGTGCGTATATTTGGAGTTTAATATGGGCAAGCTTACCGTTTATATTATACTCGACGTGATTTAGTGGTTTATCTACTGCTGTCAGGCGGCGATAAATCAACTTAAAAAAGTGATATCAAGCATGCTATAGCTATAGCTCTTACCTTACCAAAGGATTAATACGATGACTAATTTTACTTACCTCGATGCAGCTGATTATCTTGACAATGAAGAAACCATTGTGGCCTATCTGACAGAGGCGCTTGAAGATCTCGACCTCGATATATTTATTGTTGACGTGAAGACTGTAGTCCGTGCACTTGGTATGACACAGCTGGCTAAAGATAGAGGTCTAAAGTGGACGGCCTATGTCCAACTCGTAAGGCATAATCCATAGGGCGCAATAGCGTAGCGTATTGCGCCGCATGAATAAATCATAAGGCCATGCGCCCTACGGATATTGATTTTAACTCCGGCGAAAGCAGTTAAGGGTTATGTTAATGAGCGAAAATCATGCGGCGCAATACACTCCGTTATTGCGCCCTACACAATAATAGCTACGTTTATTTTTCAAACAAGGCTATCGATTCAACATGTCCGGTTTGCGGAAACATATCCATCACGCCGGCTTTAACCAGTTTATAACCCAGTTCATTAACCAGGATTCCGGCATCGCGGGCGAGGGTTGACGGGTTGCAGGACACATAAATAATCTGCTCGGGTTGCCATTTTTTAAAATGTTGTAAAACATCGGCGGCTCCTGCTCTGGAAGGATCCATCATGATTTTAGTAAACTTTTGCTTGGCCCACGGCTGATCGTCAAGATCTTTGCTTAAATCGGCGGCATAAAATTCGGCATTGGTAATGCCGTTATGACGGGCATTTTCTTTGGCATGATTAACCAACGGTTGATCGCCTTCTACACCAACAACCTTGCCGGCAAATTTTGCCAGCGGTAAAGTAAAATTACCCAAGCCGCAAAACAAATCCAGTACGGTATCGTCTTTAGTCAGCTTTAAGGTTTCCAACACCCGGTTAATCATTTGCCGGTTAATTTCGTAATTAACCTGGGTAAACATGGCGGGCCTGAATTTAAACTCCAGATCCAGATCGGGCAGGGCATAAGTGGGTATCACTTCCGGTTCGCCATCCAGAGGCACAATGGTATCGGGGCCTTTCGGTTGCAGGCAGAGACTTAAATTATGCTCATGGCCAAAAGCCCGCATCCGTTCCTTATCGGCATCGGTTGGCGGTTCCAGAACCCGAAAAGACAATACGCATTGCTCATCACCAATCGCTACTTCTATCTGTGGAATTTTATCCCTGATAGTTAATTCAGCGATCATTTCTCCCAAGGCTACCATTTTGGTACCGACCATCGGATGCATAACAATACAGTTATCAATTTCGGCTAAATAGGGATGTCGTCTTTCCCTGAAACCAACCAGGGCCCGATTTTTTTTTGCGACGTATTTAACGCCCATACGTGCTTTTCGGCGATAACCCCAATGCGGGCCTTTTAAGGGTTCCCACAGTTCAGGTAAATCAACTTTGCCGATGCGTTTAAATTGCTCTGCCAGTAACTCTTGCTTGATTCTGATTTGTGCTGACGATTCGACATGCTGAAAGCTGCAACCGCCACAGACGCCATAATGTGGACACAAAGCATCAACCCTATCGGCAGCGCGACTTAACAGTTTAACAACTTTACCTTCGGCATAATCCTTACGGCTATCGGTATAGACAAACTCGACTTCTTCTCCCGGCAGAGCCTCATCAATAAATATCACTTTGCCATCAACATGACCAACGCCACGACCGTCATGAGCCAGGGATTCTATGGTGATTTTAATCGGCGTTTCCGAGAAGGTTTTCTTTCTTAATCGTTTCCTAGCCATGCTTATTTCTGCTTCCAAGTTCCAGAGGATTGATACCACCAGCCAGCTTGAGCATTACTCACCCAGCTGGCGGCAAAAGTTGATTTAATTTGTGTAGCCCAATCAGGATGGCCGTTTGCATTGGCAATCGCCTGATACAGGTTTTGCCGATCAGCATTTTCTGCAGCGATCAGTGTATTAAGCTGATTTCTGTCTTTAAGCGGAACGCTCGCAGCATCTCTGACGGCTAAAAAACCGTCGGCCTGAATGCCAATAAGCCCCGCCGCATAAAAATTTTGCAGGGTGGCAAAACGGGTTGCCATGGTTGCCCGTAGTTGCCTGATTTGGGGGCTGTCAATGCTTAAGTCAGCACCGTCTGCCTGTGCCGGAGAAACCACCACATTAATGGCAGAATCCAGCAATTTATAAGCCGCTATTTCCCAATTCGTTAAACCGGCCTTGGGCTTTAGTTCTTGTTTGGGTGGTGTAATACTCTGAATATCCTTGATGATTTCATCGGCTGCTTTTTCAGCCGCAGCGGCAGGAAAGTAAATATTAATGGTGACACAGGCGGTCAATAATAACGCCCCCAATACTGATAGCTTTCTCATAATACTCTCCAAATTATTTTACGATGACTTCATCTGTTGTCGAAATGCGTTTTAATCGTTCCATTAGTACAGTCCAGTCCAGTCGGGGATTATAGCCGATTACATCGAGTCGCGGCAGACCGCCGCCGGTGATAATGGCATAACCCTCAGGGACGGCTTTTACACCCATCATCTGGCATACTCCATCATGCAGATAGCAACCCAGGCCTATTTTGTCATAGCCAAAGGTTTCAAAGATATTTAAAAAACTTCTTGATAGTATATCTGATGCGCCACCACCGCCAATGCTGGCGATATTTTTTACCGCTTTTTGGCTGATTCTATGCCGGGAATCATCATCATCGGGGGTTCCCAGCCACGCGTAAAAACTGACCGGATGCCAGTTTTCCAGAGACAATTGCCGGACAAATCCTGATAACTTACCGGTAATGCCGCCAAAATCAAACTTGCCGGTCAACTGATCCAGATCCAGATTATTAATTTCAAGATCACTATAAAAGCTGGGGAAATCAGTAAATAATCCTGATGAGGCCAGTTTGGTCACTTTAATCTCACCGTCAAAAACATTGATGAGTAATTCCCCATCCAAATTAAGCGTTTTATTGCGGTACTCAACCTTTGGAATATTGCCACTGATCGTGCCGGATAACGGTGTCCAGTTAAATGCTTTCGACCACTGTTCTAAAGAAACATTGGTTAAGCTACCGGCAAAGGAAATTTCCGGCTCATCCTGTTTTTTTGCTTGCCAGTCCAATTGATTAATAGCGATTACGCCACCCAAAAAAGGCAGACGGGGTTTTTTAAGCAAGGTAAAACTGTTGGCACGGGTCAGAAATACAAGATCGGAACGGCCGATAGGTAAGGCATGTAGTTGTAGTTGCTGCCAGGTAAACGTGGATGGTTGCTTAAAGGTATCATTAATCGACCAGTTAATGGTGCCAAAGCCACCCTCAACTTTGAAGCGTTCGGCAGGGTCGTTAACTGCCAATTTATTAACAATGGCTGTCAAGGTGGTTAATGAATCCTGAGCAATGGACATATCGGCGTTTAAGGTACCTGCCAAAGTAATACCCGCTAATGGGGTTTGTTCAAAAAATGGCTTTAAATAAATAGCCGATAACTTTTGCAGATCATCGCTATGTAACGATAACCCGGCTTGCTCAAGTTTAATGCCTTTGCCATAGTCAACGATTGCACGACCGTTTATTGCCAACGTATTTGCCTGTTGATAATTGGCGTAGATTATATTCACTCGGGTTTTGTTGGAACTCCAGTTGCCTTGTGCAGCAAAAATTAGGGGTTGTTGGTTTGCTTCCAGATAAAGCGGTTCAACATATAAAGCGCCACCAGTAAAGCGGGTCTGGCTTTGCCATTGCCACAAGCCCTGATGGTTTTGCGCTTTTAGTTTTGTCTGTAAAGATAATGCTTCAGTAGCAAACTTGCCCTCTTTTGTTTGTACGGTCATGCCGTTTATTTCGCTGGTTAAACTGAAATAATCTATAAGTGAGTGATGACCGGATGCGCTTAACTGTAAATTAACGCGGCCACTTTTTAAGGTAAACGGCACAGGTTTAAATAGTTTTTGCAGTAACTCGGCGTCGACCCCTTTGGCATTAATCCGAATCTTCCATTGGCTGTCTTGCTCTTCAGCGTTAACGGATATGCTGCCACCGGCCAGTTGCAAACGGGTTAATGTTAAGGTGCTGTGTTTGTCTTTGATATGAAAAGAAAAGTTGGCTGTTGGCGATTGCCATTGCTTTGAAATTAATTTTGCGCGGCCTTTTGTACACAATAACTCGTTAGCTTGCCAGCTAAAAGCAGAGCATTGGATATTGACCAGATTCAGATCATCAAACGGTTTTGGCAAACGTAATTGTTTAATTGTTACGGTTAGTTTTTGTGGGTTTTTACTCAGGTCAGTTAAAGCAACATGAATACCCTGTAATTTCCAGCTACCAGCTTCCATGCTACCAATAGTAAAGGAGGTATTATCTAGTGCCGCTGCTGTGGCACTGAATAAGAAAAGAACAACAGCCAGGATGAACCTCAGCATTAGGGTAAGAACCGGTAGCGCTTAAAAAGCCGGGAGTGGGTCGCTGTGATAATCACGACTAAAGCGATGCCGGTCGGGGATTGTAACCCCGACCGAAACGTTTGAAGATTTCAATAGCTTCCAAAACGTGAGTGACGGAGTTGCAAACTCCGTCATGCTTCAGAATATTGATAATTATGCTTGAACCCCAAACAACATTAAGCAGGAAAAATACCTGTCGATAAATACCGGTCACCCCGGTCGCAGATAATCACTACAATGATTGCATTTTCAACTTCTTGAGATAATTTTAATGCAGCTGCAACGGCACCACCCGATGATACGCCCGCAAAAATACCTTCTTCAGCCGCTAAAGCACGGGTATGGTTTTCTGCAGTTTGCTGATCAATATCAATAATCCGGTCAACCCGATCTGCCTGATAAATTTTTGGTAAATAAGCTTTGGGCCAGCGCCGAATGCCGGGAATTTTAGAATCACCTTCCGGCTGTACGCCGATAATTTGAATCGCCGGATTTTGTTCCTTAAGATATTTTGAGGTGCCCATAATGGTACCGGTAGTGCCCATCGAGCTGACAAAATGAGTGACTTTTCCCTGAGTGTCCTGCCAAATTTCAGGGCCGGTACTTTCATAATGAGCCAATGGGTTATCGGGATTGCCAAACTGATCCAAAATCCGGCCTTTGCCTGCCGCTTCCATTGCTCTTGCCAAATCAATGGCCGCTTCCATGCTGCCTGCTGCCGGTGTCAGAATAATTTCAGCACCGTAAGCTTTCATTGAGGCCTTACGCTCGTCGCTCATATTATCAGGCATAATCAAGGTCATTTTATAACCTTTGATAGCGGCAACCATCGCCAGGGCAATGCCGGTATTACCGCTGGTCGCCTCAATCAGACAGTCGCCGGGTTTAATCTCGCCCCTGGCTTCGGCATGTTTGATCATGCTCAGTGCCGGTAGATCTTTGACTGAACCTGCCGGATTATTGCCTTCCAGTTTGGCCAGAATGGTATTGCTGGTATTGCCCGGCAAACGTTGCAGTCTGGCTAAAGGCGCATTGCGGACAAAAGATTCTATGGTGGGAAAAGTCATGGCGGTTTATTTCTGTTTGTAATGAATAGTTTAAATTATCCCATAAAAACGAAAAACCGACATAACTCGAACAACAGTTTGAAATAAAGTAGTGGGTAGTTGGTGACTAATCAAGCCTAAAAAAGTAGATGAATAAGTGATTGGTATAAATTTTTTTAAGTATTTTCTTTACGTAAGTCTTAATGTTACAGTGGTTGATTGTTATTTATACAGCAGGTATACAGCAAAGCCTGCGATAACCTGGCAGGCAGTGTTATTATAAAAAACTAACTGCCAGATTGATTTTTACGCACCGAAAGTTCGGTTCATCGCAGAAAATGATTACTATAAAAGTAAATCACACATTTGCCGACAGACTTTATCTAATTCGTTGATGCAGGATTTACGCCTGTAATATAAACCAATCAGTATTAATGTCATGCCGATTGCTATCCAGGTATTTACCTCCACAACATAAGTAATAAAGTTTTCAAAATAGGCCGGAGTTACATATCGCAAAAAATCTGCTGGCAATTTTAGCGGTCTGTTATTAGCTGCGCTACAAAAATCAGGTGGCGTCTCGGCGACTAAGGTTCCTGCATTTTGCGTATAAGCGAAAAACGGATTGGCAATAAAGGCTTTTATATCGATATTTTTTTCGTTGGCTTGGATGATTTGGATATGATTAATTTCGCAAGCATTTAATTTGGTAACAGATTCGGGCGGCTTAACCCAAAAAATTCCGCAAACAATGATAATAGCCATCGTCAGTTCGACAAAGACTTGATACAGAATTTTTCTTGCCGTGATTATTTTTTTCATCTGGGGTTCCAGCTCTTCCCATTTTGGCTTGTTTTTATTTTCTGGTTTCTGTTGATTTTCCAAGGCATCGACTTGAAATAAGGATGTTGGTTGCTTCGGATTAATATCATCGATTACTTTAAAATGAGATGGAATGCCGTCGGGTGCATAGCCGTCACTTAACTCTTTGATTTTATTATAAGCACTAATGTGAATAGTGATAGGACCTTGCAGTTTGCTGTTTTGGTTTTTTTCATTTTTGCAGAGTTCCATCAGATTGCGAGGACCGTAGCGATAGTAAAGTGCGATGCCATCTCGTGAGTCGTATAGTTTGTCATAGATGTTCGCACCGTCTTTAATTGCCGTGATGAGTTCAGGATGGAATTGAAGTCCATGAATTTCTGCTTTGGACAGCATCCACAGCAAGGCAACATCCGATAATCCGGTTCGGGGATAGCCACCACCGACGTTGGAATGAACGCCGGCAAACCAGACTTGCTCGACATGCCCATTGAAGTGCGTTTCATCCCAAACTAAGGGGTGAAAAGTTTGTCGTTCATCATCAATCGATAGGGCATGATAGGCGTTTTCTATGGAATTATTCAGTTCATAATCATAAAAGTGATGGGCAAAGTAAGGGATTATATTGGCTATTTTTTCAGCAGTCTCATCAAGTACCCAGCCAATCCCTTGCCAAATATAACTAAAATCCTCCGGAAACCCTAACGCTGAAACTGTGTCCCACACGCCAACGAATTTAATTTTAAGATCCCCGCTAGGGGCATGAACGTCATGATTAACTGCATAGGTGTCTTTAAATTTTTGAGCGAGCTGAGGATTTTTCTTGATTTTTCTATAACAATCAAATGCCTCGTTCACTTTATCTTGAAATTTGTCACTGTCAAAAGCGCCATCGGTTTGTACGGATGGATGTTTTTTATTAAGCAAGCCGCAAGCATTAATAAAACCAGCGAAGGCTCGGACAGTGGCAGCGCCCCGGCTAAAACCAAACAAAAAAATGGAATCTCCCGGATCATAACTTCTGGTTAAAAAATGGTAAAGATGCAATACATTGTCACGAAAGCCAAAACCAAAGGCTCCAGATAGCGCCGTCCGGTATCTATTTTTACTGGTATCGCTTTTATCGGTGCCGACCCCCTGGTCATAAAACGTATATTGATCAACGTTAAAAACATTAACAGCCTTGTAAGTCTTATAAACATTGGTATCTTCACCATAACCGCCTTTATTTCCTGTGCCATCTGAACATAACACGATATTTTTCATTTTTATTCTCCCATTAATTACTCATGGATACTTATACGTATATACGATTCGGATTGTATAGGGTGTCATGTTTTTAAATTTAAACCACCCGTGGAGCATAAAATCTAGCTGCTCATATTCTTTTCAATGTTGGCTATGTATTTGTCAATAAAATGGTGTTCGATAAAAGACGGGATCATATCCCGCTTTTGTTCAAAGCTGCCTTTGATTCTTTCCATGAATTTAAACCAAAAACCGACGTCGTCATGTAAAATTCCGGACTTATCAAAAAATCGAATGCTACCGCCTTCTTGATATTGATTGAGCCGATCCGGAACACGCGGTACGATGTCGTTATCGTTGACAAAACAGAAATAGCGGGGTTTGATCGCCTCATCCAGGGATTTTACGAATGTGCGGTTTCCAACCCTTGGTTGTCCGAATACGTATAAGCCGTTGATTGATTTATAGATATTTTTATCGATATCCAGAGTCAGACGTGCCGCCGCCAGTACCGCAAGAGCACCGCCAAGGCTATGGCCGGTAATCCATAAAGGCTGTCCGTATTGTTGGACTCTTTCAAGTATTGTGGTGATTTGGCTCCAAACGGAGTTCAGGGCGTGATCAAAGCCTTTATGAACGAGGCCATACGAGGTGTCCTGAAAGTCAATGCCGGCATTGGTGAGCCAGTCTTTAAATTTTTCGGTGCCGCGAAAAGCGATGACGATAGCACTGCCGTTATGGGCAATAAAAAGTTGGGTGTCGGTACTGGCCTCGTTAATAAATTCAGTGTTAAAGCCTTGTTCGAGGAGTTTGTTGTAAATTTCCTCTTCCGATTGGTATGCCAGTTTGGAGGCGAATGCCAAAGCATAAGCGTTTTTTAGGGAGAATTGGGTGCTGTTAGGTTCAGTGCTTAAATTAATCATGAGTTTTCTCCATTGGTTAACTAACTAAAGGGTCATTCAAAATTCTGCTTACTGCGTTGCCTTTACAAATTTCTTAAACGTCACCGACTCATCCAGTAAACGCTTGGCAACATTTCGTAGTTCATTTATCTGTGACTCGGGCAAAGAAAATGAGGTGGCCATATTGAAAAACTTATTGCGTTCGGCAGCGTTGGACAACAGGTCAAAACCGATGTAAACAAAATCAAGCTGTGGAATTTTTGGGGCCGGGGTGCTTAAAACTGCGGAGGGACAATGTTGTTGCAATTGCTTTTGGCAGGCCAAAAAGGTATTTTTATCTTTTTCTAACTCAGTGAATGTTTTACGCAGGATCTCCGTCGTTTCGAAAGAAAAATTATCCATAGGCACATTGGCAACGATCTTTAAAACGTCAATTACACTTGGGGCAACCGCCGTGGTGTCGTAATTTAAATCGGGTTGATTTTTTGCATCGACAGTGATGATCAGCAACTTTTTAATGACACCGGCACTCATTTTTACAGGAATATTTAACTCTGTGTCGTTGGAAACCAAGGCTTGCAAGAGGCCGCGCAGACCCAGATTATCGGCGATTCCACCGTCCAACAAATGAATAAATGGCCGCTGTTTGCTATCCTGATAGGTTTTAAATAATGTGGCATTTTTATAGCGACTGGGATTGATGAGCAGGTCTTTTTCCGCTGCTGCAATCCAGCCGGGTTGTTGTTGGTTGTAGCCGCAAGAACCGCCGTAATTGTCCAGAGTCATGGGTGGAAAAGCTATCGGAAAATCAGACGAAGCAGCAACGGCGCGTGCCAAAGCAACACCGCCAAGATCCGCACATATCGGGTCAAATTGAGCTTGTTCAAAAGTGAAGCGTGAGCCCAGACTCATATCGGTGGCGTTAACCATTAAATACGGTTTTGTTTTACGCTTAACCAAATCGGAATATTGGGTGCCTTTAAATATTTCCGTGTCGTAGAAATCGGTCGCCATATCGATACGGCTGTAATAAGGTGAAGCCAGACGAAACCAGTTTGTAGGATAAAACAATTGGGTAAACAGTTCGCCCTCAATGTCACGGTAGAGAAAATCCCGTTGAAATCCGGCTTCGTTTTTGTCCTTAAAGATGCCATCGCCGAAAGCCGTATAATACCCGGCAGTAAAGCTACCACCGGAAACCGAAGAAATAATATCTACCTCACTGAGCAGGTTGCTACGCTTGCCTTCCCAGATAATCGCTGTATTGCGCAATTTTTCCAAAACGCCATAAGACAAAGCTGCAGCTCGCGTGCCACCACCCGAAAAGGTCAGAATGACAAACAGGCTTTCGCTGTTTTTTTGATCGCTGAGATTGTCATAGCGATAACCTTTATCAAGATTATAGTGATCCAGTTTGGGGGTAGGCGGATAACTGGCACAACCCTGCAATCCTAATGTCAATCCGGTTAAAAATAATAGTGGCAAGATACGCATAAAATTATCCTAATAAAATTTAACGTTATAGGAGCTAAGCACTGTCGTTTGTTCAATAACAGCATCCACTTTTTCCGGATTATAATTTTGCATACCGGCCAGTGTAAAACAATGATGGCCTTTTTCGATAAGCAACGTTTGGTTGGTTTGCCCCAGCTTTTTTCCGTCCGCCAGTACTGTCCTGTCTTCTTTAAAGCTAACAAAAACGTATTCCATGAGTGACTCCTTAAAGGTGATGATTATCTGTAAAATCGTCGAGCACATAAAATGACGGTTGCCCATCTTTATCTATCAGGATTTCTAATTGGATATTTATAAGGCTAATTTGATATGGCTCCAATCCAACAGGGTTAAACCCGTTGGGTACTGAGTGTTTGTAAATCACATCTTGGCTTTTTTAGCTTTCTCCACTAACGAATCTAAAGTATCCGGCACCAGTCGTTCTGCAAATCCCGCCATAAAGGCCCATACCAACATCAAAGCATTGCTTTTTTCAAATTCTACGCACATAAATAACGCCCGGATGCCTATGGATTCGTCACATACCCCGGAATCAGTATGCAATACCAATATGGGGAGCAAGTTGCCTAACATCCCTAATAAAGTAAAAGTGCCGGATACCGCCAATAGATAAAAAATCATCGCAAAGATTGCGCCGCTGAAAATTAACGACAAAATATACCAAAGTGACATGCTTAACTTAATATCCATCGCATCAAGTACATTATCGGTAAAGCTTGATGGTGCGCCGCTGGCCTTTTCAGTTCTTTGCAGCAAGCTCATGCAGGAGCCAATCATGCCTGAAAAAATAGTGAGTATTACCAGTGTAAAATGTTGCGGTTTTAAATCTTCCTCAGAAAAATTATAGTGATATAAAACAAGCAGAGATGTAGCCATTAGCAATAAAACCGAAAACAACACGCCCAGAATGTTTCCTTTAACCTTATAAATGCTTTCTAATCGGAGTAGTTTGTAATAACCAAGCCGTTGTGTTTGCCGGGTAAGGCTAATGGTATCGCCGAGAATAGCGTCTTTCAGCCTTATAAAATCAACAGGCAACTGTTTGTTATTCGGGTCGGCTTCCACTTTGGGTGCTTGCTGACTAAACTCTGTGGCAATCAGTATCTTAATTTTTTCTTCAGTCAATTCATCAGCAAGGCTGGACACATAAGTGCGATACACGTCGTCGCCGACCTGTGAGTGAAATTTTTTCCTGACGGCCCATAACCTGGCCACTAAATCAGCTGGCTTTAACTTATTTATTATCAATAACTCAATAGACCATAGCGTGCTGAGTGATCCAACTTGGAAACCCTGGGAAAAAGATTCTAAAGAAACACAGACCTGATCGAGTATTTCTTCCCGATCCATTTTATTTAAAAAAAGTAAATCTGCATGAATTACGGCACCGAGCTTGTCGACTAAATCTCGTTTACCATTTGAACTGCTAATTGGTGAAGAAAAAATAGCATCAATGGGTTTTAAAAAATTATGAGCCATTTACCAATACCTCACTTAATGAAAAATCAGAAGACAAGTGGCTTGTAAGATTAAGATAACTTTACGATATGCTGCACGCGGTTACAGATACGGCAAATATAATCAGTCCCTTATAAATAAGCTGTTAAGAGTATTTTAAAAGCCGTAAATTTAACCCTGTGAAGTAGCAGTGTTGTATTTTAAAAAAATATTTCCTGTCGAAGAATCTACTGTTCTATTTCAACTTCTGGGATCACCTGGTAAATAAGAGCCTGTGACCTGCTTGTAAGCGGTTGACGTTTTCTCGCCCGGAATTCCATCAATTTTGACAAAAACCCCTGGAAAGCCATTAAGCCAACGCTGCAAGTCTTCGGCTTGTTTAAAAACAGTTGGGTTACTGGATTTAGTTGTTGCATAGCTAACAACCAGAGGTGAGCTCTCAGCAGTTGGCTTCGGCTGATCGGGAAATTCGATTTGATGCAATTCTGCCAAACGCCTTAACAGCACAGCCGCACCGCATTGTTTGGAAGTAGCAGTATCAGACCACCTACCGTCGGCAACATATTTACCGCTGTTGTAATGATTGGAAAAAGACCATAAATACGGAGTCAGTACATGCGTGTGATAAAGTCTGTAGCCCCAGCCGTTGTATCCTTCAAGTTGATACAACAGACCGGACAGGCTCCAATCGGTTTTGGTCCCCAGTCCCCGCATCGCCAGAGCATCGGCCGCGCTTTCTTCCCAACTGAATGGTGGCTTACCTTTTTTTGGACGATCAGCAGGTACTTGAACAGTACGGGCAGTCAAAGGATCACCGTTGTGCAAATGTGCGTTAAAATTCTGGTTGGCTTCCATGTTATGAATCACCGCTATAAAAAACCACGGAATACCCAATTGGTTGCCTACATTCTGATAGCGTGTCGTATTGCCGATCAGTTGATCGTCAATTTTTTCAACGATAGGCAGGTTTTTGGGTGAAATAATACATGAATTGAATAGTTTTTCGTATTCTGCTTTTAATGCGGAAGTAAATGCTACTTTTGCCATTAATGTTCTCCTTCATTTTGTCCTGCAAGTAGTAAACAGCTTGGTTTATAAAACGATGCTGATGGGGGTTTGTAAGCCTCGTTATACTTAACGCACTGAAAGTCTTGTTAAAAATGGTTAAATTCGATAAGAAAACAGCAAGTAACCTGTTGTAACTTTTTTTGGTTTAAAAGAATAACCCTCTTTTTAGCGTGACCATAACCTGCTCTCGCTATAGATCTAATTATAAAGTTTCTATTTAGTTACCATTTTTTGAATCATCAACCTCCACTTATTCCTCTACTCGGCATAACCCCCTAAACTTAAAATTATTTTTCGTAATCGAATAATTTATATCTAGTCTACGGACTACGCTGTTGTAAGTTGTTAGCAAGTTGTTATTTTTTTGTTTATTCACCTATTATTATTCTAAATAATGAAAGGAGGACTTTCCTGTGGAGCAGCAAAATACCTATTTATTTGGGCAATTTCGTCTGGATACGTTTACACAGCTTTTGTGTAATGAAGAATCGTCTGTCAAGCTAGCGCCAAAGGTCTATCGTTTACTCTTGTATTTTTTACTGCATAAAGGACGACTTATCCCCCATGAAGAATTATTTGATGCGGTGTGGGAGGGTCGGATTGTTGACGATTCAGCATTACGACTTGCGGTGAATTCGCTACGCAATGCTTTACAGGATGCAAGTAAATCACCAAATTATATTGCAACCGTTAGCAAACGGGGTTATCGCTTTATGGCAGAGGTTAGTGTCAAAGATCATTATCTTTTTGCTAAAACCAATTTAACCAATTCTCTGTGTTATCGACCCAAAGCCGAATTATTTCCGGCATGGTTTGAATGCACTAATGAATTAACTTGTCTGCAAGAAGCCTTTCAGCAAGCGTCAACCGGACAAAGACAACTGGTTTTTTTAACTGGCGAGCAGGGCATAGGTAAAACAGCCTTACTCGATATCTTTCTTGCCAATGTTAATTCTTCCAGGTTGTCAGTTCTCCGTGCCCGTTGCGTACAGATGAAAGGTGTCACCGAACCTTTTCTGCCGTTGCTGGAAGCGCTTGAGCGCCGTTGTCGAGAGCCTTATGGGAATTTGCTTATTGAGCAACTGAGTAATTTAGCTCCAACCTGGCTTTATCAAATGCTGACTGTATTGAACCCGGATGAGCGTGCCATGCTCCAGACGAAAATATCACCAGGCAATAGCGGTTGCATACTACGTGAAGGCGCTCATTTTTTTGAAACGTTGAGTGGTCGTTCTACCTTGATATTGGTTCTGGATAATTCTCACTGGAGTGATGAGTTTACCCTGGATTTATTAAACTTCCTGATGTTTAGGTGTTCAGCAGCGAAATTATTAATCATTGTCAGTTACCGATCTTCTGATAATGGATCAGGTATGCAGCGAATTGCAGAGATGCGGGCAGAGTTATTTTCTCGTGGGTTATGTCAGGAACTGTCCATGCTAAAGCGCCAAAATTGATGTCAACATTATGGGCTTGACCAGCATGGCTATTAACTTAAGCCGGGATAGATAATAACTATTAATCGCTTGAAGGGAGGGTATCGGTAAAATCGCCTATAGGGTATTATTGCCATTCTGGATTTCTTGATTAACTGACCTTTGAAATACAACTGAGTACCCATGAACACTGACGATATTACTAAAGTAAAAAACTACCTGCTTAACTTACAAGATCAAATCTGCCTGGCATTAGAAAAAGAAGAGCCTGAGACGCGGTTTGTAGAAGATATCTGGGATCGGGCAGAAGGCGGTGGCGGTAGAAGTCGCGTACTTGAAAATGGCCAGGTGTTCGAACAGGGCGGCGTTAACTTTTCTTATGTGCGCGGTATTAGTTTGCCTGCTTCAGCAACCGCGAAGCGTCCTGAGCTGGCTAATCGTCAGTTTCATGCCATGGGTGTATCACTGGTTATCCACCCCAAAAATCCTTATGTGCCAACGTCACACGCCAATGTGCGGTTTTTAATCGCGGAAAAACCGGGTTCGCCAGCTATTTGGTGGTTTGGTGGTGGTTTTGATTTGACGCCGTTTTATCCCTTTAAAGAAGATGTTATTCACTGGCATACAACCGCACGGACAGCCTGCCAGCCCTTTGGCAATGATATTTATCCTACCTACAAACAATGGTGCGATGAGTATTTTTTCCTTCCGCATAGAGATGAAACCCGTGGTGTTGGCGGTTTGTTTTTTGATGATTTAAATGAATGGGAATTTTCCAAGTGTTTTGCTTTTATGCAAAGCGTGGGCGACCATTTTGTTGACGCTTATTTACCGATTGTACAGAAACGAAAAAATACGCCATACGGTGATCGGGAACGTGATTTTCAGTTGTACCGCCGAGGCCGGTATGTTGAATTTAATCTGGTTTATGATCGCGGTACCTTGTTTGGCTTACAATCGGGCGGACGTACTGAATCAATTTTGATGTCTTTACCGCCCTTGGTACGTTGGAAATACAATTGGCAACCTGAGCCAGGCAGCCCGGAAGCTATACTTTATGAAAGTTATTTAAAGCCTCAAAACTGGTTGGATATCTGAAGATTAAACGTTGCTGTTATTGGCAACTAAACAGTTACATGGTAAGGAAAAGTTGAATGCAGGGAACGTTAAAAAAAATGTACACCCGATTGGAAAATCCGGTTCAATACGACTTGCCTTTAGGTGATCAGAGTATCGCCTTAAATCCGTTGATCGGTAAGCTGATTAAATTAACGTATACAGGCCATATCTCTTGTGTACATTGCAGCCGATCGATTAAAAAAAGCTACAATCAGGGCTATTGCTATCCCTGTTTTATTTCATTGGCACAATGTGATATGTGTATTATGAAGCCGGAAACCTGTCATTATGAGGCAGGTACCTGCAGGGAACCTGCCTGGGGTGACGCGTTCTGCTTTAAGCCGCATATTGTTTATCTCGCTAATTCCAGTGGAATTAAAGTTGGTATTACTCGTCAAACACAACTTCCGACACGTTGGATAGATCAAGGTGCCGTGCAGGCCTTGCCAATATTCAAAGTACAATCCCGGTACATGGCCGGATTGATTGAGATCACCATTGCAAAACATGTCAGCGATAAAACCAGTTGGCAGCAAATGCTTAAAAATAATGTAGAGCCAGTCGATTTGGCTGTAAAACGTGATGAATTGGTACTTAAATGTCAAACGGAGTTGGTGGAAGTTAATCAGCGTTTTGGTCAACAGGCTATTGAATTTTTATCCGAAGAGCCTAATGTGGATATACATTTTCCGGTAGATACTTATCCGTTAAAAATCAAATCATTTAACTTTGACAAGAATCCTGAAGTATCTGGTATTCTGCATGGAGTTAAAGGACAGTATCTGTTACTGGATACGGGAGTTATTAATATCCGTAAGTATGCAGGTTACGAGGTAGAATTTTCGCTGTAAGGCTTTATATAAATCCGGGTTTTGCAAAATTGGGCAAGGCTGCCGATAAATAATTTTGATGCTTACAAGTGCTATTCCTTAAGGGATTAAGGCTTATTATCTGTGTGCTACTTGGGTGATATTCAGGAATTAATATAACCCAAGTAGCGGAGGATATTGCCTTAAGTTAACGGTGATATTTTCTCTCAAAGCAGGTATTTTCTAAGCTGTTTTAATTGAATGATTAAGTCGGCTTAAATTAGTTAATTATTATGTTTATGGCTTTCAAAAACAGGCGTAATATTTGTCCGGCAAGCGATAAATTTAGTATTCCGTGCTGGTCTGCAATTGAGCTGGAACGGATAAACTAATCCCTACTCAAATTTATTGTTATTTTTTGCTATAATCGCTATTTACTGAATATTTTTACAACAGTGTGCTCTTCTCGACTGAGTTTGCTGACTGAAATTCCAATCCAAAACACAATAATTACTTAGATAGAAATGTTACAGACAGAATTCTTGGGCAACCCTCGTCAGTTGTTCTCTCGTTTTAATGGAAATGGCTAGTCATGCAGAAGCGTAGTCGAGTTATTCACCGATTTTTGGCGGTGTACATTGTTACCATGTTGCTGGTAATCGGATTTGTTATTGCCTGGCTTGTGCGAGAAGAGGTACAAACCTCCCGGTATCAAGCCCGTTACCTTTCTGCAATCAGTGAACAATTAAGTTTTAAACTGGCTTCCGGTCCCAGTTCATCAATACGTTACCCTGAGTATGGGCCTTATGATCAAAGATTAGGCTATACACTATTGCCTGAAGTGATTAAGCGCCTGGAAAAAGCGGGTTTTACCGTTACCTCGCAGGCGGCTTTTTCGCCGATGATGGCGGAGTTGGCTGATTACGGTTTGTTCAATATTTATCATGAAAAAACCCAGGCAGGCTTACGAATTATCGACAAATCCGATAAGGTTTTATTTAATGCGGTTTATCCGGCGTATGGCTACCCGAATTTTAAGGCTATTCCACCGTTAATTCTGGATACTTTGCTTTTTATAGAGAATCGGGAGCTACTCAATGAAGAGTATTCCACCTTTAATCCTGCTATCGAATGGGATCGTCTGGGTTTTGCCGGATTACAATTAATGGCCCATAAACTCGGCGCTACCAGCACTGTACCGGGCGGCAGTACTTTGGCAACCCAGCTGGAAAAGTATCGCCATTCAAAGAATGGTTACACTAATTCGATTGTCGATAAATTTCGCCAAATGGGTACGGCATCGTTGCGAGCTTATTTGATGGGGCCTGATACGCTCGAAATGAGGCAAGAAATTGCCCTTTCTTATTTAAACTCGATGCCGCTTGCTGCTGCGCCCAAATTAGGTGAAATTCATGGTTTAGGTGATGGGTTGTCAGCTTGGTTTGGTGCTGATTTTGTTGAGGTTAATAAATTATTAAGTCCGGATGCGCTCAATGCATCTCAGCCCATTACTCATGAACAAGCGCAAGCTTATCGTCAGGTATTGAACATATTACTGTCACAGAGAAGACCCACCTATTTACTGGGGCGGGGCTATGATGCTTTACAAAATTTGACTAACAGTTATTTGCGGTTATTGGCGGAACAGGGTTTTATTTCACCGGCTCTTAGAGATGCAGTCCTTAAAGAGCCTTCGGTTCGTCCGTCCAAATCTGTTTCTGTACCGGCCAAATTTATGACAGAAAAAAAGACGCAGAACGTATTGCGTGCACGTCTTGCTCGTACGCTAGGGGTAAAATCCAATTATGAACTGGATCGCCTTGACTTAACCGTTAAGACTACACTTGACTATCGTACCCAACAAGCGGTTACCAATGCGTTGAGGCAACTAAGTCAACCTGATCAAGCGCGTGCGGCAGGTATACTGGGCTTTAGATTACTCAATGAAAACACGGATCTTACCCCTATTGTCTATAGCTTGATGTTGTTTGAGCGGAGCAAGACGGGTAATCTTCTGCGCGTGCAGACTGATAATTACGATCAGCCTCTTGATATCAATGAAGGCATACGACTGGATCTGGGTTCTACTTCTAAACTTCGTACGATGGTGCATTATCTTGAGCTGATTACAGACATCTATCAACAGTATAAAGATCTTCCTGCCAAGGAACTGGGTCAGATTGAAATACATCCCCGTGACTATTTATCGGCATGGGTAATAGAACAGTTAAAAATATCACCCAAAATCAATCTTGAGGATTTACTTAATCTGGCTCTTGACCGGCGTTATTCAGCAAGCCCCGGTGAGTATTTTTTTACTGGCGGCGGACTGCATCATTTTAATAATTTTACCAAAGATGAAAACGGTAAAATAATGTCGGTGCGATTTGCGTTGCGTGATTCTGTTAACCTGGTCTTTATTCGCCTGATGCGTGATGTGGTTTATCATCACCTTTATAAGCCGGATGGCATTGCACGTTGGCTTGAAAGTCCGGATAATCCAAAGCGTAAAGAATATTTGCAACGTTTTGCCGATAACGAAGGACGTACTTATTTAAACCGTTTTTATGCCAGATACCACGGCAAAACAACAGAAGAAGCAATGGGCATGCTGACCAAAAAAGTGTTTGCCAAACCTTCACGCTTTACCATGCTGTATCGGGCGGTTTATCCTGATCATGACGAAATGGCACTGAGCGCTTTTCTTAATGCAAATTTAGGCAAAAATGCGCTGGTCAATGAAGATGTCTATGCTCTGTACGATAAATATTCAGCAGAAAAATTTGATTTACAAGATCAGGGCTATATTACCAAGATTCATCCACTGGAATTATGGTTGGTTGGTTATTTGGCGCAGCATCCTGAAGCCTCACGCGATGAGGTTATGACGGCCAGTTATGAACAACGCCTGGAAGTTTACCGGTGGCTGTTTAAGAACCATCGAAAAAATGCCCAACAGCGGCGCATTATGACCTTACTGGAAGAGGAGGCTTTTAAAGAAATTCATAGTGCCTGGAAACGCGTGGGTTATCCCTTCGAGGCATTAACCCCTTCTTACGCGACCTCTATAGGTGCATCAGGCGATAGACCGGCTGCCTTGGCCGAGCTTACCGGTATTTTGTTAAATGACGGCATCAGGTTACCGGCTGTGCGGTTTGAAAGTTTACATTACGCTGTAGGTACCCCTTATGAAACGCTAATGAACAAGACTCCGGATCAAGGTCAGCGTATCTTTGCGCCTGAAATTGCCAAGGTTGCCCGTGGTGCGATGGTTGGAGTGGTAGCAGGAGGAACCGCCGGTCGTCTTAATGGTGTTTATACGGACACTGAAGGTAAGCCATTATCAGTAGGTGGAAAAACCGGAACCGGAGATCATCGTAAACAAGTATGGGCTGCTGGTGGCCATCTGCTGGAATCAAAGTTTATCAGTCGTGCTGCTACGTTTACATTCTTTCTGGGTGATCAATTTTTTGGGGTGATTACGGCCTATGTAGAGGGAGATAATGCCGGACTTTATCACTTCACCAGTTCATTACCGGTACAAATAATCAAGTTTCTTAAACCGGTATTATCACCGTTAATAAATAACACCTTGCCTGCTGAAGAAATCACCAAGCCGATAGCTAACGTGATCATTGTTGAAAATGTCAAGCCTGTCATTACATTACCGGTGGCTAAAGTTGTCAGTCCTTTGGTTGAGAAGGTGTCTACCAAAGTTATCAAACCTGCTGCTGAAAAAACCGTCGCTAAAGTGGTCAAGCCGCTAGTTGAAAAAGTGCCGGCTCAAATTACCAAGCCCGTTGCAGAAAAAGCCGTTACTAAAGTCGTCAAGCCATTGTTTGAAAAAGCACCCGCTAAGGTGACCAAGCCTGTTGCAGAAAAAGCCGTTGCTAAAGTGACCAAACCTGCTGCTGAAAAAGTCGTCGCTAAAGTGACCAAGCCTTCAGTTAAAGAAGTAACACCTGAAGCGATTAAGCCGCCGGTTAAAGCAGCATTGGCTAAAAATCCCAAGCCACCAGTCACCGCAACAGATAAAAGTGATAGTGCTACCCGATATTTTAAGTATCCTATACCACCTACGTTAACCCAGTAAAAAAGATTGTTGTTAAGTAAGTTTTTGTGGTTGATTTACTTTATATTTGCGCTTCTAGTTCAGATAGCTCTGCCAGAGTATTGATATTAATAAATACCTCCGGCTCGTTACTAAAATCTGCCTTCACCATTTTTTGTTGTTCCAACCATTGGCTAATTTTACGATCACCACTAGCCAGGTAATCTTGCAAGCCGAATTTTAGTGATGTTTTTATCGCCAAAAAAACCGGATGCAAGCGTTCTCCATCAAAAGCAACAGCCACATCAGCCGCATTTTCTGCGCGTGTAGCCAGCAGTTTTTGCAAATGTTCAGCTTTAATTAATGGCGAATCACAAGGGACAACAACCAATACCTCGGCATCGGTATAAATCATTGCCGTTAATACACCCGCCAAAGGCCCGTCAAAGCTGCCAGTTTGATCGGGTATTACCGGTAACCCAAACGCCTGATACTGCTCCCTGTTACGATTGGCATTGATAATTGACTCATCCGCAACGGCGGTGAGAGCCGCTATGGCATAGCTTACCATCGGGCGACCCTTATAATTTATCAGGCCTTTATCCTGATTATTCATGCGTCTGGCTAATCCGCCAGCAAGAATGACCCCGGCTACTTTTGTTTGATTGTTCATAATGCTAAGCTTTGTTTGTGACTGCGAGCGGTTATAATTAAAAGATGAGCCAACAAAGCATTAGTTGATTTCCAATGACTGCGCTGTGCTTATCGCCCATTAACCGGGCATATTTTTTTATCTTCTGATTTATGGGAATAAATGTTAACAATGAAAAATAAATATATAGTCTCTGTTTTAACCCTTTGCTTGGGTGCAGCCATTACCGGTTGTGCAACAGCGCCTGAAAAAACTATTGAACAAGTATCTACACCAACGCCTTTAGCCAATGATTATCCCACAAGAGATCGTGTTGAATATGTTTTAAACTGTATTGCACAACATGGTGGTCTCACTTATGTCAGGCAATATGCTTGTGGATGTAAGATTGATAAAATTGCTGAAAAAATGACTTTTTCTGATTTTGAATCGGCAAAAACCTTTAGCTATTTAAGTAAGGGACAGACCGGTGATGCCGGAGCTGTTTTTCGTGATCCTGCCCAGTCCAAAGATTTACGGACACGGCTTAAAGAAGCCGAAGCCTCTGCTGAAAAAAGCTGTTTTGTAAAATAAGATTATTTCTTGCGAATAGTCGTCCCGGCTTGCTGGTATTTTTATTTATTGACTGTGTTGTCAAAATAGCAAGTAGCCTCGATGTAATGCAGCAGTGCGACTGGCTGGTAATCAGTTAATTACTTGGTGTAAGTCCAGTCATTGTCCTGTGAGAAGGGAAAATGTAGGTGAAAGCTATGTTCCACGCGGTCACGGATGTGGAAAACAGAAAGATATTAACACCTTGTAATATATAGTCTTAAACACGTTCAAAAAACCGCAATCTTGACCGCTCGGAGTATATATCACTCAACGCCAAGAAAGTTTATATCAATACTTCGGACAGTTTTTATAATTGATACTTTACCAATATAAGGCTTGTGGCAGTTTGTGGATAATTAAATCAAACTTATGCAAAATATAGAGTGGAGTTAAATTCTAACTAATTGAAAATTAGTAAGTTATTTATTAGTATAAATATTAGGTTTTTTAGGTGATTCGCCAAATAACATAACATTTCAATAGCTTAAAGCTATCAAAAGTATTGATTTATAAGGGCAGGTAAAAAAGACAGACCATCGATTTAAGGCTATAGGGGGTGTCAATATAACCGAATTACGCAGGACTTTTGGGATTTATTTTCATCATAAGATTGTACAAAAGGTGTGCGTCAGCTTTTTTATATTTTCCTGACAACAACAGGTCGGGCGTAATAGTTCAGTATCAACAGGCGTTGGGCTTTATTGATTAGCCACAGCGACAGAACAAAGCAGAGCAGGGCGCTACACGCAATCCACAAGTCTGCATATTGGTCATTATCCGTGAGTAACCAATCGGCAATGCCGGCACCTGTAAACAGGGCGATTAAAGGCATTAGATACAATAATAAAGACGCACGTAGTAACAAGTTTTCATCAATTGCCACCATAACTTCATCGCCGGTTTTTAGTTGAATGTTGCAATCTACCGGCACTGATTTTTTTTTAAGAACGCTGCCAATGGCGTTGGTTGTACAAGATGCTTTTTGTTGGCAGCCGCCGCAAGCATTATTTTGTCCGCTTTCGACCCAGACCTGGTGATTTTCTATTTTTACCACGACCGCTAATTCTTCAATCATAATCACACCATTAATCGCTAAGTGTCAGATGCTTTTCGGCAAAATAAAGTGTGCCATCAATTTCTTCCAGACGTAGTGCCTGCAAGCATTGTCCAAAACAAACCGGACTTTGGCATTCACCGGTTTTTGGCTCAAAGACAAAGCCGTGCATGGAGCAACGCAGATATTTTCCGGTTTCGTCAAAGATAGCGTCCTGTTGACAATTTAAAGGCCTGTGCATGTGCATACAATTATTGATGTATGCGTAAGTCGATTCTTCAAAAGCGAAAATTATGACTGAAACAGGCTGTTTTTTATAGTTGACGTGACGAATTAAAAAGTTGGTTTCTTCCAGTTCACGACGTGTGCAAGCCGGTTTTTTGTTATCGTTTGCCATAGCTACTCCTGTTTTGATCATTGGCTCGATCTGTTGGGTTACGGCTACCGCCTAACCCAACCTACAAATATTAATCCCAAGTCTTTGCCAACATTTCTAACCAGGCAGCCAGCCTGTCCGATGTCAGGTCTTTCTGATTTTCCTGATCCAAGGCCAAACCTACAAAGTGACCATTAATAACAGCCTTGGAGGACTGAAATTTATAACCCTCTGTAGCCCATTCACCAATGATGGTGGCACCACATTGTTTAAACTGTTCGTATAGATAAAATACTGCATCAACGAATTCAGCGGGATAACTTTTTTGATTACCCAGCCCATAAATAGCCACTTTTTTACCGCTAAAATCCTGTCCTGTCAGCGTTGGCAAAAACTCCTCCCAACTTTCAGTCGCGTTGCCGGTTGACAATCCCGGTAACAAGCCTTCGCCATAAGTAGGCGTACCTAAAATCAAAATATCAAACGCCAACAAATCAGTCACTTTGGCATTGCGTATATTCACCGGTTTGGCAGCAACACCGGAACCCAGTGCCGTTGTAATATCCTTGGCAATACGTCGGGTGTTGCCGGTATCAGTCCCAAAAAAAACGCCTACTTTAGCCATGACTTCCTCACTATAAAATGGACGCCTGATGTTTTAATTTCAGGGCAGGTTAATGTACTCCGCACGGTCACATTTTCGGTTTCCTGATCGGTTATTTTATCTGATAACCGCGTTGCAAAAACAGTTACATAGCCAGCTATGCGCCTGTTTTTACACCTTGCTCTGGAATAAAATAACTCGATTATAAACTCCGTAAACATGATCGCGCGGAGTATAGATTGTTAAAGATTTATTTGCAGCAGCCCGGCTTCCTTGTTGATCTGTTTTTCCTGCCATTCGTTAGGGGTATAAGCTTTTACGCTGACGGCGTGGAGTTTTCCTGAAGCCAGCGGCTCTTTCAAGGTTACCATAACCGCTTGCTGTTTTTTAACCAAAGCCAGGTCAGTAAATTGCTCGCTAACCACAGTAATCAATAAATCACAGCCTTCGCCTTCGACCAGAACTTTGGCATCAGGAATGCCTGATTGCACCAGTTGTTCAATAGCACTAATGGATAGGCCCTCTTTTTTGGCTTCTACTGTCTTTGGCGCGGCCGAGGTTAACAGGGGTAATAAACTACCGTTATTTGACAGTTCTTCAATGATGTCACAACCCCCAACCAGTTCGCCGTTAACAAATAGCTGCGGATAAGTTGGCCAGTGCGAAATACTCGGTAACTTTTCACGGATAAAAGGGGCTTCCAATATATTGACATAAGCATATGGAATATGGGTTGCATTTAAAATACCGACTGATTTGGCTGAAAATCCACATTGCGGATTAGCAGGCACCCCTTTCATATACAAAATGACAGGGTTGGTTGCCAGTTGATGACGGATTTTGTCTTCGGTTTTCATGATATTCCCGTTTATTGTCTAATAATGTAAAGAGTTAAATAATTACCACGAAGGCACGAAGTTCACGAAGAAAAAGCCTCAAAGTACAAGCTTGGTGTCTTTGTGGTGTTCTTGCGATAAGTTGATGTCCAAGTTATTGTTCAAAAGTTTTTACCAGCGTTTTTAAAGCGATTAAAGTCTTTAAACGTTTCAGTCGGGGTTACAAACCCCGGCCGGCATTGGCTATGATTTTTACGTTCCCGCCTGTTGTCTGAGTTTAATTTCAGCTTTTTTAAGCAATCTGATTTCACCTTCTCCTCTAACGACTTCGGCATCAACTATGCATTGCTCAATATCGTCACAGGAAGGAATATCAAACATGGTTCTTCTGAGAATCTGTTCCAAAATGCTTCGCAAGCCTCGGGCGCCTGTTTCACGTTCTATGGCTTTTTTGGCGATTTCAACCAGAGCATCGGGTTCAAACTTTAGCTCTACACCATCGTAGGCAAATAATTGTTGATACTGACGAACCAGCGCATTTTTAGGCTCGGTTAAAATTCTGATCAATGAATCTATATCCAGAGGTTCCAGCGGTGCCAATACCGGAAAACGACCAATAAATTCAGGAATCAAACCAAATTTACGCAAATCACTGGGTTGTGTGGCATTAAGCAAGGCTTCAAGTGCGGGTTTATCAGACGTGTCGTTTACTTCAGCATGAAAACCGATGGCAGAATTGGTAGGCAGCAAGCGTTTTTCTACATATTTTTCCAGGCCTGGAAATGAACCGCCGGCAATAAACAGAATATTGCGCGTATCAATGGTCATTTCACTGTCCTTGTTGCGTTGACCTTTTCCGGAAACCTTGACATGCGAACCTTCGACCAACCGCAGTAATGCTTGTTGGACACCTTCACCGGAAACATCACGCGTTCCGGTTTGTTGTTCGGGACTGCGGGCAATTTTGTCAATTTCATCCAGATAGACAATACCCCATTCTGCATTGGCCATATTGCCTTCTGCGACATCCAATAATCTGACCAGAATGTTTTCGACATCGTCGCCCACATAGCCCGCCTGGGTTAGCGTTGTCGCATCAGCGATAACAAAGGGAACACCGACAATTTTAGCCAACGTGCTGGCTAATAAGGTTTTACCGGTACCGGATGGGCCTATTAACAGAATATTGGCTTTGCCGATTTCAACATCTTTATCAAATTCACCCAGTCCGGAGTTACCGCCTTCATGTTTGAGCCGTTTGTAATGGTTATAAACAGCAACGGATAGAATTTCTTTTGCCAGATCCTGACCAATAATGTATTGATCAAGATGCGCCTTTATCTTTGCCGGAATAGGTAACGGGCCCTGCATTTCAGAAAGCTCTTTTTTTCGGCTCCAATTGCTGACAACCTGACTGGCCAGCAAAACGCAATCGCCACAAATAGTACCATCGCTACCTGCAATCAAAGGTACCGTGGGTGATTGAGCTATGCCGCAAAAGGAACAGTGTTTAATTTCTTTATCGCTCATGGATAATTCCTTATGGTTACTTTGGCTAACTGATGCCATGCATTGTAAAAAAACTTCTTTCCGTGGCTTTCATGTCCATTGAGCGTGTATAACGTCAGTCAGATAAACCGGCCAACCATTCGCGCTGACACGTTCGCCGCAAACGATTACGCATTATTTCACGTATTTTTGGTGTCGCTTTTTGTAACGACAACGTTTCTGCTTTTTGTATTTGTCGGCATAAAACAAGATGAAAACCGATTTCCGATTCAACAATATCGCTGACTTCACCGACTTTTATACTAAAAAGTACCGTATCCAATTCCGGATACAGCTTGCCACGGGGTACCAATCCCAAAACACCGCCTTGCAGCGCAGTCGGACATTCAGAATGTTTTAAGGCCAGGTCAGCAAATTTATGGGGTTTCTTTTGTAATTTCTCGCTGATTTCCTGCATTCTGGCAAAAGCCGTTGCACGGATATTTTCGGGGTAGTCAGGATTAATACTGATCAATATATGACAAGCTTCACGCCGTTCTGGACGATTAAATTGTTCGCTATGTAAATGGTAATAAATGCCTATCTCTACTTCGCTGATATCGGGTGCACGTGACGCTATAAACTCCAATACCACATTAACCCTGCACTGACGATAAAGCGCGGCTTCCAGACTATCCTTGCTGAGCCGGTTTTTTTTCAGATCACTAAAAAATGACTCATCATCAGCATAACGACCGCGGATTTCCTTATAAGCATCCTGTAATTCCTGAGCGGAAATAATAACGGCTGCCGCTTCAGGCGTATTAAGAATTCGGCTTTCAATTTTAACCTCATTGAGAGCCTGAATTTCTGCCTGTCTTAATTCAGCGGTTGGTAACTCATCCGGTGTTTTTTTAAATAGCGTCAGGGCCGCTCTTAACAAAGCATAAGGATAGGTCTGGACAGGCTGTTTGGACGGGTTCATATCAAACCTCTGGTTCATTAAATGATTCAGGGTGTGCGGGCGCCAGCGCCGATTCAGGCACTTGCAAGGTTCTGCCCTGAAAGGCAACATGATATTGAATCTGTTTACTGTCTCTAAGTACCTTGAAGACTTCGCCTTCAGTACCTTTTTCAAACAGGATATTACCTTGCATGCCTAAATCAATATTACAAACAACCCGGTCCCTAAATTCAAAGCGACTGGGGTTCCAAGGTTCATCTGCGCCGATCAGCTCTTCCAGTCGACAACCCACCATTCGGTCAACAGCCAGGAAATGAACGGTATAAATAACCTGGTCTTGTAAAAATGTACCTACATTAAGGATATTGCCGGCACTGCCCCGACGAACCAATAAGTTACCAACATCCATTCCCGGGTAGGTACCGTCATTACGGATGTTTCTGGTGACCCGAACCGCTTCACCAAATTCAAACCGGCCTTCGTCGAAACGCTCGGGATTCATGTTTTTATATCACCCAGAGCTACGAAGGCAGTTTGTGCTTGGCCCATGGAAAACACCTTAAACACTTTTTCTGTTTGCGCATCGGACTCGACAAAATCCTGATAAGCCCGCAGTAATAATTTACTGTAGACAGCCCGCTTTGCCGACTCATTTTCAGGCATGTCAGTGCCGGCTTTTTGTAAGTAATCATGAAAACGTTGCAGAATATGTAAGCGATTGACATGCACCACACTTGGCTCGTAGTCCAGTGTAAAGTATTGTAAGAAGTCTTCTGCAGACTCCAGTTCTTCCATTTCTTCTTCAAAATTCATGAGGTTTCTCCGGTTATCATTAAATAGGCCCGACTAAAGAGACATCCTGAGTCAGCAGGTAAATTACCAGAATGATAAATACAGCCAGGCTCACTATTCCCATTAATAACGCATTCTTGTCTTTCAACCATAATCTTGCTCCGGTAATAAAATCTCATGGCTTCTGTATTCATGTCGTAACCCAAGCTACACGACTTCATCTTGTCGTTTAACAACCAATTCCAGCAAGCCCTTTGCGCCGATTCGATCCTTAACATCCAAGCCCACCAGCTTCTCAAAAATCTGCTGACTTAGCGCCAGATTATTCAGGCGCATATTTAAAAAACCAACGGCTTTCAAGGTAAATAAATACAATCTGACCTGAGTTAATAATCCTGCCGGAGTATTTTTGATATGACCTGAGTGTAAATTACGCCAGTCCTCAGGAAAATCCAGTAAAGCCCTGATAACTGCCAAGGCTTTAAGGGTTGCTTGTAACGCCTCTTCCAAGCGATGTTGGTAATAGTAAAAACGGTTTAAGGCAACCAATACATTCAACGATTCAGGTGCCAGAAAATACGCTTTTAATAACGGTATTTCGGCGTCACCTGACGCATAATTTTCTGCGGCAGCCGTTATCATTTCGTTAACGCCGGCAATATCCGGTTCTTCAAAATACAAACCTTGTGCTTCAAAATCCAACAGGTCCATTTAAACCCTCGCTCTGGTAGAGACGCGATTAATCGCGTCTCTACTCTCTTTCTTGGGAATACAAACGCTTTCTGCTTCACAGTTATCACAGTTTTCGTCATTAGCGATTTTATTGAACTGGTTTTGTCTGGCTTCCAGTTCATCAAGCCTTTCAAGCAGACAAGAAATGGCCTTTCCTACCGGGTCAGGAATAAGGTGATGATTCAGGTCAATACCCTGTAGGCTTTGTATTTGCGTGCCTTTACTTTGAATGACACGTCCCGGAATACCCACTACCGTACAACAAGGTGGAACATCTTTAACGACCACTGAATTAGCGCCAACCCGAACGTTATTGCCCAAGGTAATGGCGCCAAGAATTTTGGCTCCCGAACCCACCAGGACGTTATTGCCCAGTGTTGGATGACGTTTTTCCTTGTTCCAGGTCGTGCCACCCAAGGTTACGCCATGATATAAAGTCACATCATTACCAATCTCTGTTGTCTCACCGATCACTACACCCAAGGCGTGGTCGATAAATAATCGTCGCCCGATGGTCGCGCCTGGATGAATTTCAACATTCGTCAGTATTCTGGCCGTTGCCGCCAAAATCCTGGCAGTTAATTTCCAGTTTGCTTTCCATAAACGGTGACTGATTCGGTGTACCAATACCGCATGCACACCGGAATAGGTTAATAATATTTCCCAGACACTGTGTGCCGCCGGATCCCGGCCAAAAACACAGTAGACATCTTCATGCCATTGGGCGAAAAACCCCTGTGGTGTTTCTGCCCGGCTTTTAATATTATTTGGCATGACCATAACCATTTCCAAAGCTCCCGGTAAGTGTGCCGATGATGTTGTTTGTTGTTTTAACTTAAGCTCCAACTGCTTTTTCCCAAGGTTGGTCGCCCTGGTATTCTAAAAAAGGAACCCGGATATCGATCATCATCTTGAACCGGTATTTCTACCGCTTCTTTTACTTCCGGTTCGCATGACTCCAGCTCAGTCTGTTCATTCATGATAAAGTGTCCTTTTACAGATTTTGATGAAAAAGATTTAAGTCTTCAGTTTTTGGTGATTTTTTTGTGTTACTGACAAAAAGCCTGATTACAGTCAACAATTTTTGTGCCTGTAACCGCGTTACTGCTATGCCTATTTGTTTATAAGCATGAATAACACCTTGGGTACCGGAATGTTTACCCAGTACCAATTGATGACAGCGCCCGACAATGGCAGGATCTACGCCTTGATAATTATTGGGGTCTTTTAATAATCCATCAACATGAATGCCGGCTTCATGACTGAATACATTTTTTCCAATCAGGCTTTTTCGGCTACCTATGGCATCACCCGATGCTCGCGCAACCTGCTCGGACAGCAAGGGGAAATTCTGTAACGATATGCCGGTTTTAAAGCCATATAATTGTGTCAAGCCGACGACAACCTCTTCCAAAGCCGCATTACCGGCACGTTCACCCAGTCCGTTAACCGTGGTATTAACATGGGTTGCGCCGGCCAAAGCCGCTGCCAGCGTATTGGCGGTAGCAAGCCCCAGATCGTCATGAGCGTGCATTTCAATTTCCAGATCCGTTGCCGCCCGTAACTTTTTGATCGTCTCAAAGACACCAAACGGTTCCATAATGCCGACCGTATCGGCAAAACGGATTCTACTCGCCCCGGCCTGTTGCGCAGTTTCAACCATACGGATTAAAAAATCCACGTCTGCCCGGGAAGCATCTTCCATCCCGACACACACGTCCAAGCCCAGACTTCTCGCTTCCTGCACACAACTGTTAATGGTGTTTAAAACCCATGGTCGACTTTGTTTAAGCTTATGGTGGATGTGCTGGTCGGAAGCCGAAATGGATAAATCAACCTTGTGCACATTCAAACCTAAACAGGCATATAAATCATCACGCCGCATTCTTGACCAGACCAGTAGCGTTGAGGGTAATCCTAAAGCGGCAATAGCCTTGATTTCATCTCTTTCTACCGCGCCCATTGCCGGAATGCCGATCTCCAGTTCGGGGACACCCAAGTCCGCCAACCGGTTTGCAATCTCCAGCTTTTCATTCAGCGAAAAAGCCACACCCGCGGATTGCTCACCATCCCTGAGCGTCGTGTCATCTATGATAATTTGGCGGGTTTGTGTTTTCATAATTCACCGTAGGGTACGCACCGCGTACCTTTTTAGATTCAAAGGGTACGCAGTGCGTACCCTACGCATAAACCGGTGCAAAGGCTTTTTCAGGATCGGCTACCGGGCCGTTACCATCCCAATACGGCGACAATTTACGCAACGTGGCGACAATCCCCGGCATCACTCTCAACACTTCATCGACTTCGGACATATCGTTGTAGCGCGAAAAGGAAAAGCGAATGGTGCCGTGTGCGGCGGTGTAGGGGATATCCATCGCCCGCATGACATGCGAAGGTTCCAATGATCCTGAAGTACAGGCTGAGCCACTGGATGCAGCAATACCGGCCTTGTTCAGTAACATTAAAATTGATTCACCTTCGATATATTCGAAGGCAATGTCAGTCGTGTTGGGCAAACGGTTATAAATGTCGCCAGTGATAAAACAATGCGGAATCTGGTCAGTAAGACCACGTTCCAGACGGTCACGCATGGCTTTTACTTGGGTGTTTTCATATTTGATAAACTCTAGCGCCAACTCACAGGCTTTTCCCAGGCCAACAATTGATGCGCTGTTTTCAGTTCCCGCCCGTCTGCCACGTTCTTGATGTCCGCCGCGTAATAAGGCACGATAACGCGTACCACGACGCAGGTACAAAACACCGATGCCTTTGGGAGCATGTAACTTGTGTCCCGATAAGGACAACATATCAATTTTGGTATATTGCAGATTCATGGGAATCTTGCCCACCGCCTGCACTGCATCGGTATGAAACATGACCCCTTCTGCATTAGCCATATCCGCCATTTCTTCAACCGGGAAAATAGTACCGGTTTCATTATTGGCCCACATCACCGAGACAATAGCGACGTTGTTGGATAATAAATTCTTGTAAGCATTTAAGTTCAGGCGGCCGGCTTTATCAACCGGCATTCTGTGAATGGTATAACCCTCTTTTTCAAGCATGTCACAGACGCTTAAAATGGCCGGATGTTCGACCGTCGTGGTAATGATTTCTTTCTTGTTCGGCTGGGCTTTAATCGCAGACAAAATGGCTGTGGAGTTGGATTCAGTTCCGCAAGAAGTAAAAATAATTTCAGAATCATGCTCGCAACCGATCAGTGCCTGAACTTGTTGGCGGGCATGTTTAAGGCCCTTCGCCACACCGTCAGCAAATTTATGGATGGAAGACGGATTGCCGTATTGCTCCAAAAAATAAGGAATCATCATATCGACAACGGCGGGATCAACCTTGGTGGTAGCATTGTTATCCAGGTAAATATCTTTCATCATACCACCTCAATATTGACTAATTTTTTCATTTCCGAAGCCGGTACGACTTTAATAAACTCGCCCATCACTTCCATCAAGCGTTGTTGTATCCCGGCAATGGTCATTGCCGCCATTTGGCAACCGTTACAGGCACCGGTCATGTTGACATAAGCGGTGTTACCAAGAACCTCAACCAACTCTACATCACCACCGTCTGCCATTAATGCCGGTCTTAACGATTCTAAAACCTGCTCAATTTTTTTAATGCGTTGTAAATTGGTTAACGGTGCTTTAACGGCGGCAATTTTTGTTATGGCTTCTACCGGTGCGGCAGTTGGGTCGAATTTCTCGCCTTTTTCAGCCAGCACTTTTTCCAGAATGGCTTCAATGTCTTCATGGCAAGAGGCACAGCCACCGCCTGCTTTGGTAAAATTGGTCACATCTTCAACAGTACGCAATTTATTGGCCCATACCATTTCTTCAATCATCACCGCATCAATCGCGAAACATTTACAGATCAGCGCACCTTCTTCATGATCATCTGTCCATACTTCACCGCGATAATTGGCAATCGCGGCTTGCAGTGCTTCCCGTCCCATCACCGAACAGTGCATTTTTTCGGGTGGCAAGCCTTCCAGTTGATCGGCAATATCCTGGTTGGTTACCTTGGCGGCTTCATCCAGTGTCATGCCTTTAATGATTTCAGTCAGTACCGATGACGAGGCTATCGCTGAACCACAACCAAAGGTTTGAAAACCGGCTTCCAGAATGATTTCACTATCATCATCAACTTTCAAGGTCAGCCGTAACGCATCGCCACAACTGATTGAACCGACTTCACCGGTGGCATTGGCATCAACGACGGCACCTGCATTTTTGGGGTTAAAAAAATGTTCTTTTACTTTATCTGAATAGTCCCACATGGCTTTATCCTCGGATTAACTGGGTGTAGGTGTAAGGTGGGCAACGCTTTTCTGTCCACCGCACAAGGCAATATATGCAATAAAAGATGGGCAAAAAACGTTGCCCACCCTGAATTAAGAACAGGGTTTTCCTGTCGCTTCGGTACTGGTATTAAAGGACGTCCCACAAGCGCAACTTTTAGCCGCATTAGGATTGGTAAACTTAAATCCCGAACCTTCAATACTGTCAAGGAAATCGATAGACATACCGTCAAGCATCGGCAGACTGACCGGATCAATAAACACTTTTACTTCACCGCAATCAATAACAGTATCTTCGGGTGTATGGCTGCCTTCAAGCTTCAAGCCGTATTGATAACCTGAACAACCGCCATCAGTGACTTCTATCCGTAAACCTGCCAAAGGTGTCTCCGAACCGGCAATAAAGCGGCCAACAGCGGTAACGGCTTTGTCTGTTAATGTAATCATTTTTAAGCTCTCCTGAATGTGTGGCATCGTTCTTGTTAATACTTATAGCAACCTGTATGCCATTTCGTTGTTTAGTAGTTAAGCTGTTGTTTTAATATTGTTTTAATAATTGATCAATATCATAAATAACGTCTTGTCAAACAGGTTTCAATCACACAATCAACTGACAATGTCAGCTTTGCTACAAAATAGGGGATATAAAATGAATGTAGAAGATTTAGATATTGGTGATGTCATTTACGCCGCTAATACCATTATTGATGATGGCTCAATTCCTGATGGTCTTGAAGGTGAAATATTGGCCGAAGCCGGAACTCGTGGTGTAATTACCCTGATTGGCTATGTCGAAGAAGAGCAGGCGCGTAGCGTTTTTTTGGTACGCTTTGAAGATAAAGACATGAATCTGGGGAGTCCGGTTGGCTGTTGGGTTGAAGATTTGACGATGGAGCCCAGGCTGATTAATTAACTGATGTTACGGAATAGTTAAAAATTTTCACCGAAGGACACGAAGAAAAAAGATATGGTCTTCTTGTTCTTAGTTGATGCGACACAGCCGTAGGCCCGAATAAGACCACCCGAGCCTGTCATGAGCTTGTCGAAGGGCGTATTGCGCGGTGGCGTTTCTGGCATACTGGTACGGAATGCCGGAAACGCTTATTCTCGCTTGCGCTTGAAAAGTCTTATTCCGGCCTACGGGATTTCTGGCACTTAATCTTCATGTTTTGAGCGCTATTGAAGACTTTAAACGTTTTGGTTGGGGTTGCAAATCCGACCGGTATCTTTAAGAATAAAACCATAGATAATAGTTGATCCTACTTAAACTTAACGCATTATGACGAAGAACACTGAAACAGTTTTAAATTACCACAATCGCACCAAGCATAGCCTGGAGCGCTATGCAAAAGGCCCGGAGTCAATCGACTGGGACGATCAGCCTGATCAATTCCGGCA
Source organism: Methylobacter psychrophilus (assembly GCF_025583945.1). Classification (GTDB taxonomy): domain Bacteria; phylum Pseudomonadota; class Gammaproteobacteria; order Methylococcales; family Methylomonadaceae; genus Methylobacter_C; species Methylobacter_C psychrophilus. The sequence continues at coordinate 139,428 of NZ_JAOEGU010000002.1, forward strand.
TTTTTCCGGTTGTGAGATAGTAACGCTGGCAAAACCGGGGGCAGAGGTTGAACCGTTGTTTGCCGATCTGGATAATCCGGAAACAATACCGTCAAAGCCGGTAAATTTGGCTAATGTCGGTTTATTGCTGGAACTGGCTTTTGGACTGTCAGCCTGGAAACAATTCGGACCCAGTCGTTGGGCTTTGCGCTGCAATCCTTCCAGCGGCAATCTGCACCCGACTGAAGCTTATCTGATCAGTACCGGCAATGCTTTTATTAACTCAGGGGTTTATCACTACGTTAGTCACGATCACAGCCTTGAGCAGCGTTGCAGGCTTGCCGGTAATTTGCCGGATGTCGGCTTGCTTATCTGCTTGTCGTCAATCCATTGGCGGGAAGCCTGGAAATACGGGGAAAGAGCTTTTCGCTATTGCCAGCATGATATTGGCCATGCCTTGGGCGCGTTACGTTATGCGGCAGCGACGCTGGGCTGGTCGGTTGAATTGCTGGCTGAATGGTCGGATAATGATATCGCTAATCTTTTGGGACTTAATCGAAACGACGATTTTAATGCACTGGAACAGGAAACCCCCGACCTTATTTGCCGGATCAATACGCATACAGATAGTATGCCGTTAGATATCGAAGCGTTGTTGGAAAGCGCACAATCAGGAGACTGGTTTGGTAAAGCCGATAGCCTTCGCGCTTATCACTTATATAAATGGCCGATCATTGATGAAGTCGCCATTGCCACCAGCAAGCCACCGACGGTCGAACCTGAATGGCAAGGCATCCGCAAGCACACCATAAAATCATTTGGTAACCAAAAAGCCACAGCCATTATCCGTCAACGCCGCAGTGCCCAACAGTTTGATGGCAAAATGTCGCCCTTGCCACAAACCGACTTTTACCGGATGCTGGCTGCCGTGTTACCGGCAACTGCCGCTTTTGATCACTGGCGTTGGTCACCTAAAATACACCTGTTTATTTTTGTGCATCGAGTTGACGGTTTGGAACCCGGTTTATATGTACTGCCAAGAGATCATGATGCTTTGGAAAAATTACAAGCCGCAACCCTGGTTGATTTTGACTGGCAAAAAGTAACTGAAATAATACCGCTTTATCATTTGTATTCCGGGGATTTCAGGCTAACCGCCAAAAACCTTTCCTGCCATCAACCTATCGCCAGCGACAGCGCTTTTAGCTTGGGAATGGTCGCAGAATTTAACAAAACCATCGAAACCATGCCTTGGCTTTATCGCCGCCTGTTCTGGGAATGCGGCTTGATAGGACAAGTTCTGTATCTGGAAGCAGAAGCCGCAGGTATACGCGGTACCGGAATTGGTTGTTACTTTGATGACAACGTACATGAACTTTTAGGCTTCAAGGATGAACAATTTCAAAGCCTGTATCATTTTACGGTAGGTAAACCGCTGGAAGATAAGCGACTGGAAACCTTACCGGCTTATGGGCATTTAGACACGTAAGGTGGGCAACGCTTTTCTGCTTACCTGCTGTAATTTCTTTCGAAAAAAATAAATATCGTCTGTGCCGGGTTCCCAATTTCCAGATTGGGAACCCGGAAGGTGAAGCTTTAGCTTCGCGAAACAGGAAACTAGAAAACCAGCGACAGTTTTTTGCTTTGATCATTTCAATGATCTTTTTCCTGTTTACGTTTCAAACTTTCAAAAATTTTCCTGTTTTTCGCTAATTGATCCACGTCTGTCATTTCCGGTTCGTTATCTATATCTTCAAAATCCATCAACAGCTGACCTATTTTTTGCCACTTATCAAAAAGGCACGTCTTCTCATGTTTACTAAACAATTCTGGATGATCGCTATCGGTCTTACTATCGTCCTGTAATTTATTAAGTTTAATCTGAAATTCATCTACGATTGATTTATATTCATTATTCATTGTTTTCCTCTCTTTAAGTGGGTTCTGAGGTTTTCAAAACTATAAAGCGGATTTGCCGCGCCGGCAATTCGTCATAATCGGGATGATTTAATCTGACTATAGCTCCGGCTTTTTCAAACGGTTTTGTCTATTATTTGTCAAATTGCGGTTTGCTGGTTCACAGGATAAGCCGACGAAAGAACCCCATCATTTGTAAATGATGCCGCCGGTTCCTGTTCCTTGGCATATCCAATTAAACTGTCGAAAGTTAAGACAAACGCTTAGTCTTATTCCTCAGAACCATAACATTTGGGGTAATCAATACAGACATTGCATGAAGGGGCGCGGCATAAATACAAACCTTCCGCTTCGCAAAGCTGTTTATACAAGAACTTTTTCCATTTCATATCCTGGGTGTTTTTTGCCGCCAGTTCAGGAAAGTTGTATTGCAGCATCGCACTCAATTGTGAGCGCGACCAGAGACCTAAATCCTGCCATAAGTGATCGCTGCCCAGACAACCGGCAACAATAATGGCAATTACCCAGTCCATTTCAAGCGTATCAGCCCTTGAGTAACGTCTTAGCAAATTAACCAGATCTTCTTTTTCCAGCATACGACTAAAGTCGAGTTGACTACCTGATGGGGCTTGCTCTGGAAGGGGTTGATCCTGAAAATACGCCTGTTTTAATTGGCTAAACTGCTCAGGCTCCAACCCCAGATAGTCGGGCAAAACACCTTGCCCGACACACCAACTGGCGACCATGCACGCCAACCATTCCTCATTGGATGCCATGGCGATTGGTGGTAATCGGGCATAGAACTGTTCCCGGTTATTCAGAAGTTGAAGAGCTGTGGACATAATTAATATTCAACCAGAATATCTTCATCCCTGACAATCATCTGACAAGCCAGGCGCCAAGGGGAGGGCAGGTCATCAACAATCATTTGTTCCATTTCTTCTTTGCTGATTTTACCGCTGACGCGCAAGACGTCTTTTTCCTTTTCTGTTAAAGGCCCGCCCATGCGTTGATGTTTATGGTCAACACTACTGACTTTTACCAAACAGGTGCCGCATTCGCCATCCTCGCATTCATAATTGATCGGAATTTTGTTTTCCCGTGCCAGTTTCAGTAGTGATTCCGTATGACTACCGGCTACGGCATAGACAGTTTTATCCCGGTACTCGGGACTTGAAAAAGTAACTAAAGCCATGATTTACTCCTTAAATATAAGTGATGTTCTGCCACTTGGTTCCCGTGTTGTTGCAAGGGCGTCAGCAGCTTGGTAGCTATCCAATTCCCCTCTTTGAAAAAGAGGGGTAGGGGAGTTTTTTAAACCGGCTTGACTCTAATGGTTCCACCCAAAACCTGAGCCTGACATGCCAGCCGATTATGTTTGCCTGCCATATTTTCACGCAGGATTTTATCTTCCAGTACCGACGCCTCGGTCAGGTTGTCCCAGCCTTCCGTGACTTTAGTAATACAAGTCCCACAGTCGCCCTCACGACAACCATAAGTTATGCCTGAACCGACTTTTTCTGAAATCTCAATCAGCCGGGTGCCTGCTGGCGCGGTAACTGTAACGTTTATATCTTCAAAGGTAATCGACGCTTTCGCCATTTTTATTCTCCTGTTGTGTTAAAAATTATTAAGAAAGTGTTTTAAAACACGTTCTCGGAGGCTGTCCGAGAATAGGAACCGTAGCGAGGGAAAGCAATTTTGAGTCAGATTTTTTGATCATTTGAGGCAAATAGTTGTTCTATTAAACGAAAATGAGCGAGAAATTTGGCCAAAATAGTTTTTCCACAGTAGGTTTTCTATTCTCGGACAGCCTCCCAGGCAAGGTCTGCGATATCAATCACTTTAGCCTCCCTTAAACCCATTAAATCCTGTGCCATTTCATGGCCGAATTGCCAACAGATCCGGATTTCTTCATCGGTCGGAATTAACTTGATGCGTATCCCCGGAATAGGCACACGTAACTTGAGTCCGCGCAGGCGATCCTCGACCATCTTCACGCCTTCGCCGGTCCAGCCATACGAGCCAAAAACACCCCCCAGCTTTGATTTGAGATTGATAACCACCAATGACGATAATAAATCCCATACCGGTTTGACCGCATCGCCATTGATAGTCGGTGTGCCAAACAAAATACCATCTGCACCTTCTATCAAATCGACAAACGGTGCTACTTCACTACCTTCCAGGTCATATAACGATACCCGTACGTGCTCTATAGTCATGGCACCTTCATAAATGGCTTCGGCCATACGCCGTGTATTACCATAGGAACTGATATAAAAGATCAGTAGCGTTTTTTCACCGCTACTGATTTCGCTATGCAGGGCAGAACGTGATAATTCGTTATAGCGCTGCATATACCGTTGCGGTTGATCGCGTAATAAAGGGCCATGGGCAGGCAAGATAGTTGTCAACGGTAACGGTTCAAGCAGGGTCAACGCACGATTTACATAATCTTTGAATGGCCGCATGATGTGAGCATAGTAATATTCAAAAGAAAAGCGAAAATCACCGACAACATCGTTAAACAACCGCACATCGCAAAAATGGCAGCCAAACACATCGCCTGAAAATAAGGTTTTTTCTTCTACCAGATAGGTACATTGTGTATCCGGCCAATGTAAATACGGTGTGTGAAAAAATGCCAAGGTACGGTCTCCCAGCGATACCTTGTCACCGGTCATTACCGGCGTAAAATCAAATTCATCCTGTTTTAACAGGGCCTTGAGCATGGATTGCGCTTTTTGGGAAATGTAAAGTTGGGCTTGTGGCGCTCTACGCATTAATTCCGGTAAAGCGCCGGTATGGTCGGGTTCCAAATGATTTAAGACAATGACTTTAATTTCGTCATAACTGGCTACCGACTCCAGACGGGCAAAAAAATCATCGGCAAAATTTTCCTTTACCGTATCAATAACGGCAACACCTTCACTGCCTCTAACTACATAAGCATTGTAAGTTGTGCCATTGGCGGTTTTTAAGATAATGTCAAAGGTGCGTAAATTTGGGTCCAGAGCGCCTATCCAATGTACTCTTTCCGATAATGCAACCGCTTGTGGTACGCCATCAACCGTTAAAATTGGTAACTTACTCATGACTACAGCTTAGCTCTGCAAGTGTTCGAGGACAGCTCTCCAGGTCCGGAGTTATTTCGATTTCAGACAGGCCTATCCAGCTATCAACGGTTTGCTGATCAAATCCTGTCATAAAGCGGTTTCCGACTTGCATTAACGGACGACGAATTAACAACGGATTTTTCAGCATCAGCGCTATCGCTTCCTGTTCGGTCAGGTTATCAGGATCAATCTCGCCGTTTTTGATGGCTGGGGCACTGTAATTAAACCAATTTCGTACCGCCAAGGCACCGAAGAAAGCTCGCAGGCGTTCTGTCTGCCAGTTTTCAGTTAATAAATTTTTGGCAATAACCTGATGACCTGCTGCCGCCAACAGTTTCTTTTGCCGGGTATTATTAATACAACCGGGTTTTTCATAGAAAGTGACAGTAGCCATCAGTGGTGTCCTTGCTTAGTGGGACTGTAATTCAGCCATGGCTTCAGCCATTTTTTCCGGCGGAATACCTGTTAAAGAACCGGGTGGGTTAATTGCTATCCCAAACGAATCCAGAATTGCGCCTTCTATCGGGCAAATACTGGCACATTGAAAGACCGGAAAATCACCTTCGCATTCGGTGCATTTTTTAGGGTTCACCAAAAAATGCGGTTTGGCCTCATAAATAGCGTTACTGGGACAAACCGGCTCACAGGCAAAACAATTAACGCAAGACTCAATAATTTTTACAGCCATAACAGACTCCTGAAGTAGGGTGGGCAACGCTTTTGTACCCACCGTTTATCTGTAAAAGGTGGGCATAAAAGCGTTGCCCACCCTACATTAATTATGCATTCGCGCGGATTGCTTCAGGCTTTGCATCTAACTTACCGGCTGTTGCCATTTCTTTATAGACGGCCAGCACGGCTTCTTCGATAGGTTCCATGGCATGTTCACCGTTGGGAGCGATACCCGCAGCTTCCAGCATTTCCCAAGGTTCATAACCGACTTTGGAACACAGTACCGCTTCGCAGCCAGCCAAAGCGCGAATAGTTACTTGCAACGTTGTTTCACCATCGCCGCAAGACGTATCGCCGGCACAATATTGATCGGCTTTGCGATGACTGATAAAACGCACACCGTCTGGCGAGGCTTCATAAATCAGAAATTCTTTGGCATGGCCAAAGTGCAGGTTAATCACGCCTTGTCCGCTGGTCGCTACCGCCATCAATACCGGACGAGTGGTCAGCCTGGGTTTTTGTTTTTGTTGCTGTGCTTTTTCAGCTTTTTCCAAACGTTTACTGTCCATTTCAGCTTGTATGGCAAGGTGTATCACCTTGCGTTTTTCCATCGCGGCTTCATAATCAATCTCCATAACTTCAATCTTGTCCAGCGTAAATTCATCGCCGCGATCTTCGCCCAACATACCCACGGCATCAGCCCGACATTGTCGGCAATGACGCATCATGTTCATATCGCCTGAACAGCTATCTTGCAGGTCTTGTAATTCATCAGGTGTAGGGCCGCGTTGCCCCATCACACCATAAAAAGTCCCGTGTTCCGGTTCGGAAATCAGCGGCATCACATTGTGCAGGAATGCACCTTTGGCTTTGACTACTCTGCTGACCTCCGCCAAATGCTGATCGTTAACACCGGGAATCATTACCGAGTTAACCTTAACCAGAATGCCTTTGGCAATCAGCATTTCCAGACCTTTTTGCTGTTGTGCAATCAGAATTTTCGCACCTTTTACGCCTTTAATGCGTTTGTTATTCCAGAAAATCCACGGATAAATTTTTGCACCGATTTCAGGGTCAACGCAATTAATGGTGATAGTGACATGATCAATATTATGTTTGGCCAATTCCTCTACGGATTCTGGCAGAGCCAAACCGTTAGTTGATACACACAATTTAATATCCGGGGCTTCCAGACTCAAACGCCGGAAGGTTTCAAAAGTACGTTCAGGATTAGCCAAAGGATCACCGGGACCTGCAATACCCAATACAGTCATTTGCGGAATATTGGCCGCCACCGCCATGGTTTTTTTAACGGCCTGATCCGGCGTTAGCACTTCAGAAACGACGCCGGGACGTGATTCATTTGAGCAATCATATTTACGGTTACAGTAATGACACTGGATATTGCAAGCGGGAGCAACCGCCACATGCATCCTTGCAAAGTAATGATGTGCATCTTCTGAATAACACGGATGATTCTGTACTTTTTCCCGTATTGAATCAGGCAGCGAATCCATTTGATTTTCTGAAGTGCCACACGAACTGGCTTCACAACCACCCTTGGCCTCATGCTCTGCGTGGGAAGGGGTATTATTTAATACTGGCAATTGCATGGTCTTGACCTCGTAAGTGTATTTACAATAAGTAAAAGCACAGGTCATGCCAACGCTGGAATTTTATTTTATATTATTGATTTATATTATTTTTTTGTTTTTTAAATGAAAAAATTGTCGTAAACGTAACAGTCATTTTTTTAGATTTTGTTATTAACAGCACAATAACTTTGTACTGTTAATAACGGTAATGGCTTACTTTTTTATTCGAGAGATGAGATTACAATACACATAGTAATTTAGTCTGGAATGAGACTGAAATATCACCGATTTCATCAAGAGACAGAGTACTGTTATCGGCTAATTAAAAACGGCCTTTACGTAGATCGGTCGTGGTGGTAAAAGCCCCTTTTTCACGACCAAACAACTCAGGCTCTAATAAGGTATCGGGTAGGGCCGCACAATTCAGTCTTAAAAATGGACAACTTTTCGAGAAAAACATACCGTCTTAAGCAGTTTATGGTTTTTGCAGGATAACTTTGTCCGCAAATAGGTACAGCTTAAGGTCTTTGAATTGTTGCGAGAGAACCCTGAGTAGTTACCATTCTTTTATAGTTCGGACTTAAATTTTTACAGTTTTTTTACACGCTTCCACAGTAGACTATGCCTTGCTGTTTTCAACGCAGATTCTGATATCAGCGATTGGCTTTAGTCATTTTATATAAGGTGGTTTTATGGATAGTTTATATCTTTTATTGACGCTTGTTTTTTTCGCCGTCACCGTCGCACTGGTTTATGCTTGTGAAAAATTAAGGGGGCAGTCATGAGCTGGATTTATCTGTTAAGTGGTTTCCTTGCGTTGGCGATTTTCGTTTATCTGGTCGCCGCACTTTTTTATCCGGAGTAGCCTGATGACCAGTAACAGTTATTTTCAAGTTATAGTTTATGTCGTTACTCTGCTCGCACTGGCTAAACCGCTAGGTTGGTATATGGCCAGAGTCTATGAGGGTGAGTCAGTGGGTTTAAACCGGTTATTGGCACCCATCGAAAGATTAATGTATCGGCTAAGTGGCGTCAATCCGAAAGAGGAGATGCGCTGGACGGATTACGCCGTCGGTTTACTGGTGTTTAATTTGCTGGGTGCATTGGCGGTCTTTGCTCTGCAGCGCCTGCAAGCTTCTCTGCCTTTTAATCCACAGCACCTGTCCGGCATCAGTCCGGACTCGGCCTTCAATACGGCGGCCAGTTTTGCAACCAACACCAACTGGCAGGGCTATAGCGGTGAAGTTACCATGAGCTATCTGACTCAGATACTGGGGCTTACCGTGCAGAATTTTGTCTCCGCCGCAACGGGTATGGCGGTGCTGGTCGCTCTGATTCGTGGATTTACCCGGCGCAATGTAGATACCATCGGTAATTTCTGGGTGGACCTCACTCGTAGCACGCTTTACATCCTGATGCCGCTATCGCTGATTCTGGCTTTGGTATTGGCAGGACAAGGCGTGGTGCAGACTTTTAATTCTTATCAAGCGGTACCGCTGGTCGAAACGGTCAGTTATGAACAGCCTAAATTGGGCGTAGATGGTGTGGCGTTGCAAGATGCCGGTGGTAAGCCCGTCATGGAATCGGTAGAAGCCAAAGAGCAAGTCGTGGCGGTAGGGCCAGCGGCATCCCAGGTAGCCATCAAGCAACTCGGTACCAATGGCGGCGGTTTTTTCAATGTCAACTCTGCGCATCCGTTGGAAAATCCGACGCCGTTGAGTAATTTTCTTGAAATGCTCTCGATACTGCTTATCCCGGGCGCGCTGTGTTATACCTTTGGCATGATGGTTGGCGACACCCGGCAAGGTTGGGCAATTCTGACGGCGATGACACTGGTTTTTGTAGTGCTGGTTTTTATCGCGGTACCGGCGGAGCAAAGCGGAAACCCGGCTTTGGCAGCATTGAGTGTCGATCAATCGGCAAGCATTAGTCAGTCCGGCGGCAACATGGAAGGTAAAGAGACCCGCTTCGGAATTACCAACTCCGCTCTGTGGGCGGTCGTCACCACCGCTGCTTCCAACGGTTCGGTTAATGCCATGCATGATTCCTTTACACCTATTGGTGGCATGGTGCCGATGTGGCTGATGCAAATTGGTGAAGTGATCTTCGGCGGCGTTGGTTCAGGGCTATATGGCATGATCATGTTTGCGATAGTCGCAGTGTTTGTATCGGGTTTAATGATAGGCCGTACACCCGAATATCTGGGTAAAAAAATCGAAGCTTACGAAATGAAAATGGCCGCAATCACTATTTTGATACCACCGCTAATGGTATTGGGCGGTACTGCGCTTGCCGTTATGGTTGAGGTTGGCAAGGCATCCGTCTTTAATCCGGGCGCACACGGTTTCAGCGAAGTCTTATATGCGTTCTCGTCGGCAGGTAACAACAACGGCAGTGCGTTTGGCGGGATTTCGGCCAATACGCCCTTCTATAACACCCTGTTGGGTCTGGCCATGCTGTTTTCACGTTTCTGGCTGGCCGTGCCGGTACTCGCTATCGCCGGTTCCCTGGCCGCAAAGAAGAAAGTGCCGGTCGGTCTCGGTACCTTACCGACACATACCCCGCTGTTTATTGCGTTATTGATCGGTACCGTACTCATGGTTGGTGCGCTGACATTTGTTCCTGCCCTGGCCTTGGGGCCTGTAGTCGAACATTTGCAAATGATTGGCGCTAAATAATCAAAATCAAGATATAAGCGTGGGCATGCTTTATCTGCCCACCGAAAATCAGTGAATAGGAGAATTTCATGAGTCAAAAATCTGTTTCAACGTCTTTGTTTGATAGGGAAATCCTGGGTGCAGCCTTAGTAGATTCATTCCGAAAGCTGGCTCCACAGCAGCAATGGAAAAATCCGGTGATGTTTGTCGTTTATAGTGGAAGCCTCCTGACCACCCTGCTTTGGATACAAGCTCTTAACGGGGAAGGGAAAGATCCGGCCAATTTCATCTTGGCAGTGACTTTATGGTTATGGGGCACGGTTTTGTTTGCCAACTTTGCCGAGGCAATCGCCGAAGGGCGCAGCAAGGCGCAAGCCGCCTTTCTGCGTAGTGCCAAGCGTGATATTGCGGCGAAAAAACTGGATGAGCCGCGTTATGGCGAAAATTATTCGAAAGTGGCCGGCTCCAGTTTGCGGCGCGGTGATGTGGTTTTAATAGAAGCCGGTGATTTTGTTCCCGGAGATGGCGAAGTCATTGAAGGTGTTGCCTCGGTGGACGAAAGTGCGATTACCGGCGAAAGTGCGCCAGTGATCCGCGAATCGGGTGGTGATTTTAGTTCGGTAACCGGCGGCACGCGCGTGTTATCCGACTGGCTGGTTGTGCGCGTTACTACCAATCCGGGCGAAGCCTTTCTGGATCGTATGATTGCTATGGTGGAAAGTGCCAAGCGGCAGAAAACACCCAACGAAATTGCCTTGACCATTCTGCTGGTTGCGTTGACTTTGATCTTTCTGATGGTTACCGTGACTTTGCTGCCGTTTTCTTTGTACGCTGTAGCAACCTCAGGCGCAGGACAACCGATTACGATTACCGTGCTGGTGGCGTTGCTGGTCTGCCTGATTCCGACGACTATCGGCGGCTTGTTGTCTGCCATCGGCGTCGCAGGTATTGGAAGGATGATGCAGAAAAACGTTATTGCAACCTCCGGCAGGGCAGTGGAAGCGGCCGGTGACATCGACGTATTGCTACTGGATAAAACCGGTACGATTACCTTGGGTAATCGACAGGCATCCGCTTTTATAGCGGTTAAAGGCGTCTCTGAAAAAGAACTTGCCGATGCCGCTCAATTGGCTTCACTGGCTGATGAAACACCGGAAGGACGCAGTGTGGTGATTTTGGCAAAGCAGAAATACGGGTTCAGAGAACGGGATGTGCATACTCTGGGAGCTACTTTCGTGCATTTCAGTGCCCAAACCCGGATGAGCGGGGTTAATATTGAAGGACGGCAAATTCGCAAGGGTGCGGCCGACGCCATTCGTGGTCATGTTGAAGAATTGGGCAGTAAATTTCCGCCAGAGTTTCGAAAACTGGTTGATGACGTGGCGCGTCGCGGTAGTACTCCGCTGGTAGTTTCTGAAGGGGCTCGTGTGCTGGGTGTCATCGAACTCAAGGATATCGTCAAAGGCGGTATCAAAGAACGTTTTGCCGAATTACGCCAGATGGGTATCAAAACCATCATGATTACCGGTGATAATCGCTTGACTGCCGCCGCGATTGCTGCCGAGGCCGGAGTCGATGATTTTCTGGCCGAAGCCACACCGGAAATGAAGCTAAAGTTAATCAGGCAGTACCAGGCTGACGGGCGTTTGGTCGCGATGACCGGTGACGGCACCAACGATGCACCCGCACTGGCTCAAGCCGATGTTGCGGTAGCGATGAACAGCGGCACCCAAGCGGCCAAGGAGGCCGGCAATATGGTGGATCTTGACTCGAACCCCACCAAATTAATTGAGATTGTCGAAACCGGCAAACAAATGTTGATGACACGCGGTGCCTTGACTACGTTCAGTATCGCCAATGACGTCGCAAAATATTTCGCAATTATCCCGGCTGCGTTCGCAACCACTTATCCGGTGCTTAATGTCTTGAATGTGATGCATCTTGCAACCCCTGCGAGTGCCATTCTGTCAGCAGTAATATACAATGCGCTCATTATTGTGGCACTGATTCCGCTGGCATTAAAAGGTATCAATTATCGGCCTATCGGTGCCGCCAAGCTGCTACAAAATAATTTGCTGATTTACGGCGTAGGTGGGTTGATTGTTCCATTTATCGGCATCAAGGCGATTGACCTGTTTCTGGTCACGCTGGGCCTTGTTTAAAGGAGTTGACAATGATTAAGCATTTGAAACCGGCGATTATTTTGTTTGTTTTATTAAGTGTGTTAACGGGCGTAATTTATCCGGCCATAGTAACCGGTCTGGCACAGCTCCTGTTTCCCTCCCAGGCTAACGGCAGCCTGATGACGGACAATAACGGCAAAACTACAGGTTCCAGTCTGATCGGACAGCCTTTCAGTAGTTTCGGTCATTTTTGGGGACGACCTTCCGCAACAGCACCCTTCCCATATAATGCCGGCGCCTCCAGCGGTTCAAATCTGGGGCCGACCAACCCGGCTCTGGTGGATGCCGTTAAAGCACGTATTCAGGCGTTAAAAATTGCCGATCCTGACAACAAGGCACCGGTTCCGGTTGATCTGATTACGGCATCGGGCAGCGGACTGGATCCGCAGATCAGTCCTGCGGCAGCAACTTATCAAATTAATCGCGTGGCCAAGACTCGTAACATCAGACCGGAAATACTCCGCGCCCTGGTTGATGCGAATACTGAATCGCGTCAGTGGGGCTTTCTGGGAGAGCCGCGAGTTAATGTGCTAAAGCTGAATCTGGCGATGGATCAGTTGAGCCATTGAGGTTCGACTAGTTCGGTAATTTGGTGGGAGAGACTTTAGTTCCGACTAGCGAGGCTAAAGCCTCTTCCACTACGCTAAGCCTTGGAGGATGAATCGCGTGCGCGTCTCTTTGTAAATTGATGACTAATTTTAACCCTAATCTGGCATGCACGGCAGACCCTACGAGTAATTATGAATTTAAGTATCTATGAAGCTAGTTTGGAAGATCTTCCTTACATTCAGGCACTAATATCCAAATCTGTCCGAAAACTTCAGGCGCAATACTATAAAAAGTCAGAAATTGAAACGGCGCTGGAGTTGGTTAACGGCATAGAAAAATTGATTGCCGCTGGCAGTTTTCTTCTTGCTGGTTACGAAAAGAAAATCATCGGCTGTGGTGGTTGGGCGATTGATGTTTCTGAGCCGCAGAAAGCAGAAATAAGGAGCTTTTTCGTACATCCTGATTTTGCCCGAAGAGGTGTTGCTACACACCTTCTTATGGCATGCGGTAATGAATGTTTGCGTAGAGGTATTGTGGATTTATACTTGACAGCTACACTTTCTGGCGAGCCATTTTACAAAAAATACGGTTTTTTTGAAGGTGAGAGATTTAAGCAGGATTTGTCGAATGGAGAAACTTTTGAGTTGGTCAAAATGGTAAAAAAATACACCGCAGCCGAGGGTGTACCTTCTCCCCAAGCTGATTAACCTTGGTTTACCTTTGACGTACGCCCTACCGTAGCCCTTTGCATGACATCGAAAATGGAAATCAAACCATGACTATTGAGCGCCCCGATCCCGATCAATTACTTGCCCGAGTCGAGCGGGAAAAAGCCAAGGCCCGGCGAGGCAGGCTGAAGATATTTTTCGGTGCGGCAGCAGGCGTAGGTAAGACTTATGCCATGCTGCTGGCGGCCCACGAGAGACGAGCCGAAAATATTGACATCATTGTTGGCTTGGTAGAAACCCACGGCCGCAAGGAAACTGCCATCCTGCTGGAAGGTTTGGAGGTATTGCCACCCAAGCAGATTGACTATCGTGGGACGACTTTGCGGGAGTTCGACCTGGATGCAGCCCTCAAGCGCAAGCCCTCGGTTATTCTGGTTGATGAGCTGGCACACACCAATGCGCAGGGTTGCCGGCATCCCAAACGGTGGCAGGACATCGAAGAGCTCCTTGATGCCGGCATCGATGTGTATACGGCTCTCAATGTGCAGCATCTGGAAAGTCTCAATGACGATATAGGCCAGATTTCCGGCATACGGGTTTGGGAAACCGTGCCGGATACGGTGTTTGAAGCCGCCAATGAAATTGAATTGGTGGACCTGCCGCCAGACGAACTGCTCGACAGACTCAAAGACGGCAAGGTTTATTTGCCGCAACAGGCCGAGGAAGCGATTAAGCATTTTTTCCGCAAAGGCAATCTGATTGCGTTACGGGAACTGGCACTGCGGCAAACCGCTAACCAGGTCGACACCCAGATGTTGAATTATCGCGAGGATAATTCTATCAGCGAAGTCTGGCAGGTTAATGAGCGTATTATGGTTTGTATCGGCTCTAATGCTTTGGCAGAACGTCTGGTTCGCTCGGGGAAACGTCTTGCAACCAGCCTGCGAGCTGAATGGATCGTGGTGTATGTCGAAACGCCCGAGCTGCAACGCTTGTCAGCTGAAAAACGTGATGGTGTGCTGCGCATACTCCGTCTTGCCGAGCAGTTGGGTGCCGAGACAGTGACATTGAGTGCGCCCGATATGAGCTCCGCCATCATTAAGTTTTCCAATGAAAGAAATGTGACCAAGATCGTCATGGGGAAACCGACCCGTCGAGGCTGGAAGCGTTTGCTGTTGGGTTCGTTGGTGGATGTGTTGATTAGCGATGCGCACAATATTAATCTGTATCTGCTGGGTAGTCCCAGATATGACAGGGACGGTAGTGGGGATAAAGCAGAGGTTTCCCTGTATCGGAAAAATCCGTTGCCGGGACTTGGCGGGAAATTGTCATCGCGAAAAAAAGACACTCTGGGTTATGTCTGGGCGGTGGCCGTGATAGTTGCCATTACCGTGCTCGCCTATCTGATGTTCGGCAGGTTTGAGCTGGCCAATCTGGTTATGGTTTTTTTACTAGGCGTGGTTTTTATTGCCATGCGTTTCGGTCGCGGTCCTTCTATTTTAGCCTCTCTTCTCGGCGTTGCGATATTTGATTTTTTGTTCGTAACACCTTATTTCAGTTTTTCGGTATCCGATAGCCAATACCTGGTGACACTCCTGGCGATGTTGATCGTGGCAATACTAATCAGCAATTTGATGGCTAATGTGCGCTCCCAAGCCAAGGTGGCGGGACACAGGGAGCGGCGTGCGACGGTTCTTTATGCGATGAGCCGTGATCTGACAGCGAGCCAGAGTGAAGATGAAATTGTTCGTGCAGCGGTACATCATCTTTATTCGGAGTTCGGCAGTCGAAACGTTATTCTCTTTCCTGACGCTAACAGTCGTATTATTTACCCTACAGGCCAGATTATGCCTGAATCGCTGCACGCTACCGACCTGAGTGTTGCGCAGTGGGTTATGGATCATAACGAGATCGCCGGTCAGGGGACTCATACCTTACCGGGTGCCGAGGCCATTTATTTTCCATTGAGTAACAAGGAAGCCGTGCTGGGTGTTTTGGTTTTACTTCCTGTTAACTTGCGCAGGGTGTTTCTGCCTGAACAACAGAAATTACTGGAAACCTTTCTTGGGCAGATTGCTCAAGCGATTACCCGTGTACGGTTGACCGAGCAAGCCAGAAAAACTCAGGTAGAAATTGAAGCCGAACGCTTACGGAACTCGCTGCTCAGCTCCATTTCCCATGATTTACGTACGCCGCTTGCGACTATCGTAGGTTCAGCCAGTACTTTAGTAGAGGAAGACCACGCACTCAAGGCAGAAGACAAGCTTGAACTGAGCCGCGCCATTTACAATGAAGGGTTGCGGATGTCGAGTCTGGTTAACAATATCCTGGATATGGCACGGCTTGATGCAGGCACTATTGAGCTGAATAAACAATGGTTTCCGCTTGAAGAAATTATTGGAGCCGTGTTGACACTCTTGCAAAAGCGTCTTGCAGGCCGTCTGGTAACTGTTAAATTGCCACCTGGCACGCCGATGATTTATGTTGATGCGGTTATGATCGAACAGGTTTTGATCAATCTTCTGGAAAATCTCCTGCGATATACACCGGAAAGAAGTCCTGTGGAGATCATGGCAGAAGCTTTTTCTGGTGCGATGGAAATCTCGATTGCCGATCAGGGGCCGGGTATCCCCAAGGGCCTCGAAAACCAGCTGTTTGAAAAATTTTATCGGGTTCGCCACGAGGCGGCGCAAAGCGGGGTAGGGCTGGGTTTGGCGATTTGCAAGGCTATCATTGAAGCGCATGGCGGGAGCATTCAGGCGCAAAACCGGCCCACGGGAGGTGCTGTATTTTCGTTCATGATTCCTCTGGATCATGCACCGCCAGCGCTGGGGCAGGAAGAATAAGGTGATACCCAAGAATGAATATACCCAAAAGATGCAGGATTTCTGTTCATTTTCAATGACTGCAAGGATGCAGGAGGTAGAGCAACGCATGGAGCAGTTGCCGAGGTGTAAAAATCGGCACATAGCAGGCTATGTAACTATTTTTATAACGCAGAAAAAGGACAAAAAAACCAGCAAGCAGAGTATGTTTTTCGTAGTAAATTGCCTGCGATACTGACTTGTTGACTAGCCATGACTATTGCCAGCCCTGTTATTGTTGTTATAGAAGATGATCCTGCGATACGCCTGTTTTTGCGAACCGGCCTTGGCGTGCATGGTTTTAAGGTATTCGAAGCTGACCGGGGTCGGCAAGGTATTGTTGAAGCGGGCGTGCGCAAACCTGACCTCATTATCCTGGATCTGGGATTGCCAGACATGGAGGGGGTTGACGTTATCAAGGCCATACGGGAATGGTCTACATTGCCTATTATTATTTTGTCAGCACGTAGCACCGAGCAGTATAAAATCGATGCACTGGATGCGGGTGCCGACGATTACCTGACCAAGCCGTTTGGTTTAGGTGAATTGCTTGCGCGGATCCGGGTAGCCATGCGTCACTCGGTAAGTAGTCCGGCTCAGGAGCAGAGTGGTATTTTTAACACCGGGGCGCTGAAAATCGATTTACTGAAACGTCAGGTCTTTGTTGGCGACGGGGAAGTTCATCTGACGCCGATTCAGTACCGGCTATTGTCCGTGCTGATTAAAAATGCCGGCAAGGTATTGACGCATCAATACCTGCTCAATGAGGTTTGGGGCCCGTCCTATAGGGATAATTCGCATTATCTCCGGATTTACATGAGCCAGCTCAGGCAAAAACTGGAAATCGACTCAACTCAGCCTCAATATTTATTAACGGAATCAGGTGTCGGCTACCGGCTTAAAGTTTAACGCTTTTAAAACCGGTCGGCCTTAAAATTCCCCATTTCCGTTTTGGTGGAAAACCAGGTTTTCCATTTTGGAGATTTATCGCTGCAACTCAAAGGCTTTTCATCGTAAAAATTCAAGCTACATCATAATACCAGTCCAAAAGTTCTTCCCCGCCCCAGTTTTCGGCATCAGGTGGGATTATTTCATCGGTTTCGTATAACGTCATTTGTCCTGGTTTTGGTGATGTTACCAGTAAGCTTTCAGCATAATCAACAGAACAGCCTTCTTTGCCTGTTTTATCTTTTAGCCATTGTGCTGCCATAACGATAGCATCTTGCCGGGTTTCACCGAAGCCGAAAACGGCATAATCATGTTGCACATATAAAATGGTCATTATTGCTCCAAACTGGTTAATGAAAAGTCTTTAAACATTTTTATTCACTACGAAGGCACGAAGGACACGAAGTTTATCAATCTTCTTTGCTGGTTTAAGACCTCGGCCTTTACGCCGAAAGGAACGCTCACAACAAGCGAAGCGACGTTGCTTTATCGTGCGCGGATTGGGGAGTGGGTTCAGACCCTTTCCCAATCTTTGGCTTCATCCTAAATGGATGTTTCCTCAATGTCGTTAAGTTAAGCATACAACTGGAGTAAAACCGCTTTAGCTGTTTTTATAGGCAATAGCTGAAGCGATTGCACTCCAGTTTTTTAAATAACTTGCGCTTAACTTAATAACATTTGATGTTTCCTTATTGCTCTTCTTCTTCGTGTCTCGGCAACTGTTCCCTGCGTCGCCTAAAGCCCCTACTTTTGGTGCTCTACCTTCTGCATCCATGCAGTCGTTCGTGGTGAATAAATTGAAAATTACCTAAATCTGCTTCATGGTAATATCCAGGGTCAAAATGCGGTAAGCGATTTGCCTCGGCGTCATATTGAGCAGACGTGCCGCTTTGGCTTGTACCCAACCGCTTTGTTCCAGCGCGGCAATAACTCGTTCACGGTCATCCATGTTCTCATCGCTAAAATCGACCGTAAGGGTCTTTAACGGTTTACTGCTAAAGCCTGCTTGTGCCACCACATCTTCAAGACCGGTATTGACCATCACATCACGATCAATAATGCCGTTAGGACTCATGATGGCCGCCCGTTCCAGGCGATTTGCCAGTTCTCGGACATTACCCGGCCAGTCGTGTTTCATTAATATCCTGATAGCGCTTTCTTTAATTTCCAGGGGGCGTCCATTTTGTTGCTGAGAAATTTTACCGAGCAAAAATTCGGATAACTTGGGGATATCTTCCAATCTATCGCGTAAGGCCGGCATTTGGATAGGCATGACATTAAGCCGGTAATACAAATCTTCCCTGAAATTGCCATCGGTGACTTCTTCTTCAAGATTGCGATTAGTGGCGGCAATAATGCGTACATTAACTTTAATGGTATGCGTTCCACCGACCCGCTCAAATTCACCTTCTTGTAATACGCGTAGCAATTTAGCCTGGAATGAGGCCGAAATATCACCAATTTCATCAAGGAACAGAGTACCGTTATCGGCTAATTCAAAACGGCCTTTACGCAGATTGGTCGCGCCGGTAAATGCCCCTTTTTCATGACCAAACAACTCAGACTCTAATAAGGTATCGGGTAGGGCTGCACAATTTAGTCTTAAAAAGGGGCCACCGGCACAACCCGAATTAAAATGAATGGCATTAGCCACAACCTCTTTACCGGTACCCGATTCGCCTCGAATCAACACGGTAGTATTCCATTTTGCAACCTGACGAATTAAATCAAACACTTTTAACATGGGCGATGAGTGGCCAATAATATTTTCAAAACGATAATTTTTAATTAACGCCAGTTTGAGATGATCACGTTCGTTTTGCAGGTTAAGTTGTTGGCGCTCAATCACGCGCAACATTTTAACGCTTTGCGCAATCAAGTTGGCTACCATCTCCATAAACCGGGCTCGTTCACCCAGAAAAAGACAGTTATCCGGTTGGGCGGCCAATATACCAATAGTATCGCCTTCTTTGATATAAATGGGTGAGCCTATAAAAGGTAACTCAGGGTCATATAATCCCAAGCGACCTAAAAAACGCGGTTCTTCAGATACTTTTTCAACAACAATAGTACAACCTTCATCCAGTATCGCTCCCATTAAACCTTCACCAGGGTTGTATCTGACCGGTTGATTCAGTTTAACGGCCCCGTCAGAGTGAACGGCACTGACTATCATGCTGTTATTTTCTATTTCTTTTAACGTTATCATCCCTGAGCGCATGCCTGATCTTTTGTGAAGTATCTCCAGAACGGCTTGTAATTTTGCATGCAAATCATCGGTGCTGTTTAGCACCTGACTGATAAGGTATAAGGTATCCAGTTCGGCTTCGATTAGTTGTGTGCGCTCAGACATTATGTTCCCTATGGGACTCCTGTCTGTGTAGGGGGAAACTTATTTTTAACCGGCAGCCCTGATTATAAGTTGCATCGATATCAATAAATCCCTGATGCTGGTTGACAATCTCTTTTGCCATAACCAGTCCCATACCGGCCTGATTACCGCCCATGGGACGCGTGGTATAAAAAGGTTCAAATACTTTGGTGCGTTTCTCAAAAGGAATACCCGGCCCGCTATCTTCAATATAGACATAAATTAAATCAGCATCAGCATCGGTAGTAATCTTGAGACGCTGTTCTTCATTGCGAGATGCGCTTATGGCATCAATGGCATTGTCTATCAATTGCTTAAACAATATGCGCAGGCGATTTTCAGAACCTAGCATATTAGGCAGTTCGGACAGTGGCTGCCAATGTACATCGATACCCTTACTCAAAATTTGATGGTCACTGAATAATAATACTTCATGCAAAATTTTATTCAAATTAACAGGAATAACAGCGGTTTGCAAAATCTCGGGGATACATTTTTGCATCGTTGCAATGGCTTCTTCACCGGATTGTTGAATTTGTTGCAAACTCTGTAACAACCCCACGTGTTGAATCTCTTTTTTATGCTTTAAAATTTGCTCGGCGGCCTTAATTTGGTTCATTGGCATTTGAATTTGATGCATCGCACCCAGCAATGTTTCCCTGATGCTACGCACACGTTCATCCTCAGACATAAGGGTTTTTAGGGTTTGCAGATGGAGATCCTCTAACTGTTGGCGTTGCCGGGTGATATCCGTTATTGTCAGTATCAGATACTGTTTTGACGTGTTCTCAAAAAATGCATCCGCATTAACCGAATTTTCCATAAACCAGTTACCGGCACAGGAAAACCAGCGAGCTTTGCGATTCCCTTTGCCTTCTATCCTGAATTCACGGTTATTAAAGCCCTGCTCATTACTTTGTATTTGCTGCCATAAGTCGCCCATTTCATTACGCAGTAATTGCAAAAAACAAGTTGCCGGTTCACCTTTAGCCAGATCGGTGACCAGTGTTTTATACATATGATTATCTAAAATTACCCGATCCTGATCATCAATAACCACCATGGCTATAGGAGATGAATTAATCACCGATTCAATCAATAATTTGTGATTAATGATTTTTTTTTCAGATTCATAAGACCGGGTAATATCCCGATGCATGCCTATGTAGTGAGTAATTGTCCCCCATTCGTTTAACATTGGCGCTATGGTTAAATCAGCGAGATAGCGATGACCGGATTTATGTCGGTTACATAACGTCCCATGCCATATTTTCTTGGATCTGATGGTATGCCATAAATCGTAATACACGGCTCTGGGTGTCGATTTATCTGATAACAATGATTCGTTTTCCCCGAGAATATCAGCCGATTGGTAACCGGTGACTCTGGAAAATTCTTCATTAACGTAAAGTATGTTGGATTTTTTATCAGTAATAGAAATGGCAATAGGCGCTTGTTCAACTGCTTCAATAAATAAGCCATAAGGGACTTTGTCATCGTCGCAATTACTATAAGCCTCATCCAGAAAATTAGGTGCCAGCTCATCAATAACACGTTCCATATTGGTATGCATCCGTAAATATTGTAATGACTTTTTTTTCATAGATTTATGATTAGCGCTGGAGAGTGACTATAAATTATAGAGAGCAAAAATCATGCCTTTATTGATAATAGCGTTTTGCATTGTTGTCATTCGCCCTACCTATAACTGCTGTCGATTAGAACCAGCTAAAAAGAGTATGGCGATAAGCATAACTATTTTTGTAGGATTTGCGACATAATTATTTTTATCGGTACGGGTATGTTGGACTTACCACAGTTTTATTGCACTGATATTGTCCCGATTGCACAATACCTGCGCGTCAAGCCGCTAATTACCGGGTAATTTTGCCTTGGCATAATTGATGCTTTAAAAAATTATAAATGCTGGAAAACAGCCCGACAGCGTGGAAAAACAGTGAGTGAATATCTTTTGCTTTTATTAGGCACGGCTTTGGTCAATAACGTGGTTCTGGTAAAGTTTTTGGGCTTATGCCCGTTTATGGGCGTGTCAAAAAAACTGGATGCCGCATTAAGCATGGGGTTGGCAACAACGTTTGTGCTGACCTTGGCGGCCATGACCAGCTGGATACTCGAACATTTTGTGCTCGCGCCTTTTAATATCCAGTTTTTGCGCATACTCGCCTTTATTCTGGTGATTGCTGCGGTGGTGCAGTTCACCGAAATGGTAGTGCATAAAACCAGTCCGGTTCTGTATCAAATACTGGGTATTTTCTTGCCGTTGATTACGACTAATTGCGCCGTGTTGGGGGTAGCATTGTTAAATGTGCAGGAACAATATGGTTTTATGCAAAGCATGATTTTTGGTTTTGGTTCCGCATTGGGCTTTACCTTGGTCATGGTGCTGTTTGCAGGTTTACGTGAGCGTTTGGCCTTGATGGCAGTTCCTGCGCTATTTGCCGGGACACCGATTGCGTTTATCACCGCTGGTATTTTATCGCTGGCATTTATGGGGTTCGCCGGTCTCGGGTGATATCCGGGAATGAATATATCCTTTGCAGGAAATCGCCTTAACAAAAATGTGACAGGAAAGTAGCCATGTATGTTTTATCCGCGATTATCAGTTTAACTTTATTAGGTTTGGTTTTAGGCTTTCTATTGGGTATCGCTGCCAAATACTTAAAAGTGGAAAGCAGTCCAATTGTTGATGAACTGGAATCTTTATTGCCCGGTTCACAATGCGGTCAGTGCGGTTTTCCTGGTTGCAGGCCTGCCGCAGAAGCGTTGGTTGCGGGTAAAGCGGCTTCTACGATATGCCCTCCCGGCGGCAGTGCCCTGGCCGAACAAATTGCCGCTTTATTGGGACTGGAGCTGGATTTAAGTGCGGTAAAAGAACCTGAATTACTGGTAGCCAGAGTCAGCGAAGCTACCTGTACCGGCTGTACCCGTTGTTTTAAAGTCTGTCCCACCGATGCCATTGTAGGCGCACCCAAGCAAATTCATGTCGTGGTTGCCGATGCTTGCATAGGCTGCAAAAAATGTATTGAGGTGTGTCCGACTGAGTGTTTGCAGATGCACCCGATTGACGTCACTTTGCGTAACTGGCGATGGACCAAACCTGCTTTACCTGTAGCGAGTAATGCCGTATGTTAAAAATCTATTTAAACACTGCTGAATTAATTCCTGATGGCGTTGCGAAAGCGCTTAAAAATTTCCTGTATTTGCCTTTTTTTCGCTCTTTTACGCCTTACTCAGAAAGCGGGTCTGACGTTTTTAAACGGCTACCGGATTTTTTCTCAAAACCGCGTATTCGGGGTGGTGTGCATGCGGAACAACACAAAGCAGCAACCGCTACACAAGCCATAGTAACAAATTTCCCGTTACCAAAAAAATTGTATATTCCTCTGCAACAGCATGTCGGCAAACCTGCCGAGCCGTTGATTAAAGTCGGTGATAAAGTATTAAAGGGGCAGCTATTGGCCTACAGTCAAGGTATGATTTCTGCGCCCGTGCATGCACCGACTTCGGGTATCATTGTTGATGTTAATGATTATCCTGCCCCACATCCATCGGCCTTACCGATTCGCATGATCGTACTCGAAACTGACGGTAAGGATAAATGGCTGGCAACCAAACCGGTTGCCGACCCGTTCCTGTTAACAGCTGAAGATATTAGTTTACGCGTTGGTGCAGCGGGAATTGTCGGTTTGGGCGGCGCAACTTTCCCGACAGCGGTTAAGCTCAATATGGGGCGTGAAAATCAGATAGATACGCTGATTATTAATGGGGCGGAATGTGAGCCTTATTTAAGCTGTGACGATCGTTTGATGCAGGAACGTGCCGAACAGATTATCGACGGCGTGCGTTTGATGCTGCATGGCATGGAGGCCGAAAGCGCAGTCGTGGCGATTGAAGACAACAAACCACAAGCCTATCTTGCCATGCAAAAGGCAGCAGAGCCGTACCCGCTAATTAAAGTGATACAAATCCCTACGCGTTATCCGATGGGTTGGGACAGACAATTGATTCGCTATGTGACGGGTAAGGAAGTTCCGGTAGGTTGCCGCTCATCGGAAATCGGTGTGACGATTCATAATGTCGGCACGGCTCATGCTGTCCATAAAGCCATTCGTTACGGACAACCGCTGGTGAGCCGGGTTGTTACTGTATCAGGCGGTGCGGTTGCCAGGCCCATGAACGTAGAAGTGCCTTTGGGGACTTTACTCTCGGAACTGTTTGATTTTTGCCAGGTAAATCCGGAGCAAACTGCCCGCATTATCATGGGTGGTCCGATGATGGGTGACTCTTTGCCGCATACGGGATTACCCACGGTCAAGGCTACTAGCGGTATTCTGGCCTTAACCCTTGGCGAATTAAAAAATACCGATGAACAGCCGTGTATTCGTTGTGCCAGTTGCATCAGCGTTTGTCCGGCCGGATTACGCCCTTTGGATATGGCGAATAATATCCGTATCAACCAACTGGATATTGCTGTTGATTTAGGCTTAAAGGACTGCATCAGTTGCGGCTGCTGTTCTTACATCTGTCCTTCCAATATTCCCCTGGTGCAGTATTTTAAGTATGCTTCCGGTGAAGTCGCAGCCAGACAGCAAGCCCAACATAAATCCGGGCAAACCAAACGCTTGATTGATGATCGTAATTTGCGCATGGAGCGCATCGCCAGGCAACAACACGAAGAAGAGCTGGCACGGATAGCGGCAAAAGCCGAACGGGAAAGGCTAAAAGCCGCGCAGGAGGCAACAACATGATTGCCAATATAAAACCTGGCTGCGGCGCACATGTGGGAGTTAAAGCTAATGTCAGTCATATTATGTGGCAAGTCATGCTGGCTATTACGCCTGCGACTGTCTTTGGACTCTGGTGTTTTGGTTGGCCGGCTTTAAACTTATTCATTATTACCGTGTTATCCGCAGTTTTTTTTGAAGTCTTTTGTTTGCGTCTGGCCGGAAGAATTGCCAAACCTGTCATTATGGATGGCTCTGCCGTATTGACTGGTTGGTTGTTGGCTATGACGCTGCCACCCTTGGCACCTTGGTGGATTGGGGTGGTTGGTTCCGGACTGGCGATTATTTTAGGCAAACAGGTTTATGGCGGCTTGGGACAAAACCTGTTTAACCCTGCCATGTTGGCCAGAGTCGCCTTGCTAATTTCTTTTCCTGTTGAAATGACTACTTGGGCTAATGTGTCACCATTGTTTTTTTCAAGTTCACCGGGGCTTATTGAAAGCTGGCATATCACTTTTGCAGGAGTGGAAAATATCGATGCAAGCACGGGTGCGACCACGCTGGGGTTTATTAAAACCGAATTCTCGCAAAATCGGTTGTTGGTCGATATCTTGAAAGACTATTCAGGGTTTTTTAATTTTATCGGCTGGACACGTGGTAGCCTGGGCGAAACTTCAACATTGTTACTGGGTTTGGGCGGCTTTTGGTTAATCAGGCAGGGCGTTATTAAATGGTATATTCCTGTCTCTTTATTATTAACCGTCGCGGTGTTGTCCGGTTTTTTTCATGTCATGGACGATCAACATTATGTCAGTCCATTTCTACATTTGAGTTCAGGATCATTAATGTTGGTGGCATTTTTTATAGCGACTGACTATGTTACCTCTCCCAACACCAAAGCAGGGCAATTGGTATTTGGTGCAGGTTGCGGGCTTTTTATTTTCGTCATTCGTAGCTGGGGAGCCTATCCTGAAGGCGCCGGGTTTGCGGTATTGTTGATGAATGCTGCGACACCGCTGATAGATCATTACATACGCCCCAGAATTTACGGGCGCGATCGCAAAGGCAAGCCTCTTGAAATTCCAAAATCGTAAGTTTTACAATGATTAAGCCAGAGCGTAAACCATGAAACTTGACCCCGCAACACGTCAACGCTTACAAGATAAAATTGCCGTTTACAGGGAATTTATAAAAAACTGGTTGGAGCCTGCCAATCTGGCACGTCTTAGACCCCGGTTGGAGTTTCAAACGGGTATTTTAGCCGGCTTTGCCTTACTGGCCAGTATCTTGCTGGGTGTTACCAATTGCAGTACGCAAGGCACCATTCAACAGCGGCTTGATGAAGATTTAAACAAATCGCTACAAGAAGTGGTACCCGCAAGTCTTTATGATAATGACTTGCGGCAAGACACATTAACGATATCGTCTGCTGACTATAATATCGGCGCTGATAAAACCACGGTGTATCTGGCTAAAAAAGCCGGGAAAGTGACTGCTGTGTGCTTTAAATTTAGTGCGCCTGATGGCTATTCCGGTCCAATAAACATGATTATGGGGCTGGATCGGGATGGTAACATTTTGGGCGTGCGCGTTCTTGGCCATAAAGAAACGCCGGGTTTAGGCGACAAAATTGAAGTCGCTAAATCAGACTGGATATTGAGCTTTGTTGGTCACTCTTTGGACAATTTAACGTCGTCACAATGGGCGGTTAAAAAAGATGGCGGCATTTTCGACCAATTTGCCGGTGCAACCATCACCCCTCGCAAGTCAGTACAAGCGACTTATCGCGGCTTGCAATGGTTTAAAGCCCATCAAGCACAACTCATTAATCCCTGAGGAAACCATCATGTTACTATCAGAAACTTATCGTAAGATCGCTATTGATGGAATCTGGAACAATAATATTGTTTTCGGACAAAACCTGGCGCTGTGTCCTTTACTGGCAGTAACAGGAACAGCAACCAATGGCTTGGGGATGGGTATCGCTACACTGGTTGTTATCACGGCATCCAATGGCCTTATTTCATTAACCCGGCACTTAATTCCCGGTGAAATTCGCATCCCGATTTTTGTGTTGCTTATTGCCACCTTAGTGACCTTGGTGGATATTTTAATGAATGCGTGGGCCCATGAACTCTATAAAGTGCTGGGCCTGTTCATTGCCTTGATTGTTACCAATTGCGCGCTGTTAGGTCGGGCCGAAGCCTTTGCCTCCAAGCAACCGGTAAAGGATGCTTTATGGGATGGCCTGATGATGGGGCTGGGCTTTACCCTTGTCCTTGTCGCCCTTGGCGGGCTAAGAGAAATAAGTTCTGCAGGTACGCTATTTGCTAATGCTTCATTGTTACTGGGTGAGTCGTTTAAGTTTCTGGAAGTGACTGTTATCCCTAACTACAAAGGCTTTTTATTAATGGCACTACCTCCGGGCGGCTTCATTATGCTGGCTTTTTTGATTGTCGGTAAGCGCTTGATAGATCAAAAGCTTGCGCTGAGAAAAGTCCCAGTCGCTTTATTTCACGAAGCAACAATTGAATAAAAAAATTAAGGAATTATTATGAATGTCGGAGTTTGTTATGCAGAAGTCGACAGGCAGTTATGGATGCGCCTGGAAGTGCCCGATAGCAGTACGATACAGGAAGCAATTAATCTCTCGGGCTTATTAAAACTCTACCCTGACATAAACCTGGATAACCAAAAAGTTGGCATATTCGGTAAAATTGCGGCATTGGATACTCTTGTCAAGGAAGGGGATCGAGTGGAAATTTATCGGCAGATAACCGTTGATCCGCAAACTGTGCAACGGCGCAGACGCTAATATCAGTCAGTAATAATGATCACTATTAGAACTGCAAAACCATCCGACATTCCACAACTTGTTGCGCTCTTAAAAGTACTTTTTAGTATCGAGGCAGATTTTGCGTTTGATCAGAATAAACAGGGGCGTGGCTTGACGCTACTGTTAAAAAGTGAAAAAGATTGTATTTTGGTTGCGCAATTGCAAAGTGATAATAGAATATTGGGTATGTGTACGGTACAAACATTGCTTTCAACGGCGGAAGGCGGCGCCGTTGGTTTACTTGAAGACCTGATTGTTGTAGCAGACTTTCGTCGTCAGGGTATAGCGGAAAAATTGATTGCAGGCGCTGTTGATTGGGCTGAGGTTAAGGGACTTAAACGTCTGCAGTTATTGGCGGATAAAAATAACCGGTCGGCTTTGGATTTTTATGAAAAACAGGGCTGGCAATCGACACAGTTGGTTTGCTTGAGAAAGCGTTAACGATTGTTCCGCTACCTTTTAATGCTATGCGTGGAAAGGGACAAGAGGGTATTTCAAGGTAACAGCTCCGCCAACAGAACCACCGGATGTATAACCTTATTCCGGTGCAGTCCTGTAGTTAAATGTAAGGCACAACCGATGTTGGTCGATACCAGAAAGTCTGCTTTGGTTTGTTCAAAGTGAGCCAGTTTGATATTTCTGAGTGGCTCAGCTATTTCGGTATGTGTCAGCATATGAACGCCACCGGCACCACAGCAGATTTGATTCTCGGGTAACGGAATTACGGTTATTTCAGGAATTTTTTCCAGTAAGGCATAGACGTGCTGATGCCGGCTCCAAGCGTCCTTGTTCTCAAGCTCCGGTTTGGGAACGTTACGTTGGCTACAGGGTTCATGTACGGCGACTTTCCTCGCGTTAGCGTGGGGCTCTTTCAGTTTGATGTCGTCCGGCCAGTGCCTGTTTAGAAATTCGGTAATATCGAACAGGTTGTTACTGAAATTTTTTGGGGCATCACCAGCTTTTTGCTCATATTCATTCAGCATCAAGCCACAGCCACTGGCAGTGAAGATAATGGCTTCAATATCCAGTGAATTGAATACATCAATGTTGAGTGTCGCCATTTTATCGGCGATGTCGGTTTTTCCTTGATGTTGATGAATGGCACCGCAACAGGTTTGTGCTTTTGGAACAAGAACATCAAAACCGATAACATTTAACAATTTAACTGCAGCAAGCAAGGTTTTGCGGTCAAAATGATCACTGATGCAGCCGGTAAACAAGGCCACATTGCCACGGTGTTGCTTGTCTGTGGGATAGCGCTGGGCCAGATTGCTGATGTTGGCTTCCGGCATGAGCAACTCCGCCTTATCAAGTTTAAACAGCCGAAGTAAAGCGGTTTTTCTTAACAGAAACTGTAATCCGGTTTTTTGATATAGCCGGATAATGACAGTTGCTGCATTCAACAAGGCTTTATGTTCAATCAATTTAAAACCTATTGTTGTAAGAAAATTGCCGCGCCTGTCTAAAGCATTTGTCTGGCAACGTTGTTCACGAGCGAGATCAAACAAATGACCGTAAGCCATTTTGCCGGGGCAGATTGTTTCGCAGGCTCGGCACTGAGTACAATTGTTCAGGTGCTTGAGCTCTTCATCGGAAACAGCCGTATTTTCATTAATGATTTTATCGATGGTACGCAGACGGCTACGTGGTGTTTCTGCTTCAATCCGGAATAGTTTATAAGTCGGACACAAGCTAATACAGAGTCCACAACGCATACACTCTGTTGCATCGGGTATATATAAACCGTTTTGAGGGTAAATAATGTCACCGCCGGGGTAATCGTCAATAAACTCAAACATGGCTATGATTCCATTACCAGTACATAAGCGCGGCGTAATAATTCCAATTCTGCCGGCGGCCTGTTTCTTAGTTCTGTCAATGTTCTTAATTGACAGCCTTTGTCAGCCATCAACTGGCGGGGAGGATCCAGCATAGTAAAATGCGCCAGATAAACAGTGATGATGCCATCCGGGGTATCAACCTGTTCCCGATAACCGGTATCAGCTTGCAGAATATTGGCTGGCAAGTCCATGATATTGCTGATAGTGCTCACGATGATAGCAGGAGGTGTGTGCACGATAGTCAGAGACAGTTCATCTTCTTCCCGAACCGAAGACTTTGCGGGTAAAGGGGACGGTGTGCACACACTGCCGTCAGGATGTTGCACGAACAGGGTCAGAGCGCTGATGGCACCGTTATAGTAAAGTATAGTCCGACTGCGATTTAAGAAGTCGGTCATGATGGCTCTCTGTGATGGATATCCCACAGGCACTTATAACTGCTGTCCAGATGCGAGAGGCGCGTTGTGACTTGATGAAGTTGGTTAAATTCAGGAAACCGGCCATTTTTGCCACCGGCATACCACTGCTCCATGGCTAACGTCAGTTGTTGTTTTTCAACATAGTCATGGCTTATCCGGTTTTTCAACCAGGTCATGCTGTTATCCGGCGTTAACTCAACTATCCGGTAACGGGCACCGTTTTCAAAAATGCGGACACCGCCGCCTTCTGCCGCAGTCTGGTAAAGTTTTATCGGGTCGACAATTTCCAAACCTGCCAGATAATTGATGCCAAATTCATGCCATTGCGGTAACCACGGCACTGTGGGCCCCATCAGTACGGTAGTCGCGTTTTGTGCCAGTTCGGCAAGACGCGGGAAAGTTTTATTGGTGATCGAACTAGCCGTTAAAAATACCCAGTCAGCATCGGGCAATAAAAATTCGCAGGC
Organism: Methylobacter psychrophilus; assembly: GCF_025583945.1. Taxonomy (GTDB): domain Bacteria; phylum Pseudomonadota; class Gammaproteobacteria; order Methylococcales; family Methylomonadaceae; genus Methylobacter_C; species Methylobacter_C psychrophilus. The sequence goes on from NZ_JAOEGU010000002.1 coordinate 169,258, forward strand.
GGGATCAGGGTAATCGTTGTACAGCGGTTGGCGTTCCAGAATACTCAGGTTGATTTGTTCAGCGTAACGTTCAATACCCGGATAACGACCAACCACAACGACTTTTTTATCTTTAAGTTGGGGCAGGAAATGTTCAAAAACGGCCAGATTACCCCTGTCTGTAGCCGCCAGCAGGGTTATGCCCGATGGTAATTCAAAACGGTTTAAGCTACAATTTATAGCCGCCATGCCTACAGTCGCTTTGTAAGGTTCCCAATCCGTAATCCAGGTAGCCAGTTCCCCCAGCGTTTTACCGGCTAATGATCCTGGCCAGGACAAGGTTCGGGTTGGCATGCCGGGACTCATTGCCAAACCCAGTTGCCCTGTTTTACACACGGTCCAAACCAAACCAATGGTAACTTCCTTGACGGCGATGTCACTATCGGCGTGATCCAGTAATAGCTGATATATTCGTGAGAGTTTGTTCATATCGGTTAGTCGGGTATTTGTAATAACTTGGCTTCAGCTTTAATATTTTCAGCTTTACCCCAGGCAGTAACGCCTTCAACAAACCATTTAGATTTACCCGGATGGGTTTTGATTACATCATATTCCGCGTAAAAGGTGCCGTCACTATTAAATTGCAGCCTGCCGATGCGTAATTTTTTAAACTCATCGTACCAATAGCAGGTTAAGTTATGTTCTCCCGTATAAGGGTCTTTAATAAGTACATAACTGGCTTCATTGTAATGTGGATAGTGTTTGATCTCTCCAAGTGGAAAACCCAGCTTGTTGATTTCTTCACTCAGTCGCTGGCAGATACATTCCGCCAAATAATGATGCTTGGTGATGTGTGCAGATAAATCCATCGGCCTACCAGATTTCTGCAGGAACCATCAAACTGATAACGGGAGTACCACCGAGCAGATGCTGATCGATAATAGTTTTGACGTCAGCTTTTTTCAGGTTTCCGTACATAATACCTTCCGGATAAACCAGGACACTGGGACCTATCATACAAGGTCCCATGCAGCCGGTATTGGTCAGACCAATTTTTTCAAATAAATTTTGGCTTTGTATTTCATTCATGAATTCATTCATGATTTCGGCACAATCCTTACTGGCACAAGAACCTCTGGGATGTCCTTGTGGGCGGTTTTGTGTGCAAACAAATACATGTTTTTCTGGTTTTGGCATGATCGTGATCCTGATATAAAATTAAGAGCTACAAACGTTTTCGTGTCTTTTGTGGATCAATGCTTGTTATGATAATGTTAAGCCGCTTGTTTATGTATATGAGTAAAACAGTCTTTCGGGCATACTTTGGAGCAAGCTTCGCAGCCGATGCAATCAAGGCCGTTTTTTATACTCATGACCATGCTGTTGTCGTCATCGTCTTCAAAATCGCCATAATCGTCATCAAAATCCTCTGGATTAAGGGCTTCGGTCTTTTCAACCAAATCAAAAACATCACGTGGGCAGACTTTAAAACAACGGCCACAACCGATACAGGTGTTTTGATTGATGTCAGTTACATAAGCAGGCGTCCATTGGGTACCGCCAAAGGTTACGCCGGTTACAAATTCAGACATGATTAATCTCCCGGTCAAGCCGCTTCAGATTGGGCGGCATTCAATTTTTGAGTGGCTTCATCCCATGCTTTGCAGGCATCGTAGGTCGCTTGTGCAATCCCCATTATTTCATCGTAAGCATCAGGTAAGCGGTCTTCAATCAGATCATGTAATTCCATCGCCTGTTCGCTGGCCAGGCGTTTGGTTTTTTTGACATTTTTTTCCAACTTTTTCAAGTCTTCAGGGCTCATGGAAATACTCCTTAATCGGTAGCTGCGTTGTTATATTTTTCGATTAATCCGAGTGCTTTCTCTATCGCTTTATCACTTTTTTCGCACAGATCTTCCAGGCTTGAAAAGCCAAACCGATGGGTATCGCGTAATACTTTGTCGACGACAATTAATCTTCCCACCATGATTAATGCGCGTCCAAACCCTTCATGGGTAACGTTAATCATAGGTGCTGCCATTAAGCCGGTCTTTTTTTCAATCAGTGTCGCGAGTGAGTTGTAATAGGCTTTTAAACGGGCAATAGTTATTTCTTCAGGGTCACCGATAACCGGAATTTTCTGTTTGCGTTCTTTGGTTAATACGACCGGATCAATAATTTTTGCTTCCGACCAACCGTCATAAGTATCATAGGTATCTATGGCACGTAATTGTTTAATATAATCTTTGACAATGTCGGAAGTTAAATTAACATCATTTTCTTGTACGACTAATTCAGCAGTGGCCATTTTTTTCTCCGTTAAATAAAAAGTGAGTAGGGTACGCATTGCGTCCCTTTTTCAAAGTTATAGAAGGTACGCGGTGCGTACCCTACATTATTCATCCCAACCTTCATCCTCCATTTTCTTAAAGCGATCAGGATCCGGACTTTTATGTAGATTAATGGCTTTTGCCAACCAATTTGAAGGTCCGGCTTTTATTTCATTTTGCAGATCAATGATTAAGTCTTTAATCTTGCTGTTTTCATGTACTTTAACGGGTTGTATATTTTTCAGGATAAGCTGATTAATGGCTGAGCCACCAATGGCTTGGCAATAAACGGCAGCACAACCTTTCAGTAAATCAATCTTGACGGACAATTTATCTTCGTTACCATCCTGATTAAGCTCGCCAAACTGGGCGGCTTCCAGCAGTTCTGAATTATTCCTATCGACGGCATAGACCGCAAAGGATTTTGCCGAACCGAAATGCTGATTAACCGTTTCCATATCGGTAGTGGCAAAAGCGACTTTTATTGCTGTTTCCATAAGATTCCTTTTATCAATAGATTGCACAACGTGCATACGTCGGGTTAATGACATGACAGCGCTTTACTTGAATGAAGTTCGGTGAGTTCGTTGGCCGGTTTTTGGGCATATATGGAATGGTAAACCGGTATTTCTTCATGCGAATAATTGATGACCAGATTGGCTAAATCGAACAGCGTTTGCCTAGTGCCGCGATAACCTACCCAGGTTTTTTGATAACCGCCAATAATGTCGAACAACGGAAATCCAGCCCTTAAAATAGGTACGCCGAGTCTTTGGGCCGTATCAACCGCATGAGAATTGCCAATCACCAGTTGAACTTTATTGGTTTTACCAATAATTTCCATATCTTCAAGATCGCCAATTTTAATACTGGCAACGGGAATACGCGCCAACAAAGGCACGTTGCACGACGTTACCGCAGTAACAACTTCAGCGCCCATTTCCTGAACCAGATCAACAAATGCCCCCAGTAAATCGCCATCGGCGGCGATCCCAATCCTTAACTGACCCAGCATAAAGTGGGTATCCAACATGGTATCCTGCAATTGTGACCGCTGCCGTTCAATGCGTTCAGGCACCTTTCGGCCGCTGATTTCAGCCAATGCGCTGATCAGTGCATCATTGGCTTTCAAACCGTAAAGATGATCCAGGCTAACCGTTGGCACGCCGGTTCTTTCTTCCAGTAATTCTGCCGCTTTACAAAGAGAGGCACCAATAACTACAGTTGCCAAGGCATCGCCCAGCGTTGTCATTTCCGACAAAGGGGTACCGCCAATAGTCACCGGGCTAAAATCTTCATCCGTCAAACAGCCATCCAGCGAATCAGAAATATCAGGTACAAAAACAGGTCTGAGCTGGAATTGCTCAAATATATCCCGAAGTGCTTCCAGGTCGCCCGGTGTTAGTGTGTAATTTGCCAAAACATTAACCTGACGTTTGCGTGTACCCGGGCAAGTCCCTGCATCTTTGGCATCCGGCACTAAAGCACGAATTATTTCCGTGAGTGTCGCGGCATAGCCGGTCTCTACACTACCGGTAAAATCAGGGGTATTGACAGCGACGACGGCAATGTCGGCAAATTCCGGGTTAGCTTCTCTAAATTCCCTGACATTACGTTGTACATCAGCGCCTTGGGTTTCTGCCAGTCCCGTCGTCAAAATAGTGATCAGGGCCGGGCGTGATTTTTCTGCAATGGTTCTAATACCCTCACGTACATTTTCGTCAGCACCCATAACCGAACTACCCTGATCCATTGCCGTACTTTGCAATGGAATGGGTTCTCTGAAATGACGAACAAAAAATACTTTGGCAAAAGCAGTGCAACCTTGCGAGCCATGCAGCATGGGTATTGAGCGATTAAACCCCAGTGTAGCCAGGGAACCGCCTATGGGCTGGCTGGCTTTCAGCGGATTGACGGATAGGGCTTTGTTTCTTTTCAGGATATCAGCCATGTGCCACCTCTTGTTCCAGAGCGGGCAGGCTTTTTTGCCGACCGGCATCTTGGTATTTTTTCCAGGGTGCCGGTGCCCTGACGGCATCCCATACCGGACTTTCAATAGTCAGTGCCAATTGGCGCACCAGTTCCAGCATGCCCTGATAGCCTTCATAACCAAATTCACGTTCCTGATTAATATCCAAAAACGGTACTTTGGCTTTTAAAGCCGTATACATATTGCGACCTCCGGCGATCAGAATATCGGCCTGATAATCATGGACGATTTTCAGTAACGCTCTGGGGCTGCCATCATCAATCATGACGGTATCTTCACCCATCAATTCACGTATTCTGGCTTTATCTTCTTCAGTAGATTTCTTGGTGCCGGTAGCAACCACCACCATGCCTAAATCTTGCAGGGCTGAAATGACTGACCAGCTTTTTACGCCGCCAGTAAACAACAACACCCGCTTGCCTTTGAGGCGGGCTTTCCAGGGCTCAAGTTCTGCTCTGACACGGGTTTCTTCACGCTTTATCAGTGCTTGGGTACGTGCGGTTAAATCGGTATCGTTTAGCGCTTTGGCGAAATCCGTTAATGCCTGGCTGGTGTCGGTAATGCCGTAAAAACTGCCTTCAAACCACGGTGTACCGTATTGTTGCTGTAACTTGCGGGCGACATTTACCATTGCTTTTGAGCACACCATCATATTGACTTCGGCTTTGTGCATGGTTTGCACTTCACGAAAGCGTGCGTCACCCGACAGCGTACACAATACGCGCAAACCCAATTCATCCAGTAACGGTAAAACATGCCAGAATTCACCGGCAATATTGTATTCACCGACCAGATTAACGTCATGAACCTTAATACCGGAATGCGCTGCGATTTTAGGCAGTGGATCAGGATCTCGCGTACCAATCACATGATTAACCATCGCGTCACCGGCAATGCGGTTACCCAGATTTTTGGTGCCGTAAAACCCGGCACAATCAATGGGCACTACCGGAACGCCCCAGAGCTCCTGAGCAGATTTACAGACCGCAGTAATATCATCGCCAATTAACGCCGGAACACAGGTGTTATAAATAAACACCGCAGGCGGAGCGTAAGTGTCGATTGCCTGTTTAATGGCATGGAACAAACGTTTTTCCGCGCGACCCATAATAATGTCTTGTTCGGTTAAATCAGTGGTCATACCAATGCGATATAAATCCGCTCCGGAAGATCGCGTCCCCCGGTTATCCCACGAACTACCGGCACAGGCAATAGGCCCGTGGACGATATGAGCAACATCGGCAATAGGCAGCAAGGCAATCTGGGCACCGTCAAAAGCACAGCCACCCGCAGAAGCTCCGGGTTTGGGCTTGGCGCAGCCTGACTTTTCCTTTTTGTTATGCTCACAGGCAGGTTCATCCAGTAGCGCAGCAATATCTTTTGTTGATTTCATGGTTACTTATATCCGATAGCCTTGTTTATATTGATCATAGCAAAGCTTATGCCATTATTATAAGCAATTGAATATATTGGCTTTTATGGGTATTTTTTTTGTAGTAAAACTTACAAAGCAGCTGGGTCCGTTATAACAAACAGATTTATTGGAGCAATAGTGACGGTGATGGAGGTTGCTGCGCCAGCCAAATTAGAAAGTTGAATGTAAAAGTAAAGGTTCTGGTTAGCAGAGGTAATTCCATTGCAGTTATCTCCGGCTTATACGTAGAATTACCTATTGTAGGATACGGGGTGTTTATTTTACTATGAGATTTTATTGGCTTATGTCGAACTTAAGTCAACGATAGCGAGGTCATGATGGACAAAAAGGTAACCGGTAAATATCAACGGCCATTCCCGGGGTTAAGGCTTCTTTTTGTAAGTGTGATACTGGCAACACTTTCTGCCGGAGCCTTGGCGCAACAAGACCCGGTCGATTTACCGCTACCCCCTGGCCAGATAATTTCCGGTCCGGTAAAGCGATCGGATGGAACATCTGTACCTTCAATTAATACGGGTGCTGATGCCAATCTTTATATTAAAAGCACACCGCCAACCGAATCCTTTACGCCATCGCTTGCAGCGCGAGTTGTTATTACGAATGAACCAACGCAATATATGCGTTTCTACACTGCCGGAGTGACCAACCCAATCGGTGGTTTTATTGCCGGTTCAAACGCAGTGCGCGGCGCCACACCTGAACAGGTGCGCGATGTACTGGCTTTACCTTATCAGCCTGATTCTTACACAATCGTGCAAGTGCCGGCGGGAACTTGTCTATTGGTTGGTACAGCCGCGCCGATCATGGGCAATTTCCCGGCTAATCCACCTTCAATTCCTACGTCAGGGCCGTGGGGTAATGGCGGCGTATTTCAAGAAAGGCTGATTGGCCGAAATGCAAACCCAACGGATTGTGGTAATGCCCAATTCCTGAGTGCCGGTAGTTACATTAATCAGCAGCTAATAGGTGCTTATGCGCTATCGTATCGACCCAGGGCAGGTTTTGGCAATGCCGGCGCAGTTGCCTCTGCACTGGATTTGACAATGCCGCCAGCGCTATTCACGGATATGGATGGCGTTTACAACAGACTGGACGTGCTCAATTTTGGCAACCCGGCGGCACTGCAATATGCACTGACCCAACTGGATGGCGAAGCATATGCCGATGTGGCATCGGTTGAAATCGTTGCCGCGCAAATGTTTCAGCGTGTTGTGCATGATCAGATGCGTCTTGGACGGGGTTCGGGTGGTTTGGCGGGCTCCGTTGCAGTGGGTGCCTTAACCGGTGAGGCCAATGGTCAAAGGAATATTGGTACTGTAAGGCCTTGGCTTAGCGGGTTTGGTGGTGGTGGAGGTTTGGACGGCAATGGCGATACTCACGGTTTGAGTTATAACGCCGGTGGCATTGCTGCGGGTATCGATCACCGGTTTAATGCTGAATTGTTGGCTGGCTTGGCATTGGGCTATACACACAGCACTTTAAATACCAACGGCATATCGGGTAACGGCACTATCGATTCGTTCTCGGCTGAAACCTATTCAAGCTACTCGCCAGGGTCTTGGTATATTGACGGTATGTTGGGTTATGGCCGCAGTCAGGGGACACTGAGCCGTACTATTATTGTCTCTGATTTGGCGCGTAATGCCAGTGGAAACCCCAATGCCAACCAGTTCCAATCCAGCCTAGAAGCCGGTCGCCACTTTACCTTGGGTGAACGGACGGTCTTAACTCCGCTGCTTGCCATGCAAGGCATTGTGATCTCTCAAGACAGCTTTAATGAAAGTGGGGCAGGAGCAATCAATTTGCAGATGCGTACTCACACCACTGCCTCAGCGCGTAGCGTTTTAGGGACGGAGCTGTCACACGGTCTGCCGATTGGCTTGGCATCACCGTTGTTGTTAACTTTACGGGCGGGGTGGGGACATGACTTTGCCGAGGTGACCCGTAACAGCACGGCCAGTTTTGAGGGCTTGCCGAGTGCAATATTTACTGTTCAAGGGGCAAAAGCACCACGTGACCAAGGTTTGGTTGGTGCCGGGGCGAGCTTTACGTTGAAGTCGGTCAATTTTTTTCTGCGTTATGACGGTGCATTGGCCAGTGGGGCATCCATGCATGCCGGTACCGCAGGTTTGCGTATTACCTATTAACCCGTAAGACGGATTAGAAGTAGGGCGCATATCCTACGCTATTGACGCCCTACATAGCAGACCTTGCCGTGCTTTTCGTGTCTTTCGTGGATATTGGCTTTTGCTTGTTAATCTTATCGGGCTAGGTCTTACCGTTAACTTACAAAGAACTAAACTCTCAGTAACGCTTTGGCCATTCTTTCAGAAAGTTGTGCTTCGACGAACTGCGGTTCGTTGGGTGGATAAAGCTCGACTTCATCAAGTTCAAAATCATATTCTTTGCCCAAGGCAATAAGTTCCCTGATTTTTTGTACCGCCAGTAGTTTTTCTTTTAAGCCGGAATCTGTTTTAGCGTGTTCAGAGAAGGCTTTTATTTGTGCGATTGACATGGTGTTTACCTCTTTTGTTTGAAAAATAAGCTTTGCATTACAAAGCAGTTGATGAAAATAAGTAGCATGACTACACGCTATAAGGGGTGTTTACCCAATCTTTGAGTACAGCAACATCACGTTCCGGTAAATAAGAAAAATCTCCGCTAATATCTTTAAAAACAGCGACACCGCTATCCGGAGAAACCAATTTGCCTTTAACCATATAAAAAAACCAGGCAAAAGGATAGCCTGCCTGGCGATCAAAACGTGTTAACAGGTTTTGTAGTGAGATACCTTTTTTACCATTAATATCATCCAATTGCGGCAGGTGTTTTTGCTGGATGTTGATGATTTCAATATTAATGATTTGTTCTCCAAAGCGCCCGGTATGCCGGAACGGCCGAACAATCCAGTCATCGGAAAGTATGGCTTTTTGCAGGGCGCTACTACGGTTCCAGTCATCCATAAAGCGTTGTACAGGATGTTCATCACTATGGTATTTATTGATTTCAGCCATGAAAATCGCCACGTCAGTTTTACGTCGATAAGAATAACGCGGGGTTCCGATACAGAATGTTTCTACATATTCCGGATACAGTGGATCAATAAATTCTTCTAAATCCTCAGGCGGATTGTGTTCGCTGACCAGTAAACGATCTGCTATTTCATGCGTTTTATCAATGTCGATCTGTATAAATTGTTCGGCTTTATTGCCGGTTTGCACAACAAAATGCAGCGTATTACCCGTTTGCCGCGTGGCAATCAGTTTCTGTTCCTGGGCATGGTCAATCAGGGTTTGCAAATTTTTGCCGCATTCGATATAAGTTCTTTCCGTCCACTCAATCAGATCGCTGGCAATACGGTTGCCTTCCTTATCAACTATACCGCCCAAGCGATACCATTCTTCATCCGTTTTGACTAAACGAACGGGATAATCAGGGTTAAGCGCTTGCAGTGTCGATAACAAGAATTTATCATCCTCGACATATCGCTGTGCTGCTCCAGCTTCTGTACCCATGCCATCGGAGCCGGGCAGGCTGTGTTTGCAAATTTTTGCAAGTTGTTGTCCATCCAGTTGAAAAGGTTGAGTAGCCATCTTATGCCTCCGGTTTCTGGTTGCCATGGGCCTGACCGGCATGGCCAACTAATCGTTCCCGCGCTACTGCCCTGACATCAGGTTCGGGATCATCAAGCAGACAGACCAAGGCTTCGGGTGCGACACGCTGGGCAGCGGTATAACGCACCACCCAATCAGGGTCATTTAATAAGGTGACGGCATCTTCAGTACTCATACGTTCAGCGATAATGCGCCTGACTTCAGGGGCATCGTCATGAGTCATTAATCCCAGACTAACCTCTGGCAAACGTTCAGCAACCACTTTTCTGACTTGTGCATCTCTATCCCGAATAAGACGAAACAGGCGACCTGTCGGCAGTCGTCTGGCAACCGTTAATCTAACAATATAGTCAGAGTCATTAGCCAGTTTTTCCAATTCCTCTAAGGCAATGCGATCAGCAACAGTCATGCGCACTTCCCGATCGGGATCATCAAGCAGTTGAGTCAACAAAGATTGCGGCAGGCGATAGGCAACTGCACGTCTAACCACTTCATCTTCATCATGAATCAAGTCAGCCAATGATTTTTGTGGCGCATAACGAACGGCAATGGCCCGTCTTTCCCAAAAACCATCGTGTAGATATTGCTCGGCATAGTTTGGATTAACGCGAAAAAAACGGTCAATTTGCCGGCCACTTTCCACACAGACACAGGTGTCACCCGGCATACAGCGCCCCATTAGCAGGGTTTTGCCACGAAAAGGACAAAGAGAACAATCAGCGACAGGAATGCTAACAGGGCTTTCACGACCGGGCATGGGAAGTTCCGTTTAATCAGGGACAGTTTCAGCAACGATAATGCCGGTTGCCGCATCGTAGTCATTAGTCAGACACAGGCAATGCTCACGGCCATCAATTAAATAAAGATTGAAGCCTTTATGTTCAATAATTGGCGTGTTATTGGGAAGATCATCATCCATACAATAAGTGAAATGAATGGGTTGATATTCCTGTCTTAACGTCAAAACAGTCGATTCATCAACACCTGATGCGGCAATTTTTGCCGCTATTGCCGTGACTTGTTGTGTGGTAATCATCCCGTTGCTTCCCGTTCAAATCTAAATCGATTGGTTGCTTCAATACCCATAACTTTAGCCAACCAGGGTGGTGGTGTACCGGCAATAACGGTTTGTAGTTGGTCGATGATGTCGGTAATGGGCTCAACATCCGGAAGTTTCATCGGATGTATGCCTAACTTGACAATTTTCGCCGCAGCAGGACCGCCTACTGATGCCATATAAATCACCTGACAATCCTGTATAAGCTCTGCTCTGTACCGGTTTTTGTCCTCCATATCCAAACCATCAAGACTGTTGGTTGGGCGTATGTCGATTAAACGGGTTTCATCGGCGGAAACCTGGTAAATCATAAATTGCGTACAAGAACCAAAATGACCATCGACATTGATGGCATCATTGCTGGCACAAGCAATACGAACAGACCCCGGCATTTCTCCTTCAGCAAGTCTAAGAATTTCCGGTTTCGGTATTTCACCGGTTTCCACATTGGTTTTAAGAATGTGTAAGGCCTTTCTTAGTAAAGCGTCATCAATGGTTGAAAATTCGCCTTGTTGAGCAGTCTTTAGCATTTTCAAGTTGATGCTGCTAATTTTAGCTTCAGTTATAGGCAAGCTAACGCAGTCGGTCAGCACGGTAAACAGACGTCTGGCATCGGTGTCCGGTAAAGCATGGGCAGCCAAACCAATACGTAAAGCCAGTTCTCTTAACATGATATCTTGACTGCTCATGAGATTATGCCTCCAGTGGTAGTATGCAATTATCAATGGGACATACCTTGATACACTGGGGTATGTCAAAATCCCCTTCGCATTCGGTACACGATTTTTTGTCTATTTTAAAAACAATAGAACCTTCGGTGATTGAATTGGTAGGGCAGACAGGTTCACAATCGCCACAAGAAATACAATCTGCTTCAACAATATATAAGGCCATGATTATTCTCCTGAATCTAAACGTTTTGCGCGTAAGGTAACGGGAAAGTCGGGCTGTGCATTAACAGGTTCAAAGTAATATTTTGAACCATCACTAAGTAAAACTTCACCACCCCATTTTTCGGGACTATCAAATTCAACCGATTCAGCTACTTCTTCCAAATCTTTTTTGGGTACGTAGAAGATTAATTTGCCTTCGGTATTCTTTTTCAACATGACACTGGGCATGGAGTTCTCCGTTATGCGCATTGGGTTGTATGTAGAGACGCGATGTGCGCGTCTCTACGGGCAAATTAACGAATCAAATCGTAGTTATAGTCTGTTGTACCCATGCCTTTGGTTTCTTTGTCCAACTGCTCCAGTACGGCATTAACCAAGGTTGTCAGCATATAAATAGCGCCTTCATAACCCAGTGTTGTCATTCTGTGCAGATGATGTCTGTCAAAGATTGGAAAGCCGATACGAATTAACGGTACTTCAAACGCTTCGCCTTTATAAAAAGTATCCCGTTGAATAAACTTGCCATAAGAATTACCGATCATGAAGTCGGGTTTGTTGGTGAAGACCAAAGAGCGAAAATGCCATAAATCTTTACCGGTATGGACGACAGTCTTTTGTCCATAAGGGGAATCTTTCAGCATTTTATCCATCGCTTTCGCCCAACGTTTGTTGGCATGGTTACATAATACATCGGCAGGTTCAGCGCCCATTTCCAACAGGAATTTGGTCATGCCCATGACAAAATCAGCATCGCCGTACAAGGAAAACTTTTTGCCGTGCATCCAGGTGTGCGAGTCAGTCATCATGTCAACCAGGCGGCCACGTTCGAGTTCCAGAGAAGCAGAAATGGGTTTACCGGTCAATTCAGAGACTTTCATCAGAAATTCATCGGTCCATTCCAGACCCATTGGAATGTTAATGGCTGTAGCAGGTTGATGCCAAATGTTTTGCACATATTTTTTGGTTTTATCCAACTGCCAAGGCTGTAACAACAAGGTATCAATCGCATTGGGCGAGTCTTTTAGTTCAGCTTGGGTAGTGCCACCGGCATACATGCGGAAAGTGCCGTCTGCGGGGGTATCCAAAACTTCAGAAGGATCACACATTAACGTATAGTCGACATCCATTTCCTTCATCATGCGGCGGATGACGCGGTAGTTACCCAAATACGTTTCAAAACCGGGGACCAGGTTGATCTTGCCGTTTGAACCGACTTTCTTGCCTTCCATATGATTTAACGTGAAATACTTGATCATGCCCTCGAACATGTTATCCCAACCGGTGGTATGACTACCGACAAAGCTTGGGGTATGCGCATAAGGTGTCGGGAAATCCTGTTCGATATGCCCGGCTAATTTAGCGTTATTGATAAAGGCATTTAAGTCGTCACCGATAACTTCAGCCATACAGGTGGTGGATACGGCAATAATCTCCGGTTTATATAAGGCTTTGGCATTTTCCAAACCGGCCATCATATTTTTTTGACCGCCAAATACCGCTGCATCTTCGGTCATAGAGTCTGAAACACAAGCGACAGGTTCTTTAAAATGACGGTTAAAATAGGTGCGAAAATAAGCGACGCAACCTTGCGAGCCATGTACATAAGGCATGGTTTTTTCAAAACCCAGTGCGCAAAGTACCGCACCCAAGGGTTGGCAGGCTTTAGCCGGATTGACGGTCAAGGCTTCGCGGTTAAAATTGAGCTCCTGATATTCCTTAGTGGTTGTCCACTGAAAGACTTCATCAATCTTTTCCTGGGGGTGCCGCTCTTCATAAGCTTCACGTTTATTGGCCAGACTTTCCTTGTACTCATCATTGCGGAATAACGGATAGCTGGGTTGAATGTTATCTACTTCTTGACTCATGATAATCTCCTACGCGCCACTAATCTGTGGACGACGGTTGAAGGAAGGGCAGGGCGGGCATTGTGCACCTTCTACAAAGTACATCGCATGACTTGCAAAAGGTGCGCGATGAGCACCCTACAAACTCAAAAATTACGCGCCTGCGGCAACGGCTACCGGGGTACTTTCTGCTGTTTTCCAGGGCACTTTCACTTGTTTCCAGCAGGGGTTATTTAATGTCATGTCCATATCGCGGGCAAAAATGGCAAAGCCGTCATAACCGTGATAAGGGCCGGAATAATCCCAGGAATGCATTTGCCGAAAAGGGATGCCCATTTTTTGAAAAATGTACTTTTCCTTGATACCGGAACCGATCAAATCCGGTTGTACCCGTTTAACGAATTCTTCAAATTCATAACCGGTTACATCATCGTAAATCAGTGTTGCATTGCCCATTTCTTTAATGGTGCGATCATAGTCATCGTTATGACCAAATTCATAACCGGTACCCACCACTTCCATACCCAAGTCTTCATACGCGCCGATCACATGACGTGGACGCAGGCCGCCGACATACAACATGACGCGTTTACCTTGCAGGCGTGGTTTGTATTTGTCGATTACTGCTTGGTATTCAGACTCATATTTGGCGATCACTTTTTCAGCGCCAGCCTGAATGGTTTCATCAAATAACGCGGCAATTTTGCGCAAGCTTTCAGCAATTTTGGTCGGGCCAAAGAAGTTGTACTCAAGCCAGGGTATTTTGTATTTTTCTTCCATGTGCCGTGCAATGTAGTTCATTGAACGATAGCAATGGATCAAGTTTAGTTTCACCTTGGGGGTTTTTTCCATTTCCGCAATGGTCCCGTCACCAGACCACTGGGCGACAACGCGTAAACCCATTTCTTCCAGTAAAGTTCGTGAAGCCCAGGCATCACCACCGATGTTGTAGTCACCGATAACAGCGACATCATAAGGTGTGGTAGGAAAGCTGTCGTCACCATCGCGGTTTTCGAGTACCCAGTCCCGAATGGCATCATTGGCAATGTGATGGCCCAATGATTGTGATACACCGCGAAAACCTTCGCAGCGAACGGGTACCACCGGTTTACCGATTTCTTTATTGGCTTTTTTGGCGACCGCTTCAATATCATCACCGATCAAACCGATCGGACATTCTGATTGAATACTGATACCTTTATTCAGCGGGAATAATTGTTCGATTTCGTTCATGATTTTGGCAAGCTTTTTATCGCCGCCGAAAACAATATCTTTCTCCTGAAAATCAGAGGTAAAGTTCATCGTGCCAAACGTATTGATACCGGTGGTGCCGACATAGTAATTACGACGACCTGCCCGTGAATACTGACCACAGCCCACCGGACCATGCGAGATATGGATCATATCTTTAATCGGCCCCCAAACCACCCCTTTGGAACCGGCATAAGCACAACCACGAATGGTCATGGTGCCGGGCTGAGATTTACGATTTGAAGTAATACATTTGTTTGATTTTTCCAGGGATTGATCGTTAACCGCCAAATGCTTGGCGCGATCTTTTCTGGCTTGTTCGGGATAGACTTCCAGCACTTCTTGAATAAGCGCTTCGGTCTCTTCTCTTGTTAGAGCTGCCATGATTATCTCCTACTTATGCCGTGGGTAATCTCCCAACAGACAGGTTTCAGGACGGGAATTCTGTAGAGACGCGATTTATCGCGTCTTGATTTAACGCTTGATTTATCGCATTACAATCAGACGCGATAAATCGCATCTCTACAGTCAGAGACGCGATAAATCGCGTCTCTACGGTCTTCGGTGTTAAGCGACGGCTGCTGCGGCTGCTGTTACACCAATAATAGATTCGTCTTCTTCATCGATGATGCCAAATTCCATCATTAACTCTTCCAGTTCATCCATCGTGATGGGTGTTGGAATAACAAAATTCTTGTTATCACGAATCTTGATGGCTAAGTCACGATACTCTTGTGCCTGTTTATGCTCGGGTTCGTATTCGATAACGGTCATACGACGAATTTCTGCGCGTTGTACGACGTTATCACGCGGTACAAAGTGAATCATGGTAGTACCGATTTTTGCAGCCAACGCCGAGATCAATTCATCTTCACGCGCAGTTTCACGAGAGTTACAAATTAAACCTGCCAAACGCACACTGCCTGAGTTGGCGTATTTCACAATACCTTTGGCAATGTTGTTGGCGGCATACATCGCCATCATTTCTCCCGAGCAGACGATGTAAATTTCTTGCGCCTTGTTTTCACGGATTGGCATGGCAAAACCACCACACACAACATCCCCAAGTACATCATAAAAAACGAAGTCAAGTTCATCGTCATAAGCGCCTTCTTCTTCCAGAAAGTTAATCGCCGTAATTACACCGCGGCCTGCGCAGCCAACACCGGGCTCAGGGCCGCCTGATTCAACACATTTAATACCGCGGTAACCGGCTTTCAATACATCTTCAAGTTCCAAATCTTCAACACTACCGGCTTCAGCTGCCAAACTCATAATGGTTGTTTGGGCTTTGGCATGAAGTATTAAACGGGTTGAGTCAGCTTTAGGATCGCAGCCGACAATCATTACACTGTTACCTAATTCTGCCAGCGCAGAAACCAAATTTTGAGTGGTTGTAGACTTACCAATTCCACCTTTACCGTATATTGCACATTGACGTAATCTTGCCATGATATTCTCCTCGTAATAGGACGTTTTGTTAGTGACATCATGGTTAAAGCAATCAGTGTGCCAACTGCTTAATGTTGGTTTATCCTATTGATTAATAATGATTATTTGTTTGATGGTGACGGGTAGATGACGTTATGTTTCAAACATTTTGTCTGTTTTCTGTAAGCTTGTTAACAGTAGGGTTATTATTTTTCTTTATATTAACGTAACCGGCCAGGACAAAACCAGGCTGCAATAATAATGCTGTCACTAACGATAAGTTTAGTGATGTTGTATTCATTACTTGCTACCGATTTTTTCCTGTGTCGGTAGTCGGATTAATCAATCCAAAATTGTCATAAAAAGAACAAAATAATAACCGTACAGCCCTGAAATTTCAGATGGAAATATTTATAACTTATTGTTTATATTGTCGATAATCTATTTTTTACAGGTAGTGTAAAATTGGTTTGATTATTGCTTAATTACAAGAACAAACAATAACGAATGGAGTTTGCAATGTCTTCCAATGTCTTTTCTGAAATATTAAACGGTTTATATGAAAATCGGGTTATACCTTATCTGGGGCCGGGTGTACTTTTTGATGCCACCAATAAATTAACAGGAGCTGCCATGCCTGCTGATAGTAACAGTCTGATTTTGGCCATGAATAACGGTAACCCGATGGCACCCAAACTGATGTATGAGTTCCCCAGGGCCGCCATGAATCAGGAGCTTAAAAAAGGCAGAAATTTTCTGGGTCAGTTTCTCACCAAGCTATATGGCGATACAGAATGGACGCGCGCGGCAGTACACGATTGGCTGGCAGAATGGAAACCTGCTTATGTTATTGATATCAACAGGGATACCCAGTTGCAAAATAGCTATGCCGATGAAGAGCACACACTGATTGTAGGTGTTGCAAGAATTACCGCCAGCGACTTTCGCTATAAAATATTTCACTTTGATGGCAGTGATTATTTTGAAATTCCACAGGAACAGGTTGATGCCAGACTACCTATTTTATTTAAACCTATGGGAACGCCTAAACCGGAAGCCAACTACATCGCTTCTGATGCCGATTATGTCGATTACATAACCGAGTTGATGGGGGGCTTTGCTATTCCTGACTTTCTTAAAGAGTACCGCAAGGGTAAGCAATATCTATTTATAGGTATGCCCTTAAACCGGGATTCAGAGCGTATGGTGATGAGCGATATTGTTTATGGGGCAGCGCCACAAAAAGGTTGGGTTTTGAACAAAAATCCTACCGATAAGGAACAGCGGTTTTGCAAAAAAATAGGCTTGGAAATTATCGATGCAAGCACAGAAGAATTACTGGACGCTGTTTGCTAAACAATGATTTTTTTACGTGAACTTATCTTGGAGAACAAACAATGCTACTAGAAACTTATCAAGCTAAAGGCTTACTGACGGTTACGCTGGTTAACGGTCAAACCAGCGAAGCCGGTGTTTATGCTTATCGTGGTGACCTGGTTTTAAAAGAAGGCACTCTACGTGAAGGTTCAACAACGGACCGTAAACCCCCGGAAGCGCTTTTTATTCACTCGGCTTTATTGATTGAAAATGACAAGATTAAATTTGTCAATGGCCTGTTGCCTACGCTCGATTTACTACCGGTTTTCGTGGAAAAATATAAAGACGATATAGCACCGGATTGCAATGCGTTGGTTTATGTTGAAAATATCGATAAAGGCATGCAAGTTGAGCTGGAAGGCGTCACTTATAAATTAATACCTTTCAAAGAAGGCTTGGTATGGAATGAATTACTGGAAGAGTTGTATATCGAAAAAAGCGAGCTGAAGAATCAATCTCCTGAAAATAAAGTAACCATTGCTTACACAGCAGCCAAATCGTATCAGCCGAAAACACCGTTGCTTTCATTTTCAGAAGCTCAGGAAAACACCATTGTGGTAGTTAAAAAAGCGGCAGTTGGTGCAATTTAAAGGTTATGCATCAGCGTGCTAAAAAATACGTCTGCTCTTACTCCTGGGCAGTTACATTTGGCGTCCTGCTTTCTCGGCCAGGGCGTTTTTTTTGCCTGATGATCTTGCCGGTTGCTTAAAAACGGGTCAATCCAAAATTTGGCAGATAATTTGCTTAATTATTCAGTATCCCAAATTAACTCAAATACAGAGCTGATAAAGGTCGAAAAACGATACACGGAGCAACAACGTCAGTTTTATTGTCAGGTTTAAAACAATCTTTCTATTCTTGAGGAATGACTTTTTAGAGTCATTAATATGATGAAATATAAAACTATCTCTATTACCGATTCTGAAAAGTTAATTAAAGAAATTAATCCCATGATTCTTGATTGCCGGGATTTAAAAGATTACCGGGCGGGGCACCTGGAAGATGCCCTTCATGTCCATGAAGGATTAAAAGATTCTTTAGTCAAGCGCGGCGATAAGCAGCGGTGCTTATTGATTTATTGCTATTACGGTCATGCCAGCGAACATCTTGCCGAATTTTTCTTTGATTTTGGCTTTAAGGAGGTTTACAGCCTGGAGGGCGGTTACTCTGGTTGGAAAGATAAACATTACAAAGCCTGAATAGTGGCTTGGTTACAAAGCAATTATTATTAGCCATACTTGTTAAATGAGGATAGTAAAATGGAAGCATTACCCCGTGAACTGGCTTTGCGTATTGCCTTGGCATCGCGCATTTTGCCAGGTATAGACATACCGTCATTACTGGCGATATTACATGAGCGAGTCGGTTCTCCGCTGGATGATGAAAAATTAAAATCGATTACAGTGACCAATCTTAAGACCGGTTTGGGCAGTCTGGATGGCGAAGAAGATGGTGAAGATATTGGGATTGGTCTTGCCAATATAAAACTGGCGGTGCGTTATCTTTGGGGTGATGAGGCTGAAGATGAAGATTTGCCGGAAATACTACCCTATAAAGACGGTGAAATACCCGATTCTATTCGTGTCGCCATCAGTTCAAACAGTGGTGCATTGATTAACGGGCATTTCGGCTCTTGCATACGTTTTCTGATTTATCAGTTATCACAGAATGATTATAAGCTGGTTGATATACGGTCAACTATTGAAGCCGACAGTAGTGATGACAGAAACCTGTTTCGTGCCAATTTGATTAAAGATTGTCATGTGGTTTTTGTGCAATCTATTGGCGGACCGGCGGCGGCTAAAGTGATACGCGCCGATATTTATCCGATCAAGATTCCTGAGGTAACCGGGGCAGTTGATCAGTTAACCGAATTTCAGAAAGTATTTGCTGCGCCGCCGCCGTGGTTTGCCAAAGCATTGGGGCATTCAGCGGAGGAGCGCGTAAGGTTTACTCATGATGAGGGTTGTTAAGGTGATTTCCTGTGAATAATCTTAAACGATCTTTTACTTAAGTTGATGGACTAATGTATCAGGTCAAATTCTGCCAAAAATGTGGCTTCATCAATCACCCTAACGCCTAATGACCTGGCTTTATCCAGTTTTGATCCTGCATCTTCCCCGGCCACTACACAGCTGGTTTTTTTAGAAACGGAACCGGCTACTTTCGCACCAAAACTTTCCAGCAGTGCTTTTGCATCATTACGTGGCATGTGTCGCAGGGTGCCGGTTAAAACCCAGGTTTGTCCGGCAAGCAGTTGTTGGCCTGCGGGTTCATAGTCGCTATCTTCCCAGTTAACTCCGGCTGCAATTATTTTTGCAATAATATCCCGATTTGTTGCATCTTTAAAAAAATTGACGACATTGGTCGCCATTACCGGACCAATATCAGGTACCTGCATCAGCTCTTCAAAAGAGGCCTTGGTAATGGCCTCCAGATTTTTAAAATACTTGGCGATGCTTTTTGCACCTTCTTCACCGACTTCATGTATGCCTAACGCGCCCAGGAAGGTCCCCAGTTTTGTTTTTTTTGAAGTTTCAATGGAATCAAGCACATTTTGAGCACTTTTCTCGCCTTGTCCTTCCAGATCGGCAATGTCACCAAGTTTGAGGCTATAAATATCGGCAATGGTTTTAAGCGTGCCTTTACCATGAAGCAGCTCAATCAGCTTGGTACCCAAATTAACGATATTCATGAACTTGCGTGAGGCATAATGGCGGATGCGCTCGGCACCTTGAGCTGCACACGTTAAGCCGCCGCTGCAACGAAAAGCCGCTTGTCCTTCGGTTCTTTCGACGGCAGCATGGCAAACCGGACAACGATCCGGCATTATTATTGGCGTCCTGTGGGAGCCTTTGGCTACCACTTTAACTACTTTGGGAATAACATCGCCAGCTCTTTGAATTTCGATATTGTCGCCGATACAAAGTCCCAGACGTTCAATTTCATCCATGTTGTGCAAGGTTGCATTACTGACGGTTACGCCGCCTACAAAAACCGGTTCCAGGCGCGCTACGGGCGTTAAAACACCGGTACGTCCTACCTGAAAATCTACCGATAGCAGTTGGGTAACAACATTTTCTGCGGGAAATTTTCTGGCAACCGCCCATTTAGGGGAGCGGGCAATAAAACCTAATGACGTTTGCAGTTCCAGGGAGTCGATTTTGTAGACGATGCCATCAATTTGCATTGGCAGCTTTTCTCTGGCTTGCTCCATGAGCTGATAATTTGTTTCAAACATCTCAAAGTTACCCGAAAAAGCGTAACAATGCGGATTTTTTCTAAACCCAAAAGTGTGTAAATATTCAAGGATTTCAGAATGACGGGTAAATTGACGCTCGCCTTCATACTCGCCCAAGCCGTAAGGAATAAATTGCAAATCACGTTCGGCGGCAATTTTAGGATTCATTTGCCTGATGGTTCCGGCAGCGGCATTTCTTGGATTAACAAAAACTTTGCTGTTATTTTGAGCCGCCAGTCGGTTAAGTTTCTCAAAAGCAGCTTTGGGCATAAAGACTTCGCCGCGCACCGCCAGTTTTTTTGGTGGATTATTGGTTGCCAGTTTCAGCGGTACGGATTTGATGGTTTTTACCGTGTGAGTCACCTCTTCACCAATCTGGCCATCGCCGCGCGTAGCGGCATAACTTAATAATCCGTTATCATAATGGATGGATATCGCCAAGCCATCAAGCTTGGGTTCACTAAAAATCTCAAGTTCCGAAGGGCTTATATTCAGTTCTTTGGCCGCTTTTTCAAAGAATCCATAGGTCTCTTCCAAACTAAAAGCATTCGCTAAAGAAAGCATTTTTACGGTATGTTCAATTTTTCGAAATTCATCGATTGGTTTTGCACCAACGCGCTGAGATGGTGATTCCGGAGTGACTAATTCAGGATTTTCAGCCTCCATCGCCAGCAGTTGTCTAAATGTTTGGTCGTACTCGGCATCAGAAACAGACGGATTATCGAGAACATAATACTCATGATCCCATTGGTTTATGTTGGCAACAAGATTGTTATAGGCTGGGTTCAATGGGCTATGCAGAAATAGAGGTCAGGGACGTTTTTAAGGGCTCAGGTAAAAAACCTGAACCCTTAAGGATAAAATTTACAAGCTCTGCCGAATGGATTGAACCGTGGCATCAGTTAGCGGCTGTCTGTGATGATCCATGATAGTGCCGTCCAATTCTATGGCTAATAATTGAATCGTATCCAGATAGTCATCAAAAACGGCTTGGGCATCGTCCAACGCGCCTGGCTGCATAAAAAATACCAGTCCCTGACAATAAAATGTGTCCAGATCGCTATTTGGAAAAGTACCCGGTTCAACCATACAGGCAACGCCAAAATCTACCAGTCGATTCGCATCCAGTCGTTCATATATTTTCAGGCTACCATATTCAAGCCCGACAATTCCAAAAGCATTGACTAAATCAATACCATTAAAGCCTTGGTCTGCCTTGGCGATAAGACTGAACTGGATAATGGCAGGAACGGCAACTCGAGGTGGTGGCTCAATATCATCATCGTCAAGTTCAATAGTATTTTCTTCCGGCTCATAAACAGAGTCATCCTGGTCAAAATAATGATGATCAATAGTCTCTGCTGGTTGGTTATCTAGTTTTTCATCATCGACAGGTAACGGTTTATAGCGTTTGCCTTTGGTATCGTGGTCATCATGAAACTCCAGATCTTCCCGAAATTTTTTATTTTTTAAATAAGTCCAGGTCAACATGCCCATAATAATCATTAGGCCCGTTGCTATAATTACAATTCTTAGTAGTTCTTTATCCATTAGATTTCCGCCAGACTCACTGCTTCTTCAATATCAACTGCGACCATCCGGGACACGCCCGGCTCTTTCATCGTAACACCTGCCAATTGTTTTGCAATTTCCATAGTTGCCTTGTTATGAGAAATATACAAAAATTGAATAGATGCCGACATCTCTTCTACCATTTTTGAAAACCGTCCCACATTTGCATCATCCAGTGGTGCATCGACCTCATCCAACAGGCAAAAAGGCGCAGGATTGAGTTCAAAAATTGAAAATACCAGCGCTACCGCTGTTAATGCTTTTTCTCCACCTGACAGCAAATGAATGGAGCTATTTCGTTTGCCAGGCGGCTGGGCAATAATATTTACGCCCGCTTCCAGTAAGTCTTGCTCGGTCAATTGCAGATAGGCTTGTCCGCCACCAAATAGTTTGGGAAATTTCTCCTGCAATCCGGTGTTTATTTTATCGAATGTTTCTTTAAAACGCAGCCTACTTTCTTTATCAATTTTGCTAATTGCCTGATCCAGTATTTGTAATGCCTCAATCAGGTCGGCATGTTGCTCATTAAGAAAGTTCATCCGCGCGGATTGTGACTTGTATTCTTCTATAGCGGTCAGGTTAATTGTCCCCAAGCGTTCAATTTGAACCGATAACTCGTCAACTTGTTTTTTCCAGTGAGGTTCTTCGGCTTGATCGGGCAGGGTCTTTAAAATATCCTCAGCATTTGCATCATTTTCTTTAAGTTGTTCATTGACAGTTTGCTGGCGAACTTTAATTTCCTGTAATTCAAAGCGAATAGTATCCAGTGCTTCCTTTTGTTTGTCCAATGCTCTTTGTTCGCGAGTCTGTTGTTCAGACAGTTGTGTTATATCCGCTTCGATGGTTTCCTGCAACAAGCGCTGATTTTTTAAATCAGCTTCCAGTTCATCTTTGGCTATAATTTGCTGCGCTAATTGTTTTTTTTCTTCATCCAGTGGCGTCAACGTTTGTTGCAGTTTTTTCTCCAAATTGGCAAGCCAGTCAATAGAATGTTGATGTTGGTTTTGCAACCGGTCAATTTGTTTACTGGTTGACGCTTCAGAAGAACGTAACGAGTCAATTTGTGCTTTTATACTGTAAACCTGTTGTCTCGCTTCATTAACGGCACGCTCGATATTATCATGCTGTGCCTGTAAAAGCTGGTTTGATACTTCCAGTTCGTGTTTGTTTTGTTCCTGCTGCGCTAAAATAGCTTCCGCTTCTTCCTGCAATAACCCGGATTCAGCAATACTCTCGGCATTGTCACCCGTTTCACTAAGGATTTCTTCAAGGTCATTAGCTATCTGTTCAAGACGGCGTTGTTGATGTTCCCAGCGCGTAGAGTACGCACTAAATTCCGCACTCTTGATGGCCAACTCCGAACCCAGTCTATTGTCTTGCTGTTGAATAGCTTCGCGCAATATTTCTGCTTCTTTTAAGCCGATTTCGGTATCTGCCAATTGATCTTCAAAGGTCGTTATTTCAACGACTAATACTTCTTGTCGATGTTTTAACAGGCGCAATTCTTTCTCACGCTGTAAAACTCCCACATTACTGTCTTTAGCATGGCTTATTTTTAGCCAATTTTGTCCAAACCAGGTGCCGTCAGGGGTAATAACCGACTCATAGCAGTTTGTATTAACGGACAACGCTCTGGCAGCATCATGATTATCTGCGCAATAAACACCGGTTAGTAAAGCGCTTAAATCCCACGGTGCGTTAACTTTATCCAGCAAGGTAAACTGTCCGTCTTTGACGAGGTATTTTGCAGCATTGTTGGTTTTGGTTTCAAATAGAGTCAGTGATTCATTAGCCAAGCCGTTTAAGCCAGGAATAACAGCATCGGCACTTTCCACACAAATGGCTTCCAGATAGCTTCCCAGAACAGTTTCAACGGCGGTATCCCAGCCTGATTCCACTTCAAGGCATTCAGCCAGTCGTTGGTTTTTGTTAAGATTCATGGCTTCCAGCCAAGTAGCCAATTTTTTATTGTCTTTGCCCATGGCGTGTTGCTGTAATAACTCCAGTGACGTTATTTTACCTTTAATGCCATGACTTTCCGAACGGCGTGTGTGTAGAGTGTCATGTAGCTCTTTTACCTGATGGCGCTGTTCGCGAATTTGCTGATGCAATTTTTCCAGTTGGGCTTGATGATCATCACGCTGAAAACTGATAATCTCAATATCTGCGTCCAGCGTTTCAATATCAGCCTGCAATTGACTGGATGACAGTTCGTTGCGTTCGCTGTGCAATTTATCCATACGGATTTGCAATTGACGATTCTGGTTTGCCAATTGCTGGGTTTTTACCTTTTGTACTTCGGCCTGTTCCTTATATTCTGAACTCATCGTTCGATACGCTTCCCACTGCGTTTGCCATAAGCTCCTTTGTCCCTTGGTATTTTGTTGTTGCTCGACAATATCTTCTTGCCTTTCTTGGGCAATAATCCAGCTTTCTTCGGCTTCCAGTAAAGTTTGTTTTAGCTCATCCAAGGTTTGCAAATCAGATCCAAGCTGGCTTAATGATTGATCTGCCTGCAGCTTGGTACGATTAATTTCAAGCAAGGTTTCTTCATGGCTGGATTCATGATGCTTGATGGCTTGTTGAAGACCACTGACGTCAGCAACCAAGGTGTAATAATCACCTTGAGTTGTATTTAGCTGCTGTTGCCGGATTTTATGTTCAGCACGTTTTGTCTCGATAGCGTTATTAATATCCCGTAACGTCACAAACAGGCGATTATGTTCGGTAGCTACGCCTTGCAGTTTTATTTCCAACTGCTTGGCTGCTTGCTGATAAGCATTCCAGCGCATGGCCAACAACTCCAACTTAAACTGGCGTTCCTGTTTTTTTAGCTCGGTATATTTTTCAGCTTTTTCTGCCTGTTTTTGCAAATGCTTAAGTTGCTTGTCAACTTCTTCGCGCAAATCATCAAGTCGTTCCAGATTTTCGCGGGTATGCTTCATTCGGGTTTCGGTTTCGCTACGCCGTTCTTTATATTTAGAAATACCGGCCGCTTCTTCGATATGCACTCTTAACTCTTCAGGTTTTGCTTCAACCATCCGCGAGATAGTACCCTGTTCAATAATGGCATAACTTCTCGAGCCTAAACCCGTCCCCAAAAACAGATCGGTAATGTCCTTGCGTCGGCAGCGTGAACCATTGAGTAAAAACAAGGATTGGCCGTCACGGCTAACCTGTCTCTTGATGGCAATGGAATTGTATTGCGCATATTCACCGCCCATCTTGCCTGCTGAATTATCAAAAACCAGCTCTACCGAAGCGGTACTGACCGGTTTACGCCCTGATGAACCATTAAAAATGACATCAGACATGCTGCCACCACGCAGATGTTTGGCAGAACTTTCGCCCATTACCCAGCGCACAGCATCAATAATATTGGATTTTCCGCAGCCATTGGGACCAACAATCGCCGTCAAATTGCCGTTAATAGGAATGACTGTTGGATCAACAAAGGATTTAAAACCCGAAAGTTTGATTTTTTCCAGCTTCAAAACAGGGTTTAATCCTATGCCTTAGTTAAATAGCCCAGCATTATCGATGATATTTAGCCGAGTTTCGACTTTTTAATTAACTATTTGGTTTTTAGGCTTAATATTTAGTCGTTCTTGAAATAACCAGTATTTAAAAAAATCTTTAACATATTGGTTTTTAAGTTATTTTTTTGAGGATACAAAGTCTTTTTTTGATTGAGCAAAGAAAAGACATTTGCTTTAGTTAGTCGTACTATGTATTTCATTTTCAATAGCGTCTTGTAATGTCAAGATAAAGGCATTATATGTGAGGGGTATTATTCGACATGTTAAGACTGACATACTCTTGGGCTGGGTACTTACAAACAGTCTTTATTTTCGGCATTAAACTTATCTGCCACAGCTGACGTATAATGGCTTCATTTTATCCGACTGTTTAGATGCCCTCTTCCGATCTTGTTAAACAACTCACCCAGCAATTGCCGCTTTGTCTTAATCAAGACAGGCATGTTTTAAAGCGTCAGCTAGACAGGTTACGGAGTGAAACTCAGAAAGGCAAAAATCCGCTGGAGCAACTTAACGCGTTAGCCGGTCGTCTTGAGAAATCTGTCGCATTAAGAGCCAAGCGACTCGCCAGCATTCCGTCCCTGAATTTCCCCGATTTACCGGTTACCGGTAAAAAAGATGAAATCGCCAAACTTATCAAAGAAAATCAGGTAGTCATTGTTTGTGGTGAAACCGGTTCCGGTAAAACCACCCAGTTACCCAAAATTTGTTTATCTATCGGTCTTGGTGCGGCGGGTTTTATTGGCCACACACAGCCCAGGCGAATTGCCGCACGGACGGTTGCTGATCGTATTGCCGAAGAACTCGGTGAATCGATAGGCAAGTCAGTGGGTTATAAAATTCGTTTTAATGATAAAACGCATGCAGAGTCATTAGTTAAATTAATGACGGACGGTATTTTGCTGGCGGAATCGCAAAATGATCCTTACTTAAGTCAATATGACACCATTATTATTGATGAGGCTCATGAACGTAGTTTAAATATTGATTTTCTGCTGGGGTATTTAAAATGGCTATTGCCAAAACGCCCTGATTTAAAGGTGATTATCACCTCGGCCACTATTGACCCACAACGTTTCTCTACCCATTTTAATAATGCGCCGATTATTGAAGTGTCAGGGCGAACTTATCCGGTTGATATGCGCTATCGTCCTATCGAACAAAAAGAAGAGGATGACAACCAATCTGCACGTACAGCCCTTGATGAAACTAGCGATGATCTGCAAAATGCAATACTGGATGCGGTTGATGAACTGTATCGGGATTTACGCGGCGATATACTGATTTTTTTAAGTGGTGAACGGGAAATCAGGGAAACGACTGATTCCTTAAAGAAACACCATCCCACGCAATATGAAATTTTGCCGCTGTATTCAAAACTCAGTGTTAGCGAGCAGGAGCGGGTGTTTAAGCCGAAAGGCGGAAAAATACGTATTGTACTGGCAACCAATGTCGCCGAAACCTCGTTAACGGTTCCCGGTATCCGTGGTGTAATCGATACGGGTCATGCACGTATCAGTCGCTATAGCCATCGCAGTAAAATCCAGCGTTTGCCGATTGAACGTATTTCGCAGTCCAGTGCCAATCAAAGGGCAGGGCGGTGTGGTCGGGTTGCCGAAGGCATTTGTATCCGGCTATATTCGCATGATGATTATCTGGCCAGATCTGAATTTACCGAGCCGGAAATTATGCGTACCAATTTGTCTGCGGTTATTTTGCAGATGACGGCATTAAATCTGGGTGAAATTGAAGATTTCCCGTTTTTGGAACCGCCTGAAGATAAAATGATTCGGGATGGTAAAAATGTATTGCATGAAGTTAATGCCTTGGATAAAGCCGGGAAGCTGACTGACATAGGTAAACAGTTAGCCAAATTTCCGACTGATCCCAAATTGGCGCGTATGTTGATAGCAGCAGCGCACGAGCACTGCTTAACCGAAGTGGCCATTATTGTATCCGCGTTAAGCGTACAGGATCCGCGTGAAAAACCGGCGGATAAAATGCAGCAAGCGGATACCAAGCATGTGGCTTTTCGTCATCCTGAATCTGATTTTTTAACGGTACTGAATATCTGGAATACCTTTGAAGAACAGAAGAAACATCTGTCCAACAGTAAACTGCGTAAATATTGTAGCGATAATTTTCTGTCCTACATCAGAATGCGTGAGTGGTTTGATATTCATGCCCAGATTATGCAGGTGATTAAAGGTGATTTAAAAATGCACCCGAATACCGATGATGCCGGTTATGAAAAAATTCATCGCGCCTTGTTGCCGGGCTTGTTATCCAATATTGGTTTTCGGCATGAATCTCACGAGTATTTGGGTGCACGCGGTTTAAAATTTTTTATTTTCCCGGGTTCGGGGCTACACAAACTAAAACCCAAGTGGATTATGGCTGCAGAGCAGGTTGAAACCAGCAAGGTTTATGCCCGTAATGTCGCCAGAATTGAACCTGAATGGATAGAGCAATGTGCGGCGCATTTGGTCAAGCATAACTATTATGATCCGCATTGGGCAAAAAAGTCGGCGCGTTGTATGGTGTCGGCAAGAACCTTGTTATATGGCTTAACTTTGCAGGCAGGGCGTAAAATTCCTTATGATCATGTTGATCCTAAAGCTGCCAGAGAGATTTTTATTCGTTCGGCGTTGGTTGATCATGATTATCACAGTAATGCACCTTTCTACATCGCCAATCAAAAATTGCTGGAAGAAGTGGGGATTATTCAGCATAAAGGTCGTCGGGTTGATCTGGTGGCTGACGAGCAGTGGCTTTATCAATTTTACGATAACAAACTGCCGCCCGAAATTGTTAGTGGTGTTGCTCTGGATACCTGGCGAAAAACAGTCGAGCGTGCTAATCCCAAAATTCTGTTTTTAACCAAGGAAGATTTAACACGTGAAGAAGAGGAAGATTATGTTAATGAATGGGATTTTCCCGATAGCAAAAAAATAGGTAATTTGACTCTCCCGTTACAATACCGTTTTGAACCGGGACATGATGAAGACGGCGTAACAGTAATTATCCCTGTGCATCAGTTAAATCAGCTATCTCAAGCGCCTTTTGAGTGGCTGGTACCGGGTTTGTTGGAAGAAAAATGTGTTGCCTTGATTAAATCCCTGCCCAAGCAAATCAGAAAACATTTTGTCCCGGTGCCGCAAACCGTAAAGCAATGTCTGGAAATTGAACCTGATTTTAAAGGTACATTGCAGGAATGGTTAGGTAATCGGCTGCGGAAATTAACCGGTGAAGCGATTCCATTGAATGCCTGGAATTTGGATGGGTTGACCGACCATTTGAAAATGAATTTTAGAGTCGTTGACGATCAGGACAAACTGCTTGATTACGGTAGGGATTTAAAAAAATTACAGCTTAAATATACGACTAAAGCCGAGCACAGTTTTGACCAAATAGCCGCTGATGAGCTGAATTATACCGGTTGTATTCAATGGGCGTTTGATGACCTTCCCGAGACCTGGCAATTTATCCAGAAGGGACAAAATTTTATTGGTTTTCCGGCCATTATTGATGAAGGCGATGCTGTTGGTGTGCGTATTTTTGATACAGAGCAGAAAGCGGCATTGCAGCACCAAAAGGGTTTGATGCGCTTACTTAAGTTGCAATTACGTAAAGAATGCACTTATATCATCAAAAATATGCCACAGTCGGCAGCAGTAGAATTAACCTATAATCGTTTACCCAAGCACCCGATTTTATCGTTATTAGTCGGTGAAAATGGCGTAGCGAGTACCTCGTATAAAGAAGATATGTTGTATTTGATTTTATACAGTGTATTTATTGAGGGTCAATCCATACGAACCCAACAGGCATTTGAGCAAAGTTTGCAACAACACAAGCCCGAGTTGATTGGCATCGGCAATGATGCCGGAAAAACAGCTTTGGAGATTATGGAACTTTATGGCGTAATAAAAAAATGCATGGAACGAACCCTGCATGCCAATGATCCCCTGGCAAAAGATATTAACGAGCAATTAAACTTACTCATTTATGCAGGATTTATTCGTAATACGCCTTATCAATGCCTTAAAGCCATTCCTCGCTATCTAAAAGCAATACAATATCGCCTTGATAAGCGAGATCATAATCTCCAAAAAACCCAGGAAGTCACTCGGTATTCAGTACGTTTTTGGAAGGATATCGAGAAAAAAGCCAAAAAAGACTGGGTCATTCCAGAGCAAGACCCGTTTCGTTGGGCTATTGAAGAGCTCAGGGTTTCACTGTTTGCCCAGCAACTTAAAACCGCTTACCCGGTTTCCGTAAAACGCATGGATAAATTGTGGGATGAACACGGATAAATTTTAAAAGATTCTCACCACGAAGACACGAAGGACAATAAATATAACGTCGTCTCTTCGTGGCGAATAATTGCCTGTATGTCGATATTCACGCTTGGCTAATTTATTACCGTAGTTAACACTTGATAAGTGTTTGTACACAGAAAAAATCAATGACTTACAATAGCTTTTATTTGTGTGCTTAATTGCCGCATTTTTGCTGAAAATAAACTTGTAACTCATTGATAAATTTTAATAACTATCAGGTTGTCGTGTTTTTGTACAATTTAACAAAACTGTAATAAAAACGGCAGTTAAGAGTTGGATATCACAATCTATACACAGAGTTATCCACAGGTTTTGTGGGTAACTGACAAAGCACTTGTTTTAACAGGTAAATCCGGATTTTTCTTATCCGGATTTACGCGGTGAAAATAACATATCAGGTTATTTGTACATAAAATAAATCAATGACTTAACATCTGATTGGGTAGTCTTACTGACGTTTTTTTAAGCCTGTAGCTAGTAATAAAACCAACGTTCCCCAAAGTAAGCCAGGTATTAGCCAAAACCAGTTTTGATAAAAAGTAACCGGTGGAGTTTTAAGGTAAGGGACTTCGTATAAGCCTGCCCATGGCTGATGTATCGGTGATTGTTCCAGGATTTTCCCCGATGCCAGTGATACAGTCGATACACCGGTATTGGTGACACGTAATACGGGTCTTCGAAATTCTATGCCGCGTGCCAATGTCATGTACATGTGTTGATAGGGTTCTTGCCAGCTACCGTACCAGGAATCATTGGTTACATTGACGATAAACTGCGCGCCCAATTGAGCCAGCGAGCGTGAAAATCCGGGGAACAGACTTTCATAACATATTTGCGCGCCCATTTTATAACCATTCCAGTTTAACAAACGGGTAGGTCCTGCGCCTCTTGCAAAATGACCGGTTTGCGGCAACCAGTCTCTGATTGCCGGGAAAAATTGTTCGCCGGGTATGTATTCACCAAAGGCCAACAAAATAGTCTTGCTGTAATGAGGCGGCACAATTTCGCCATTATTGTTTAATACGAACAGGGAGTTGGTAATTAATCGGGATTGTTCATCAACACTGTACGCCCCGGTAATAAGCGGCAGTTGTTTTTCATGAAGAAATTCAGCCAGCGCTATTGGCAAGGCATTGTCTATAAATTGCTCACCTAATAGCCCGGGAAAAGCGGTTTCCGGCCACATGGCAAAATCTATTTTTTTATCTTTATGGCCATTAAGAGCATTATTCGTTAGTGTTATATAACGATTGAGAATTTCTTTGCTGTAGCCTTTACCTAATTCAGCGGCCATTTTTTCTGAATTCTCTGTACTTGCCTGAATGAGTAATGTTGTAAAAGTAGCATCTGGTTGTGGCAATCTTGCTTTAAGCCATAGACCGCCCATGTTCAACAGAAGAAATCCCGCAATAACTGCCGCTAATATTATTTTCCCCGAGTTTTGTCGGCGCTTTTGCCAGGCAATATAAAGCGGCAAATTACAAAGTAAGGTTGCGGCACTGAGTCCGCTAAAACCAATAAACTCAGCCCATTGGTAAACCGGTATATTCGCTCCATACCAAGAGTAACCAAAGTTCCAGTCAAACAGGGTGAATGAGTAAGCTTCGCATAAAATAGTGATGATAGCCATCAATCCCAGCGATAGACGTTCCGGCCATTTAAATTTTCGCTGCCCTAAAAGCCAGAGTAGCCCTGCTAATGGCACATATAAATGCGCTATTAATGCGTAGAACAGCATTCCAAATACAGCAACGGGCCAGTCCAGATGAGCAAACTCATGGAGTAGATAGGTAACCCAGTTAAAACCAATCAAGGTAAATACAAAAGCAGTGATCAAGCCGCCAAGGATTACGTCTTTAAGTTGCGTTTGTTGATTCCAGAAAAGCCATAGTGGCACAAAACAAAATAATGAAGCCCAGGGTGGGAAAGGGATATAACTGGTACCAATCAGAATGCCGGACAGGACAGGAAGTAACCAATGTTTTGGGTTGGCGGGTAATACGTTATTCATAGGGGATATAAAGGGGTTATGTGTTCTTGGGGTGTTTTTGGCGGACTATCTCAACTTTTCTTGAGATTACCGCTTTTATTTGACGGTGTGATGACAGTCTTGTTTTTTGAATTTTTACGGCATGTTATGTTGTTAATGGTGTAGCAAGTTTTAGCATCATCACGACAAACTAGTGCGTAACATCAAGGCTTAAGTTTAACGCTGAAAAACAAGAAAAATTTCCTTTATGGGATAAAAATTACAGAATTCTTTCCATGAAATATTATTTATTTTTATTCTGTTGTCACACAAAATTCATCAAACGGTAAAATTCTTTTAATAAAAAGTCGTTATACTTTTATGAATATCAGGAAAGTGTTTTACTGAGATGTTGCAGATTGTAGGGAAGTTATAACTCAATCATTAAATATTAGTTACGACAAGTTGCTAGAGTAAATTATTTATCTTGCAAGATCATTATGATCAAATTAATCCCCCCTGATATATCACTCAAAAGCCGCTGTTCAGCGGCTTTTTTTTGTGCTGATTAAAGCTGCGTGTTAATTATTATGAATCTCGGCATATAATGCCCGGTATTCATCACTTAGCTTATGGTTGGGAACATAATGTACTAACGGCTGCGATACCGTATGGGATTCTCTGACTTTAATTGACGGAGAGATCATTGAGGCAAGGACAGGGAGTCCTTCTGCGATAAGTTCGTCAACTAACTGGCGGGGTAAATTGGCCTGTTTTTGGAATTGATTAACGATAATACCCTCAATCTCAAGGCTTTGGTTATGATCGGCTTTGACTTCTGTTACTGCCAGCATCAGGGTATATAGCGCTTCTCTGGCAAAAGTGTCGCAATCAAAAGGGATTAAACATTTTTCGGCAGCGATTAAGGCAGATTGGCTATAAAAATTAAGAATAGGTGGCGTATCCATATAAATGGCATCGAAGCCTTCCAGTTTTTCCAAGGCTTCTTTTAATTTAAAAATTTTAAACCGCGATTCCAAACGACCTTGCAAGGGTTCAAGGTCAGGATGTGAAGGGACAACAAACAGGTTGGGAAAAGGCGTTTCATGGATGACCGCGTCAAGTCCGGCATTATTATTGTTTCCGAACAGGGAAAGACTCAAGCAATCCTTAAAGAAAAGCGCAATGGTCTTGTCGCTTTCGCTAACTTTGTGGCCTAACAGATAGTGCGTAGAATTACCCTGAATATCCAAATCAATAACCAGGGTGCGCTTACCCTCCATGGCACTAATGGCGGCTAAATTACAGGTAATCGTTGATTTACCAACACCGCCTTTCTGGTTAAAGATAACTCTACGCATGTTATTTCCTGTGTAATCAAATAGATAAAAGCCGTATTATAAACCCTGAACCGGTAATATCAAATGCGTATAAAAGTGGTCGCATGACAGGCTGGACACTCAGGGATTTCACTGGTTGTTTTAAAGGCTATTTCTTTACCACAGTCATCACAAATAAAGGTACCGGGTACGGTAATGTCACCGCTATGATAAGTATGTGTTTCGGCTAACTGTTTTAATTTTTCCAGTTCCAGACGGGTTTTGTCAGCAACGCTTAAAAAAGCGTCCAACGTGAAGTTTTCAATTAATTCAATATCAAATTT
Organism: Methylobacter psychrophilus; assembly: GCF_025583945.1. GTDB lineage: Bacteria > Pseudomonadota > Gammaproteobacteria > Methylococcales > Methylomonadaceae > Methylobacter_C > Methylobacter_C psychrophilus. The sequence goes on from NZ_JAOEGU010000002.1 coordinate 202,785, forward strand.
AAACCACTCCGATAGTGAATCCTTATCTTCCTTGTTTGACAGGCCATGGGCAGCAGTTTCAATATCACGTTTAATATAGCCTGAAAGTTTGTTCAGTTCATCAGTAGTCAAGTCACTAGTTTTGCTGGTTTTTTCTTTTGAAATTTCTAATGCTTCGGCAAAAGAATGTAGTGTATTCTCCATGGTTTCATGAAGATGCTTCATGAAATCGGAATAGGCGGCGATCAATTTATTTTTATTCATGGTTCAACTCCTGAAAAATGGCGCTTTAGATTTAAGCAACTGTGCGGTATTCTAACGCTTTTGACCGGTAAAAGACGAGAAGGATGCAAGAAAATTATCAACCGCTCGCTATTGAGCAAGAAGTGCAAGCAGCATGGGAAGCTTCAGGGGTATTTAACGTCTCGGAATCTGCTACTCAGGAAAAGTATTATTGCTTATCCATGTTCCCTTATCCCAGTGGTAAATTGCACATGGGTCATGTGCGTAATTACACTATTGGCGATGTCATCAGTCGCTACCAACGCATGCTCGGGAAGAATGTTTTGCAGCCTATGGGCTGGGATGCTTTTGGACTTCCCGCAGAAAATGCGGCGATGCAACACGGTGTTCATCCTGCTGACTGGACGTATGAAAATATCGATTATATGCGCGATCAGCTTAAGCGACTCGGCTTTGGTTATGATTGGAGTCGCGAATTAGCGACTTGTGATCCTGAATATTATAAGTGGGAGCAATGGTTTTTTCTTAAATTGCTGGCCAAAGGTTTGGTTTATAAAAAAACCGCACCGGTCAACTGGTGTCCAAATGACATGACAGTTCTGGCCAATGAGCAGGTTATTGATGGTTGCTGCTGGCGTTGCGATACACAAGTTGAGCGCAAGGAAATCGCGCAGTGGTTTTTAAAAATCACGGCTTATGCCGATGAATTACTTGCTTCACTCGAAGCATTGGATGGTTGGCCGGAACAGGTTAAGACCATGCAGGCTAACTGGATAGGGCGTTCTGAAGGTGTGGAAATGGATTTTCCGGTAGTGGGTATGGATCAGCCCTTGCGGATTTATACCACGCGCCCGGACACCTTAATGGGGGTAACTTATCTTGCCGTTGCTGCTGAACATCCATTGGCGTTAAAAGCTGCCGAAAGCAATGATGATATCAGTGTGTTCATTAACGAATGCAAAATGATGGAAACTTCTGAAGCGGCCATGGAAACCATGGAAAAGCGCGGCATTGATTCCGGTATTAAAGCCTTACATCCGATTTCCGGTGAGCAAGTGCCGGTTTGGATAGCCAATTTTGTATTAATGGGTTACGGCACTGGTGCCGTGATGGCGGTACCTGCTCACGATCAACGTGATTTTGAGTTTGCACAAAAATATGGTATTGCCATTAAGCAAGTGATATTTGCTGATGATGTTGAAAATGCCGGCGATTGTGCAGAAGAGGCTTATACCGCCAAAGGGCTATTGCGTCATTCAGGTGAGTTTGATGGCTTAACTTCAGAACAGGCCTTTGTGGCTATTTCCAAAGCCTTGGAAAAAGACCAAAAAGGTGAGCGAAAAACCAATTTTCGTTTACGTGATTGGGGTGTTTCCCGTCAACGCTATTGGGGCGCACCGATCCCTATTATTTATTGCGATGCTTGTGGCACTGTGCCTGTGCCGGAGCAGGATTTGCCGGTGCAATTGCCGCGAGATGTAGTGCTTGACGGTTCACAATCGCCTTTGGTAGCGCACCCGACTTTTTCCCACGTTGCCTGTCCGTCTTGCGGTAAAGCAGCGCGCCGCGAAACTGATACCTTTGATACCTTTATGGAATCGTCCTGGTATTTTGCACGGTTTGCCGGTAATAACTCGGACACTATGCTCGATAACAGTGCCAAATACTGGTTGCCGGTTGATCATTATATTGGCGGTATTGAACATGCGATTTTGCATTTGTTATACGCGCGGTTTTATACCAAGTTATTACGTGATGAAGGTTTGTTGGTCTGTGACGAGCCTTTTAAGAAATTATTGACACAAGGTATGGTGCTAAAAGACGGTACTAAAATGTCCAAGTCCAAGGGCAATACCGTTGATCCGCAAGGTTTGATTGACCAATATGGCGCGGATACCGTGCGTTTGTTTATTATGTTTGCAGCACCCCCTGAACAATCCCTGGAATGGTCTGATAGTGGTGTTGAAGGCGCGTTCAGATTTTTGAAAAGACTTTGGAAACAGGCCTATTTACATAGTGAAGCGGGCGGATCTACGCAAGCACTTGATAAATCCTCTTTAACCGAAGAGCAGCAAACTGTTCGCCGGCAGGTGCATCAAACTATCCAAAAAGTCAGTCATGATATTGGTGTGCGTATTATTTTTAATACCGCGATTGCCGCCAATATGGAATTGGTCAATACCTTATCCAAATTTACCGATACTTCCGATAATGGCAAAGCCATACGTCAGGAAGCCTTGGAAGCGATTGTCTTAATGCTGGCACCAATAGTGCCACATATATGTGATCAACTTTGGAAAGATTTAGGCCATGAGCAAGCGGTGGTTAGCGTATCATGGCCTGAACTGGATAGTACTGCTTTAGAGCAGGATTCAATCGAGATGGTGATACAGGTTAACGGTAAATTACGCAGTAAAATTTCTGTTTTGGCAACGGCTTCAGTAGATGAAATCAAAGCAATGGCGTTGAGTGATGAAAATGCCCTGCGCTTTATTGAAGGCCAGCCCGTAAAAAAAGTGATCGTTGTGCCTAAAAAACTGATTAATATTGTCGTTTAAATTATACTCCGCGCGGTCATGTTTACGGAATTTATGATCGAGTTATTTTATTCGAGAGCAAGGTGCAAAAACAGGCGCATAGCTAGCTATGTAACTGTTTTTGCAACGCAGCTATGGGATAAAATGGCCGATCAGAAAACCGAAAATGTGACCGCGTGGAGTATATATGTAGGGCGATTTTGGTTGCCCTTTAAAAAGATTGGTGGGTGACTTTGTTGCCCGCTAATTGATTGTTTTAATGGAGTTGTGTGTGCTGGTAAAAAAAATGCTTATCTTAACTTTCGCTTTGTTGGTAAGCGCTTGTGGCTATCATTTACGGGGTGCTTTGCAGCTGCCTGCAGGTCTTAAAAATGTTTATTTGGAGGGGGGCTCAGGACAGTTACGCGAACAATTTATACGTGCGATGGATATCTCTTCTGTGCCAATGGCAAGTTCTCCTGAGACGGCAGGTCTGATTGTCAAAATATCCGGCGAAGATAGTGAACGCAGGGTGTTATCACTGGGTGCCGGAGGGGCCGCTAACGATTTTGAATTGGGCTATCGTTTTGATTTTGAATTGGTTGGTGCTAACAATCAACTACTGATGGCGCGTGAGCCTGTCGAAATCAAGCGTGAATATTATAATGATCAGTTGGCTGTTATTGCACAAGGTAACGAAGAATTAGTGATACGTAACGAAATGTATCAACAAGCCGTACGTACAATTGTTAACCGTGCCAGAATGCTGTTGGGAGCCAAGCCCAAATAATATGCGCATTAAGCCTGAACAATTAAGTGCCGATCTACAAAAGGGTTTGAAGCCGGTGTACTTTATCAGTGGCGATGAGCCATTGCAGTTAGGTGAAATGGCCGATGGAGTAAGAAAGTCAGCAAAAAAAGCAGGCTTTGACAGCCGTGAGATTATTTCAGCGGAAACAGGATTTGAATGGAATCAGTTGGCATTTACGGCTGATTCTTTATCTATTTTTGCGGATAAAAAAATTATTGATTTACGATTGCCATCGGGTACTCCAGGAACAGAGGGCTCTAAAGCGTTGATTGCTTATTGCCAACGAGTACCTGAAGACACTTTATTACTCATTACTGCGGGGAAAATAGCCGGTAGTGCATTAAAATCCCGTTGGTTTGAAGCGCTGGATAAAGTGGGTGTTGTTATTCAGGTTTGGCCATTGGAGGGTCAGGATTTAATCCGTTGGCTACAACAAAGAATGCAGCAACGCGGATTACACGCTGAAGTAGAGGGTTTGCGAGTATTGGCATCCAGAGTTGAAGGAAATTTACTGGCTGCCGCTCAGGAAATAGAAAAGCTTTACGTGCTTTACGGAACCGGTAACCTCAGTAATCAGCAGATTTTAGAGGTGGTCGCCGATAGCTCAAGATACGATGTATTCAAACTGATGGATAGTGTCTTGTCCGCCAGCATCAATCGTATCTTCAAAGTATTGTCAGGCTTGCGATCTGAAGGTATTGCCTCGCCGATTGTCCTGTGGGCTTTGACACGTGATGCCAGGTTATTAATAAAAATAAAACTGGCGTTGTCTCAAGGACAAAATAAAGACGTCGTGTTTAAAAACAATCAAATCTGGGATAAACGTAAGCAACTGGTCTGTAACGCCTTGAACAGGCTTGGTAATAGCGATTTAAATAATATATTGGTACTTAGTGCCAAGGCCGACAGACAAATCAAGGGGCAAGAACAAGGTGATGCATGGGAAACCTTGCTGGCTATTTGTTTGCTGTTCGCCTCAACACCGGTTATGGCTTATACCGACTAAATGAATATATACAGATTGGTGCAGATTTAAACTGATGTGATAAAGCAATTTGAGTTGATGCATGGTTAACGCTTGGTATAGCACAAGTTATTGGTATTATTTTTAAAGAGTAGATTGTCTTATTTTTGTACAATCTAACAAAACAGTAATAAAAGCGGCCGTTAAGCGCCTTATGTAACCGTTAATACACAGCGTTATCCACAGGACTTGTGCATATCCGGATAATTTCTATTATTTGTCGGTAACAACACCATAAAAAACCCAAAAATAGTACTTTTTTATAGTATCCAAATATAACACAGGGTTTTTCCTGTATTTTTGCCAAGTTTTTAGGTTAAAATAGCGGGCTTTCAAAGCTGGATGAGTGAGCGGCGATGGTGACTTGTAAAGTGCCACCTCACTTGGCTTGAACTACCTGCAAGTATTCGACACGTTTCAACCATGCCTTGCCGCTACGGTCTTAGGTTATAATGACTGTAGTTTACGGCAGGGTATCGCAATGCCCCAGTACGAACCCTCCTGAGTTGATACTCAAGAGTGGTCACCAAAAAAGTTTTTTATGCCCAACTTTAGAGTAAAAACATGACAGATTTAGCGCATTACAGAAATATCGGCATCTTCGCTCACGTCGATGCCGGTAAAACAACAACGACCGAGCGGATTTTAAAGCTGACCGGTAAAATTCATAAAATCGGCGAAGTGCATGATGGCGAAACCACTACCGACTTTATGGATCAAGAGCGTGAGCGTGGTATTACCATTCAGTCAGCGGCAACGACTTGTTTTTGGAAAGATTATCGTTTTAATATTATCGACACCCCGGGACACGTTGACTTTACTATTGAAGTTTACCGTTCTCTTAAAGTATTGGATGGCGGTATCGGCGTTTTTTGTGGTTCAGGTGGTGTAGAGCCTCAATCAGAAACCAACTGGCGTTATGCGAATGACTCTGAAGTTGCCCGTGTTATTTACATCAATAAGCTGGATCGCATTGGTGCAGACTTCTACCGTGTAGTTAAACAGGTTGAAGAAGTACTGGGCGCTCACCCATTGGTTATGACACTGCCTATTGGTACTGAAGACCAGTTTACCGGCGTGGTTGATGTATTAACCCGTAAGGCGTGGATATGGGATGATTCTGGCGACCCAATGAACTACACCATTCAGGATGTTCCTGCCGACATGGTCGCAGACACTGAAAAATGGCGCGAAAAATTGATTGATGAAGTTGCTGATCAATTTGATGACGTTATGGAAAAATATCTTGAAGGTGAAGAACCCGATATAGATACCATTAAGCGTTGTATCCGTAAAGGTACCATTAATCTTGATTTCTTCCCGACTTTCTGTGGTTCGTCTTTCAAAAATAAAGGTGTACAACTGGTTCTTGATGGCGTTATTGATTATTTGCCTTCTCCAACAGAAGTTAAGCCACAGCCTGAAGTTGATATGGAAGGCAACCCAACCGGTCTTTTTGCTATCGTTGATGCGGAAAAACCGTTACGTGCCTTGGCATTTAAAATCATGGATGACCGTTTTGGCGCGTTGACCTTCTTGCGTATCTATTCCGGAAAACTGGAAAAAGGCACGTCAGTATTAAACACGTTTACCGGTAAAACCGAGCGTATCGGTCGTATCGTTGAAATGCATGCCGATGTTCGTGCCGAGCTTGAATCTGCGCAAGCAGGTGATATCGTTGCTGTTTTGGGTATGAAGAATGTGCAAACCGGTCACACCTTGTGTGATCCAAAATTCCCTGCAACTCTGGAACCAATGGTTTTCCCTGATCCCGTTATTTCACTGGCCATCTCACCAAAAGATAAAGCCGCTTCTGAAAAAATGGGTATCGCACTGGGTAAAATGATTCAGGAAGATCCTTCTTTCCACGTTGAAACTGACGAAGACAGTGGTGAAACCATCCTTAAAGGTATGGGCGAGTTACATCTTGATATTAAAGTTGATATTTTAAGACGTACCCACGGTGTTGATGTTGTTGTCGGTAAACCTCAAGTAGCTTACCGTGAAACCATTACCAAAGCGGTTGAAGACGAATATACTCACAAGAAGCAATCAGGTGGTTCAGGCCAATACGGCAAGATCAACTACATTATTGAACCCGGTGAACCCGGTTCAGGCTTTGTGTTTCAATCGGCTGTTACTGGCGGTAACGTACCACGCGAATACTGGCCTGCTGTTGAAAAAGGCTTCAAAAGCATGTTGGATAAAGGTGTTTTGGCCGGTTTCCCTTGTTTGGACTTTAAAGTTATCTTGACCGATGGTGCATTCCACGCGGTTGACTCCTCTGCGATTGCCTTTGAAATTGCTGCGAAAGCGGCTTTCCGTCAGTCAATTCCAAAAGCCAGTCCACAATTGATTGAACCAATTATGGCTGTAGATACCTTTACTCCATCAGATCATGTGGGTGATGTTATTGGTGACCTTAACCGTCGCCGTGGCATGATTAAATCTCAAGATGCTGGCGTAAGTGGCGTACGTATCAAATCAGATGTACCATTGAGCGAAATGTTCGGCTACATTGGTGATTTACGCACCATGACTTCAGGTCGCGGTCAATTCTCTATGGAGTTCTCGCACTATATGCCATGTCCTAAAAACGTAGCAGAAGAAGTTATTAAAGAAGTAAACGAACGTAATAACGCTAAAAAGAAATAATCTGTATCGTAGCCGGGCAGACAACTGCCCGGCTACACAATGTGCAATCATCCAAAATAAAAACTCCCCTCATACCGGTCAGTCACTTTTTATGACTTCAATGTCGAATGGCTTGTGTTGTAATCCTCTCACCCTCGCTTTTCCTGTGAACTGCCTCAATATTTACGGCTCTATCGCTGTAACTTCGGGTTTTATTTTTATGGGTAACAGCAATGAAGCTACTGCCATTTCAACAACAGGCAATTCAACCTTATCATCTTTTAATGCCCACTTTGCATAACGGTTGTTGAGTTTTCTATAGTTCAGGCTGGCACTGATAATTAACGGTCCTTTTACATCATCGGGTATTTTAAACGAATAGCTGGTTATATCCGTTTCACCGGGAGGAATGATGCGTTTAAAGCTATCACCGACCATGTTAAACAGGTCGTGCCGCCATACGGCATTACCGATTCTATCTATCGGGATTGATTTATAAAAATACGCGTTGTCTTCGACGTTGTTGTCTTGTTTTAGATAACCTGATTCATAAATCTTGCGCCCCTGACCATCCTTCACCAAAAACTGTATCCATGCTTCATTAATATCGGTAGTACCGCCAGGAAAAGCATGGCCGACTTGGACATTGGTTACTGCGACCTTAATGTTAACCGTTTCTCCCAAATAAAAATAACCAGGCGCTTCGGTCGATTTGATTAATTTAGGGTCGATATGCTGATTATTTTCCGTGGCATCGGGTCGATTGGGACGATCAATACTGATGCGCATCTGGTCTGCTCTTAAAAACCCGCGGGTGCGCTCCAACTGAGCCTGATTTTGAGTAACCGAAGGGATAGCGGTGTTGGCTCCAATAGTAAAATGTGTTTTGATAAAGCCATCCTGATTGGCAGAAGGATCTTTTCCCAATTCAAACGGAAAATGGCAATCCTGACAGCGTCGCGGCCTGCCATTGGCAAAGGCTTGCTGAGTTTGCCCCGAATAGGGGCTGTTTAGCCAGGCGCTATAGTCATCCTGCATTTTTACCCAGCCCCAGTCATTGAAGTCCTTATCCATAAACTGGGCATGACAAGTTGCACAAAGTTCAGGTGTGGACAATACTTGCCGGGAAAGATCGGCTTTATGCTGTTCAGGCTTTAGTCGTATTAGCAGGTTATGGACGAAGGTAGGCAAGGCTTGCTGCGAGCCTTCAAAAAGATAAGGTTCTGGCGGTTTAAAGCGGTAACTTGCTACGCCTTTAACATGTTCGACACGGTCGATGCCATGACAGCTCATGCAGCTTACACCCTCTTGCAGGTGCCCGGGTGTATCAAGCTTGCCGCCTTTGCTCAGTTGTCCGCTTAGTAAGGCGACTGGTGCATGACAACCTTCGCAGTAACGAGTCGCGGCCATACCTTTTTTTTCTGAGAGTAACTTAATATTGGTTTGATAGGTTTTATCGGAACCTGCTTGAGCATGGATTGACGCTTTCCATTGTTGTGCAATTTCCAGATGGCAAGTTGCACAGCGCTCGGAATTTCCTAACCGTTTTGCATCGAAGAATCCGCCGGTACTGGTTTCCGTTTGGGCAGGCCGGAAAGGGTGACTGCCGTAAGCATAATCGTAGGGTTTAATCGCCGATGTATCTTTAAACGGTTTTACCCTTATTTGATAAAGGCCGGTTGTAAGGAGTACCAATAGCGTACCGGCCATTACCAAGTGGCTGGTAATTTTGAACAAACCGCCTGATAACGACGGAAACCGGTTTGGTTCATTTTTTTTTCGTCGATCGGATAAGGACAAAGCATGAAAGACAATATGTAAGGCCAGTAAAATCAGCGTGATAGTAGCCAGCCAAACATGTCCCGAAAAAATCCAATACAGTGCTTCAGATTGACCTTCCACAGCAATGTAAATGCCTGAACCGGCAAGTGCCAAAAATGCCAATGCGGAAAATAGTCCTGAAAATGACAGCCACGGCCTTCGCAAACCAAGAGTTCTGAGAAAATGAATCATAATATAGGGTACTAATAATAGTGTAACCAATATTCCCAACAAGAGATGAAGCAGGTAGGTCCATTGCTCAACTACGGAAAGACCTGGTAGAAACAGACTGAAATAACCGCTTATGACCAATGCAATAGTCAGGACTGCCAAGGGTTTAGCCAGATTTCGTTCGGCTGTCATTAGGTTATTTGGGTCGCTCATGTGGCTATCCTTGTGTAACATAATAATATTTAACGATACAGAATTTCTTGAGCTTCAGGATGTCCTTGTCGCATCATAAACTCAACAGCCTGAAAACGAACATCACTATCTTCCGCTACATTGCCGGCTAGCTTGTTGGCAAACTCAAGCAACGAATCGTCATTAAATGACAATAGTTTGCGTATTACTGAATTTCGCAAGGGATCTTTTTTTGCCTGGGCCAGGGTAAATAATGTATTAATGGCATCCTTATCAAAATCAATACCATAGTGATTTAAAACAGCTTGTCGTATGGTTATTGAATAAACCGGGTTGTTTAGCAGTTTTAAGGCTACACGATGATGCTCTGGTGTATTTTTGGAAAACAAGATCATGGGGCAAAAATCTTGTAACTCAATATTTGCGCTGAAACATAGTTGTTCGAGATCGGTTAATTGCTGATTTAAAGGTTTGCCGGGTATTTTTCTAACGACTAAACCTTGATTCGATTTACTGTGTTTATTGCGCCTCAAGTAGTTATTTTCAACATCGGTCCCAGATAAAAGAACGCTATTAAGCGCATTAACCAGCATTGATGGTTCTGTTAGAAAATCGGCTTTTGACCAACTCCGCATTGCTATTGAGCGAAACTGGGGGTTGGCAAGAATTTTTCTGTAGTCTTCTCTTGATAGCCTGTTTTTTTCATCTAACAACGCTTCAATTTCCCACTGATTAATGGATAGATCCTTATCTTGTAATGCCTTGTGCAAAATAGAGCTGCGATCAGCAGATTTTAGTGAAAATAAGGCTTGAAATGCTGATGCCCTTACGCTTTCTTGCGACGATTGTGTTTGTCGACTTAACCAATCAATACTGGCCTGATCTTTCATGTGTTGCCTAATAGCGATCCAGCGGCCGGTTAAATTTGTGGATTTAGTTGTTGACTCTGTATTAGGTGAAAACTGGTCAAAAGCCCTATGGGCAAGCCCATTGAGTTGTTCAGCATCAAATAAGCCAACGTCATCGCCTTGGGCCAGTAAATCAGCAAGCACATCCAAACGTTTTTCTACCGGTATGGTGTCAAATTTATCGTCTCCAATAACGAAGGATTCAAGTGTTTTTAAAATAGTTTCATCGCCCAGCCGTTTTAGCGCAATAAAACTATTTGCAATAACCACCGCGGACTGGGTATCGTCTGACAGCAAGTGCGTCAGTTGTGGCAATGCTTTAGTTTGCCGAATCAATCCCAAAGTCCTTACCATTTCTGCCCGCACAGATAAGTCAGCATCATTCAGATGATCAAGTAATGAATGCACACCACGAAAACGTTCTGCATTGGCTAAAGCACGCGCAGCAGAAATTCGCACCATTGGCTCTGTGTCATCAAGTAAACGGATCAGATACGGAACGGCAAGATATTTACGATTAACCACGGCTTCTTCCTCTTGAAAAAAGAAGCCAAAGCAATCGGCAAGGGCAATTTTTACTGCCGGATCTTTATGAGAGAACAATCGTAGCAGCCACCTAATGGATGTTTCGTCTTCATAATCCTGCAAGCCTTGTATTGCGGCAATAACATTGGCAGTATCCTTATCCTCCAAGCCTTTAATCAGTAAACTTAAGCCCTGAAGTGTATTTATACGAGACACTACTGTAATAACTTCGCGGCGAACCAGTGCATTATTGTCTTTGGCAGCAATTAGCAGTTCCGGTAATATCTGGTCAGGATGTTTTGATTGTCCAAGCATGCTGATATAGTGTGCGCGGATTTCGGCTTGTTCGACGCCAAGTTTTAATCGCAAATACTGACTTGGCGTATTAACTGCAGAAGTAACAGGTAGTTCATCAATTTTGTTGTTGTTTTCTTCGATCAGCCAATAACGATCTACCGGTATTGATTTAATAGTCTGCTTGCGACCACCGGGCCAATTGATAATGAGCTGGTCAATTTTATCTTCATCTCCCAGGCCGAAAATTATTCTTTTATCGCTGTCAGATAAAAAACCCTCACCACTGACTACGGAACGGATTTGTTGGCCATTAGTGGTAGTCAGTTGTACGACGGCTCCCACAGCATCGCGGTTGGATTTTGTGCCGATCAGTTTCAAGCCTAACCAATGTTTTTTGGGTGACTCATTAACCAGATACTGGCCCAAATCGTTATTGTGAGCGATATAGAGATCAATATCGCCATCATTGTCAAAATCAGCAGACACACTTCCTCTGGCTGATTGCATATCTTGCAGGGCAATGCCGGCTGATACCGTGATATCAGTAAAATATCCATTACCGGTATTAAGTAAAAGTTGTTTGAGTTGTCCTTGACTGACTTTGGCAGCATCCGGATCCGGCTCCAATTGACCTGCCGAGATAAAAACATCATTGAAACCATCATTGTTAAAGTCTTGAATAAGCGTTGTCCAGGCGGAAAGATTGAGAAATTGATTGCCGCCAATCCCCATCTCCCGTGCGTGATCCTTATAATGCGCTAACGAAGTATTTTTACCTCCTACCCCTGGTTCCTGAATTAAGGCAATCGTGCTTTCTCCGGGTGTACTTGCCAGCACAAAATCAATATCGCCATCGTTATCCAAATCGCCTGAAGCAATACCACGATTACCCAACGCAGAGCGCAGTCCCAATGCCTGACTGACTGGCTCAAAGTACTTTCCATCATTATTAAGATAAGCCATATTGGAACCGGTACCGCGATCATTGGTGACCAGCAGGTCAGGTAGTGCATCGCCATTAATATCCTGCCAACTAACATCCAGCATCCGTCCATCCGGGTTAATGACACCTACCTGTGCGGCAATTTCTTTGAATTTTAGTCCCCCCAAATTCAGGTAGAGCTGATTGGGTTGCGCCGCATACAGGCTCGAATCAAAGGTATTTTTTTTATCTCCTGTAAACTGGCTATTTGCCTCAAAGGTTTTTTGACCTTTTTTAAAATCAATAAAATTACCAATATAAATATCCAGCAAGCCATCACCATTAAAATCAGCGGCGGCTGTAGAGGTTGACCAAAACTGACTGGCAAGGCCGCTTTCCATAGTGATATCAGTAAACGTTCCATCGCCCTTGTTTTTATAAAGTAATCGGCTTTCCTTGCCGGTTACCAACAGGTCTGCGTCACCGTCATTATCAAAATCGCCAGTCAAACAGCCCATGCCCCATATTTTTTTATGTAAACCACTTGCCGAGGTTGCCTCCCGAAATCCCTGGCCACTTTCGTTTAAAAACAGTGCATTTCCCTTAAATGACTGCCACCAATACTGTTGACCATAATAGCGGGTATGACCTGAGCCGTTAACCAGAAAAAGATCAATCCAGCCATCATTATTAAAATCAGCAGCACAAGCACCGGAACCCAGTGAATCATCAATGCCTGCCAACTGTTCATCGCCTTGTTGATGACTAAAATTAAGGCCTTTTTCCAACGTTCTATCGACAAAAATAACATTTAGTGGCTGCTTTTTTTGAACTAATTGATCGGAATAGATAGTTTTGGCGGCATAAGGAAAACCCACAGGAATAAGCACTGGCGTTCTATAAATAATCAGGCCAATGATGGCTATAAAAAACACAAAAAAAAGTATTCCAAATTTATTGGCAATAAAAGTTGGCAACATAATTTATGTCCCTAATGAAAAATTTATCTGAATTGACAGGAAACTTCATTTTTATTTATAGACTTTCAGAAATTAAATTTCCATTACATGAAATTTTTAGCCCGTACGGATAACATCCCTTGAAGGGATGGTATCCGTTAGTATCGAAATTATTTATCTGAAAATATATAGTCATTGACAGCAGGCTTAAAGGCTATCAAGTCAAACTAATTCGGTAATATAGCCAAGTGGTAGAGGATAGCCGGACTTGTGTAAATAGGGCCGTTCCCGGTACGTTAATAATCCCTGAATAAATCGGTTTGCTGAAAACGAATACCGGTCTGTTTATTTTCCAGTGATGACAGCGTAATGCCTAATAACCTGACACTGCTTTTGCCAATATCGGTATTCTTTATTAATTCTTCCAGAAGCTCGTCGGCTTTGGTTATCATATATGGCAAGGTTCGACTACGGGTAATCTGAATAAAGTTGTGATACTTTATTTTTACAGTCAGTGTGTATGCTACCAGTTGTTTGTCGGCGGCTCTTTGTAATGCTTTCTCTAACAACTCTTGTAAGTATCCGAGAATTTCTTGCCTGGATGTTATATCCTGCTGAAAAGTAGTTTCCACTCCTACGGATTTTGTGGTTCTGTTGCCATTGACCGGGCGATGGTCGATGCCCCGACAAATATGGTAATAATGTGCGGCCGATTTGCCAAAATGCTGTTGCAGGGAGAGTAACGATAACCGCCGTAAATCCTTGCCTGTTTTTATACCGAGTGCCTGCATTTTACCGGCCGTTACCTTGCCAATACCGTGAAATTTACTGACCGATAGCTTTTCGGCAAACTCGGGTCCTTGCTGTGGGGTAATTAAATAAAAACCATCCGGTTTATCCATATCCGAAGCCAGTTTGGCCAGAAATTTATTATAAGACACACCGGCCGAGGCAATCAGTCCAACGTCCTGTTTTATTTTTTCTTTAACAGCTTTGGCAATCAAGGTTGCAGAACCTTGAAGTACACTGGCGTTACTGACATCCAGATAAGCTTCATCCAGTGACAGCGGTTCAACCAATTCTGAGTAATCGGCAAAGATTTTCCGGATTTGTACGGATGCCTCTTTATAAGCATCAAAACGCGGCTTAATAAAAATAGCGTCAGGACAAAGTTGGTAGGCACGCGCTGAAGGCATCGCGGAATGAATGCCGTAGCGCCGCGCTTCGTAACTACAGGTTGCCACCACGCCGCGAGCATCAGGGCTGCCGCCAACAATAATTGGCCGGTTACGATAGGCCGGGCAATCACGTTGTTCGACAGCAGCAAAAAATGCGTCCATATCGATATGAATAATCTTGCGGTGATGTTCTTGCGTCATGAATAGTCGCTGCGATCCGATCAAATTTTATTGTTTAATACCATGATTTTATCGTACCACACAAAATTACCATTCCTTGGTTGCCGGATCAAGTTACTGTTGTTTAGTGTCTTGACTATCAATAAATGGCTCGGTATAGGTACATGAAGACGCTATTTCTTTACGGTAATTGGTACAGCCCCAGAATTGGCCGTAACGGCCTTTGCGCAAACTTAAGGCACTGTTACATTTTGGACAGAGGGGTTCCCTATAGTCACAACGCTTATTTTCGCAGACGTTAAACTTGCCTTTTATTTGCAAACCACCGCCACACCATTGACAGGCACGCTCGGTATGAGCGCATAATGGATAATTGCTACAGCCGAAAAAACTGCCGTACTGACTGTTTTTTGGGACCTTGTAACCAGCTTGGCAGTGACTGCAGAGAATATCCGCTATCTTGTCTTGAAAGCCGTTGCCGGTAAATTCATCGATATTGACAGGATAGCGGTTATTGATAAGTTCCCTGACAAATGGCGAAGCGTTGTTACCATCCGTTATCAAATAGACATGGTGTCTGGCCCGGGTCAACGCGACATAAAACAAGCGCCGCTCTTCGGCATGTTCATAAGTTTCGGCCTTGGGTAGTAACCATTCCAATAATGGATGGACAGGCTTTTCAGACGGAAAACCGTGCTTGCCTTTGTCCAGACCCAATATCACCACATAATCGGCCTCTTTGCCTTTGGCGGCATGAACAGTCATAAAATTAATAGTCAACTGCGGATACTGGCGTTTTAACGCCACGACATCCGGCTTTTTAAAATTAAAGCGCGCCAATAGCAAGACGCTGGCAGGTTGGTTTGCTTCGGTATTGATCGCAGTTAAGGCGGCTTGAATGCCGATGATGTCTTGGTTGGTTTTAATCAAGGATACCGCGTTATGTTTTATGCGGTGGTGACTGCGTAGCTGTTTTTTGATTTGTTCGGGATTTTGCGTAACAAAACGCGAAGCCAGATCACCAATTTTGTTGTTAAAACGAAAGGTCTTGTCGAGAACGCTGGTCGCCGTTGCGCCAAAATGGATGTCGAAGTTTTTAGTCAATGAAACGTCACTGCCGGTAAAGCGATAAATCGATTGCCAGTCATCGCCGACACAAAACAGACTGCTTTCAGGCTGTTGCGCCATTAATGCTTTTAATAGCCGTGCCCGACTTGCAGAAATATCCTGAAATTCATCGACGAGTAGATAACGATATGGTGATTGATAGCATCCGGATTCAACGTAATCAATCGCCAGGCCAATCATATCCTCAAAATCAATACTGGCGGTATCGCGTAATTGTTGCTGATAAGCTTCATAGACCGGCTCAAATAAATAGGCTGCGGCCCGCAGGCGCTCATGGTCTTCATGCTGACTGGCCAGTTCAACCAATTGTTTGATATTGATATTCGCAGCTTTAAATAAAGCCAGTATCTGTGCCATTAATTGACTAAACTCAGAAACCCGTCCCAGTTCTTTGAGTTTTGCCAATAACGTATTTTGGGGCAGGGGATTAAATTGTACGCCTGCTGCCAGCAACTTTTCACTTAGCGTTGTTGTCAGTCGACCTTGTTGTTTCAGGTAGCTGTAGGTTTCGATTAAGGGTGTGTGATGTTTCTGGTGCAAAGCCCGTTTCCATTCCATACCTTCCAGATAGCTTTTTTGATCGATAAACACCGGTGTTTGGTTATGTTCATTAACCGCAAAGTGTTCAATATAAATGCCATAGTCTGGTAGATAAAAATCCGGCTGGTATACCTTGTAGTCAGGCCCTGCGGTGTTAATCGCATAGTTTGCTTCGTATTGATAGGCTACACCTTGTCGATAAAGAAAATTGGCGATCTCACATTCTTCATAGCTTTTTACCAACTCACCTTGCAGGGTACGAAGCTCGTTTTCCAACAGGTAAGCGTTATAGGCAGCGAGGTTGTTAAAGCTGAACGGATTTTTGTAAGGATAAGTAAAACGCAAGAAGTAGTTAACTAGCCGTGACTTGTAGAGATTATCACCAAGCAGTTGTTGAATCTGTCCGTCAATAAAACGGACGCGCAGCAGGTCATCCTCGGCCATTTTATCGATAAGCGGCACTTCGCCTTCAACCTGAGTAATAATATGTTTGCCAAGGCTGTGAAAGGTTTTGACGGTCAGTTTGTCGATGCCTAATTTGTCTTTAATACGCTGGTCCATTTCTTCGGCCGCTTTATTGGCATAGGCCAGCAGTAAAATTTGTTGCGGTTGCGCCAGACCGGCCTTTACTAAATAACCTGCGCGACCGATCATGGTACTGGTTTTTCCGGTACCGGCACCCGCCAGAATCAGATTATTCTGCTCATCAATGACACAGGCTTTACGCTGCTGTTCGGTCAGTGGATTACTTTCTACCTGATCAAAAAAAGCGCGGTATTTGCCTACTTGCTGTTTTACAAAAGCCTGGTTTAAAACGTTAATGTGCTGAAGGCCGGGTTCCAAGAGTGGACTTATTCGTTGATAATTTTGCAATGCTTCTTCGGTCAAATAATCAAAACAGTCTTTGCGTTTAAGGCTGTCAGATAAGGACTGATGTTGGCTTAACCATTGCTCGGCAAGCGCTTGCCGAATATAATGTTTCCCGAAAAAAAGTACTTCGGCTTCCTGTGCAGCGTGTTTTAAAGCCGGTTCTAATTGCTGATAAAAACTTTTGAAAGTGTTTGAAGCATGGTGATTTAGCGTGACCCGAAGTTGTTGTGACTTATTTTTGGCAACGCCGCCAAAACGAAAAATGTTTCCGTCTTCCTGGGTAATGACCAAGGTATCCCAGAACCAACCCGATTTAACCGTCACCGGCAAGATAATGGACAACAAAGGAAGGGAATGTTGGCGGTTACTGGAGGCGCCGAATACCAGATTATCGTTACCTATGCTGAAAGCAGGGTAGGGGCTGTGTGAGGCAAACCGTCTGGCCCAATAATTGAGGCGGTAACTTAATGGTTGAAATGTTGTGGAATGATGAGGCATAGGAGTTTTTGAAATTGGCTACCTGATCAATGATATTTGCTTGTCAGGACTGTCGCGGCAGATTTATCCGGCTAATAAGGCAAGTCGACCTTATGAAGGACACTATTTTTTTGAAAGTATAGCATGCGCGACTTATGCGTAACCGCTTGAGGTAAGGTTATGGAACAGAATTTTTTTGGTCTGTTTTAATTGCGCTGTTCTATCACCAAAGACCATGGTCTGGCTTTTGTGCGTAGCACCTTGCCTGCGCCATCCAGTTTGATATGCGCCAAACTGACTGCATCCAGGACATTGCCGCCTATTACATCAAGCTCACCAAGCCGTTTTTCAACCACTAAATCACAGTGGTAAGCCCCACGCTTTAAGTCTTTATAACTGTGGATCGACTGGATAAATTCTTCACCTCGTGGCGCACAAATAATGTCTCCGGGTTTGGGCGCATAAGCGTTAACGGGATGGCTTACAAAGCTGTTTTTGGAACCGGCGGACAGTACATACTGAATATAATCCCAATGTAAAACGGTAGAAGGGAAATCGCTTTCAGGCACGCCGGCACTTCTGGCCAGCCAGACAATAAATGCGCCTGACCAAGGTCTTATTTCGCCATCATAGCCGATTATCGGCAAGTCTGTTGCCCTATACCAATACATGAATATTCGGCTAAAAAAAGGCGGTAGGGTTTCATGGCCGTGGGTAACTTTATCAGGATAAGTGATGGTCGGCGGTTCACTATCATAATTAACTTCCGGCCGACCAAATAACTCCCATTCTTGGCGGGCAAGATAGAGCATTCGCTCTCTAATGGCAGGAATAATAAATGTTGGGGGAGTATTGGTTGCCGCTAAAATTGCAGGTGCTTGTGCCTGTTTTTGAAGCGTGCAGCCAGTAATAAGCAAAACCATACTGAGTAATAGATAAGGCATATTTAAGTAATCGGTAAATCCAACAGTCTCGATTGACACCTTTTATAAGCTGTCAATATTGGTAAAACAGTATGGAAAAATCAGCTAGGCATTGTTAAAAACAATATCATAATCGATTGGGTATAAACCGTTATTTAAACTTGTTACTTATAATTTAATCGGTCAAATTTAACTTCCACTGCGCCTTCGGCTTTTTACTTTCAATACTTTCTATGCTAGCATTTTTATCTTTTTGCCAAGGATTAAAATGATAGCAGGTAGACAATTTAAAAAGCTTCTGAAATTTTTTCTTTTTATCGCAATTTTTTCGCATTACACACCGGTTTTTGCTGAAACAGCAGAAACACAAGATGAGGCTGGGCATCATGCACAAAACAGCCTTGATTGGCCAGGTATTTATTATGGTTTTTTACCCTGTGATGATTGCCACGGAATTAAAACAACACTCGCTTTAAATAAAAATAACAGTTACTTGCTGATTACCCAATACGTTGGTAAATCAGAAAAAGAACTTACCGAAAAAGGGAAATTTACTTCCGGTAATAAAAGCAATACCTTGGTTTTAACACCACGCAATAGCTCAGCTCCCCGGCAATATTTAGTCGATGAAAATATGCTGATTCAACTGGATGATAACGGCAACCGTATCTCTGGAAAACTTGCAGAGCGTTATATTTTGCGTAAAAAAGATTTAAAAGAACCCGCGCCACATTCGTCACATTGAGCTGGCAGTCTTTAGCATCGCAAATTCCTATAGATTTTCAGATAAATAATTTCCATGTTGACAGATACCATCCCTTCAAGGGATGGTATCTGTATGAGCTTACAGCGATATGAATTGGAAGTTTAATTTCTGAAAGTCTATACATACTAAAAATAAAATAAAGGCCACCATCACGATGCCCGAATTACCCGAAGTTGAAACAACCTGCCGTGGTATTGCTCCTTATATTGAAGGGCAAACTATTAAGCAGGTTATTATTCGACAACCTAAATTACGCTGGCCTGTACCTGAAGCACTGAACCATATTTTAACGGGTTTGCGTATTCAGTCAGTTTCCAGAAGGGCAAAGTATCTGCTGTTTACTACTGATGCCGGTACGATGCTGGTCCATTTAGGCATGTCGGGCAGTTTACGGATTATGACCACAGGGCAGGGGCCTGGTAAACATGATCATCTTGATTTTATTTTCAACGACGACACGGTGCTACGATTTAACGATCCACGCCGGTTTGGTGCCGTGCTATGGACATCAGTGCCGATAGCCGAGCATCAATTACTTAAAGATTTGGGCCCGGAACCCTTGTTGGCGGGTTTTACTGGTGAGCTTCTTTATGCCTTATCCAGAAACCGGAAAGTGCCGGTAAAGTCGTTTATTATGGATAGTCATATTGTTGTGGGTGTCGGTAACATCTATGCCAATGAAGCATTGTTTATGGCAGGTATTTTGCCTTCGCGTCATGCGGGGAAGATCTCTTTGGTGCGTTATCAAAAGCTTGCAGAGTGTATTAGGATTGTTTTACAGCATGCTATCCAGGAAGGAGGAACCACGCTACGAGATTTTGTTAATGAAGCCGGAAAGCCCGGTTATTTTAAGCAACAACTTAAGGTTTATGGTCGTAAGGGACTGCTTTGTGTTGACTGCCTGCAACCCTTAACTGAAATAAGACTGGCCAACCGTTCAACGGTATTTTGTAGCGGTTGTCAGAGTTAATAAACGTGAAAAACAACATCACAACTTGCATTATAAAGATTACCCCCTATAATTGCGCTCTGCTTTAAGGTTCCAGAGGATAGTCAAATCCAATGGTTAAACGGGAAGTCGGTAAGGCCTATGCCAAATCCGAAGCTGCCCCCGCAACGGTATATAAGTAAAGAGTCATTAGTACGCCACTGTGTTAACCAACATGGGAAGGTGATGATTCAGGTTAACGCCACTTATAAGCCCGGAGACCGGCCTAAAAGTATAATTCGCTACAGCGGAGGGCTGTTTTGCGTAGTGATTGCGCGCCTTCGTGTTTGTCATCGTCAATTGTCCTCCGTTGTAATTATTCAATCGCTATGCGCGGGCGGCGCAGAGGACAATCATGCAAAAAATTATAGCCGGTTCATTATTACTCGTGGGTTTTAATGCCCAGTCACAAGCACAACAAAATTCCACAGATAATTCATTAGAACTACCTAATATGGTAGTTACGGCAACCAGAACCGAGACCCCTAAAAATCAATTGGCTACTGCGGCTACTGTTTATACTCGAAAGGATATTGAACGGTTACAGGTTAATACGTTACCTGAATTGCTAAAAGGCACTACCGGGATCGATATGACTCAACAGGGTGGTTACGGAAAAACCACCAGTATATTTATGCGCGGGACCAATTCCGATCATGTTCTTGTGCTGATTGACGGTATTAAAGTCGGCTCTGCTTCTTTGGGAACCACCCCTTTTGAATTTATCCCTATTGATCAGGTCGAGCGGGTGGAAATTATTCGGGGACCTCAATCGAGTTTATATGGATCAGAAGCAATAGGTGGGGTTATCCAGATTTTTACCCGTAAAGGCGGTCAGGAGGATAAACCCAGTGTCAGTTTGGACGCCGGCGGCGGTTCTTACGATACTTACCGGGTTGCCGGTACGGTCAGTGGTAAATGGAAAAATAACTGGTATACCTTGGGTTCATCAGGCTTAGGTTCGCATGGTTTTAATGCCCAGCAAGCAACGCCGGGGCCTTACGGTGTTAATCAGCCGGATAACGATGGTTACAATAACGCGGCAGTGAATGCACGTGTTGGCCACCGTTTTGATAAAAATAATGCTGAAGTTGAAGCATTTTTTATGCGGGCGCAAGGGACAACAAATTATGACGGTAATTATCAAAATAGAACCAACTTTATAGAGCAGGTTGCCGGAACAACAGCCAGTATGGATCTCATGAAAAACTGGCGCTCAACCTTGCGTTTTGGTCAAAGTCAGGACGATGGTGATCAGTTTGCGCCAGGCGGTTCTTTTTCCAGCCAATTTAACACGGCTCGCTGGAATGCCAGTTGGCTCAATCAGTTTACTTTAGCGGATAATCACCAATTGACTGTCGGTTCTGATTATCGGTTGGATGAAGTGACCAGTTCAACAACCTATAATATTGACTCTCGTTATGATGTTGGGGTGTTTACCGAACTACAGAGCAAGCTGTGGGATGATCATTTTGTTAATGCCTCGGTACGCTTTGATAATAATCAATCCTTTGGCAATTATGTGACCGGGAGTGTGGGTTGGCGCTATAACTGGAATTACGGTCTCAGTTTGTTGGCAAATTTTGGTAATGCCTTTAAAGCACCCTCTTTTAATGATCTTTACTATCCGAATTATGGTAATCCCACTCTGAAGCCGGAAGAATCAACCTCGTTTGAAACCGGAATTGCCGGTAACCATGATTGGGGGCAGTGGGAGGTTCGCGCTTATCACACTAATATCGATAATTTAATTACCTCAACGATGGATCCGGTCACTTATAATTTTTCTGCAGAAAATATCGGCAAAGCTCAAATTCAAGGTATAGAGACTGAAATTGGCACCCAATTAATGGGCTGGAACGGTAAGTTGAGCATGAACCTGTTAAATCCCCAAAATAGAGAGACCAACACCCGATTACCACGCCGTGCTGATCAAACTCTGGCTTTTGATTTATCCAAAACTTTTGGGTCTTTTGATCTAGGCGCTAATGTGTTGGCGCAAGGCAATCGCTTTAATAATCTACAAAATACTGTCGAGGTAGGTGGTTACGTCACAGCTGATTTAAGGTCGGCTTATCACATCAATAAAAACTGGATACTAAACGCCAAATTAAATAATCTGCTGGATAAACAATATCAACTAGTTGATACTTACAACACAGCAGGTAGAAACTTTTTTCTTTCAATCCATTATAATAACTAACCGTCTCCTAGAGACAGCTTTACTATTAATCCACCACATTATAAAACTATGAACATAAAACAATGGCTGCATGCCGAGTATTTACCAATAGCCCTGATTGCGTTGATGGCACTGACACGTTTTCATCATTTTGGTGATGTGCTGCATCTTCCTGATGCTTCATTAGCGGTATTTTTCTTTGCCGGTTTTTATCGTAAAAAAGCTTTGCTGGGTTTCTTGTTGGCGTTAGCCGCATTGATTGACACTGTCGCCATCCAGAATGGTACCAGCGGCTGGTGTGTTTCACCGGCTTATGTCTTCCTTATACCTACTTATGCTGTCATGTGGCTTGCCGGTCGTTACTGCGCTACTTTTAAAGCCATGAACATTGCTGAGCTGACCAAGTCTGTCGGTTTGTTAACACTCGCAGCATCGGCGGCATTTGCCATTTCCAATGGTAGTTTCTATTTGTTTTCAGGTCGTTATACGGACTTGTCGTGGGGACAATATTTTTCACGGGTAGCACAATATTACCCTTCTTATGTGGGCGCTGCCTTGATTTATGGGGTTGTCGGTTACGTTATTGTTAAGCTAGTCAAGTTATTACCTGAGCTTCAGTCTGGTCATAAACAGGTTTAAATCAGTCTATAGATTTTCAGATAAATAAGTTTTATCTGAGCAGATACCATCCCTTCAAGGGATGTTATCTGTATGATCTTACCGCTTCGAGTAACTGATCGACAGTATTTATTTAAGTTTACCCTCCCATGATTGAGACTGAAGCAAGTCCTGATTTACCTCCCGATCTAACCGTCGTTACGTGTGACGATACCCCGTCGATTGTCAAATTAACCGGCTGCTGGAATCTTTGTAACTTGGCGATAACGCCTGGTCTGCAACAAAAAATTAGCCTCAATTCTGTTAATAAAACTGCGCAATGGGATCTGCTTACGGTTGATAAGCTCGATAGTATGGTCGCCTTGATTATCTGGCAAGCTTGGGGGCAACAAATACCGGAGTTGTTACAGATAAAACCCGAGCATCAACGTTTATTTGAGCGCTGGCAAGCGCAGAGTGTGCCTGTTGCCGAACCTGTAGAGTCTCGTTTCAATCGGTTTTTTAACTATTTTCAGCAATTAATTTGGGGCTTTTGGGCGCAATTATTGAGTCTGGTAACCATGTTGGGTCAGCTGGTTCTGGATTTTGGTTATCTGTTGCGCCATCCACATGAAATTCCCGTTTCTGAAATTTCCATTACCATTTATGATGCCGGTGTCAGAGCGCTAGGCATTACTGCGCTCGTGGGCTTTTTGATTGGAGTAGTGCTGAGTTATCTGTCGGCCTTGCAATTAAAAACTTTTGGTGCAGAAATTTATATTATTGATATTCTTGGCTTAAGTATTATTCGTGAGCTGGGGCCCTTGTTGGCGGCTATTTTGGTCGCGGGTCGCTCAGGTTCCTCAATGACTGCCCAAATCGGTATTATGCGCGTTACTGAAGAGTTGGATGCCTTATCAGCAATGGGTATTGCTCATTCTTTGCGGCTGATTTTGCCAAAAGTACTGGCACTAACGATAGTGATGCCGCTGTTAAGCGCTTGGACCAGTGCAGCGGCGTTGATAGGTGGCATGTTTTCGGCGCAAAATACTCTGGATATTAGTTATCAGCAGTTTTTTCTTAAATTGCCTAATGTGGTGCCGTTACTTAATGTGTTTATTGGTTTGGGTAAAGGGGCCGTTTTTGGTTTTATGATTGCGCTGATTGCCTGTCATTTTGGTTTCAGAATTAAACCGAATACCGAAAGTTTGGGCAGCGAAACGACTAATTCGGTAGTGGCATCAATTACCGTAGTGATTATGATTGATGCGGTATTTGCTATTTTATTTATGGGCGTGGGAATGCCATGAGTCAATTCGATGCGATACGTTTGGAGCATGTTTATACCCGTTTTGGCGAAAAAATAGTTCATGAAGATATTAATCTGAGTTTGGAGCAGGGCGAAATATTGGGTTTGGTCGGTGCCTCGGGTTGTGGTAAAACAACCTTGCTACGTGAACTTATTGGTTTGCAATTACCCAGTCAGGGTGAAGTGTTTGTTATGGGGCAATCTTTAACAAACGTGACTGCTGATCATTGGCTGCGGTTGCGTAGTAATTGTGGTGTGCTATTTCAAAAAGGCGCCTTATTTAGTGTGTTGAATGTTTTTGATAATATTGCCTTCCCCTTGCGGGAACTGGGCTTTAAGGACGAAGAATTAATTAAACGTATCGTATTTATGAAGCTGTCAATGGTAGGCTTGGCTGATCATGATGCCTGGTTAAAACCTGCCGATCTGTCTGGCGGTATGATCAAGCGGGTAGCGCTGGCTCGCACCATGATTTTGGAGCCAGGTTTACTTCTGCTGGATGAGCCAACCTCGGGATTGGACCCTATTTCGAGTGAAGATTTTGTCAGTCTGTTATCCGAACTACATCAAGCTCATCATTTTACGGTAGTGATGGTCACTCATGATTTGGATATTCTACGAGACTTATGCACCAAGGTCGCGGTACTGGCAGATAATCAATTGGTTGCTTTTGGAACGCTGGCTTCAGTGTTAAGTTGTCAGCATCCGTTTATTGAAAAGTTTTTTTATAATAAACGGGCGCAACGGGTATTTCAATATCAAGAGGCGACTCATGGGTAGAGACAAGCATGCACTGGTCACCGGTCTTTTTTTGATTGTTTTTGTGGTGGGCATAACCTCGATCATTTATTGGATAGGGCATTTTGAAAGGGAACGAAATATTTATGTTATTTCAACCCTCGAATCTGTTTCAGGTCTTAATCCTGAATCAACGGTTTTTTATCGGGGTATTGCGGTAGGGAAAGTGACCAAAATTCTGTTTGATCCCAATGACACGGGCATTATTCTGGTTCCGATTGAAGTCGATAAGGACATCATTTTTACCAAGGGAGTTTTTGCGACCTTACGCTTAAAAGGAGTAACCGGTTTGACCCAGATTCAATTGGAGGATTCCGGTACCTTACCCGCTGTTTTGGAGCCTGGCGACGATCCCTTGTCCCGTATTCCTTTAATGCCATCGATGACGGATAAATTGATGAGTTCAGGGGAAGAAATTTTGCACAAAGCCGATCATTTAATGGTGCGGCTAAGTTCGTTATTAAATGCAGAAAATGAAAAAAATATTGGCGATATTTTAGGTAATTTAAGTGCTTTAACTGACAAGCTTTCGGATTTGCGAAAGAGCGTTGACAAGGCGCTAGCCGGTATTCCTGCATTAACCACGGATAGCCAAAAAACCTTGAGCCATATTAATGCATTAACGCAAGATTTACAGAGGTTAACCGGCGATGTGCAAAAACTCAGTGTAAAAGCAGGTAATCTGGTTAATACCGGTGAGACTGCCAGTGATCTATTGATACAATCCACACTACCGAAAGTTAACAAATTACTTACCGAATTGCAATCAACAGCACAACAGGTAAAAAGAGCAGCCACGATGTTGGACAATAATCCACAAGCATTATTGCTGGGGCCGGATCACCGTAATTCGGGGCCGGGCGAACCGGGTTATAAGGAGCCCGAATGAAGCATTTACTTAACTGTTGCCTATTGTTTTTAGCATTATTATTTGGGGCTGGCTGTAGTGTTTCACCCAAATACCCGGTACAGCATGACTTTGGTTTTCCTGTTTCGATTGCCAACGCTACCATTACCAGCAAGCCGACTAATGAGCCAATGGTCACCGTCAATGCGCCAACATGGCTCTGGGATAATCGTATTCGTTACCGACTGCTTTATGCTTCACCCACTCAAATAGGTTTTTATGCCCTGGATCTCTGGATTGCTTCACCACCAGAATTGCTTGAGCAACTATTGCTGTCTGGTGGGAAGACAAAGGGCTACTCTTTAATTATCCGCTTACATGATTTTGAGCAGCAATTTGATGCACCGGATAGGGCTAAAGTCGTGCTACATTTCTTTGCAGAAGCTTATGCCAACGATAATAAGAAAAAAATGGGTACGCAGGAATTTTATTTTGAACAACCAACGGTAACAGCAGATGCAGCGGGTGCCGTTAATGGTTTTGTTAATGTAACCAGGCAGGCCACTGACAAGATTCAGATTTGGCTGGCAGGATTACCCGGTAAATAATAAAGCTCTACTTCTACCAAGGAAGTTTTGTCAAAGGCTGACTTTACAAAAAGTACGCCTTTATTTAGCTGGTGTACAATGAGTCGATTTTAATTCAGATGGAGCCCGTAATGGACACTTACCCAGAAAAAACTTGTTCAATAGACCGCTTGGTCACTCACCCAAAACTTGTCGCTGCTACAAAAGCCGGTATAAAAACCCAGCAGCGTCGTGATGGTATTTATGGCTTGCCTGGTGAAACCTTTGATCTGGAAGGCATGACTTTTGTGGTGACTGATTTAACGCGCCAGCGCTTGGGTGATATGACTGATGCCCACGCACAAGCAGAAGGCTATCCGAATCTTGAAATGTATAAGGATATTATTTTAAGGATGCATGCAGGAATGACATGGGAGGCTGATAGCTTGGTATGGGTTCATACATTTGCTGCTAAAGTCGATAATTAACCGAATGTTTTTCTGTTGATATTACTTTGCTGCATTTAAGGTAGTCGATAAAGATAAGAAAATAATTGGTTTACTTATCAATAGCTTAAATTGTAATTGTAAAATAAACGAAATTATAAACAGGGCAATAATACGCAAAAAACGAATAAAAGGTTTGATTTTTAAAGCTGATAGGTTATCATAGCCAGCTTGTGGAGAGGTGGCTGAGCGGCCGAAAGCGGCGGTCTTGAAAACCGTTGAGGGTTTATCCCCTCCCAGGGTTCGAATCCCTGCTTCTCCACCATTAATAAGAATCCCTGTTAAATCATAGACTTAGCAGGAGTTCAATTGAAAATAAGTACCACTATTCATACTAGTCAGCAAGTCAATAATTCCCCGTTTAGATCATCTGTAAGACCGTCCTGTTATTCACTACCTAACACCGATTAATGACAAGTATTCCAGAGTCACAACTAATAAATAAATGCAGTAACATTTACAGTAACTCATTATTTATAAATCAAAGAATCCAGTATTATAGGTGTCTGTGGACTGCTATTCGATTCCTTACTGAAAACCGAATCGTTAAATCAGGGCTAAAAGGGTTCAAGGTCACAGCTTTATATCATGACCATCAGGGCATGTAAGCCAAGGATTATTCAGCCAGTCACACCGAGCCTATTGAATAACTACCCTATGTTTAAACTAGGGAACTTAATTACCTAAAGTAACTGGCTGTCCTGTCCACGAGGGATTCTATCCCTTGTGTTAGTAGATAAATCATAGGCTGGGCACCGACTGTCCTGTTATCGATACGATTACCAGTGCCTTTGCCTTTATCAATACCTTTCTTCATTATGCCTTTGATGATAGATAAACAGAAGGATAGGTGGTCATAGTCCGTAACTCAGGTTTGGGGATAGGCAACAACTCACTGACTTTTAAACTCAGTTAGTCGTAGTCAGATCAGTAGCTAGAGTAGTAGCCAGTCCGTTAAGTAGTGCAGGTAGTCAAGCCGTTAGGTATGATGGCTAGCCCAGCAACCGCCAAGCCAGCCAAGTATTTATTAATGATTATTCTTATCCTGTGCACTGGATCCCCTGAGACAATCTTGAGCCACCGGGGAGAGCATATCAGTAGACCTCGAAGAAATTTATAGCAAAAATAAGGAGGTTAAAGCACCCCCGTCTTTAGTTCTATAACTTCTCGTTCGTGAACCTCATTCCCAGACAGTCCGCTAGATTTTATTCATACGCTTAAGTCACGGCGGTTCTGACTGATGATGCACGCTGGAGGCTTGTTTCGCACACCTCGCAAATACCATAGATAACTAACCATTCAGTGATTTTCGATGTATTCGAGCCATCAAACAATTCTGGTTCAATCCAATCCTTCAAGGGTTTGACCAAGTTACACATGCTGCACCGAACTGTTGTGTTTTTACCTCGTTGTGTTGCCGTTGAGATCAGAATTTTATTTTTACGCGATTCGGTACGTAAAAAAGTGTTCATAAAATGCACTAAACCTGATTCCTCTAGTGACACCCGCATTTGCATGTAGCGACGTTCAGTCGGTGAATCGCATCTGTATTCAAGCTCAATCGACTGGGTACCAGAGCGCACTAATTGCAATAATGCTTGTACAAACTGACGAGTAACGTTCCCGCTGATAAAGTCAAGCAATGGACGACCGATTACCTTAGACCCGATTAATTCAGGCGCATGGTTTTCAAAGGCAAAATGATCCCACTCGGAACCCACAGCGATAATCTCGTCCCGTTCATTTAGCCTAAAATCTACGCAGCCTGAAATTGTCTTCATCGCTTTGACCTCTTGTTTTTAGTTATAGTAGAAAACCATGGTGCGTATTATTCAATCTGTTCCATTACTTTTGTGTTTGCGAGCAGCGCATTCATCTGTACAACCGAGAGCGGTCGCCCTAACCAATAGCCTTGTATCTGCTGACAACCCATTTCTTGTAATTTGTTCGCTTGAGCTTCTGTTTCGACGCCTTCAGCGATACACTCAATTTCCAGGCTTTTTGCCAAATTAATGATGGCAGAAACAATAATCGCATCATCTTTATCGACAAGAAGATCGCGCACAAAAGATTGATCTATTTTAAGTTTATGCACGGAAAATCTTTTCAAATAACTCAAGCTGGAATAGCCAGTACCAAAGTCATCAATCGAAAGAAAGACGCCCATATTGCGCAGTAACTGCACCACCGATAAAACATTTTCAGGGTCAGAAACCAGGATGGATTCAGTTAACTCCAATTCCAAAAATTGTGCTTCTAACCCAGTTTCATCCAGCACATCTGTAACCAATTGTAGTAAGTTATTACCCATAAACTGGACATAGGAGACATTGACAGCAATATGTAAGCAATGACCTTGGTCATGCCAGCGCTTGGCCTGATGGCAAGCCTGACGCATCACATATTGCCCAATATCAATAATCAATCCGGACTCTTCGGCAATGGGAATGAAATCACTCGGCGAAATTATACCCAATTCGGGATGACGCCAGCGCACCAGTGCTTCAGCACCGATGATGCTTTCGATTAGTAGATTGAATTGCGGCTGGTATTCAATAGACATCTTTCCTAAATACAGCCATAGCGTAAGTTAACAAGAGCAGCCACTAAATTCCATGTCAAGGAGTAATGCTTGTGTTTGCCCCGATAAACATCTTTGGCAATCCTGAAAATTTTGCATCGGCGATTAACATGCTCAATAAAAATACGCTGTTTTGATAGTGCCTTATTATCGGCTTTGTCTTCTGCCG
>NZ_JAOEGU010000030.1 GCF_025583945.1 Methylobacter psychrophilus
TCGGCGATGGCCGAACCCTGGTGTTTACACCACTGCAAGCCTGGCGTAAAGACGCGATCATTGAAGTGTTTTTGGACAGCATGGCCCAGGATCAAGCCGGCAATGCCCTGAACAGCTATCATGGCTCATTCCGGATTGAAGAAGATCCGGCGCTAAAAACACCTTATGTAGTCGCTGTTAATACCGATGATAGTGTCACCCTGCCCTTGAATCCGGCACTTGATTTACAATTTAACGAAGTTCTTGATGCCAACACCGTTAATACCACAACTTTTGTTATGCATGAGGCCACCAGTTGGCAGCAAATACCGGTAACCGTCAGCCTGCTAAAAGGCAATCGTGTTGTACGTCTGCTGCCTGATAACTTACTACAAGCCGGTCATCGTTATTATATCGGTGTCCATAGCGGCCTAAAAGATGCGGCCGGTGTTGCCTCAAGCTACAATTCGGATTACCAATGGACCTTTATCGCCGGACTATCCGAAGATGGTATTGCCCCAAAAGTAACCGCCTTAAGCCCGACAGAAGCAGCGACGAATATTGGCATCAACAGCCGAATCAGTATTCGCTTTGATGAAGCAGTTAATCCGATCAGCTTTCTGGGTGATGATACCAATGTGCCGCTAGCCCAAACACTATCATCGGACGCACGCTACTACTCCTTAAGTTTCAGTGACAGCAACCGTCAGGTCACCTATCTGCCCCACGATCCCTGGCCCGTCGATAGCAATGTTACCGTCACGGTAACGACACCTGAAGACTATGCAGGGCATCCGGTAACCATTACCAGCCACACCTTTCAGACTGCCAATGGCCCAGATACCACCGCACCTATCGTGGACGAATGGAGCATTGTTGCCAGCGCGACCAATGTACCGGTTAATACGGTATTTAAAGTCCGTCTCAATGAAGCGATTGATCCGATGACTGTCACAACTGAAACCTTTAGACTTTACGATACCGTCACCGGTCAGAATATAACCGCAAACCGGACGGTCAGCAGCGATGGTCGCATTCTTACCTTGGTACCGGAACAAGTACTGGCAATAGGTCGTAGTTATTATTTCTATATCTACGGAATACAGGATATGAATGGTAATACTGTCAATCAATATCGCTATTTTACAACGGCAATGATTGTTGACACGACAGCTCCACAAATAACCGGCTACAGCATTGAGACGGATCAAATCGCAGTGCCGACCAACGTGCAACTGCAAGTGCAATTTGATGAAGCAGTGAGTGGTTTAAGTTTAGGCAACATCCAGCTACGCAAAGATGAAGAAGTGATTACCGTCGTTCGTGAACTCAATGCTGACCACAAAATCCTGACCCTGAAACTGGTTCAGCCACTGCTGGCCAACACGGCTTACACCGTTCATGTCGAAGGCATTGAAGACTTGGGCGGTAATGTGCTGGCCAGCGCTACGGCGCGTAATTTCACTACCGGTGCCGGAGCCGATGTAGCCTCAACCGGCATGGTGCAAATCAGTCCGGCCAACACCACCAATAATGTAGGCTTAAACACGAAAATAGTCGTGGCATTTGCCGAAAGATTAAATCCGCTGACCGTCAATCCGGAAACGATCACCTGGTATGACACGGTTACCGGTCAGCATTTGGCAACGACAGCGGCGTTTAGTAACGATGGCAAAACCGTTACGTTAACGTCGACCGCAATGTTACTGGCCAACCGGCGGTATTCTGTTTATGTCTCGATATTTGCGCCTTTGTATGATCAGGCCGGAAACCGGATCAACAGTAGCACTATTACGTATTTTACAACCGGCATAAGTTAATTTTTGAAGTTAAACGATAGTCCTGGCTATGTTTTAGCCGTAATAAATGGGAGAAAGATAAGATGTTATTTACACAGCCCAGTTTAACCTGTGTTTTTATCAGTCTGTTTTTGTACGGGTGTTCTTCTGAAAACTCAGCCACTGATGCGCAAAAAGCGGATGATGGTAAAAAAATAGAAAACCTACTAAAGCAATCGTCAAATCAACCGCAAGCTTTACCCGGGATTCCAATACAAACTTTAGATGATGGCCAGAACCAAAACCCTGCACTGCCAACCCGAAGTGAACTTAGAGTTATATCCGAGCAAGCCAAAGCGATTGAAAGTAAAGCTAAAAACGTTATGCAGCAATTTGATGCCAACCTTAATAATCGTCAAGCACGTGAGGAAGCTGAAACTCAATTTAAAGATATGTTACCGGAATACAAGGAAAAAATGCTGAAAATCGGTAAGGTACGGTTAAAAGAGGCTAACCAGTAAATACGCCTGTTAGATCTATCCATCAGGGCATAGCTATCTACACAAGTAAAAGCAGCGTCATTCCGGCAGGGATGACAATTTGTGTAGATAACTATGCCATCAGGGGCATTTATTGTCAGTTATTAATCGTTAATCTGGGTGAGTTCAAGCTCACCTATCAAGTAGTACTCGTTACCACCATAAACCCAACCAGCGTTTTCCAACTCCTCGTTTTCAATTAACGTCTCGAGTTTAGCTTCCTCCGCCGCAGATAATCCTTCGGGATAAGTATATTCACCATCACCATCAGCAGACTCTTCAAATTCGAAGTCATAGCCATAGTCATTATTGTCAGGATCCAAACCGTCTTTATTAGCCAGATCAATTTCAGGCTTGGTTGTCGATTCAATGGTTAAAGAGCCCGAATACCAAACAATATCATGGACTAATTCAAGCTTGCCTTTTTTCCAGGTTTCAATTTCAATAAATGATTTTTTATGTTTGGGAGTTAGTCGCCAAGTCGCCATAGAATTTATTTTGTCCGTTTTTTAGATTTTAAGTGTTGATTAATATCTCTATATTTAATCAATTTGTCAATTCAACAATACTACCGGCTTACCGATGCTTGTCGGGGTTTACAACACCAATCGAAATGTTTGAAGGCTTTAATAACTTTTAAAACATAAGTAATGGTGTTACAAACCCCGTCACGCATCGTTATATATTTTCAGATTAATAATCTTTATACCAACAGATAACATCCCTTGAAGGGATGGTATCTGAAGTATTTATTTTCTTTCAGGCATAAAAAAAGCCCTGCATTTTCATGTAAGGCTTGCTATTTTATGGTGCGCCCAGAGAGATTCGAACTCCCGACCAATCGGTTCGAAGCCGATTACTCTATCCAGCTGAGCTATGGGCGCTTGATTAGCGGCTATACTACATGGTTAAAACTTTTTTATCCACGAAAAAAAAAAGCTTTTGCTTTTGATGCGCCAAAGCTTTTGTTTTCCGTGGACTAAGGCAGCTTTACGCTGTGGCTTCTTCTGCGGGAACTGCTGATGTATCTTTGTAATACGGTTCCATGACGGTTCTTAATGAGGCGATAACAATATCCAGATAAGTCATGTTTTTGGTGGCAATGGCACCATTAATAATAACGATGTTATTGCTGTAGATACTTTTTAATAACGTCCTGTGCTGCGAGCTTAGTTTTTCATTGAGGTTTTCTTGAATCCAACCCAAGCCATCCAGTATTTCAATCAACTTGATATGCGCTTCTACCGGATTGTAATAAGCTCCCTGAATACGCTGGAGAATCATAATCACTGACTCGTACCATTTTTTTTCAAAGTCGGCATCGGAAAGGTTTTGGCTATCAACGGTGGTGTACGCGTCAAACGGATTTTTTTTGTTCATAAAATACCCTCATGTAAAATTGGAAAAAAAAGGGGAGGAGCTATTGCTCCTCCCCTTCCAAATAAAAAACCTTATCTAAACAGTGACAACACGGCTTGCGATGCAGTATTCATTTGGCTGATCAGATAAAAATTAACCGTTGATTGATTGTTCAATTGCGTCAATTTAATCTGTAAAGCGGCTTGATCCGGTTTTTGAATGGAATCAATGGTATTTTGTAAATTGATCTTAAGACCATCAGCCATGGTAGATTGAGCTGCCAAACCAACAGCACTGGCAGAAAGTGTTGATTGACCGGAAGAGACTGTTGAAAGATCATTTGTTAAAATATCCAAAGCTGCTTGAGCACCGGCCGCAGTTGATATATCAATAGCAGTAGTGAGGCTGGCGGCAGTGGCAGCGGCTAAGGTTGAAGCGGTCGCAGCAGCGGTCGCAGCAGTCGCGGCATCAGTAGCAACAGTCGCAGCAGTCGCAGCAGCGGGGACGGCAGCCGTAGCAGCCGTTGCGTCAGTCGTATCTGTGTTAGTCGTCGTAGTGGTGGCACCAGCAGCGGCAGCAGTGATAGCGCCAGCAGTGGCAGCGGCAGTAACGGCGGTCATGATAGAAGTACCGTCATCAAGAGCAGCGCCACCGGCAGTAACGTTGGCAGCAGCTTGGGCATCGGCAGCATTATCGATAACGGTCTTGAGAGCAGTAGCAGCATCTCTTTCGGCACCGACAGTAGCAGCGGCAACGGCCGCAGCAGTTGCTGCCTTGATTGCAGTGACCGTGGCTGCGGAACCACCAGCGCCATTATCAACTGTAGCACCTTCGGCACCGGTTTTCACTGTGGTAGCAGCTGCTTCAGCGTTGGTGATGGCTGTGGCCGCCGCAGTAGCAGAGGCTGAAGCAGTAGCTGCAGTTGTTGTTACATTAGTATCCGCAGTGGTTTTGGCAGTATCCGCAGTAGTTTTAGCCGTGTCCGCAGTGGTTTTGGCAGTTAGTGCAGTAGCGGCCAAAGCGGCGTTAGCAGTGTTAGTCGCAGCACTATTAACAGTGCCGGAAACTACTGACAATTTGTTTATATCGACGCCCATAACAGCGGTTCGCGATGATACATCTGATTCTAAACCAGTTTGAACTGAAAGGTTTTGTGAACCTAACACGTTCGCACCATTCACTGAAGCACCGGTTGCCAAGGTTTTAACCTGTGTTGCCAAACTGGCAAAAGTTGCCTGATAGCTGGCCGCATCTGACGCGGTTACGCCAGCAGAACTGGCTTTGGTGGCCATAGACTGCATTTGTGTCAGCATGTCGGAAATAGCGGCCAAGCCGGTTTGCGCGACGCTGATAACACTTTGTGCCTGGGTAATATTGCTTTTTGCAGCAGCAAAACCTTCTACTTGTGCAGTCAATCGTGTCACCACACCTTGTTGCGCTGGATCCAATATTTTCTTGTCAGCGGCCAATTGGGTTTGGGTAGTATTGATTTTTGCCTGAGTTTCGTTAACGGCGCTGGTTAACGTAGATGACAATGATGTTAAGCCTGACATGATCGTATTCCTTTTAGTTAAAGTAATTTATGTTTTGCCCGAAGGCGGTGTTCTACTAAAAGTCGATGCGACCAGTAACATAGACTGAATCGACATAACTTGTTTATAAAAGCACAGTAGTTGTACTGTTACTTTTATTAACGACGGCCTTTAAAAAAACTTTAACCTTTATTTGAAATAAATTGCAGAAATGAAAGAAAAAAGCTTTAGTCCACGAAAAGCACGAAAGCCACGAAAAAAAAGCAAAAAAACCTTAAGTCTTAAGTAAGCGGAAAATATTAACGTACTGTGTAGGCAATTTAAGCTACCCCATCGAAATAGTCGTGTATTAGTCGGGTTATGCGAGTTTCCAATGAAATAAATCAAAAGCTTTTTGTCCACGAAAAACACGAAAGACACGAAAAAAAGCCAAGAAAAAACAAAAAAATCCTTAGCGTTTGAGTAAGCGGAAATACTGAGATATCACTTAAGCAATTAAGAACCCTGATTAAAACAGAAACTGATTTATCTACTTATACGACTTTTCTAATGAAATAAATCTTTTGATCTTTTTCGTGCTTTTCGTGCTTTTCGTGGACTGATGCTTTTGCTTTTTTCAGTAGTTATGGAAAAATATTGTTTTTAAAAATCACCAGAGATACGAAAAATGACTATAGAAATATGGTGGAGAGAGGAATGTTATCAGCTACAAGGAGCGGTATTTGAGGTTTATCGGGAAATGGGCTGTGGCTTTCTTGAAGCGGTTTATCAAGAGTGTATGGAAAAAGAGTTATCCAAACGCGGCATACCTTTTATTGCCCAACAGGAACTGAAACTTTTCTACAAAGGCGAACTGTTAAAGCAAACCTTTATGCCTGACTTTATTTGCCATGAGGCCATTATTGTTGAACTTAAAGCACTATCTGCGACAACACCCACACACAAAGCCCAAGTCTTAAATTATCTTAAAGCAACCGGTATAAAATTAGGTTTACTGGTCAACTTTGGTTGTTACCCCAAAGCTACCGTCGAACGGATTATGTTATGAAAAATAAAAGCTTTTGTCCACGAAAAACACGAAAGCCACGAAAAAAAGCAAAGAAAAACAAAAAAATCATTAGGGCTTGAGTAAGCGGAAAATATTAATGTACTATGTAGGCAATTAAAGCTACCTCATCAAAATAGCCGTGTATTTGTCGAGTTATGTGACCTGCCAATGAAATAAATCTTTTGCTCTTTTGCTCTTTTGCTCTTTTGCTCTTTTGCTCTTTTGCTTTTTTTCGTGCTTTTCGTGTTTTTCGTGGACTGAAGCTTTTGCTTTTAAAGTCGATTAAGCCGGTTGTATACGCCTAATAACGCTCATTAGCTTGGCGGCATAGGCAGGGTCAGTGGCATAGCCGGCATTTTGCAAGCCTTGAGCAAAGCCATCGACACTTTGCCCGTTAACCAACACCTGTCGGTAACGAGGATTGTCCTGCAAGAACGAAGCGTAATCACGAAAGGCATCCGCATCGGAGTCATAAGCACGAAAACGCGCCACAACTTTTGAAGGCACCCCTTGCGTATATTCAGTCGTAGTTACCTCGGCCACCTTACCTTTCCAACTGGCACCCGCCTTGATTCCGAACAGATTATGACTGCTAGTGCCATCAGGCAACATAATCTCGCGCTTGCCCCAACCACTTTCCAACGCTGCGTGACCTAAAATAAAGTCAGCAGGAATACCAGTAATGGCCGCAGCAGTTTCAGCATGGCCGTGCATCTTGGCATTAAAATCTTGTACGGAACCGCTAACAGAACCTGTAGCCGTTTTAACGTTATTAGTTGACGCTAAAGATGCCTGTGCATATAAGGACGCAACATCAAGAGCAGACCTGAGTTGCGCGGGTGAATGCCCTGATACCCTGGCAACAGTTTGCTGTGGCGGTGTCAAATTCGGCATTACTTGAGCGTTATTGCCGCTTTTAAGCTGTCCCAATAACAGGTCGGCGACACCTATACCACGTTGCGCCATGGTCTGACTAAGCTGCTGATCCAACATGGAAGTATAAAGCTCCCGATCATGACTTTCCCCCATCAGATTACCTTGCGGCGTTGCTTGCCGCATACTCTGGAGCATCATATTAATAAACAAGGCCTCAAATTGCTTGGCGGATTCTTTTAATGCTTGAGCAGGATTTTGCTGAGACATTTGCCGTACACGCCCCAAGGACTGCACATCCATTGCCAACTCGTTTGAGGCATCGGCAGGTTTCATTGTCGTCATAAATTAATTTACCTCAAGTTCTGCATGCAAGGCACCGGCAGCCTTCATGGATTGCAAAATAACCAGCATTTCCGGCGGCGAGGCACCAATATCATTCAATGTTTTAACAACATCCGCCAACAACACACCCTTATTTAACACTACCAAATTCTGATTGGGTACCACCACTGTTTGAGGGATGTCAGGCGGATAGCCAATAACAATAGAAAGCGTACCATGCGACACGGCGCAGGCATCAAGAGTGACAGCCTGATTAATAACGACGGCTCCGGTACGGACATTAAACACGACCTTGGGCTTTAATGCAGCCGGTGCAATATCCAGCACTTCAAGTTCGCCAATAAAGGCCACCCGCTCATTTTGTTTTAGCGGAGCCCGTACCTGAATAACCAACCCGTTTTGCGCTTCGGCAATACCTGCACCAAAACGGTTATTGATCACCTCAACCATACGACTGGCCATATTGAAATTATTTTCGTTGAGCACCAGCTTCACGTAAGGCCCCTGCCCCACTGAAGAATTAACGGCACGCTCAACAGTTGCCCCGTCAACAATACTGCCAGGTATGGGATTATTGCCCGGCGAACCACTGCCAGCCCCCTCATAGCCGCCCAACAAAATATTACCCTGAGCCATGGCATAAATCTGCCCGTCAGCCCCTTTCAAGGAGGTCATCATTAAGGTGCCACCACGCAAATTTTTGGCGGAGGCCATCGACGAGACCGTCACATCAAAAGTTTGGCCAGGCTGGGCAAATGCTCGCAACATGCCGGTAACCACCACCGCTGCGGTATTTTTTGTACGCATGTTAATACCCTGCGGTACATTAACACCCATCTGTTGCAGCGAATTAATGACACTTTGATTGGAAAAAAACGACGTTTGATCGCCGGTACCTTCGAGCCCCACGACCAAACCATAACCAATCAACTGATTTTCCCGAACCCCTTGAATATTAGACAGGTCTTTCATTCGCTCTGCAACAGCAACAGTCGACAAACACGCCAGCAGACAAGCCCAACACCCGCTTTTCGCCAGCCAACCCGGTCTCGCTATCTTCATAACAACAAGACAGTAGAAAAGAGACGACTAAACCATTTAAGAATTTCGGCGCTATCGAACTGACTGTTGGTGCGATATTCCACCCGGCTATCCGCTAATTTTGTGGAGGGCACCATGTTGCCCACCTCAATGGAGGTGGGCATCACCATACCTGACAGACGAATAAACTCAGTGCCTTTGTCAAGACCAATCTGCTTTTCGCCACTAACCCGCAGATTACCATTGGGCATTACTTCCAACACAGTCACTGCAATCATACCTGCAAAGTTATAGCTGGCGCTGCCGGTAGCCTTGGCCGCCGACTTCATTTGGGCGCTCTCGGATACCTGTAGGTTAGTCGTTGTCACCCCAAACAATTTATCAACACTGGCATCCATGGCACCCGAATTATCATCTGATGCACCAGTCTTTTTATCAGCAGATACTTTTTCGGTAATGACGACCGTCAGGACATCACCAACCGCATGCGCACGAAAATCCCCAAACATAGGGCGAAAAGTATCAACCTGAAAAATAGCGCCATTATCAGGAGCGACGGGGATTGGCAACGGCGCACGCATCGTAGTCGGCTGAGCCACAATGGAGGTCGGAGCCACTGAACAACCGGTCAGTACCGAGAATATAAAAACCAATAATAAATGCATCAAACAATCCCTCCAAAAATTACATCTGTGTCAGCTTCTGCAACATCTGATCAGCCGCCGTCACAGCCTTACTATTGATTTCATAAGCACGCTGAGCCTGAATCATATTGGTCATTTCTTCTACTACATTAACATTGGACGTTTCTATATAACCTTGCGCCAGATATCCCATACCATTACTGTCAGGTGCATTGATAATAGGCGGCCCCGAAGACGCCGTTTCAATAAACACGTTTTCACCTTGGGCCGATAACCCGGCCGGATTCATAAAGTTGGCTAACTCGATGGTCCCGACAGTATTGGGTTGAACCGAGCCGGGCTGTACGACACTGACCGTCCCATCACGACCGACAGTAATAGTTTGCGCATCAGATGGAATGGCTATTGACGGCTGCACTGGATAACCGCTGGCAGTAACCAGTAAACCCTCGCTGTTGACCTGAAACGAACCATCTCGCGTATAAGATAATGTGCCATCCGGCATCAATATTTGAAAAAAACCGGTACCCTGAATAGCCAGATCTTTATTATTGCCTGTTTGCTGTAAGTTGCCCTGAAGATACAAGCGTTCAGCAGCCACTACCCTAACACCTGTTCCCAATTGTAAGCCGGAGGGTAATTGCGTTATTTGAGATGACTGTCCTCCGGGTTGGCGAATAGTTTGATAGAGCAGGTCTTCAAAAACTGCTCGTGAACGCTTAAACCCGGTGGTACCAACATTAGCCAAATTATTGGTAATGACATCCAATTGGCTCTGTTGCGCTTCCAGTCCGGTTTTGGCAATCCATAGTGAACGAAACATGATATTTCTCTTTATTTTTAATGGTTGGACTAAACTATTGGCTCAAATTTAAAATCTGGCTGGCCTTGGTATCATTCTCTTGCGCGTTTTTGAACAAACTCATATTCATATCAAACTGGCGCCCCAAACTAATCATATGCACCATAGACTCAACGATATTGACATTACTATCCTCTAACGCACCGCCCAATAAAGTGACACCGGGATTCGCTGCCACGGGCTTACCGGTGCTACTCCGAAAAAGACCGTCATCTCCACGCTTGAGAGTATCCGGCTGCGGATTAACCAACTTGATACGACCCAGCACTGCCATAGATTCCGGATTAGAACCTGGGATTAAAGAAGAGATGGTGCCATCCTTACCGACTAACAGAGAAGTGTCGAAGGGAATACTAATAGGACCACTATCACCCTGTACATTTAACCCGCCTTCGGATTGCAAAATACCATTGGGCGTAACCTTCAAGGCACCTGCTCGCGTATAAGCCTCTTTGCCATCTGACCCTTGTACGGCAATCCAACCAGCACCCTTAATCGCAACATCGAGGCTTCGACCCGTCTGACGAATGGTGCCTTCGGAAAAATCAGCCCCTACGGTATCGTCAGATACTTGCGTCCGGGTAGGCAAACCTTTACCCTCTACCGGCACCGCACGAAAAGCATCTATTTGAGCACGAAATCCGGTGGATCCCACGTTCGCCATATTGTGCGATACGGTCGTCTGCTGCTCCATAATTTGCTTGGCACCAGTCATGGCAGTATAAATAAGACGATCCATAAATCAGACTCCGCAGCTTAAAAACAGGTTAACAACCAAATGAGTCACGGCCAAGCCCTATTGTTTAAGACCAACAATCGTTTGCAAGTTTTGGTCTTCAGTTTTTATCACTGATGATTGCGCCTGAAAAGCCCGCTGCGCGGAAATCATATTAACCATTTCATTAACCAGATTAACGTTAGAATCTTCAATAGCTGATGAACTTAACAGACCCAGACCCAGCGCTGTCGAGCCTGCTGTCCCAACTGACGCATTCCCTGATTTGGAAGTGGCGCTCCATTGATTGTTAGGTGCCGATGCCAACCCGTTCAAATTTTTAAATGTTGCCAAGGCGACTTGCCCCACAACCGCAGAGTTACCGGTACTATAGAGCACACTAATGACTCCGTCCATGCTGACTGAGTAGCTGGTCATTTGACCGGATGGAAAACCATTCTGACTGTTGGTAGCGCCAAAGGAGGTAGCATATTGCACTGATTTACTTAAATCCAGAGATACCGCCTGATTATTAACTGTTATGGTGCCCGAGGTAGCCGTACTAGTGACATCAAGAGCGCCACTGGCATTGAAAATGAGAGTTCCAACAGATGTAACCGCAGCTCCCCCATCAACAGTAGCCTTTACATCCCAAGTAGCTGCCCCTGCCCCATCAACGGCTAACTTGGTATAAAAAGTTTCAATCGTATGAGGCGCACCCAACGAGTCATAAATATTGCTGGTAGTCGCACTCGTATAAGTTGTCGGGTCTGTCGAGTCGAAAGCAGGACGGGTAAATCCTGTAACTGCTGCGACTGCTGGAGTTGCAGCAACTGCTGCAACTCCTGTAACTCCTGTAACTCCTGCAATTGGTGGAATTGCATTAGGATCTGCGGTGACCGCTGTAACCGCTATAACCGCTGGAGTTGCTACAACTGCTGCAACACCGGCAACTGCTGCAACTGTTCCCATGCTCTTCGACATTGAATTAAGCGTCAACCCTAGCGTCGCGGTGGTCGTTGCTACCGGTTTGGAGGCTTCAGAAGCGAATATGAGAGGTACCGCTCCATTGTTTGTCTGTATAACACCATCAACAGCTTTATAGCCGGTCAGAATATCGCCGGTGGCATCAACAACTTCACCAGCTTTGTTTAACGAAAATTGGCCATCGCGGGTATAAGTCTTAATGCCATTGTTGTCCAGTTGAAATAAACCGGCACCATTAATAGCCAGATTAAAAGGACTCCCACTGGCACTAATAGTCCCTTGCGAAAACGCCTGTACTGCGCCCCCTTTCTCGGCACCCGAAGATGCGAACGACATGGCCGCCAATGTCTGATTAAAAGTGGAGCTTTTAAAACCCACGGTATTGGCGTTCGCGATATTATTGCTAATCACATCAAGCCGTTGTTGTGCCAGGTTCATCCCTGTGATATCGATAAAACTCATAAATAATGTCCTGTAAATGTCAATATAAAATTAACGGTAATCAGCTTACGCTTATCGGATTTGACGTATATCTGCCAAACTGAAATTTCCTACCGGAGGCACGCTAAGATCAATCGCTCCCGCTGATGAAAGCGTCACATTGGCAACCGTACCGGTTGCCAATGCCGTTGGAGTAAAGGTTTGCCCACCTTGTGTAGCTGCCACCTGAAAGGTGTAATCGCCATTTGCTGCGGCAGTTCCGGCACTGGTTACACCATCCCATGCCAGATTTAGCGTACCAACCGGTTGTGAACCCAGATTCATGGTTTGTACTATATTGCCGTTACCATCACTAATGGTTACAGTCAAACTATCCACCGCCTGCGCCAACTCTACGCCCATCTGAGACTGACCATTGGACAACGATAAGTTGGTGCCTGGAACAAGCACATTTTTACCCAGCAAACTAGCCGCCTGTGTAGTCTGGCTGGACTGAAGACCACTCGCCACGGTATCCATAGTGGCATTTAACTTATTAATGCCGGTTACCATATTTAACTGCGACATCTGCGTAGACATATCGGAATTGGACATGGGCGCAGTTGGATCCTGGTTTTTCATTTGCGCAAGCAATAGGGACATGAATTGGGCTTGTGCGGCAGTGCCAGTGACTTGACTCGTAGAAGTTGCAGTCGTTGTAGCCGGGGTAACTGGAGCCGAAGTGGTACCGATAACAGAAATTGTCATGACGAATAATCCTCTTTAATTACTGACCGATAGTCAGTGTTTTTAATAACATGGATTTAGCCGCGTTCATGGTATCCACATTGGTTTGATAAGAGCGTGAAGCCGACAACATATTAACCATCTCTTCGGCGACATTAACATTAGGCATGGACACATAACCTTCTTTATTGGCTTGAGGATGCCCCGGGTTATAGACCAACTTGGCAGGACCGGTATCGTCAATCACCCGCGAAACCTTAACGCCGGCTTCTTTTACGCCACCGACCGGAACCGTCATAAATTCTACTTGCTTGGCACGATAAGCTGAACCATTTGGTCCGACCGTACTATCAGCATTTGCCAAATTACTGGCAACCACATTCAGGCGCTGGCCCTGTGCAGACATAGCAGAGCCTGCAATATTAAAAATATTCAGTAATGACATGATTGTTAGCCTTGAAGTACACTTAATAAACCCTTGATCTTGTTGTTAACCAAGGTTACATCCGCCTCATAATGCAAGGCATTTTCAGTAAAGGCATTACGTTCGACATCCATATCTACCGTATTACCGTCCATACTGTTTTGCGTGGGTGTACGTAAGGCAACGTAAGTATCCATTCCGGATAACGATGAACCGGCAGCAAGATGCCCTGGATTGGTTTGCGTTAAGGCCTTGGCAACAGAGACTGTTGGACTACTGTTCGCCATCACCGCTTGCATGGCCTTGCCAAAATCCAGATCCCGAGCCTTGTAATGGGGCGTATCAGCATTGGCAATATTGGAAGCTAATAACTGCTGGCGCTGACTGCGAAAACGCAAAGCATTTTCATAAAAACCCAACGCATTATCCAATTTTCCAGTCATGGTCTACCCCTTTACTTTGTTAGAATGAGGGCTTTCGAATACCTCAAGTAAACGACAACCACTTTTTTACACCATAATTATAAGTAAGTCCTGACTAATGAATTGACTAATAAAAGACCAAAACAGCCCTTAGCTTAACCCTTACCTTGTCTTGTGATTACATGGCATTGGGTTATAATTTGCATTTTAAGTAAACCTTGAGTAACCCGAAGAAACACGCCGACTCCTGTAAGGCTTAATTGAGGGTAGCAATGCTCAAACACGACAAGATGGTTAATTATTTTTTGCAACTTGCCTTAGCGAACTGTTAGTCATTTATATTTTCAGACATCAGCAATTACAGTAGCGATGCCGCCGATAAAATACAAAAATAATATTTTTGTGAATAAATCAAGGTGAATAAATTCAAGTATGATAATTACAGTCCGTTTTTTAAAAAACCTCTTAGGCATCTTGTTGATTGCCTTGCTACCAAGCCAATTCAGTTGGGCACAAACAGACACTCAATTGCAAAGCCACGAAGAGCTTCGCGGTCGTGCCATACAATTTCTGAGCTCCTTACCGGGCATTACTCACGAGTCAAAAATCAAGGTCAACCTGCCGGATCCCCACCTGAGTTTAGTGAATTGCGAGTCGCTTGAATTCTTTCTGCCCGCAGGTAGCGGTCAACGCGGCAACATGCGCTTGGGCGCTCGCTGCACAGCACCACAATCATGGTCGCTTTATCTGATTGCAAGTATCCTGCAACCGGTAACGCACTATATCACTCTCAGAGCTATGGAAAAAGGCCAGACA
This sequence comes from Methylobacter psychrophilus, assembly GCF_025583945.1. Classification (GTDB taxonomy): domain Bacteria; phylum Pseudomonadota; class Gammaproteobacteria; order Methylococcales; family Methylomonadaceae; genus Methylobacter_C; species Methylobacter_C psychrophilus. The sequence goes on from NZ_JAOEGU010000030.1 coordinate 14,532, forward strand.
GTTACCGCCAATGATGTAATGGCAAGCCCTGTTTATGAGCATCACCCGCCAAAAAACTTGATTAACGATCTGCAAGAACTGGCTGGACGTACCCTTATTCGTCCATTGCCTGCAGGTGCTTCTTTACGCAGCAATGACTTGCATACCGAACCAACATTGACCCGAGGGCAAACTGTCAAAATTATTGCTACAGGGAAAGGCTTCGGTATCACTTATGAAGGAAAGTCACTAGCCAACGCCATGGCGGGAGAAACCGTTCAAGTGCGCACACAATCAAATCATATAATCAGCGGAATCGCCAGGACAGGCGGTATTGTAGAGATTTCAGGCCATTAACTTTGAAACATTAAGAAGTATCCCGAAAAAATCATGCTATAACTTTTAAAGTTTTTTGCTGCTTTGCCGTTAATAAGCTTAAAGATCAGATAAGCCTATTCTGCTTAAGCTCGCAGAGCTTAAAAAAATGTAGTCAAAAATTTTAAAGGAACGCTCATGAAAATTGATAACCCGGTTGGAAATATAACCAACCCACCCCCCATAGACTTCCAGCCAAAGCCCGTTAAAGCAACTGAAGCACCACCAGTTAGCCCGACCCCAAGCAGCAGCGTACAGCTTTCTGAACAGCTCCAGGCGCTAGGTGCATTATCACCAGACACCGGCATCTTTGACACAGAAAAAGTTAATAAAATAAAGGCTGCCATCGCTGAAGGAACCTTTCAGGTTAACGCAACCATCGTTGCGGAAGGCATGATAACTACGGCAAAAGACTTAATGGTCACCTCTAAAAGCTTGGTGGAAGCTGCCGGCAATCAGAACGATGTACATTTTAAAACTGACTCTATTGCATCCGCTGCCAACCTCATCGTTGATTCAGACAACCTGAAAGCGAAGGCAAAAGATTTGACCAAGTTGCGCTAATTATATTTTTTTCAACTTAACTTAGGATCCGGATCCTGTATAACAGTCTTGAACAAGCCCATGCTTTTTTGGCAAGGCACTCTTGAGTACAACTGCAGACGCCAAATTAAGTGTGCCTGCGCTTCAATTTGCAAAAATATTGCCTGTGCACACCTAAAATAGTCAGCTGCCATAGATAACCATCACTTTATTTCAAAGGCGCATGGATACTGACATATCAACTTACAAAACACTCTCTCTATCTCCTGAATGATAAATAGCGGTGAATTTACCTCCGTTCTCTAGCATACCGTAAAGTCCTTTAGCTCTGATAATAGGCATCCTGCTCACTCACCAATGATAATACGGTGCATCGACTTGGGAGCCCCATATGTCAGAAGAAAGTGATCTCGAAAAAACAGAACCCGCCTCGCAGCGTCGTATTGATAAGGCTCGCGAAGACGGTGACGTTCCTCGCTCCCGAGAACTGGCTACCTTTACCGTATTAATTGCCGCTACACTCGGCTTTTGGATATCAGGGGACGCCATGGTAGAGCAACTCAAACACATGCTAACCAAGGGTTTAAGTTTTGAACGCGCCCAAATAATGGACCCGTCCCAACTAGGGATCGGAATTGCGCAGCAACTGATAGATTTACTATTAGCCTTTGCACCACTAGCCGGACTACTAATGTTGGCAGCGCTATTTTCGCCCATGCTGATTGGCGGTTGGTTGTTTAGCGCAAAAGCACTGGGGCCTAATTTTGGCAAAATGAACCCGATGACAGGCTTGGGTAATATGTTATCCATCCGTGCACTGGTCGAACTACTCAAAGCCATCGGTAAAACATTATTGGTCAGTTTTGTGGCTTGGGCTGTGGTTACCTCACAATTTGATGCCATCTTTGCATTAATCGCTCAGTCACCTGCCGTGAGCAGCGTGCGCCAAGGGCATTTATTATTAATATGCTTTACCGCGTTAGTTGGGGCTCTGGCAATAATTGCCTTAATTGATGCCCCTTATCAAATGCTGCATTACGCAAAAAAACTGATGATGACACGCGAGGATATCAGACAAGAATCCAAAGAATCCAACGGCAACCCGGAGATCAAAGCGAAGATTCGCGCCCAACAACGGGCAATGGCACGTAGACGTATGATGGCCGATGTCCCAACCGCTGACGTGGTAGTGACAAATCCAACCCACTATGCGGTTGCCTTAAAATATCCTGAAAACGCCAATCACGCACCACTGGTCATCGCAAAAGGGATGAATGAAGTCGCCGCAAAAATTCGTGAGCTTGCCCTGGAACACAAAATTGTCTTAATGGAAGCGCCACCACTGGCCCGTGCACTGTATAGCCATGCCGAACTGGGCGAAGAAATTCCTGCACCGCTTTATGCTGCTGTGGCTCAAGTGCTTGCCTATGTTTTTCAATTGCGTGCTTGGCGAACCCATGGTGGACCTGCACCGCAATTACCCGAGCAAATATCTGTCCCTCCCGGCATGGATACCTTGGAAACCATCAATGATGATTCCGGCAACGCTATCAAACCCGGAGTACTATCGTGACATTACCTGGCTGGCTTGCACAGGTTAACGGTAAAGCACTGGCAGCACCAGGACTGGTTGTCGCCATGCTGTCGCTAATGGTGTTACCGGTACCTGCATTCGTGCTCGATATTTTTTTTAGTTTCAATCTCGCCTTATCCATTATCGTTCTGTTAACAGCCCTGTACACAATCAGGCCTCTTGACTTTATGGCCTTTCCAACGGTATTACTCTTTACTACCATGTTGCGCTTATCGCTCAACGTCGCCTCGACACGTATTGTATTAACAGAAGGGCATAACGGCCCCGATGCCGCCGGTAAAGTTATTGAAGCTTTTGGTCACTTCCTGATTGGCGGTAACTATCTGGTCGGTGTCGTGGTTTTTACCATTTTGACTATCATTAATTTTGTCGTAGTTACCAAGGGAGCCGGTCGGATTGCCGAAGTGGGTGCCAGATTTGCCCTGGATGCAATGCCGGGCAAACAAATGGCGATTGATGCCGATCTAAATGCCGGCCTGATCGGCGAAGCAGACGCGCGCACACGCCGTAAAGAAGTTTCACAGGAAGCGGAATTTTATGGGGCCATGGATGGTGCCAGCAAATACGTACGAGGGGATGCTGTGGCAGGTATCATCATTGTCGTCGTGAATATGGTTGGCGGCTTACTGGTCGGTGTAATCCAGCACGAACTGGATTTTTCAACAGCAATTGCAACTTACACCATGCTTGCCATCGGTGACGGCCTGGTCGCCCAACTACCCTCCTTGATTATCTCTGTAGCGGCCGGTGCTGTAGTATCGCGTGTAGCGAGCGATCAGGATATCGGTAGCCAGTTAGTGACGCAATTGTTCATGAAGTCTCAGGTTCTTTATATAACGGCTGGTATTATTGGCGGACTGGGATTAATCCCCGGCATGCCACATCTGGCTTTTTGGATGCTGGCATTATTGATTGGGGGTTCTGCCTACTATTTTAAACACGTCAGGCAAACAGAACCTGAAGTAGACACAGCCGAACCTGTTATATCACCAGACATGAAAGAAGTGTCCTGGGAGGATGTACTACCTATCCAAACATTAGGGCTCGAAGTCGGCTACCGACTCATTACCTTGGTTGACAAAGGCCCGGGAGCAGAGTTATTAGGTCGTATCAAGGGAGTTCGGAGAAAGTTTGCTCAAGAAGTAGGTTTTCTGCCACCCCCTATCCATATTAACGACAATCTGGAGTTACGTCCGGCGGCCTATCGTATTACGTTGAAAGGCGTCGAAATCGGCGTCGGCGAAGCACATCCCGGTCAATTTCTGGCCATTAACTCCGGCATCGTAACCGGCACCTTACCGGGCACTCCAGTCAACGACCCTGCCTTTGGTCTGCCTGCCGTATGGATTGATGCCCAACTTCGCGAGCAAGCTCAAGCCATGGGTTATACTGCCGTTGATGCCAGCACCGTCGTAGCGACTCATCTAAATCATTTAATGTCACTACATGCTGCCGACTTACTTGGCCGTCAAGAAGTACAAGCCCTGCTTGATCATCTGGGCAAAGTCGCACCCAAATTAGTTGAAGATCTGGTTCCCAATCTATTACCTCTAGCCACACTACAGAAGTTACTACAAAACCTGCTGCTTGAGGACGTTTCCATCCGCGATATGCACACCATTATAGAGACAATAGCAGAATACGCTCCCCAAAGTCAGGATGCGAATATCTTGACAGCAGTCGTACGAATAGCACTGGGACGAGCAATTGTCCAACAAATTGCACCAGGAACTATGGAATTACCGGTAATGACGTTAGATAACCGCCTTGAGCAACTTTTATTACAAGCGCTGCACAGCAGCGGCCCTGAAGGAGCCGGTATTGAACCCGGACTGGCCGAAACACTTGCCATACAAACAGCGAAAAGCACACAACTACAAGAACAACTAGGTTATATACCTGTTCTGTTGGTTCCGGCACCACTGCGAGTTATGTTGGCACGTTTTCTGCGCCGCAACTTACCCCAATTAAAAGTTTTATCTCATGCAGAGTTACCCGACTCTCTTACCATTAAAGTCACTAATCTTGTTGGAGCATTAGTATGAAAATTCAACGCTTTTTTGCCTTGACAGCTCGCGAAGCCTTGAGTCTTGTACGTGAGGCTCTGGGCCCTGATGCGATCATACTGTCAAATCGCAATGTTGCCAACGGAGTAGAAATTCTTGCTTCTGACGAGAGAGGCTTCAACTCGGCAGTTGAGGAATCGCAAAGCCCTACCCCCATATTGAAAAAAGCGGTACCGAACCAAGCTGCACCAAAGACCACGGCTACATCTGCTATCGTTCCTGACAATGACATGAACCTTATCATGAATGAAATCAAGGCGATGCGTGGATCCTTGGAGTCCCAAATTGCGCTACTAACATGGAATGATCAGCATCAACGCTATCCGTCAAAATCCGGAATTTTGCGGGAGCTGGTAGCGATGGGCTTTAGCGCCAGCCTGTCGCGTTATCTCGCAAAAAATGCTCCCCTGGATAAAGATATAGAACAAGGGCTTGAATGGGCCAAGGGTATTCTCTTACGCAATTTATCCGTGCTAAAAAACGAAGATGAAATCCTTGATCAAGGTGGTATATACGCACTGGTTGGCCCGACCGGTGTTGGTAAAACCACGACGACAGCAAAGTTGGCAGCACGTTGCGTGATGCGCCATGGCCCAAGTAAACTGGCTTTAATTACCACTGACAGTTACCGGATTGGCGCTCATGAACAGCTTCGAATTTATGGCAAGATCTTGGGCGTCATGGTTCATACGGTCAGAGATGAAGCGGATCTAAGAATTGCACTGGATGAACTAAAAAATAAGCACATCGTACTTATCGATACCGTAGGTATGAGCCAACGAGATCAGATGGTCTCAGAGCAAATTGCCATGCTGTCGGGCACACGGATGCCCATCAAACGACTACTCTGCCTCAACACCACCAGCACTATTGAAACGCTTAACGAAGTAACCCTTGCCTATCGGGGTTCCGGACTTGCCGGCTGCATCCTGACCAAACTGGACGAAGCGGTCACGCTCAGTAATGCGCTGGATGTGGTGCTTAGATACAAACTTAAACTCTTTTATGTAGGAATCGGTCAGCGCGTACCTGAGGATTTACAAATGGTGGAGCCTGACGGACTATTGGAACGAACCTTCGAACACCGGCATTCGCGAAGTGCTACCCGCTACGAAGACCATGAATTGGCAGTTTTAATGGCTTACGAAGCGACGCGCCAGAACTCTGATATGGAGAACTTTAATGTCACATAATCAGGGTTTGGATCAAGCTGCCGGCTTACGACGAATGCTGGGACCGGGTACGATACGCATGATTTCGTTTGTCTCGGCAGTGTCTCCCGCCCAAAAGAATCAGCTTTTACAAAATCTTGCCGCCGCACTGGTGAAAGTAGGGAGTGAGGTTCATTTACTTGATGCAAGCCAGTCACCGGAGGGCATCAGTTCTTGTGCCGCAGCACCCGCACCCGTTTTCCTTTGTGATATTAACACGACTCAGAAACTGGTGAGTCAGGAACAAAACCAGGGTATCTATATGAGCAAACTATCACGCGAGCCAATAAAGCAAATGACTGACCAGCCTAAGGACTTGGAAAATCTATCCGCAGCATTACGTGAACTCAGCCCAACGAGCGGCTTCTGCCTGATAGATACGCAAATGGATAACGATAATCCTTTCATGTTATCTGAAGTGGCTGCCGGCGATGTTGTTGTACTGGCAACTAATACCATCGACTCCATCAAGTCTGCCTACTTGCAAATAAAGGAATTACATACTCAACTGGGGCGCAGGTCTTACCAATTACTGGTAATTAATGCTTCACCGGATCAAGCGGCAAAGATACAGCAGAATATGAGCCAAGCCGCCAATCTTTTTCTGGCGGTACCGTTAATATCGCTGGGATGTATCCCGTCCGATGAACATCTGTCGCGGGCCGTCCAACTCGGACGATCAGTCATCGAAGCTTTTCCCATGGCAGCCGCTTCAATCGCATTTAGAGAGATAGCCACACGACTGGCTGACAAGCCAATGAGTATTAACGCTCCGTCTTCAAAGCCAGACAACCATTTTGCAAAAATGGAGGCATAACTTATGTACGATGCGAAAGGCCATGCAGCCAAGGAACCGATTCTTGATGAGCATATTCTGTTGGTTAAAAAATTGGCATATCAACTCAAAGCCAAATTGCCTGCCAATATTGACGTAGACGATTTAATTCAGGCAGGCATAATCGGCCTCCTCGATGCGATGGGCCGTTATGAAAATACCCGACAAGCACAATTTGAGACCTATGCAACCCTACGTATACGCGGTGCCATGGTCGATGAGTTAAGATCCATGGATTGGACGCCACGCAGTGTCCGTCAGTCTATGCGGAAAATTGAAACGGCGATAACCGAAGTACAACAAAAAATAGGACGCACCCCCACTGAAAATGAAATTGCCAATAAACTCAATGTCTCTTTGGCTGAGTATCAGAAAATGCTGGCTAACGGTATCGGACATCAACTATTTTATTTCGAGGACTTTACCAATGAAGATGACGGCGAGCATTTTCTGGATCATTTTCATAAAGAATCGTCAGCAGATTCCTTACAGGATCTTATTGACCATGGCTTACAGGATGCCTTGGCCCAATGTATTGAAGGGCTCCCCGAACGGGAAAAACTATTAATGGGCCTCTATTATGAGCAAGAGCTTAATCTTAAGGAAATCGGGGCGGTAATGGGAGTCACTGAATCTCGGGTGTCGCAATTGCATAGCCAGGCCGTCGCTCGTATACGGGATATTCTCAGGGGGCAAAAATGGATTGGGGAAGCTTAGCCGGATTAATCCTTGGCCTGATAGCAATTATTTTGGGTCAGTGGGTCGAAGGCGGCCAAATAGGCTCGCTGATTCAGCCAGCTCCGCTAGTAATCGTCGTAGGTGGAACCTTTGGCGCAGTATTACTACAGAACGGACTGGGCAATCTGGTTCGTGGTGTGCGCATGCTACGTAGCGCTTTTGTGCCGCAAGCTGATTTTTATCCGGCCTTAACCAGTACCATTCATTCCTGGAGCACTACTGCCCGGATTGAAGGTTTTTTGAAACTTGATGGCCACATCAGCGCCCATCCAGATCCTTTTATAGCCAAAGGTCTACGTCTTGTCGTGGATGGCATTGACGAGCAAAAAATTCGTGACATCTTGGATATTGATATTACCAGTTATGAACGTGAGCAACGCCATGCCATTAAAGTTTGGGATGCCGCTGGCGGCTATTCTCCAACTATTGGTATTTTGGGTGCGGTACTGGGTCTCATCCATGTCATGGAAAATCTGTCTGATCCGCTAATGCTTGGCAAAGGCATCGCCGTAGCTTTTGTATCGACCCTTTATGGTGTTGGACTTGCCAATCTGGTTTTTATACCCATCGCCAATAAGCTTAAAGGGCATCTTCAGCTTGAAATTCTTAAGCGTGAAATGCTGGCTGATGCTTTCTTGTGTATCAAACAAGGTGAACATCCCCATTTGATTCAGGAACGCATGAGCAGTTATTGGCATCAAGGGCACTAAGATGGCACGTAAACCCTACCATGAAGAACCGGAGCAAAACGACCGCTGGCTGGTATCCTATGCTGATTTCATCACGCTGCTATTTGCCCTTTTTGTGGTGATGTACGCCATGTCATCAACGCAGGGTATAAAATTTAAACAATTGTCTTCATCACTGAGTCAAGCATTAGCCAACAGAGAGCCTGATCAACCCCCTGCCACTACCCTTCAGCCAATGGCTTTTAAACCAGCTGATATCATGCTGGATAATCCTGATCCAGACAAAGTCGTCCTGCTGCCATTAACAGTTGCAATGCCCGCTCCTGTGCCAATGCTTATGCTGATACCCGATCCAACAGCGTTGATCGAGCCGGTTATCGAAAACCCGCCCATGACAACCGATGAGATAAAACATCAGACCGAGCTACGCCAAGAAAAAGTAAAAATGAAAGACGTTGCCAATCAATTGGAGCTACGTCTTGCTTCGCTAATCAATCAGGACAAAGTACGAATCACTGAGTCCAGCCGTGGTATCAGTGTAGAGATCAATGCCAGTATTTTATTCGCTCCGGCCGATGCTGTTTTTAATTCAGATTCAAAATCGATGCTAACACTGCAGTCCATTGCCGACGTTCTTACCAACCAGCCTTACCTCATTCATGTGGAAGGCCACACGGACGATCTTCCCATTAACACGCAGCAATATCCATCAAACTGGGAGTTATCATCGGCACGCGCCGGCAGTGTCGTGCGGCTTTTGATTGGTATGGGTATCCAAAGTCAACGATTAGCGGCTATCGGTTATGCCGCCAACCGACCGATAACATCGAATGACAGCGCCGATGGCAGATTGCGTAATCGACGGGTACAACTGATGATTCTTAACGATGCCGAGTCTGGCGATGCCGCCATTGATACGCCGGTATCCATGCCAATGGATACCGCCTCAAAAAACCTACCCTCTGATTTAATCAGCGATGATTTAAATACCCTGGTACTACCCCCTTATGAAGGCGAATATCCCAACATTTCTACAATGCCCGACAATAGATAAAATGACATTATCAAAAATAGAAAAATCATTAAATGCACAGTAAACTTTTTATAAAAACCTTGGCGCTGATAGCACTACTGGTATCAACCAAGGCATGGTCACTGGAAAGTAGTGATATTCAAACTCGTTCAGCGCTTGACCAAAAATCGGCTAATGGCATCCAGTTACAGGGAGGTGCCAAAGATAATTTAACGAATACGCAACAACAAAATGCTGGTAAAACACCAAACCCGGCAACATCCGGCATCACTGAACCCGTTGAAAATAACGCGATAGTTAACCCAAAACCTCGCACACCCAAGCGTAGCATCGTAGCAAAACGGAGCACCGAAAAGGAAGTGCCTCAACAAAATACCACGGTAACTGCAGATCCAGCCATCATTACCGAAGATAAAGCTGCCAGCAACAAGGCTGTGGAAATGGAAGCACATCTCAAGCAACTGGAGCAACAAATAAACACGCTACAAAATGTGCAAAGTGTGCAGCAAAATGCCGAGAAAGTTGCCGAGCCAACAACAGCTCCTTTGGCAACTGTTTTAGAGTCCTACGCTCTTCCTGCCATTGCCTTTATCATAGGAATTATCAGTCTATTAGGCTGGCAGAAATGGCGTAACAAGGAGCCTAAGGAAAGTTTTTATACGGAGACAGCCAAAAGTTCTTCGCCATCAGAACCTGTTGATGCAACACTCACTCCCGTCATAAAAGCAGAGGCAACACTTGAGTTTCTGGCTGAGCTAAACATCTTAAACGCCAATCAAAACGCGGTTAATCTGCTAACCGAAGTCGATATTTATATCTCTCATGGATACTACCAAAAAGCCGAAGAATTGCTTCGTCGGGCTATGCAACAGCAACCCATCCGCGATGAATATAAACTTAAACTCTTAAAAACCTATTACACCAGTGGCAATAAAAGCCAATTTGCAAACTACATCAATGAACTCGACGATGCCGGCAAACTTAAGGAGCATCCGTTTTGGAACAATATTGCCGATATGGTTAAAGTGCTTATTCCCGACTCACCCTTATTGACAACCCATAAACCCGCTGTTTCAGAGCAAAAACAGCAAGATCTAAATCAGCGACTTGCACAAGAAACTCTTGATGACGAATTGGAATATGATTTTGATTTTTCCGAACCGCCTGTCGCCAAAAAGTACAAACGCTAAGCTGCGATTGTTCACGTAGTGACACAAAAGCTGTCGGTCCACGAAAAGCACGAAAGACACGAAAACAGTTAAATAAGCTCATATCGATGCTTGATTATCCGAACAGGATGACTTAAGACGATAGGTTTGTAGAGCGGGCAACGCTTTTTTGTCAACCAACACGCCAAAATGCAGGCACAAAAAACCATCCAACCCCGTACAGGATTGGATGGTTTTTGTTGAGCTTTTTAATACCAGCAGTGCATTATCAGCGTACCACGTCATGGTATCGGCGTACCACGTGATGACCTGCGCGTACCACATAAAGATTGGCGAGCACGACTTCCTCACCTTTCTCCCGATGATCAATCGGAGATTCTGGTCCCCTTACATTTTTACCCTGCCTGAACTAAACGGCTAACCATGCCTAACGAAACTTTTTGGATAACGGTAAATATCAAACGTTTGGAACGGGGTTACAAACCGCGTCCCGCGTTCGATACCAGTAGTGCTGCATTATTGGCGTGGGCACAAAAGCAAGGCTCACTCTATACCGCCTACAATAATTTAATCAAAGCAGCAACAGCACTAACGGCTATCACCATTAATGTACCCAATTTAATAGTCATGCGCTGTTCAAGTTGGATAAATTTACCATCAAAACGTTCGCAGAGTCGCTCTTCAAGATGCTTAATATCGTCTTTGGTCGCAATTTCCTTAAGGTTAACTTCAAATATATCAGCCAATGCTTCAGCCTCAGCTTCTGCATGCTCAGGAAGCACTCCGGCAGATTTTAATTTATTGGCAAACCTTAAGGTATCAAAGGTAATTGTTGCCATAAAATGCTCCATCAGATTAATTATTAAGTTAAGTTTATCATAGTCAGCAAAACATATTCGAACGACTCTCGGCGGGACGGGGTTTATAACCCCGTCCCTTACGTTTTTAACCTGCCTGAACTAAATGGCTAACCATGCCTAACGAAACTTTTTGAATAACGGTAAACATCAAACGTTTGGAACGGGGTTACAACCCCCGTCCCGCGTTCGCTGACCCGATTGATTCACGTTTTTAAGACTTGCAAATTCTTGCGGTTATACAAGTTCCAGTAACCGCCCATTTAATGCCAGTAGCTGGGGTATATGTTGGCGTTAGAATAATGGTTTCACCCGATAAACCTAGAACGGGAGCACCAGAAGCGCCCACGGCTGTTGCAGTAATTACACCTGCTAAAGTTGCAATAGAACCAACATATTTCCCAGCCGAACCTGATACAGTAATATCTGCCGGAATACCGTTTGAACCTGCCGTACAGTTAGTAACAACGCCTTGATCCTGTGCGCACACTTCAACCGCGGTTTTAAGTGCTTGAGTCGATTGAACTACTTCCGTGAATTTTGCATTCTTTAGATAATCCTGATACGCCGGAATCGCCACCGCCGCCAAGATACCAATGATCGCGACCACTATCATTAATTCGATCAAGGTAAAACCTTGTTGTAGTTTTTTTACAGGTAATGTATTCATGAGTAAATCCTCTTTAAGTTAAAAAAATCACACCTTGGATAAAGGTAAAAGTGTTGCCGAGCTTTCGGCAAATTATCATTCCAGGTAAAGTTTGGCTTGGGAACAGCTACACTATAATTTCCATGAATATCCTTTTTAAAAAACTCTCCTGAACATAGACGTAAGGCTCAGGAGAAAATCAATCCTTAAGGTTTCAATAAGGAAAATTATTTCACAAGCCTCATAGTACAGTTATTAAAACAAATCAATATCTTTAAGAAAAATAAAACTGGATTTATAGCACATTCTATTTAATTGCGTCCATCTGAAAATATTATTTTTTACTTAAAAAATGCCGCTAAAATAATTAAGCTCATCAAAAATTGCGGCCATCATAAAATACTGCTTAAAAAATCCCTGCCATATTGATGACTCTCATCTATACTCTAAAAGAAACACAATCGCCGAAAACAAGTATTGTAATGCCCATATTATTTAATACACTTTTACATTATCGCTTTTCCTGAGTAGACCCGTTGATGATCGAAAGCTTTAAAATACAACCCAGCCTGCTAATCGTCGACGATTCAACTTGGGATATGGATACGTTGGTCTCCGCCTTGGCTGAATACCGCTTGTTTACTGCTACAAACAGTGTGCAAGCACTAACTATTGCTGTTAGCGTGCAACCGGATTTAATCCTGCTGAGTATTCGACTGCCAGGAATGGATGGTTACGAGATCTGTCGGCAACTCAAACAGCAAACCGATACCCAACATATTCCCGTTATTTTCGTTACTGATCTAAATAATGAAGAACATGAAACCCAGGGCTTTTCTGTAGGCGCGGTAGATTATATTACCAAGCCGATACAACCCAACATTATTCGTGCGCGTGTGGCAGCCCAGTTACAGCTTAAAGCACATCGTGACAGCTTGGCACTAACGGCAGACACCGATATGTTAACCGGCATCCCCAATCGACGTCATTTTGAAACGGTCGTACAAAATGAATGGAATCGGGCCTTACGTTATGATAAACCACTCAGCCTTATTATGGTCGATGTCGATCACTTCAAACGTTACAATGACTATTATGGACATGCTGCCGGAGACGATTGCTTAAAAGCGATTGCCGACAGCTTCGTCAGCAACATACGTAGAGCCAGCGATATGGTCGCCCGCTTGGGTGGCGAGGAATTTGTTTGCCTGTTACCGGAAGTCCCTCGGGAACAAGCCATCAACCTGGCCGAGCAGATACTGTTCAGTATCCGTGACTTGGGCATTGCCCACGCCGACTCCCCGGTTGCAAACCATGTCACTGTCAGTCTGGGACTGGCTACGCTAAATCTGGATCAGCACAAAACCTGGCAAAACTTGCTGCAACATGCTGATGTTGCACTTTACCAGGCTAAACATGAGGGACGTAATCGCCTCATTGTTGATCAACAGATGTCTTAATCAGCTTCCTTGTTAATTCGCAATACCAGCGCCGCTACTGTTGCCTCAAGACAAGGCAATAATTGTTCTGCCAGTACCAATGCCGCTGCCAACTCGTTACCATGACTGGATGCCTCCATATCCACGGCTAACGCATGTAAAGGCCAGGCACCCAACAATGCCACACCGCTTTTTAAAGTATGGGCTTCAAAGCCCAACGCGGTTAAATCCCGCTTATCTACAGCACGCTTTATAGCGTCGCGGCGCTTTAGCAACTCAGCCATGGACAACTGTAACAGCTGAGGGGCACCAACCATACTGTAATCATCGATAAATTGCTGCAACACCGCTTCATCCAACAGCTCGACACTACGGGCAACCGACTCGACAGTTATATTTGATTCAACAGTTACACCTGGCGCTACGCGACCGCACCATTGCGCTACCAAAGCCAACAAGTCTTTTTTACCAACCGGCTTGGTGACAAAACCGTTCATCCCCGCCGCGAGGCACGTTGCATTATAGTCTTCAAAAGCATGAGCCGTTATGGCGATAATCGGCACAGTAGCCGCCGCACCACCCAACTGACGAATACATCGTGTAGCTTCCATACCCGTCATGTCAGGCATGGATACGTCCATAAAAATCAAATCGTAACGGGTAGCTGATACCGCTTTAATAGCAGCAGCACCACAATCAGCGATGTCGACACTATGGCCGCCTTTATGCAACATAGTCTTGATCATCAGTTGGTTAATCGAACTATCTTCTACCAATAACAGGTGAGCGCTTGGCAATGCCAAATCTTCCGATGATAAATCTGTAAACAAAAGCAAAATTTTCTCCTTTACCACTACCGGTTTATATGAGGATCAAGCTGCACAATGTGCCCGTGATCATCAAAATAAACGCTAATCATCGACACATTTCGACATTGTTGCAATTCATCGACCTTGACTTGATAAAACGCACACAGCTCGGTGTCACTAACTATTTTATGCACTGAGGGCAATAGCGCCCTGCTCCGTAAACGTCGATAAAAAATCCAGATCAGCCAAAGCGCCAGCATAATCAGCAAAGTTACGACGTAAATTTCCATGAGTTCCAGCAGACTTTTATAACCGCCAAACCAGCGCATTTCATTGATCATCTGTTTATCCCCCAGCACCCAACTACATAAAGTAACCAAGGGAACCAACAAGTAAATCCACATCACCCAACAAATAGCCCAGGTAAATAAAGCACCGACCCGTTTTTGCAAGCTTTGTAACTGCGGCGCATTAATAATATAGTCTTTCATTTATGACGCAAGCCTCTATCGACGGTAACCCATATTGCCCGCTGCCCACGCTTCTTTTTTATCGCCCTGATCGAGCCAACAATCGTGGTCCCGACATTGATCAACCAGTAAACAAGGGGATACCAGACCATCCAGTAATAGTAGCGTGCGACACCACCGGTTTTGGATTCGTAATGTGAATCTATAAACAGACTGACGCCAAACTGTATCAAACAGGTCAGACTAAGCAACATACTGGTCCAGCTAGGGCTTAAATCATGTAACGATTGCCTGGTTGATTCAGTCACTAACTCTACCGGTATGTAAAGCAGATGTACCAGTATCAAAAATGCCCAGATGATGCTGATTAAGCATTCACCATACAATAACCACATGCCACGCGATGACCAGCGAAACAAGGCGTGAAAATAACGCAGCAATACTTCCGTTCCACCCTGGGCCCAGCGCACTCGTTGCTTCCACAAGCCTTCCAGGGTTTCCGGCATCAATACCCAGCATAAGGCGTTGGCTTCAAAATAAATAGACCAGCCAGCCAACTGTAATTTCCAGCTAATGTCGATATCTTCCGTGATCATATCGTTACTCCAAAAACCCACATCGTACAAGGCGGATTTACGAAATGCCGCTATAACCCCCGACACGGTAAATACTTTACCGTAAGACCGTTGCGCCCGCTTGATCATGCCAACAATGGCAGAGAACTCGCCGACCTGAATACGGCCCAATAACGTTGAGCGATTGCGTATGCGTGGATTACCCGTGACAGCACCAACATTGGGATTATCAAGAAAATGTCGCACCATCCAGGCAATGGCTTCGGGTGCCAATAACGCATCGCCATCAATACAAATCAAAATTTCGCTGTTGGCCAATAATGCCGCCGTACGCAAGCCCATGGCCTTACCCTGGTTGGTAGCCAAATTGATCACCCGAAGCTGGGCGTGTTGCAAGGCCAACTCTTGCAATATCGCCAGCGTGTTATCTTTACTGCCGTCATTAATGGCAATAATTTCAAACGCCGGATATTTCTGCCGTAGCAAAATTTCGATAGTTTCACGAACATTTTCCCCTTCGTTATAGCAGGGTACCAAAATAGAAACGGGAGGATAATCAGTTAACTCAGGCAAATGTTCGCTATCAGCCTGCTCATGCCATTCATAGCGGAAATAAAAAATAATCGCGCCAAACATCCAGATATAAGCCATAAACAAAGGGTAGTAATAAATAAATCCTTCGGTAAGACCATTTAGCGGTTGCCATGCCAGCACAAAATAATGCCATTGGCTTTGGAGTATGGCAAAAATGTTCTGCAATGAAATATTCATGGTTTATTGTGACTATGGCCGGGCATGCAGCGAAAAATGTTGTTGTAAATCTGCCAAGCGCGGCTGATCGGTAAAAACATTGTCAGGATAATAGCCAATGTGCTTTACACCTGTTTTTTTCAATAATTCCAGCTGCTCAATAAATACCGGCATGGGGATTTTTTCCTGGGTTTTCCAGTTGACTGCTTGCAGCTCAAATACGGTTTTTTTAAGACCTTCCGGGTATTTAGCCGCCGCTTTTACCAATTGTGTGAGCCACTGCAAGGGCTTTTCGGCCTCTTCCATAAACGGCATGGCTTCAATGGCCACATAATCATAATGCGTTAAAAAGGACTGATAGGACTGCGCGTACCATTCTTCACTGTAGGGTTTTAATAAAGGCAGTGCATAAAAATTACGCGCCGTCTTAATATCCGGTCGATAAATACGTACTCGACTCGCCAACTCATCGGTAAACTGGTTGATTAAATCGGTTTTATGTTGCGCCCAAGCCATACGCATCGCGCTGGTCGCATGCAACTGCCCAAATTGATCTGATAGCCCCCAAACCTCTTTGGTAAAACGTAAGGCTAATGGCGATACATCTTCGTAATCAGATAAAATCCCGTCATCATGAAACAAGATGCCATCAAAATTACAATATTTGGCCAAATCTTCGTAAATTTCAGCCACATACTGACGGGCTTCCGGGTTAAACGGTGATAGCCGGGTATAAATATGGCTGGATTTTTGTGCCTTGCCGTCTCGCCATTCCTGAATATACCAGGATTCCGGCGCTTCGCCCTTGTAGGCCATAATCGGCATCCAGGCATAAACCTTCACTCTGGCAACTGTTTTTAATTGCCAGGCAACCCGATTAAACAAATCCTGCGTTACCGGTAAATGTCGATTAGGAAAATATAACGCCTCGGCATTACCATCGCCATCAGGATCAGCATACGCCTGTAAATAAACCGTATTGATGTGCATGTCTTTAATGCGCTGTATCGCAATATCCAGATTACGCTCAAGTTGCTCAGGGTCTTTATCGTAAAGATAATCCATATCCAGATGCGCGACCCGTAAAGATCTGTCAGCACGCAAGCCGGTAACAATTTCTGCAAATTGTTTAACATCAGGATTATCTACCATAATCAAACGCCGCACGGCACTGATGTCTGCCAGCGTGTTAAAGCCATCCATCAGTCGCATGGTAATTGGCATTCCGGCTTCACGCGCGGCTTGCACGGCCATTTGATTATATTCCCCATACGGCCAAACCATAACCCGGGGCCTTACTCCGGCATGTTGAAAAATAAACTCGGCGCTTTTCAACAAAGCGGCATTAATACGTAAATGATATTCTTCGTCAGTTTCGTAAACCAGCATCGGATCGTCATAGATTCGGGTAACGGCCGCTGCCTGATTATTGCCTTGTGGATTACCCAGCACGCCTTTATGCAGGTCATAACTATGTGAGGCAATTTCTACCAGACCGGACTGCACCAGCTCCCTTACCTGTTCCCAAGTGAGTAATGGTTTACCCGGATCGTTGGCGGTGACGTTACCATCCATCCAGGTTCCCACCAAGGCAACTGTCGCTGAATAATGGTATTTTTTTAAAAGTGGAAAAATGTGAGTATAAAAACTCTGGTAGCCATCGTCAAAGGTCAGCAGCGCACCTTTAACAGGTAACTCAACCTTGCCTGCTGCTGCATCAAGAATATTTTGTATGCTGATAATCTGGTAGCTGTTTTTTTTCAACCACGCCAGATGCTCTTCAAAATGATCAATACTGACATCCATCGCGTTAAAAGGCGGCTTGGCGCCTTCCGCTCCAACAATATCATGATAATTAAGAACCAGAAACTGATGCTCTTTGGCTGATACAGTGCCAAAAAGACCAATCAGGAAAATCAAATAACTTAGTTTTTTAAAATAATTAACTGCAGTAACAGGGGTA
The DNA here is from genome assembly GCF_025583945.1 of Methylobacter psychrophilus. GTDB lineage: Bacteria > Pseudomonadota > Gammaproteobacteria > Methylococcales > Methylomonadaceae > Methylobacter_C > Methylobacter_C psychrophilus. The sequence continues at coordinate 32,276 of NZ_JAOEGU010000030.1, forward strand.
AAAAAAGTCATGTCATCCAAATTGCAAAACCTACCAACGATATTGCGCACATTTTAACTGAAAAACGTATAAGCCAGCTTGAATAATGCCAGATGGATAAAAACAAATTGTACCCGAAAAATGGACTGTAGATTTTATCAAGCAGGCAATAACAGCTCAATACTACGAAAAACATCAGCAAACATGGCTTTGGTAAGGCGTTTGGTTTGTACGTTATAACGACTGGTATGATAAGAATCAATCAAGGTACGTCCACCCGGCAAGCTGTGTTGTGCATTATGGGCAAAGGCCGCACTACTCAACTTTAAGTTACAGGCTTTTAATACCGCTTGATGAGCAACCGTACCCAAAGCCAATATTACTGCCTGTTGCGGCAGGGTTTTTAACTCGGCTGCCAAAAATTGATTACATTGATTAATTTCGCCGCCTGTTGGTTTATTTTGCGGAGGCAAACATTTAACTGCGTTGGTAATACGACAACGCTTAAGTTCAAGGCCGTCTGCCAAGGACTCAGACAGTATTTGATTACTATAGCCAAACTCATAAAGCGCTTCATAAAGCAGCAAGCCCGCATAATCTTTGGTAAATGGCCGCCCGGTAGCGTTGGCCCCATGCATTCCGGGAGCCAACCCAACAATCAGTAAAGTGGCCTCTTGATCGCCAAAAGGCGCTACCGGCCGCGCATGATAATCAGGATATTTTTGTTTTACCTGACACAAAAAATCATCCAGCCGTTTACACTGCCGGCAATCCTGATCGAATATTTCTTTTGAATACATGTGGTTAAGGTAAAAGGCGAAAGGTTCAAGGTGAAAGGTAAGCTGTGTTAGTTCGGTTAACGCAACCCAGCTTATTCTCTGACTGGTTTCTTATCCAGTTTTCTTTGCAAGGTGCGTCTGTGCATGTTGAGTGCTCTGGCGGCGGCTGAAATATTACCGTCATGTTGCATCAAGACTTTCTGCAAATGCTCCCATTCCAAACGCTTTATTGATAAAGGATTTTCACTAATCAATACCGATGAGTCGCCTTCATTTTTATTAAGCGCACTGACAATTTCATCCGCATTAGCAGGCTTGGTTAAATAATGTATGGCACCAAGTTTTATAGCCTCAACGGCTGTGGCAATACTCGCAAAACCGGTCAGCATAACAATTTGCGTATTATCATCCAAAGAAATTAGTTTTTTTACCAGTTCCAGGCCCGATTCATAACCGATACGCAAATCAATCACGGCATACTCAGGTAAATTGTGCTCGGCCAGCAGCATTCCCTCTGTTACATTGGTAGCAACCAGTACTTCATAATTTCTTTTTTCCAGTGCCGATTTTAATACGCTACAAAATGTTTCATCGTCATCGACAAGTAACAGTCGGGGTTTATCCATTTCCAGGATTGTCATTATTAGTCTCTGTATTTAAAAGGGCAAGAGTGATTTCCACACAGGCACCACCTGAATCACTATTATAAAGGTTAATTTTACCGCCTAAGCGATTGATCGTGGAATAAGTGAGAAACAATCCTACACCTAATCCACGTTTTTTGCTGACTACCGGTTGTTTACCGACAAATTCAACGATCTCTGAAGGAAAGCCGGGGCCAAAGTCCCGAATTTTAAGCGTCATATAATCTAAATTCCACGTTGCATGAAATTCTATCCCCAATTCAATAGGTGATGCCTCGGCGGCATTATTTAAAACATTAATCAGCGAATGCGTCAACGTACGTTCAGCAATGATTTTAGCGTCTTTGGCAACATTGGGATCAATAAAAAAATTTAATTTTGCTCCCGGCTTGTGGGTACGCCACTGATTAATGACATCATCAATATAATCAGTCAATAATATCACTCCACCAGATTCGGCACGCATTTCACCTGCCGATGCCGACATGACCGATAACGCTTCCTTACAACGATTAATCTGTTGTTGCATAATCAACATTTTTTCGTGTAAATCCGGATAACGATGGCTTGGATACTCCTGTTCCAACTCGTGAGCGACGATCATAATAGTACCCAACGGCGTCCCCATGTCATGGGCGGCACTCGCGGCCAGTGTACCCAAGGCGACAACCCGCTCATCCCTTAAGGCATTTTCTCTGGCTTCAGCCAGGCTACGTTCCTGATCTCGCAAGGTTCTGGCCAGCTCAACAACAAAAAATGCGACTAAACCGGCGCTAAAGACAAAACCAAACCACATGCCAAACATGTGCAGACTAAAATAACTTTTATCATGCATGACATGCGCATTTTGCAGCATTCGGTAACTCTCCATATCTGAAATCTGCATCTGCGGATCAGGCATATGCGGCTCTATAGACGGTAGAGGAATATTAAAAGCAATTAACATCGTATACAGCGAGGTCGTTAAAATTACCATATACCAGGCATAATCCTGAGGCAACATGATAGCGGTAATAATAAGGGGTAACAAAAATACCCATGTAATTGGATTTGAAGCACCTCCTGTCAGATACAACAATACGGCAATAGCAAAAACATCAATGGATATTTGCGAAAAAATTTCCAGCTCGGTAACCGGAACATCCGTCTGTAAACGCATTGACGTATAAAGATTAACTGCACCCGTTGATATGACTACCAGCCAGAGCTGTTGCTCCGGTAAATTAATATGCAGACCATAGACAGATAAAACAATGAGTATTATCTCACTGAGCATCATCAGGTTTCTGAGAATAAACAGCCATTTGAGGTTTTGTCGATCAGAAATCTGTGATTTTGGTGATATGTGTGTGAGCATTTTTGGTAGCGTCGTTAAGAAATTTCAAGGAAAAGAGGTGTAAGCCATAAAGGAACAGGATTTTATCAGATACCTTTACGCGCCGCCTGCGGCAACAAATGACATCGTTCAAGGCATTGCCTCACTACCATTAAATTAAGCGCTGAAATAGCTTTTACATGGAGTACAAACCTAGGTTTGTACTCCAGCAGTCACTATATGATGGGGAGTCAAAAAACATGTTTTTTGATTCCTTATTTCTTAACTTAAGGCAGTGAGGCATTGCCTGCGCTGTCAGCCCCTAATCGAAATTAATGCCCAAACCACCTAGCCCACAGTAACCCATAGGTTCTTTGGCCAGATATTGCTGATGATAATCCTCGGCATAATAAAAAATACCAACCGGCATAATTTCTGTGGTTATTTCATTAAAACCTGCCAGGGTAAGGCAATGTTGGTAGTGCTCTTTTGATTCAAGCGCTTTATCCAACTGTTCCTGACCGTCAGTATAAATTCCGGAGCGGTATTGCGTCCCTCTATCATTACCCTGGCTCATGCCTTGGGTTGGATTATGTGATATCCAGAACAGGCGAAGCAATTGATCATAAGACGTTAATGCCGGATCATAAATAACCTTCACTACTTCGTTATGTCCGGTCAGTCCGGTGCATACTTCCTCATAAGTCGGATTGGGCGTATAACCACCACTATAGCCAACTGCCGTACTAAAAACGCCGGGGAATTGCCAAAATTTTCGCTCAACCCCCCAAAAGCAACCCATGCCAAACAGTGCCTGCTGGAGGTTTTCAGGAAAAGGCGGGGCAATGGGATTGCCCGTTACAAAATGTTTATTAATGATGTGTATTGGCGTATCTCTGCCAGGTAATGCTTGAGAGAGTTCGGGCAAAGTAAGCTTTTTTGATGAAAAAATCATGGCTTATGGTATTTTGGTAAGATAAATCAGGAAGAGTTACATTTTATCTTACTGGAATTTTTGATTATAACAAAGCACAGACTTTCAACGAGAAAATCATGATAGAGCAAGATTTATTACGCCGTTTTATATTTGAAGAGTTAGGCGTCAGAGGCGAATGGGTCAAATTAACAACGAGTTGGCAAGGAGCCAAACAGTATCAACAAGGACCTGAAAATGCCCAACTGCAGTTAGGACAAGCGTTGGCCGCCGTTGTTATGTTGTCGGCAACAGTTAAATTTAAAGGCTCAATGATACTTCAGGCACAAGGTGATGGGGACTTTAAAACGCTGGTTGCACAGTCGACCAATGATCAAAAAATACGCGGTTTAATTCGCAGTAATGATCATGTTCCTGATGGCTCATTGGAAACCATGTTTGGGCAGGGACGCCTGGTGTTAACAATTGAACCCGATAATGCCCAACCTTATCAGGGTGTCGTGCCGCTGGAAGGCAGTAATTTGGCCGAAGCCTTACAGATTTATTTTGAACAATCCGAGCAACTTAAAACCCGCCTGTGGTTATTTGCCAATGAAACCCACGCGGTAGGCTTATTAATACAGGAATTACCTTCGCAAGATAGCGAGCAGGATGATTGGGAGCGCATTGAAATACTGGCAAATACAGTCACAGAACAGGAATTACTCGAATTGGACTGCGAAGATATCCTGTACAAATTATTTAATGCCGAAGAAGTCAGACTATTTGATGCTGAACCGGTTAAATTTCAGTGCGTCTGCTCCCGTCCAAGAATTGAGAGAACCTTACGCGCTTTGGGCGAAGAAGAGCTGCAAGACATCTTAACCGAACAAGATTCCATTAAAGTCGGTTGTGAATTTTGTGGTGAGCAATACCTTTTCGATCGGGTTGATGTAGAAACCTTGTTGTCTGCGGAAAGCCTGCCTAATTCTTCTGAAACACGCCATTAATTACTGATAATATGAAACGATTTTTTCTATTAATGCTGTCCCTTTGGAAAGAACAACTAAAGCTCTATTTTGTTGCCGCTCTGATAGGTGCCATTATTGGCGTTGTGGTATTGGCACCCAGTTATGACTATATCGATTCCAAAGTACATACCGATAATACCACCTCTTCAATCGATTATATGTCGGGACAGTTTAAAGAGCTGTTAAATGGCAATGTTTTTCAAAATGATCTGATGCTGTTTTATGCAGAAATTGGCGCAATGCTGGGTTTATTGACCATCAGCATATACAGTTTTTTGCATGCGCGCTTACGGCGAATTGAGCTATTAAAAATAGAACTGCATAAAGATATCCCGTTAATCATTAAGCAAGGTGAAGGACCTTTATTGGAATTTAAGTCAACTTTTCGTTGGGACATGGAGCAATCCCGAACAAATCGGCAACTGGAAGGCGTAGTACTCAAGTCCTTGGCCGGGTTTCTTAATAGTCATGAAGGTGGAACATTGCTCATTGGAGTAGCTGATGATGGCCAAATTATTGGCCTGGAAAACGATTTCAAAACCCTAAAAAAGCAGAACCAGGATGGCTTTGAACAAACCATCATGACGGCAATCGCCGCTAACCTTGGCACCGACTTATGTACCCATATTAATATTTTGTTTCATGTCATCGAGGCTAATGCCATATGTCGATTGATTGTTTCGCCCTCAGACAGACCTGTATTTTTAAATCAGGGCAACACACTAAAGCTATATGTAAGAACGGGAGGTGGAACCCGCGACTTAAACATTCAGGAGGCACTGGAATTTTCACAATCCCGATGGAAGAGGACTCAATAGCCAATAAAGTAAGCTATTGCCATCCAACGGTGTTGTTACAACTATAGATTTTCAGATAAATAATTTCGATGCTATCGGATACCATCCCTTCAAGGGATGTTATCCGTGTAAGTTACACGGATTGTGTAGTGGAAATTTAATTTCTGAAAATCTATATAAGGTAGAAGCCTACCTATCCGATTCCTTACCATCGGTGGACTGATAATCGACGCTCTCTATTCAGACATAAAGCATTGCTCTATTGTGTCTTCCAGGTTCTGTTGACATTTCACCTCAGCCATAAAAGTACCAAGACTGCCCGAGAATAGGATCTGTAGCAAGGTGGAGCTATGTTAGTCACATTTTTTCATCATTTGAGGTAAATTAAACAAAAATGAGCAGAAAATGTGGCAAAAATAGCTTTTCCGCTATCGATTTTCTGTTCTCGGATAGCCTTCAGACAAAAACAACTATTATTAAAGGCGTGATACGCGTTTCTGCGGGTTATCAAGTCACGGAAAAATGCAAGGCTCGAAACAAGGCAATAAGCTCGCGTAAACCGATGCGCGGTGACTGAAATAAAAGGTACAACGGTTCCCTGCGTGTTATATGGAATTTATCCCAATATTCAGACCTACCATGCAGGTTTAGCATCTTGGTCGCCAAGCGGTAGAGACTGCGCGACAATAACTCGGTAACCCCATCGCAGCCATCGATTTGCCCAAGTACACTCAATGGTCCCACACCAAGGCAAACCGAATCTAAACCCTCTTCGCGCAATGCATGTAGGGCAGTGACTACCAGTAGCTCATTAGTATAAAACGGTGCGGCGGGAGAGGAGAATACGATGTTTATTAGATTATGGCACTCGAAGCAACTCACGTTTAGCATTGATAAGATACCAACGACGCTGCCATCCAGTTCAGCGATAAACCAGCGCCGCCCCGACCTGTCATCAAACAGGCGTGGATAGCCAAGATACATCTGCAGCCCATGGCGGGCAGCTAGCCATTGTTTGCAAGCCACTTCCATCCGAGCTTCCAGTCGGACATCAGGGTTTGTCTCTCCCAAGTACTCGTGAACCACTACTCCGGTTCGACGGGCGTTGTTAAGATGTTGGCGCAGGTGGTGACTCCTGTGGTCTGACTCGGGATTGTCTTGGGGATTGGCTATCAACAAATCCGCGAATTCCATCGTGGTATAACGGCGCTCTTTGGCATAGGTTTGCATATCCGCCGTGACAGATGAGTAGAGGAAGGTCCAGCCATTTTTGGCACAATAGGTGGCAAAAGCATCGGCCAATGAGGTTTTATGCTCGGGAGCGCAGATTGGATCGCCCTGGACGACAGCGCACCGTTGCACGACCTGAAAGCCGATCAGTCCATCAATTCCGGGAGTACGAAAAATGCTAAGCGATGAATTTAGTGCCGCGTGTGACACGGGGCCGCCGTAACGTCGAACCAGTTCCACAGCAGAAGAAATCGGGGTATTAATTATCTCAGTCATCGGGAGACTCAGCTTTTAAATGCAGTATGAACAAGATCGTTTTAGAGAAATCCCTATACATTCAGTCTAATACTTTTTTCCACCTCAGGCTAGAGATAAACACTAACAGCTAAAGCAAGTTACAATCAAACTCTCTTTGTTCTGCTTCAACTATAGCCTTGTTCAAAATGCCCAAATTAGCTTCTTCCTGGATTTGCATGCCCATCACATAAAAAATGGGCATCCACAAAGGATTAATCAATAATCCGCCCAACGCACTTTTTCCTGCTCGTTTCAGATTCTTGCAAGGGTTAAAAGACTCAACCAGACCAGGCATGGGGTATTGTGCAAATACAGTCGCTATAGCTCCCAGCTTGTCTATTTCATGGGTTTCAAGGACTACCATTGACGCTGAAAGTTTTTGCTCCATGCGATGATAATTCTTCCGCGCATATCCTGCAGAAGCTGCAAAAATAAAGGCCACCAAGGGCAGTAGCACAGTTGGCGGAGCTATCGGTGCAAAAGTGGACGATAGCATAACCAGACCCAGACCCAACATTAATACATCTTCGCCCCGCTCCACATCACGATCTATACCTTTAAGTATGGCAGATACGGCATTATCGAACGGGGCTGTTAAATAGCCATTGTCTTGTATCATAATAGTATCCTGCAGGATAAAACCTTTATATATCCTCATACAAAAAAATGTCAAATTTGGGATATTAAACTTGAAACTGACAGTACCATAGGTAAAATCGTGTTGAGCGGACGAAATTAATTATAAATAATATCAGGAGAAATGCTATGTCGCGTGTTGTTCGTTTTCATAAAGTAGGTGGGCCGGAAGTCTTGCAAATCAGCGATGAACAGGTTACTGCTCCTGGTGCAGGCGAGGTACAGATTAAGGTAAAAGCTATCGGTATTAATCGCGCAGAAGTCATGTTTCGTAGTGGCCAGTATCTTGAAACGCCGCAACTACCGGCACGACTGGGCTATGAAGCTGCCGGAATTGTGGTTTCAGTCGGTGAGGGCGTTAGCGAATTTAAATTGGGTGATGCAGTAAGCACCGTACCGGCCTTTTCACAGAATGAGTACGGTGTGTATGGGGACTTGGTAAATGTACCTGCGACTGCGGTAGTAAAACATCCTGTGCATTTATCCTGGCCGGAAGCCGCGGCAATCTGGATGCAATATATGACCGCTTATGGTGCATTGGTTGATATTGCCGACACCAAAGCCGGCGAATATGTACTGATTTCAGCGGCATCAAGTAGCGTGGGAGTTGCTGCGATACAAATAGCAAATATGATCGGTGCCATTCCGGTAGCGCTGACACGTTACAGTAGCAAGCGTGAGGCTTTACTCAAGGCTGGCGCCAAGTATGTGATTGCCACCGAAGAGCAAGATCTGGTGGCTGAAGTCAACCGTATTACCAACAGCCACTGCGCACGGGTCATATTTGATCCGGTGGGCGGGCCGACGATTAACAAGTTGGCAGAAGCGACTGCGCAACGCGGCATTATTTTTCAATATGGCGCGCTCAGTAGCGAACCGACTCCATTGCCGCTGTTCACGATACTTGCCAAACAACTAACGATACGCGGTTATACCTTATTTGAAGTAAGCACAGACCCGGAACGCTTCGCACGTGCAAAGCAATTCATTATTAAAGGACTCACTGACGGCAAGCTAAAACCTTCAATAGCAAAGATTTTCAAGCTGGAACAAGTGGTGGAAGCGCATCGCTACATGCAATCCAACCAGCATATTGGCAAGATTATTTTAGAAGTTTAAATCCACATTAATTTAAGAACGCTTCGAATAAGATGTAAATCTGGCTTATTTAGTAACGCTGATTTTGTTGGCAACTATGATGGAGAAGCAAGGGAAAACCTTTTGCATCATAATTTCTTGACACTTCTTTAATCTTACTTCTGCTCTAATTCAAGCAATAGCACAATAATAGACATTTAATCAGGTGATTTCCGAAGAAGGTTTTACACATTAAAAGCAGGCATTTTCAAATCAGGCAAGCGATTAGATCCGTCTAATGGGTAAGTTCTTTCCCAGAAATCACCTTAACAATAAAATAAATAGCTAATCAATTATCGCGTAATAGATATTCCAACACCTGGGTAATCACCCGGGTGCATTAGGAACTAATAAATCATAAAAAGAAGATACAGATATGAAAAAACTTCTATTGGAAACATTTCTGTTAACCGACTGCGCAACTCAAGCAAATACCGCGTATCAATCCATAACGGTATCACCTGTTGGAGTCACAACTAATTCCGATACTATACTCCGCGCGGTCACTATTGCGGATTCTTAAATGTGCTTAACACCATATATTACAAAGGGTTAATGTGTTTCTATTTTCCGCATCCGTGACCGCGCGGAGTATATATGCACACTTAAAAATGAAGAGGGCAAATGGAAAGCGCCAGCAGACACACCGATTTCAATACACCGAGACGGTAATATAATGGATATAAATTGTGAAAATGTCACCACATAAGGCACAAGAAAAGTAGAGCCGGAATTTGAGGGGAAATTTCTAGCTATGGATATAATATTAGTGGATTTATGCTTAAGGCGATTTCCTACGAAGAATATACCCAAGTCGCTAGTCTTTTTATTCATTAACTGCGTTGTCAAAATAGTTACGTAGCTAGCTACGCGCCTATTTTTCCGCCTTGAAAACAAACAAAAATCCTGCGCCACTTGGGTATATTCATTCTTGGATATCGCCTAATATCCTGCATCATTGATGGCACTAACAATGCTTTCTATAAATATCCCGGAATAATCACAGTGCCAATGATAAAAAAGTAATTTATTAATAGCCTCCCCTACCTTTTTAGTATGGGAATGAGTGACGATTTTAATGCCTAACAAAAAACAATCAGCTGTTCGACTCATAATTCTTCGCAACTGAACCATTGATCAGGCCGCAACGTCATTTCCATCGCTAGTTGGAAAACCCGTAAATTCAATGCGCATTTGTTGGACAGGTTTTATTGCCACTTGAGGCTGGACTTTATTGCCATAAAATCCAGCCCAGACTTTACAAATCTCTGTAACTAAGCTGTCTCGGCGTAAACTGTCCGAAGCCTTGACTTAAACAAGGGAAAATAATGTCCAAAATTGTGTAATTTTGCATTATTTATATATTTTTTTTCTTAATGAATATGAGGAAAGCATAAACATTAAAACCGAAAATCTCTTGGACATCGTTCCCCTGACAAATTATATGTTCAATATTGTCGCCTGTTTAGCCGCTAACTCTTACCAAAACAAAAAGCAGGCGCTCAATTTACAAAGAGAGGAATTATTGCCATTGTTAAGATTCATTATCCCGAATTCAGGTTAAATAGGTGCTCCTGTATTTTTGATCAATATCCCTTGAATATCATCACCTTTGATCCCCAGATTTTGTTTGGCAACCGCGATGCTGAGTAATGCCACATGCCGATCATCAAAATTAGTTTCCATCTTTGCTGGCAGCTCGATGATTAGCACACCATCAGCTCCGATGCTTATGCTTATCTTTTCATTATGACCATCGGCAGAATGATAGTCAGCCGAGGTAGTGCGTAGGGAAGAGCCATCCTGGCTTGGAGCCTGGGTTTTTACATTGTTTGACAGCGTAGCTCCCATCCATTGGCCCTGTTTAGAAAGCAACAAAGTGTTGACAACAGAAAACTTGCCATTGCTCAGGCTTAACATCGGGATTGGTATCGCGTTAGCGGAAGAAATAGCCAATCCGGCTTGGCCGCCAATTTGTTGCGAATGATCACCTGTCATCAATATAGCCATATCCCCAGAAACCGCTAACTCCACGCTCATTAACGAATTCGCAAAGCTTAGCAATGCACCGTTACCGGTATTACTGGTACCAGAATCAAAGGTCACAGGAACAACTGATTGGTTAAGTCCTTGTGAAACAGAGCTGGGATTACCAACCGACAGATTATTCTTACTGCCTGAATTATTATTGGTAACGGTCAAAGAAATAATGGCGTTGTTGGCTGCGCTTATGCCGCTGATAGCCAGGTCTTCGGGGGTCACATTGGCTGTGGTGTTCGCTTGGTCGGTGATGTTGTAGTTACCTACATCAGCCCCGCTGTAATTGCTGGTTAAGATAACGGTTTTGTTGCTACCGACATTTTTGGTATCGAACAAACCTGTGGCAGTAACGCTCAGAACATCACCGGCAACCATGCCGTCAAAGCCGGCAGCGCTGCTGTTGATCGTGGCATCACGATTTCCGTCATAGACTTTATTGGCTGCGCTGATCCCGCTGACCGTCAGGGCCTTGGCGCTGACCCCAGCGGTGCTGCTCGCTTGATCGGTGATGTTGTAGTTGCCTGCATCAGCCCCGCTGTAATTGCTGGTTAAGATAACGGTTTTGTTGCTGCCGACATTTTTGGTATCGAACAAACCTGTGGCAGTAACGCTCAGAACATCACCGACAACCATGCCGTCAAAGCCGGCAGCGCTGCTGTTGATCGTGGCATCACGATTTCCGTCATAGACTTTATTGGCGGCACTGATCCCGCTAACCGTCAGGGCCTTGGCGCTGACCCCAGCGGTGCTGTTCACTTGATCGGTGATGTTGTAGTTGCCTGCATCAGCCCCGCTGTAATTGCTGGTTAAGGTAACGGTTTTGTTGTTGCCGACATTTTTGGTATCGAACAAACCCGTGGCAGTAACGCTCAGAACATCATCGGCAACCATGCCGTCAAAGCCGGCAACGCTGCTGTTGATCGTGGCGACACTAGTGCCGTCATAGACTTTATTGGCGGCGCTGATCCCGCTGACCGTCAGGGCCTTGGCGCTGACATCGGCGGTGGTGTTCGCTTGGGTGATGTTGTAGTTGCCTACATCAGCCCCGCCGTAGCTACCGATTAAGGTAACAGTTTTGTTGCTGCCGACATTTTTGGTATCAAACAAACCCGTGGCAGTAACGCTCAGAACATCACCGGCAACCATGCCGTCAAAGCCGGCAGCGCTGCTGTTGATCGTGGCATCACGATTTCCGTCATAGACTTTATTGGCGGCGCTGATCCCGCTGACCGTCAGGGCCTTGGCGCTGACCCCAGCGGTGCTGCTCGCTTGATCGGTGATGTTGTAGTTGCCTGCATCAGCCCCGCTGTAATTGCTGGTTAAGGTAACGGTTTTGTTGCTGCCGACATGTTTGGTATCGAACAAACCTGTGGCAGTAACGCTCAGAACATCACCGGCAACCATGCCGTCAAAGCCGGCAGCGCTGCTGTTGATGGTGGCATCACGATTTCCGTCATAGACTTTATTGGCGGCGCTGATGCCGCTGACCGTCAGGGCCTTGGCGCTGACCCCAGCGGTGCTGTTCACTTGATCGGTGATGTTGTAGTTGCCTGCATCAACCCCGCTGTAATTGCTGGTTAAGGTAACGGTTTTGTTGCTGCCGACATTTTTGGTATCAAACAAACCCGTGGCAGTAACGCTCAGAACATCACCGGCAACCATGCCGTCAAAGCCGGCAGCGCTGCTGTTGATGGTGGCATCACGATTTCCGTCATAGACTTTATTGGCTGCGCTGATGCCGCTGACCGTCAGGGCCTTGGCGCTGACCCCAGCGGTGCTGTTCGCTTGATCGGTAATGTTGTAGTTACCTGCATCAGCCCCGCTGTAATTGCTGGTTAAGGTAACGGTTTTGTTGC
>NZ_JAOEGU010000031.1 GCF_025583945.1 Methylobacter psychrophilus
TTCCGGCAAGCATATGGTTGGTAGAGATTTAGGCCGACTGGAACCGACTGCTTCGCTACAGTACCGTGCTGCTGGATGATTTGCCAAAAATAAGAATGTAAAGAGTTTAAAAACTTGAACATCGAGTGTTAGATAACCATAACATCATGGCTATGAACAATAGTGCGCTTAATCCCTTATTTATTAAGCATCGTCATGCCATATCTAATACAATATTCATATTAAATTAGTATGAAACCATTTCCTTCTTACTAACCTTGTAAATTTTTGTGAGTCGCAAATGAATCTTGTCGTATTTTTATCTCATTTTACCCGGACTTCGATTTTATTAAGTGACACATTGTCAGCAAACAATACACACTTAACCTTGGGTAAAACTAAAGGCAAGACACAACCATTACTGGCTATTTTTTTAGTTCTGTTGTTACCTTCCCTGTCATGGGCGGCTGAGCTTACGGAAATTGCCATTCCGGCAAAACCCCTTGATTTGACTCAGCATTGGGCCGGTTATCTTGCCTTGATTGTTTTTGCTGTGGCCTATATTCTGGCCATGACAGAGGAAGTGACCGAGTTAAAAAAATCAAAGCCGATGGTATTTGCGGCAAGTCTGATCTGGATATTTATTGCCGCTGTTTATGCCAGCGGTGGCATGAGCGAACAGGCAGGCGTGGCATTTCGCACTTCTCTGGAAAGTTATGCAGAGCTTTTTTTGTTTATTATGGTGTCAATGACTTATCTGAATGCCATGGAAGATCGAGGGGTATTTGATAGCCTGCGGATCTGGTTGTTAAGCAAAAATTTTACTTATCGGCAATTATTCTGGATTACCGGCTTCCAGTCGTTCTTTATTTCAGCCGGCTGCAATAACCTCACTACCGCATTATTGATGGGTTCGGTTATTTTGGCTATGGGTAAGGATAGCCCACGCTTTGTTACCTTATCCTGTATCAATGTCGTAGTCGCCTCTAATGCCGGTGGGTCATTTAGCCCCTTCGGCGATATCACCACGTTATTGGTATGGCAAAAAGGTGTAGTACCCTTTACGGACTTCTTTTCATTGTTGATTCCGGCCATTGTAAATTTCGTCATACCTGCCGGCATCATGCATTTCTTTATCCCGAAAGAAAGACCCGCTGCGGTAATGGAAGCTCAGACTATGCAGCGTGGTGGCTGGGTCATTATCTTTTTATTCGTATTGACCATTATAACATCGGCTTGCTTTGAAAATTTCCTGAACCTGCCACCTGCAGCCGGCATGATGCTGGGATTAACTTATTTAAAATTTTTCAGTTATTATCTGCAAAAAACCCGCGATTCCCATTCAACATTAATTCCTGTGGATTTAACCGATGTTAAAATTGACTATTTCGCCCCCATGAAATATATGAATAATCCACAAGCAGAAGCAAATCAAAAGTTGGCAAAAGAGTTACCTTTTGATATTTTCCAAAAAGTCGCTAATCTTGAATGGGACACCCTGTTATTCTTTTACGGTGTCATGGTCGGTGTTGGTGGTTTAAGCTTCATCGGTTATCTGGGTATGGCCTCTCATCATCTTTATGGCAGCATTGATCCTACCGTAGCGAATATTCTGGTAGGTATTGCCTCGGCATTTGTCGATAATGGCACAATTATGCTGTCCGTACTAACCATGGCGCCGGATATTTCTCAAGGTCAGTGGTTATTGGTAACGTTAACCGCAGGTGTGGGAGGTAGCCTGTTGGCTGTCGGGTCGGCTGCCGGTGTAGGATTGATGGGGCAAGCCAAAGGTATTTATACTTTTACCAGTCATTTAAAATGGGCTCCGGCTATCGCCTTGGGTTACGCTGGTAGCATTGCTGCTCACTTTCTTATTAATGGGCGCTATTTCTAGCTTATATTTTTTTATCGGGGACAAAGCAATCTTTTATTTTAAAAGTAACGTGGATTGCCTAATTTTTACAAAATAAGAGATGATAACATGCAGCAACACTACAAATTAAGGCATGGGCAAACCTACCCATTAGGCTCAAAATTTACTCTTAAAGGAGTTAATTTCTCCATTTTTAGTCGTTACGCTGAAGAAGTAGAGCTCTTATTGTTTGATAGTTCCGATAGCGATGAACCTTTTCAAAGCATACCGTTAAAAAAAGAAATCAACCGAACCTTCTTTTCCTGGCATGTTTATGTCAGTAAATTACCGGCAGGTACTTGGTATAGCTGGCGCATGGACGGACCGGGCCATGCGCGTGACTCCGGTTTTCGTTTTGAAAAGAACAAGCATCTGGTTGATCCTTGGGCGCGTGCAGTCAGTCAAAAACGCTGGAGTCGTAAAGCCGCTTGTCAACCTGGCGACAACAGCCGCACCTCCATGCGTTGCGTTGTTATCGATGATAAGTATGACTGGGAAGGTGACACGCCACTGGCTATCAGAAGTGAAAAATCTATTATTTATGAACTACATGTCGGTGGCTTTACTCGACATCCCTCATCAAAAGTTACCCATCCGGGCACTTTTTCAGGTCTGATTGAAAAAATCCCTTATCTTCAGGATTTAGGTATTACCCATGTTGAGCTATTACCTGTCATGGCTTTTGATGAACAAGATGTGCCCGACAACACCGCCAAGCTGGGCTTAAAAAATTACTGGGGATACAGCACACACAGTTTTTTCAGTCCACATCCGGGTTACTGCGTAACACCTGAACAGGGTACTCACGCACAGGAATTTAGAGATCTCGTAAAAGCACTGCACAAAGCTGGCATGGGCGTCATCATGGATGTGGTTTTTAACCATACTGCAGAAGCGGGTGCAGATGGCCCGGTTATTAATTTTAGAGGCATAGGCGGCAAGACTTTTTATCATCTGGATCAGTATGACAAAAGTATTCTACGAGACTACACCGGCTGCGGTAACACGGTAAATGCCAACCATCCATTGGTCGCACGCTTTATCATCAGTTGCCTTGAATACTGGGTCAGGGAAATGCATATCGACGGTTTTCGCTTCGATCTGGCCAGCGCGATGGCTCGCGGAGAAAGTGGCGAAGTCCTGCAAGATCCTCCGGTGCTCTGGGGTATCGAACTTTCGGAACAATTGCTAAAAACCAAGTTAATTGCCGAAGCCTGGGATGCGGCAGGGCTTTACCAAGTGGGTAGTTTCCCCGGCTATCGCTGGGCTGAATGGAATGGCCGATATCGGGATATCATCCGCCAATTTGTCTGTGGTGATAAAGGCTTGTTAAATGAACTGGCAACGCGTATTTGTGGCAGTAGCGATTTGTATGAACCCCAGGGTAGATTGCCGAT
The DNA here is from genome assembly GCF_025583945.1 of Methylobacter psychrophilus. GTDB lineage: Bacteria > Pseudomonadota > Gammaproteobacteria > Methylococcales > Methylomonadaceae > Methylobacter_C > Methylobacter_C psychrophilus. The sequence goes on from NZ_JAOEGU010000031.1 coordinate 3,289, forward strand.
AAACAGCATAAACTTTGTAACCTGTCATGATGGCTTTACTCTCCATGATTTGTTCAGTTACAACAAAAAACACAACGAAGCAAACGGCGAAAATAACCGGGATGGCTGTAGCAATAATATCAGTTACAACTGTGGCATTGAAGGTAATACCAATAAAGCGGCTATTGTGGCATTGCGTAGAAAGCAGGCAAAAAATGTATTTGCTATTCTGCTTCTCAGCCAGGGCGTGCCGATGTTACTTGCCGGTGATGAAATATTACATTCCCAACAAGGCAATAATAATTGTTACTGCCAGGATAACGAATTAAGCTGGATAGACTGGAATATGGTTACCCAAAATGTGGATATATTACGTTTTGTTAAAGCCATGATAGCCCTGCGTAAAAGACATCCCTCTATCATGCGTCGGCGGTTTTTAACAGGTAACGTCATCGAAGGAAAAAACATCGCTGATATTTCATGGCATGGCACCGAAATTAACAAGCCATTATGGAATAATCCGGAAGCCAGGATTCTGGCTTTCACCTTGGCCGGTATTGACCACCATGAAGCCGATCTGCATATTGTCATGAATATGTCAGATGAAATAGCTATCATAGAACTGCCCACAATTAAGGGGAAAAAATGGTGCCTGGCTGTAGATACTTCCTTGCCATCGCCTCAAGATATTATTTCTCCGCAGAATCAAAAACCATTGGGTAAAAACTTTTATTCAATCAATAGCAAAACGGTAGTCGCGTTAGAAAATGTTAACTTTTGAACTTTATAACCTGGCGATAGCATTCGTCCGCTGATATTTGAATTTGTTTGCCCAAAATTGGGGCGAACAAATTAAAGGCGGCGCATCAATGAGTAATTATCCAACCACTTTAGCGATTACTTAATTATCGGCATTACTATTAAAACCGCTACCCTTTTGATTTTTAAATACAAAACCAACAAACCCCTTCTATCCTCTCATAATATATTAAGCTTGGTATAATATTTGCTTAATTATCCTGCAATAGCTTCAAAATAAATAACATGGATATCGACCAATTAAACATCGACTATGGAATTACCGACCAACTCACATTCGTCAAGGGAAACGGTGGCCTACCATTTATCCTGATCAGCAATCCCGGCGCGACGGCTTTAATTTCTGTCTATGCCGCTCAGGTGCTTTCATTCCAACCGGCAACAGAATGCGAAGATCTGCTATTTCTCAGCCAAAAATCATCTTACGAAGAAGGCAAAGCAATCAGAGGTGGAATCCCCGTTTGCTGGCCGTGGTTTGGACCCGACCCGAAAGATCGGGATCGACCTGATCATGGCTTTGTTCGCAATGGCCTGTGGGCCGTTTTAGCGACGACAGCAATAGCCGATAATGAAACAAAGGTAACATTACGATTTCAGGAAACCATTGAAAGTAAAAGCTATTGGCGAAAACCATTTATTCTTGATCTTGAAATTTCAGTCGGAGATACCCTAACGCTTAAATTGATAACCCGTAATACCGGGAACAAAACATTTTCCATTACCCAGGCACTCCACGCATATTTACAAGTAGGTGATATCAATCAAGTGCAGATTTTAGGGCTGGAAAATTCTCACTATCTGGACAAACTGGATAATAGCTTACAAAAGCACCAATCAGGTGCAGTGACTTTTTTAGAGGAAGTTGACCGTATCTACACAGGAACACAAAACGAATGGCTTATTAATGACTCCAGTTTTAATCGCCAGATTAAAATCACCTCCACCAGTAATAAAACAACAGTAGTGTGGAATCCCTGGGAAGCGACATCTGCAAAAATCCCTGATCTGGAACCTGATGATTACCAACATTTTATTTGCCTTGAAGCAGGCAATGTAGATACGGATACTGTAGAACTTCTACCGGGCAACGAATACAGCTTACTAACGAATTTTAAAATCACACGAGACTGACATGAAGCAGCGATTAGTTGTTATAGGTAATGGTATGGCTGGCATGAGAACGGTTGAAGAACTGTTATCGGCAGCGCCGGAAAAATACGATATTACTGTGTTTGGTACAGAACCTTACGGCAACTATAATCGCATCATGTTGTCTTCGGTGCTCTGCGGCGAAAAAACCATTGAAGACATTATTATTAATGATCGTCAATGGTATGCCGACAAGGGTATTTGTCTTTATACCGGTTCCGAGAAATCCGTGGTACGTATCGATCGAATCACCCGCAAAGTCTATGCTCAGGACGGAACCAGTGCTACTTATGACCGATTGTTAATTGCTACCGGCTCCAGGCCAGTAATCCCTGCCATTTCCGGCAATGATCTGAAAGGTGTTATCAGTTTTCGTGATATTGTCGACGTTAATAGAATGCTGACTTACAGTAAAAGCCATAAAAAAGCCGTCGTACTGGGTGGGGGCTTACTAGGTCTGGAAGCCGCTAATGGACTGGCTCTCAGAGGTATGGACGTAACTGTTATTCATAATAATGCCGTTTTGCTTAATCGGCAAATGGATCCTCAAGCCGGTAAAATGCTCCAGAAGGAACTGGAACAACGACGCTTAAAGTTTAAGATGGCCGCCAAAACACAGCAATTAATTGGTGATAAAAATGGCCACATTATCGCCGTTCGTTTTGAAGATGGCAGCGAACTCGCCTGTGATCTGTTTATTATGGCCATAGGCGTGCGCCCCAATATGACTTTGGCTCAGGAAGCGGGTATTTATTGCGAACGCGGCATCGTAGTCAATGATACCTTGCAAAGTTACGACCCCAGCATTTACGCGGTAGGTGAATGTATCCAACATCGGGGCGATACCTTTGGCTTGGTCGCGCCGCTTTTTGAACAGGCAAAAGTGTGTGCCAACCATTTAAGCGCTCATGGTGTAGCTGAATATATCACCTTGCCTACTGCCACCAAACTCAAAGTGACAGGGATCAATTTATTTTCTGTCGGTAATTTCATGGGGGATGAAAACTGCGAAAGTATTCATTTCACCGATGTCGATTTAGGCATCTATAAAAAACTGGTTATCAAAGCCGACAAGCTGATCGGCGCCGTACTTTATGGCGATACAACCGATGGCAGTTGGTATCAAGAGTTACTGGAAAAAGAAGTGCCTGTTGCTGAAATAAGAGACCGGCTAATTTTTGGCAAAGCTTGCTTGGCATCGACTTAAAGCATTACGCTGCTAAAATACGAAAATAAACTTCAAGCCGCATAAAAGCAGCGAATAGTCTTGCTCATAAAATGTTCCGATCTGAATTGCAAACCTGGTCACGCTTCATTTATGCAAATGGCCCGAGTTGATACTTACCTGCTGCTTGCCCACTCACGAGATTTTTAATGAAGAACACCATAAAAACCACCTGCCCTTACTGCGGTGTAGGCTGCGGCATTAGCGCACTAGTCAGCGATAAAAACCATCAGGTTACTATCAGTGGCGATCCATCACATCCGGCCAATTTTGGTCGTCTTTGCTCAAAAGGCTCGGCACTCGGTGAAACAGTTGAACTCAAAGGGCGATTATTAAACCCCCAAGCCTATGGTCGTGACACTAGTTGGACTGAAGCGCTGGATCTGGTTGCCAACTCTTTTATCAAAATAATTGAACAATATGGTCCTGATGCGGTAGCTATTTATGGATCGGGGCAACTGTTGACTGAAGACTATTATGTCGCCAACAAACTGATGAAAGGCTTTATCGGTAGCGGCAATATGGATACCAATAGCCGTTTGTGTATGTCTTCTTCTGTCGCTGGACATAAACGGGCTTTTGGCTCTGATACCGTACCAGGTTGCTATGATGATTATGAACAGGCCGAAATGATTATTCTGATCGGCTCCAATGCGGCATGGTGCCATCCGGTCAGTTTTCAACGTATACGGGCGGCAAAAGAAGCCAACCCCACATTAAAAATCGTGGTGATTGATCCCCGTCGCACGTCCACTTGCGACATTGCCGATCTGCATTTATCGGTCGCCAGCGGTAGTGACGGCATTTTGTTTAACGGCTTACTACACTACTTGCATCAGGAAAATATCCTAAATCAGACCTACATAGACGCCCATACCGAAGGTTTTTCTAAAGCCCTTAATGCCGCCACCAACAGCAGTCATTCTATCGAACAAGTTGCCGCGCAATGCAACTTAGCGGTAGAAGACTTGAACCACTTCTATCAGTGGTTTGCCAGCCATGAAAAAGTCATGAGCCTGTACAGTCAAGGCATCAATCAATCGTCATCGGGCACTGACAAAGTCAATGCCATTATCAATTGCCATCTTGCTACCGGCAGAATTGGCAAACCCGGCATGGGGCCTTTCTCGCTAACCGGCCAACCCAACGCGATGGGAGGCCGCGAAGTCGGTGGTTTGGCTCATCAACTGGCTGCGCACATGGACTTTTCCAATACCGACGATATAGATCGTGTAGCCAGATTTTGGGATACGCAGACTATTGCCACGAAACCCGGGCTTGCCGCTGTCGACTTGTTTGATGCCATTTACGACGGTAAAGTAAAAGCCGTGTGGATCATGGGGACCAATCCCGTCGTCAGTATGCCTAACGCCAACAAAATCATACAAGCCTTGCAACGCTGTGATTTTGTAGTCGTTTCGGATTGTATTGCCAATACCGATACTACAGCGTTGGCGCATGTATTGTTACCGGCACAAGGCTGGAGCGAAAAAGACGGCACCATCACCAATTCCGAACGCTGTATTTCTCGCCAGCGTGCACTATTTAGTCCGGCAGGCAGCGCCAAACCCGACTGGTGGATTATCACTCAAGTTGCCAGGCGCATGGGTTTTGAAAAAGCTTTCCATTACCAGAATGCCAGCGAAATTTTTTGTGAACACGCCGCACTTTCAGGTTTTGAAAATAATACCGACCAAGGCCTGCGTGATTTTGATATATCCGCATTTGCAAAAATCAGCCAGCAGGATTATGACCTTCTACAACCCATTCAATGGCCGGTGAATCAAGCTTATCCACAAGGAAAAGCGCGTTTTTTTGATGATGGACAATTTTTCACCCTATCGGGTAAGGCACAGTTTATTGCCATAGAACCCAGACTTCCGGTTAATCTGCCGGATAAAAATTACCCGCTGATATTAAACACCGGCCGCTTGCGTGATCAATGGCATACCATGACCCGTACGGCTATCGCCGCCAAATTAAATCAACACAAGCCCGAGCCTTTTGTCGAAGTAAATCCTGTCGATGCACAACACTATGGCCTGCCAGCCAATACCCTGGCCGTTATCGAAAGCAGTTGGGGCTCAATGATTGCCCGTGTGCAGGTTACCGACAGCCAACAACAGGGCAACTTGTTTGTGCCTATGCACTGGACGAACCAATATGCCAGTCAGGGACGTATGGGCGCATTAGTCAATCCGGTTGTTGACCCTGTTTCCAAACAACCGGAAAGTAAACACACGCCGGTTCGAATCAAGGCTTATCAACCTGTCTGGCAAGGCTTCATTTTATCCCGGCGAGAACTGACTATTACCGAATCAGAATATCAGGTCAAAATCAAGGGTGAACAGTTTTACCGTTATGAACTGGCGGGAGTTACCTTGCCTGAAGACTGGCGTAGCAGTGTCCAAAAAAATCTCTGTAGTGCGACAGCCGAAAATCCCCAATGGCAGGAATACCAAGACTCGGCAAAGGGTAATTACCGGTCAGCACAAATTATCAATAAACAATTGGAAACTGTCATTTTTATCGCTGCAGATAACACGCTTCCTGAACGCAGTTGGTTAACCAGTCTCTTTGCAAAGACCCAATTAGAAATACCGGAACGGATGGCATTACTAACCGGCAGACCACCCGTCGGAATTCCTGATGTCGGTACTATCGTCTGCGCCTGCTTTAATGTCGGCGAAAAAACCATACAAGCGGCAATCAAGGAAAAAAACCTAAAAACCCATCAGGAAGTGGGGATTTGCCTTAAAGCAGGCACTAACTGCGGATCCTGCGTACCCGAAATTAAAGCGTTACTGTAAATCCAAAAGCTTAAAATATTGTCACAACGAAGAATGTACGAAAGACAAAAGCAAAATATTTCACCACGAACGACTGCATGGACAGATATTTGCTCCTGCAAACTCTGCATTCACCACATCCCTGTGGATTATGCCGGAGGTACGTAGCCATGGATGGCGGAAGGTAGAATCGCGTCTGGAACAGCGATCGAGAGCAACGCAGGAGCAGTTACCGACGACTGCATGGATGCAGGAGATAGAGCAATGCAGGAGCAATTGCCGAGACACGAAGAAAAGCATTTTTTGATACTAAAAATATTAAAACTGTAGGGTGGATAAGCGTAGCCTCACCAACCAAGAAATACAACAGCAGAAAAATGGTTCAGGTCTTTCATTATTACATACACTGGCTCCCAAGCTGAAGCTTGGGAGTCAGGCTTAATCAATGACTACAGGTGTTAAGAAAAAAGGATCGACTGGTCTTTTTTTAACTGGGAAATACTCTCTTTTGGCAGGTGAAAAACATTTTTTAAAACCCTGTTCATCACCCAAATTAACTGGCGGAATTTGTAAGCATCATGATGCGAATCGCCTTTTTGCTCAGAGGTACGCCAGCTCTCTTCATCGGATATACGTAACTCCACACCCAAAGTATGTTCCTGGGTTTGTTTATTAATCTGATTTCTTCGGGCATATATCGGTGTCCCGGGGATCATGATCTTATGAGTTTCGGCTTCCCTATGGATCGGTAATGAAAAACTGATCTTGCATTGAAATTTCCGGTGGCCTAAAGAGGAATGCTGGTTTTTTTTTGCATTCATACTCAGCGCCTCATAAAATGTTTTTGCATTGGCGAGCAAATCCTGTTCTGTAGAACTTTCTTCATAACCCGCACTTTTTGAAAGACTAATCATTAATCGTCGCACCGCTTCTATCATGCTTTTCGGATCATCGAACAGTGTTTGGGTTATCGATTGAGAATTGGTATTTTCCTGAAGAATGACTCCTTTTTTTTGCAAGGCATGAAACAGTTTCAGCGTATCATCCTTGTCCTTCAGTATAAAAGTAATCGCCAGAATATCCCTGATATCATAAGCTTCTCCCTCCAAATCTTTACCTAATTTGGTCACCATACTTTCCGGACTTTTTAATCTGGCTTTAATTTCAGTGATATTAACCCGAACACCATCACCGCTATCAAAAACAAAGCTGTTTTGTTCATCATCAACCGTTATAGATTCTTTTAGCTTATGAAAAAATGAGGATATTTTCACAAAGGCATTTTGCGCCGATTCGCTGGCAGGAATATGCTTTGGATTTTCCCAGTCATAATTAAAAAGATCATCAAGACTTTGATGTTCTGTTTCCAGAAAAAAGCCTAATTGCGCATAATCATTAATATCCTGACTTTCTTCTTCAATAGACTTGATCAGGTAACCCATCTTTAACAAGGAACAGGCTGTTTGCTGCCATTCCAGAGAAACATCCCGGTTTTCCCCCTGATAACCATGAAACACCGCTGGATATTTTCTTGAAGAAGCCAGCAAAAAAAGGTGTCGCGGATCGTCATGAACTATGTCCTGAAAGCCTTTATTATTAAGGACAGCTTCTACCTGCTCAATCGCTTGTAGGCAGCCCCGGTAGAGTTCGGCGTTGATGGAATCCAGGGCAAAAAGGCCTTCAAGTTGCGGCTTGACAAAAGCAAACATCCAGTTAAAAAAATAGTTATAAGTTCGGTTAATATAAACTTTGGCTCTCTTCTGCTCACTTTCCTGAAGCTCACCATTACCAATAATATCAAACCCGCGATTATTCATCATTTTGGTCGCCTGCCTGAGCGCCGTCTGATAATTATCAGCCGATAATAATAAATAGGGCGTCATCTCGGCTCGATCCAGAATTGAACCAAAAATCTCATGATGAAGCTCCTGACTTGACGATCTCGGTTCCATATTTAATTATCCTCTCTCTCCAAACATCACCAACAGGCAGGTAATAAGATTTACTTTTAACTCATTATATTTAAAATAAATATAATTTGTAGCTATACCTGTATTTTTTAGAGATTAATAATCTTTTATTTAATAGATCGTCTATTCTTTACAGACGCCTGTTTTCTGAACAGTGATAGTTATTTAAATACTCTGTAACTTTGCCATCAGCACTTCTGCCAAACCGCTGACTTCGCCCCGAGTAATAATAACCAGTCTGCCAATCCCGTCATCAGAAGCTCTTATCGGCAGTCTCGCGGGAGGATAAATTTTTCCCGAAGTTGCTTGTACCAGCAAAGGTTCTTTTTGTTCCGGCGTATAAATCAGGCCTTTAACACGCACCAACTGACTGGGATAGTGAGTAATCAAGTCGTCCAATACTTTTTGTACGCGTTCCCACGGTAGCGGATGTTCAAGTTGTAAAGAGAGAGTGCTAAAGCCATGATCAGGTAAATCAGATAACTTATCATTTCGCAGTTGTCTGAATTTTTTTGGAAAATCAAGTAACACGTCAGGAGCAATATCGCCTTGAACAACAACCAGTCGGTTCGCCGCAGGAGCCAACTGATCAAGTCGCGTGCTTATTCGTTCAAGTTGTTGAGCGTTTGCCAAGTCTGTTTGGGTCATTACCACGGTATCTGCCCAGGCAAGCTGCGCTCGTGCTTCAGGAAAGTAGTCAAAATGCTCTTCAGCCATGATCGCTGAAACGGTACTAATAACGCCCTGCAAACTATAGCGCTTGGACAGCCAACGCTCTCTTAACAAAATATCCAGAATCGGTTCCGGATTGGCAACACCGCTGGTTTCAATGATCACCCGATCGAAAGGTGTATTCCCGGAATCCCAGGCCATGCGCAGATTTTTAAGCAGCGGCGTTAACGAGCCTTTAACCTGGCAGCATAAACAGCCACCTGCCAACGTCGACAATGGTATTTTATGCTCCCGCAGTAATTGTTGGTCAATCGGGGTAGCGCCAAACTCATTAATAATAACCGCAGACCTCGGTACATGAGTTAGCAACTGATTAAGTAGCGTAGTTTTACCGCTACCCAGAAAGCCGCTGATAATAAACACGGGGATCCGTTCAAGCGCTTTAACGGATGAAGATAAGTTGTAATGATTCATGATATTGAGCGATTAAAGGTATTTAGAGAACATCATTTTGGAGATGCCTGACCTGCAAAATAAGGTTCTCCGGCATTATGCCTGACAAAACGCTCGCTATCAGTTTGTCTGAAACTAATGGCATCCACCTTAAAATTATCCAGACTCAGATTATAAAATCGATCGTAGTAAGCTTGTATATCACGTTTGATTTTAGCATCAAAAGGCACCTGTATGGTTTGTGTGGTACCGTTACGCGGTGTCTGTACTATGCCATTTTTCACCACTAATTCCCCATTTTTAAAGACCAGATCAGCAGCACTAAACATCTCTTCCTTATTATCTTTAAAAGAATATACGGCAATATCAGCAATACCACCCGGCATTAAATGCCCACGATCATGTAATCCCAACATACGTGCCGCTGCGGTGCGGGTCATAATAGCCATTTCATAGAGGGTAAATTCTTTTTTCAAGTCTTTTAGCAAGCTCATGGCAACCGCTTCCTGATTTAACCCGGCCATACATTCAAGACGAAAATCATAATCCATCAATAATCTGATTAAATGTGGATAACGCGTAAACGGCCCGCCGTTGGGATGATCGGTAGTAAAGAACAAACGCCAGGGATCTTCGGCCAACAAAAAAACTTCCAAACCAATCAGCCATTGCAGACTATTAATAAAACTTTTTTCCTTGTAACGATAAGGTACTACGCCGCCACTACCCTCATCTTCAGCATCCCACATAACCCATTTATTGGGTGTAGCGTCATTACGTCGACTATATTGGGCAATGACATCACCCGAAATAGTCACTGTCTGGCCAAACAAAATCTGGCCGACATCCATAGTGATATTAAGATGCTTGTTAAAGCCATCAATTAATTTTGCCGCTGCTGATGAAAAACCTCGTGCCCCTTCCGCCCCATAGCCATAAAATTGAATATGCGCCAAGTGCATGGGCAAACCCTGTGCTGCTTCCATGGTGGCTATCGCAGTATCGACATTACCGGCAATCCCTAAATTATTACAATGCACATGTACCGGATGTGGCAACTGTATATCGCAGGCGGCACGTTGCAGCGTTTGCAAAATGTGCCGCGAACTGACACCGTAATCCGGCACTATATCATCCAGATCAAAACTGCGCATATTCGATTTAAAAGCATTGGCGCCACCGGCGTTAATAACTTTTAGACCCAGACAGCATGTAGCCTGTAATGTCCAGGCAACATAATCGTTAATCTGGTTTTGAGAGGCTTTGGCACGTAACAGTCGCAATAAAAAATCATCGTTGCCGAGTATCGCAAGGCCTGCAGTATCAATTATGGGAATATCAGCCATTTGTAAATGTGCATCCAAGGCATTAGCGGGTAGTACAGCCGGTTCAACGACCGTGGTATAACCCATTTTTGCATAGCGATAACCGGTTTCCGTAGTTGACCAACGCGCGGTACTGAACGCGTGTCCAAGCTTGCGAGCCATACTATTTCGGTGTTGTTCGGGCAGTAACAAGCGTGCCGTATTAACATTGCCGCCAGCAATGTGACTATGAATATCAATTGCTCCGGCCATAACGACTTTACCGGAGACATCATAGTCCACGTCAATCACAGCTCCCAAATCGGGCATTGCAATAAGCACGCCATCACGATAATACAGATCTTGAACGGTGCCATTTAAACCTTGTGCGGGATCGAATAGCTGCCCGCCTTTTAAGCGTGTTAACATTTTAAATAATTCTACAGCTATCTAAAGCGTCATGTATTTCTTGCTTGGGCAAATTACGACCAATAAATACCAGCACCGACTCGCGTGCTTCATTCTTTGGCCAAGCAGTCCCAAGATCTTCTGTCATAAGCATGTGTACACCTTGGCATATCAGCTTTTTTTCACAACCGGCAATATGTATGATGCCCTTATAACGCAATAAATCGTTGCCATATTTACGCATCATAATATCCATAAAGGCCATATACTTAACAGCGTCCAAGGGCTTGTCGGTACGGTACACAAACGATGATATACCCGCATCATGCTCATGGCTGACATCGTCCAGAAAATCGGGTTCAATATCTAAAATGGCATTAAGATTAAAGCCACGTATATCAAGAATTTCACTAATATCGGTTTTACCAAAATGAACCTGCGCGATAGGTGCTCTGGCATTGATTGCACGTAATCTTGTTTCCAACTCAATGACTTCTGTCGGTGTTATCAAGTCGGTCTTGGATATCAATAATCGATCAGCAAAGCCAACCTGTTCTTCTGCCTCATGATTGTCGTCAAGTTGTTTAAGGGCATGCTTGGCATCTACGACAGTAATAATCGCATCCAGCAAATAATATGCATTAATCTCTTCTTCAACAAAAAACGTTTGCGCAACCGGAGCAGGATCTGCCAAGCCTGTCGTTTCTATAATGACCCGCTCAAAATGCAGTAAGCCTTGATCACGTTTTTCGGCCAACTCGCCTAAAATACGCACCAAATCGCCGCGCACAGTGCAACAAATACAGCCATTGTTCATTTCAACGATTTGCTCCTTACCCTGAATAAGCAAGTCATTATCAATACCGGCTTCGCCAAATTCATTTTCAATAACGGCAATACGGTGACCATGCTCCTCAGACAGAATACGATTTAGAAGAGTCGTTTTTCCTGCACCTAAAAAACCTGTTAAAATCGTGACGGGGACTGGTGTAGAGCGGTTATGATCAAACATTAAAAATCCTGTAAGTGATAAGAAATTATTTGGTGCGCATCGCGCGTGAGTTTTCTAGCCAAAATCAAGCGTTAACAATAACCGGCGTGGCAATTCCTGACTAACCTGCGGCGAACGGTGGACTGCGCCGTGCTGTTCATTACCTTCCCAAGCACTGCCTTTCAATAATCCCACTGCATAGGCAGGCATGATATAAAGGGCATTAGGATCTAAAATAAGTCCTGATTGCTCGTCTGTAAATCCGGCAGATCTTTTACCTAATTTACTGCGATCAACATAAGCGCTTTCCAGCCATTCGGTACCCACACCGCCATAGGTGCAAACCAGCCGACAAGTAACCGAATCCACATGAAAGCGTGGACACATTGGATGATCCATAGTTCGTAAACGTAAACCAACCCGTTTTAAATCAAATAAGTCACTAAATATTATCGCCAGTCGCGCAACGTCTCGACAAAACGTACGATAACCCGGCAAATCCCCGACATGGGGAATCAGCTTAAAAAAATCAAATGTTGCCGATTCTAAATTCTCCACAACACTGACTTCTTTTTTAGTCAATAAAAGCCTGTTAACAAAGGCCTCCAGCGTACGATCGACGTTTCGCTCAACCAAACAAATGTTGATGTCCGGTTGGTAAATATTCGACAAATCAACCATCTCAGAGGAAAGAAAGGCATGAACGTATCGGGGCATAAAAACATATTTTGGATTGGCAACCATGGTGAGCCTCATTGACTTAGTAACGTGTTTTCAAGAATAATGATTGACTGCATAAAACCAATCCCCAAGCCGAAAATAGTGGTTTGTCCGATCAGATTGGGTATCGTAGAATGCTCATGCAACGCCGGTATCATGTCGGTAGCGGCAATATAGATAAAGCCTCCGGCAGCAATCGGCAACAAAAAGACCAGCGACGACTCAGCCAACTGGCTGAATAACAAGGCAAAAACTGCACCAACTACCACGCTCAACGAGCAATAAAAATTGTACAGTACTGCTTTAGCAGGAGAATAACCGCCATACACCAAGGCTCCAACATCGCCTATTTCTTGGGGAATTTCATGGGCAATAATCGCCAATGTCGTGGTAAAACCCAGCACGGGATCCACCAAAAAACTGCCGCCTATTAAAATACCATCGACAAAATTATGCACGGCATCACCCATCAAATTCATCTTGGCAATCGGGCGAATAGCAATGTTTTGATCAGATAAATTGACCCTATGGTCATGACGCCAACGTACCAGTTTCTCCAGTACAAAGAATAAAAACATACCCAGCAATGCCGTCAAACAGACTGTAGAAATTGAACCCTGACGCTGAACGGCATCGGGAATCAGATGAATAAAAGCATCACCCAACAAGACACCTACCGCCAAGGCAACCAGATAAGGAATAATACGCTTAAGGCGCTCCGGTTCAATCCATAAGGCAAACAATCCACTCATCGAGGTAAGACTAACCAAACAACTTGCGCCAATAGCGCCCGCAACTACTTCAAAGGAAAGATTCATGTTATTGGCCAATCCGAAAATTTCCTGAAACAGCATGCTTGTGTGTCCTGTAAATAAAGTCGGCAAGCGCATCGGGTAACAGATGCACGAACACATCGACTAATAACATACCCAATACTAAAACAAATAAATTGGATGCCATGCGTTGTAAACATTTGCTGCCACTCCGCTGCCATAACAAACCCAAAACCATTAGCAAGACTATGCCTGTCGCATGAATAATGTAATCAGGATTGCTCATCAGCAAGCCATTCCGGAAAACTATCCCGGTAGGTTTTCCATTCTTCTTGACCAACAGATAATTCAGTATCACTCAATAAACATTGATCCAGTTCCCTACGTGTTTGCTCGGCATCGATATTTTGGCCAATAAAAACCAGTTCCTGCCGACAGTCGCCAAAAGGCATTTGCCAACTGGCTTGAATGTCAGCAACCATCTCTTCGGGCCATTCGGCCTCCGGCACCGATGCCCACCAGCGACCGGCACAGCCATGTTGCATGGTGCCGCCAGCTTGTGACCAATTACCTACCCACTCCGGCCGAGAGGCCAGCCAAAAAAAGCCTTTGGAGCGTAGTAAGGTGCCGTTATCCCAATCACTACGATATAAATAATCATAAAAACGCTCTGGATGAAATGGCCGGCGGGCGGCATAAATAAAACTGGCTATGCCGTATTCTTCAGTCTCAGGCTTATGGCTGCCACGCATTTCTTGCAGCCAACCCGATGCCTGCTCTGCTTGTTCAAAATCAAAACGACCCGTATTCAATATTTTATGCAGTGGGGCGTTACCCATAACCATAGGAATGATCTCGGCATCCCGGTTCAGGGATTTAAGAATGGCGACTAAATTATCAAGCTCATCACTACAGACCAAATCGGCTTTTGAAATTAAAATAACGTTACTAAACTCAACCTGCTCAACCAGTAAATCAGCGATATTGCGTTCATCATCAATGCCCAACTCGGCATTAATGTCTTTTAGTGATTGCGCTTCCAGATAATCACGCATGAAATTAACGGCATCAACCACTGTCACCATGGTATCGAGTCTGGCAATATCTGATAAACTGACACCGTCGTCATCCCGAAAAGTAAACGTTTCAGCGATCGGCATGGGCTCTGCAATACCGGTTGATTCAATCAACAAATAATCGAAACGCCCCGCTTTAGCCAATTTACCGACTTCCACCAACAAATCCTCGCGTAATGTGCAACAGATACAGCCATTGCTCATTTCCACCAGTTTTTCTTCAGCACGATTAAGAGTCACTTCATTTTTCACCAGTGCGGCATCAATGTTAATTTCGCTCATATCGTTAACGATAACGGCTATTTTCAAGCCCTCGCGATTAGAGAGAATGTGATTAAGCAGGGTGGTTTTTCCGGCGCCTAAAAAACCGGAAAGAACAGTTACTGGTAATAATTTTGAAGTCATTGAGTAGTGTTAGCAGTTAGAAAAGGTTATTGCATTGACTGAGATGTTATAATATAACATAACAAATAACAACTGCTTTCTTACTTTTCAGGACTAAAGATAAAGCGTTAACGACTGTGTTTTAGGAATTTTTTTTAACGGCCAGCAACTCTTAAGCAGGGACAGTCTGAGGTTAAACAGTTCGTGGTAAACTGGGTGAATGATAAACAGTTGTAACCTTAACTTCTATCCGGCAAGCAACCCATATTATGGCCTGCTTGCCGAATACATTTCTTACCAAGGCAGCGCAGTTCCGTCGTATTTTACAAAGCTGCCACTCTGTTCAGGTAAAAATGCTGCGATGGTTTGGCGCATTCCGGCAACGCTCTCAACGGCTTCAAGCGGAGCATTTTCGCCGCCCATATCGGTTTTTACCCAACCCGGATGAAATATCAATACACCAACTTCTTGCTCCTTAAGATCAATCGCCAAGGTTTTCATTACCGCATTAAGCCCCGCTTTACTGGAACGGTAAATAATACTACCGCCACTACTATTATCGGCAATACTACCCATTAAACTGCTGATCGCAACCAGCAGTTTTTTATCGCCACGTTGCAGGTGTGGTAAAAATATTTCGGCCATTTTTACTGGAGCCTGTATGTTGATGACTAATGTTTTAGTCCAGGCTTCATAATCCAGCTGTCCAAAGCCTCGTTCATTGCTATCGCCATAAACCCCGGCATTGTTAATCAACACATCAATAGCCGTATCATCAAGTTGTGCAGCCAATTGTTCGATTTGCTCAAAATTTCCCACATCCAAAGCAAATATGGAAACATGAGGAGACTGTTCGGCAAGATTCAATAATTCGGATGCCGCTTCCGGCATTCTGCAACAGGCTAATACTCGCCAACCTTCAGAGGCATATTGTTTGCAAAACTCAAGTCCCAAGCCGCGATTTGCACCGGTAATTAATACAGTAGCCATTTTTTTCTCCCAAAAAATATCCCAGGCAAAAATACCTATTACGGTTTTACCCTAAATACACTTATATCGCAAAAATTTTAAGTTAATGCCGAAATACAACAGAAGATCTCGAACGAGAATAACATCAGTCTAAAGTCGGTAAATTATCAGCTTGGGAAAATATTTTAGCAGATCATCTAACAGTTATTATGCTTCCCTTGCAATACTCAACTTTTGACACAGACCGGACAATAGGTGGTCGACGTTAATGTCCTGACTCTTTATGGATTGATAGTTTCGTACAGACAAACACGATTACGCCCTGATTTTTTAGCTTGGTACATCGCCTGATCTGCATGCCGCAATAATTTATCAGGATCATCGCGGTCATAAGGAAATAGCGTAACACCAATGCTGGCACCTACCGAGACTTCAGTAGCATCATCTATTGAAACAGGTATATTAATTGCATCGATAACTCTTTGTAATACAAACTCATATTCATCGATATTTTTAATATTAGTCAGTAACAATACAAACTCATCGCCACCAAAACGACCAATAGTATCGTTTGCTCGAACTGATGCCTGCATGCGATGTGCAACTTCAATTAGCAGCTTATCTCCGGCAGCATGACCAAATTGATCGTTGACGATCTTAAAGCCATCAAGATCAAGATAGCAAACCGCGACGGACTGATTTGCCCTTTCTGCCTGAACCAACGCCTGTTGCAATCGGTCACCAACCAGCAATCGGTTCGGCAAACCGGTTAAAATATCGTGATAAGCCATTCGTTCAACTTCCTGTTGATGTTGCTTCATCGGGGTAATGTCTAATATCATCCACATTGACTGATCGCCATTATCAGACAATTGCACACCACTAATATCAACCCAGATTCTCTCGCCGTTTTTCCGTTTCATTTCCAGTTGAGTTCGGTAAGTACTCTGTGTATTGAAAGTATCATTCGCAGCCGCTTCAAATATTTCGCATGAGAAGCCATCCAGAAATAAGATACTACTCGGCTGCCCATCCAATTCATCGGCGTTATACCCGAAAATACGTTCCATTGCCGTATTTATCCAGATTGCCTGTTTGTTTCGCAACTTCATAATGCCAACCAATTCATTATCCAGCATTACTTGTTGCTCAATAGTTAACAGGCTTAGTTCAGTTTGAATTTTCTTGAGCTGGGTAATATCGTATAAAACCGTACGACTCATTACAA
This sequence comes from Methylobacter psychrophilus, assembly GCF_025583945.1. Taxonomy (GTDB): domain Bacteria; phylum Pseudomonadota; class Gammaproteobacteria; order Methylococcales; family Methylomonadaceae; genus Methylobacter_C; species Methylobacter_C psychrophilus. Next base: position 20,198 of record NZ_JAOEGU010000031.1, read on the forward strand.
AACGACCTTCGGTATCCCTGATAGAACCAGCGCTTATAATCATTTGACGGCTATCGCCGTTTTTACAGATTAAATCAAATTCCAAATCTTCAATATGCCCACCTTCTACAAAACGAGGGTATATTTCCGAAAACTGCGCTTTACCGGCATCGTTAAGAAAATCACTAAATTTCATTTTACCAATTACCTCATCACGTTCACAGCCAAGCCATTGCAACTCAGTATCATTAATACGAATGAAAATTCCATCCCTATTAAGCGAGTGATAGCCACAGGGAGCATAATTATATAAATCCTGAATTTCTTTTGTCGATGTTGCGAGTGCTGCTTCCAAAAATTTACGTTGTGTAATATCGCGTGATGAATAGAAAACTAAAGGAACATGATTCAGCTCGAGTGTAAAACCACTGATTTCAACATCAAAAATGCTGCCGTCTTTACGCCGATGACGTGTCTCGAATTGCGAACGTGCAGAGCTTATGAATTGTTGTTTTAGTCTTTCCGCGACTTCATTTTTTGTGAGTGCGGCATCCCACTGATAAACATTCATACCGATCAATTCTTCACGTTCATAGCCCAACATGACACAAAAAGTATTGCTTACTTCAATAATGTTGCCATTAGTGTCCAGAATATGAAAACCATCACTTGCACTTCGCAGGAATAATGAATTTTTCTCGCTTTCCCTTTGTAGGGCTTGCTGGGCCAGCTTGCGCTCAGTGATGTCGCGTGTGGAATTAAATAATACCGGTTGCCCATTAAGATCAATCGGATAACCGCTGATTTCCGCATCGTAGATCGTGCCATCCTTACGGCGATGGCGCGTTTCAAACTGAAAGCGAACAGGCTGTTCAAATTGGGTTCTTACTATGTTCATGGGTTCGCTTTCACAAGTACCGGCATCCCACTGTGAAACGTGCATACCCATCATTTCTTCATGGCTATAGCCCAGCATATTGCAAAAGGCATCGCTGGCTTCCAGCAGCTTACCGTCAATATCCATGATGGTTATACCATCACTGGCATGACGTAATAATGCGGCGTTTTTTTCACTTTCCGTTTGCAAAGCGATTTCTATTTGCTTGCGATCGGTAACGTCAGTAATAAAACCATGCCAGAGAATCGATCCGTCAGGCTCTCTATCGGGGACAGCATTTCCATATAACCAGCGAACGGTTTCATCAGAAAACCGAACGCGGTACTCATACTGCCAAGGCTCAAGCGTTACTGCCGATTGTCTGATTGACTCAACAACACCGTCATAATCCTCAGGATGAACACAGGCAAAAACACTGGCTGCATCTTCTTTTACCTCTTCCGGCGTAAGTCGATAAATCTCTTGAATGGCATCACAAGCATAAGGAAAACAAGAACTTCCATCGGGACGTAATTTGTACTGATAAATGACACCAGGAACCCGGGAGGAAATTTGCGTAAGCCGGGTGTACAGTTCAAGATTAGCTGCCTGAATTTGCTTATTCTCGGTGATGTCATGTCCGACGACTTGCATCTCCAACAAGACGCCATTATCATCAAAAAAAGCATGATTGGTAAACTGGCCCCAACGCAAAAGGCCACCTGATGTAATAATACGGTTTTCAATAACTACAACAAGATTGTCAGGGGAAAGATAATTCAGTTTGTCATTGATTAAAGGCAGGTCTTCGGAAAATACCCGTGGATACCATGTCCGACCAATTAAGGATTCTCTTGATTGGTCAAAAAATTTGCAAAAAGCTTCGTTTACATAAAGGATGGTCCCATCGGCTTTAAAGCGACAAATGGTTTCCGTTTGATCTTCCAGCAAAGCTTTGTATAGTTTTTCACTTGCAACTAATGATTGCTCGGCAGATTTGCGTTGATTGATAACTTTAAATGTGGCAACGAAATGCTCAGACTTTGGACTAAAAACCTGTACCAAAAACCATAGTTGTAGATCATTAAGAAAAATTTCGAAGCTTTCTGCATCACCACCATTGGCAACAGTACCGTAAATTTTAAAGAGTTCCGGATTAGACCCAAAAAGCCCTGGAATGACCTCGCTGACAAGTTTACCGACTACAGCACCGAGGCCGGTTTGCTTATGAAATGAAGGATTGGTATAGAGATAAATAAAATCTGTTGGCTTACCGTCCAGGTAAATCATCTTGCAGTAAGCGACGCCATCAGGCATTTGCTCGAAGCAATATTGCAATATATCCGTAGTTGGCAATACCTGCTCTTCTGGTAAAAATGGAGAAAGCAGATCGCTATTCTTAGTGGACTCAGACTTAGGCATTCAATTTTTTTATTATTAAATTGGTATACCCATCATAACATCACACAGTATTTTTACTAAATCTATTAAATTTAACAGAACATGACCTAATTAAATACACCACTCTTCAACATTTTTCAACATACAGTCAACAACGAGCTATTTGATCCACTCTTACTGACTGTTTATTGCAAATCAAAATAGCCATTTTATTCTGACAGCGACAGCAATGGAGCAATACAACTATTAATAGTTGAGAGATTTAGCCGATTTATTGACAACAGCAGGCTAATCGGTGACCCTGAACACCTGACTATTAATAACACCATTCCCAATGAAAGAAACATGAAAAATCAGTCATTCACCTTTGACCAAATTCATATCGAAGTGGCCCGTAACGCCACTGATGACTTTAATTTGTTTCATGACAAGCATAAATGGTTACAGGTTACTCATAATCCGTTTAAAGGTCCTATTGTTCTGGGCTATCAACTGAACACACTTATTGAATATCAAATGCGCCTATACCGGCAAGCGCATCATGAAAACCGGATCATTGCCGAAAACAATCTGCATTTTAGTAATTATCAAATCACCTTTGTTAACGCAGTCAGGCCACGAACGCCTGTTTATCTCGATATTAAAAAAACCCTAATTAAAACCATTCCCGGCCTGACACTGGGCAACCGTATTGCCATGAAGTCTGATGACAAAACCGTATTACTGGGATTTAAAAAAGAAACACAATATCCGCTATTCTTGGCCGATACGAAATTTAACCAGTTACCTGATCTTAACGAAATACCCGACCGTACAAGCATTCCGAATACCGACTATTTTCTTAAACGAAAATTTATGAATAACGGTTCTGCCAAAAACTTTTTATCCGGGTCATTAGCCGAGCAATCCGATTATTTTGATGAACTAGCCAATATCGCACACTACCCGGAAATATTTCCTTGTAGCCTTACCTCAGGTGCTCTACTGGAAAAAGCGCAATTAGAAAACCATGACTTTAAACTTAACCCTATGGTTTATACGTCCCATGAAATTTCAGTAGACCGGCGCTTTGTAAATCAACTTAAAAATAATGACAAGCTGCATATTCTGGTCAGGCAACTCCCTGAATCGCGTGAGAACACCTTAAACCAGACCAATATTATGCTAAGAACTTATCATTGTTATGGCCTGTTACAAAATAATGACGTTTTATTTAGAATGACCATGAACCTGGTTCCTTTGGAAGAAATACTGAAAAACCTCAGGCAAAAATAATATAACCTGACAATTTATTCAACTTTTAAGTCGCACGTGTCTGATTTTATTGGTTATAATTTTAAACAAGGGAAACGTAAGTTATAGAGACCAAAGTTGATTAAGTGACATAACTTTCTGTAGTGCGTGCCGTGCGCCCATTGAAAGCCAGGGCGCGCACCGCACGGCCTACTACGTACTTAATTCATTCATTCATTCATTCATTCATTCATTCATCTTTCTATATTAACGCCTTTAGCTTGGTAGCTTTACACCGGATTTTGCAATCTCTTAAGTACACTTTTACTAATCTTGTTAATAAATTCCTCACTATTCTCATAACCTTGGCTTTGTATAAAACTGACAATAGACATCACCAATTCTTTAGTACCGGCTATTTCTTCAAATGAACGACCACAACCTTGGCAATGACTACCTCCGGAAGTACATTTATCAATACAGGGATTAAATTTCATGCGTTGTTCTCTTGGTTAATTATGAATATATATACTCCGCGCAGTCATATTTACGGAATTTATGATCGAGTTGTGACCGTGCGGAGTATATTGCATTGCCCGGCAGGATTCACATCCTGCAAAGCCTTATTGTTTCATTATCTTATAAATACAATGTTCACCAGTCTCGTTGACTGTAGTCGTCATTATTTCATAGGTAAAACCGAAATCCTGGCAAATCATTTTAGGATCATGCTCAAGCCCTACAAACTCTGAATAAGGAATATAAATTCTTGTTTCGGAATCACAAAAAGCACTTACCTGACTAAAAAAACGTTGCAATATTTGTCGGCCGCCATCGTCATTTAAACCAAAATCGCCGTTGGAAGGATAATAATTGAAATTAAATACGATAATATCGAATGTTGTTAAGAGCACATCATTAAACAAATCGCTATGTATAAAAGCAATTGGTGCTAGTGACGGATTAAGACCGGAATTTTCAGTCGCACACTTTACGGCATCGCTATTAAAATCGACTCCTAATACGGTCTCACAACCTATTTTTTTTAATAAAAAAGCAAAATAGCCACTGCCACAGCCCATATCCAGTGCCGTAGCTGCCGGTTTTTGCTGGAGTATAAAATTACCAAAAAATGAACTGGTGATACCAAAACAGGAGGGAAATACATTTTTTGCAATGGTCAGGGAGATTCCATCCAACTCCGTACGGTAAGGTTGCCTATCCAAATAATAAGATAACTCCTGCTCTCTTTTTGCAATACTCATAACTTGATCATTCATAATAATTTGACGTTCTCTATTAAAAACAGGTGACTGTGTGCAGTTAATCACTAAAATCTAAAAGCACTTTCGTAAAATAACCGATATTTTCACTATCAGCTAATGGCTCAGGCAAATTTTTTCCTCAACTGCCAAAAAACCACGGAAGAAATTAATACCATCCCGCAAGCTAAACCAATCAGTATCAAACCCAAAAATAAAGTTTGCTTAATCGTATAGTCCACCAATTCTTTACCGCTGACTTGTGTTTTCCGGGTCAGCGCATCCAAACGGGTTGATAGTTCATCAAACTTGCCGGGAGCCAGAATCTGGTCAAAAGCTTGTAACAATTTCACCAAATCTTGTGCAGCAATGTTGATCTGTGCGGCTGCGGCTGTGTAATCGTTGATGCGGAAAGGCTCGGTTTTCGGGTTTGACGGACTGGCATCAATTTGCCGCAATACGTCTTGAAAAGACTTTAAGGTGGCGGTGGACGCAGTGGACATTAATTTACCGGCATCCAGTGCTTTCTCTGTTTGTGCCGCAAGACTGATAAGACCAGGCTGCTGCGCATTCAAGGCTTGAACGATTTGTTCGCGCTCTGCGCTAATAAGTTCGGGTAGGTGCTCTGCCGTCTGACTGAAGCGATCTGCCGATTGGGACAGTTGTGTTGTGTTGGCTAACAGCTGTTCCATCTGCGGCATTTCGACGGTCTGGATAACCAATAATTCAGTTTCCCAGCGAATCAGGGTCGGCATGTGTCGCCCCAGAAATAAGCCGCGTTCAGCAAACAAACGGGTATTGGCCAGCTCCAGAGTAGCGGGATCAAGCCCCGCTAATGGATCAATATCTAGCAGATTAAAAACACTACTGGTCATCCCTTGCTGAGCGCTGCGGTTCATCTGCCCCACTTCGGCCGCAAAACCGAGTGAACCGACATCACTGGGTGATCGCCCATCAGGATATTGCTCGTGCCAAGCTTTTATGGCAACGCGGAGTTCCTTAATCTGTAGGGGTTCTAGTGTCAATGCGGCAATACGCCAAATCTCCTTCTCGGTTTCCTGCGATGCAAGTAGCAAAGGTTTCGCCGAGTTACCAAAGCGCTTGGGCATCCAATAGTCCTCGACATTCATCCTGTTTAAGGTGACGAGGATAACCATATCCAGAAGATTCGCGTAAGCATTCGCACCGGTGGCGGTACCCAACACATCGTTGGTGGTGGCGATGCGCCGCATCAGCATATTGCGCCGTTGAGAGGGTTGTCCATCGGCTTCCTGTAATTTGCTAAAAGCGATACTGAGTGCATCAATATAATCGTCTGCAAAACGAAGCAACAGGGATTGCAGTTCAACGGGATCCGGCGCAGCGTTATCGTAATGCAGCGAAAATAGCGAGCGTATACCCCTTTCAGGTAATTCCAGAGTACTTTTGAGTAAACTACAACCATTTGCACTTAAGGTCAGGATGATTAGTAAAGCGGTTTTTGGCAGCCATTGATAGGCAACCGGATAGTGAGATTGAAGCTTGGTGCGCATAAAAATATCGGTTCCTGAGGACATTACTCATAAACAATAATAGATTAGCACCTGTTTGGCAAACCAATATTTCTTGGATATGGCTATATAGTTTTCAATCATTAAATTTCTGATTCATATTACTATAAGTTCCCACAGATACTATCCCTAAAAGGAATCCTATCGGTGGGATACGCTATTATAAACAGTGAGAATTAATCAATGCCATATATTAACATCTGATTTTACAGTCCACTCTGCTCCCGAATCTATCCAGGCTTTCAGTTTCAGAACATCTTGATCAGAAAGCTTATGTACATTCGCCATCGGCATGTCCTTTCTTATCCCCGATACAATAGCAATTAACGGACTTGCAGCGCTCTGTCCCGGTAAAATTAAAGGTGATCGCCCATTACTTCCGAAAAAATCTTCCCGGCGATCAACACGAAAATTGGCTAACTGTTTTTGTGGACCATGGCATGACAGGCAATTGTTCTCGAATATTGGGTAGACATCTTTCCATAACCCCACAGCTTGTTGATCAACACTATTCTGTATCGGCAAAGTGGTTAAAGATTCGTTAACTGGATCAGTATTCCCCCTATGCCCCCATTGTTTTCCTCGCATTGGGCCGGCTATTTCTTTAACGCTATTTTCAGCAGTCCAGGCAAAAATCGTCATAAGACAGATAACTATACTGCCTGTTAATATTCCACTGCGAATTAGTGAAGGGTGCGCAGTTTGTAACAAATGACAGCGTTTACCTATTACGGTAACTATCCAGTTCCAATGCAAAACCAAATGAATAATAAGGATTATTAAAAGCCCCAGACTGATCCAGAAATGGCCATCGCCCCATTGATGGCGGGTATAACCCCACAAGCTCAAGGTTTTATTACTACTTGGTGGTAACGGAAAACGCAGTATGTAACCTGTCGCAATCATACCTAAAAGTAGAAATGCCGCAATTATGTCAATGATGATGTTAGCAAATGTACGATTCATAATTAATATGGATTCTAGCTTTTGTTACGTAAATTAACCGTTCCCAATTGAGAGCTCGGAAACAAGAAAAAACTTATTTATTTTGTTAAAACAAGATTTCGGACAGTTTTGATTTAATCAAAAAACAGCCTGAAAACCTCCTCAAGCATTTGAAGATGTAGTCAACGACGATAACAGCTCAACACACCAAAAGCCTAGATTAACTATAAAACCCATTCGGCAGTCAGTGTCCAGCATAGCAAAACTGCAGCATAAGTTTATGTTTATCTTGCTAACCGATCTAACGTATCTGCCGGGACGGGTAAATTTCAGAAACCATGCCCTTTATAGCTCGCTAAATTAAAAAACCTTTTCGCAATGGCTTCGCCGCTCGTTTCATTTTTTTATATTCACTTTGCTTAACTTAATGAACTTACCTGATTCAGACTTACGCCATTGGTTCTTAAGCTAATGCCGTAGTGTCGAGTAACGATAAAGCTGTTGCCCGACCAAGCTGCTCCCATCGATCTGTTACATTTAATTGTCAGTAAATTCGTACCATGTAGTAAGTCTTAGACTACACTTAAATTGAACTACAGAAGGTCAGCTTCGTGACTGATCTTAAGTAGATCGTATACAAATATTACTTAATTGATTCATCACAACTCATCATAGATATTCACCTTTAGGACTGAACAAAATGAAAAAACTCTTTTTAGCTATATTATTTACGCTTGGTTTTTGCTCGCAAGCCATGGCCAACGTTACTTATTTTAGCGACAACTTTGACAATTTAAGTGCGTGGACCCGCAACCCAGGCAGCTCTTACGCTTACGTCAGCGATAACAACTTGAGCTTTAGTTCGGGTAATTATGGAGGTGACATTTTTACCACCAATACGTTTGGGAAAGGTTATTTTAATTTTGATTATCGTGGCACTGCAGGTATTGATGGCGGCGGTTATTTTGGTATCAGTACCGGTTTACCAGGAAGTCTTTCTTGGATAGCAGGTACCTCAAGCACTTATTCAACACCATTCAATTTGGTCAATGATGGTCTCTTTCACACTTACAGTATCGCCTTTGATTCCGCAATCTTAGGCTCAGGCGTAACCGCCGCACACATAATGCTTGAACAATTTGCCAATAACACCTCTGGTCTAGCCACCTTTGCCCGTGTTTCTGTAACCTCTTTACCTGTGGCTGCTGTACCAGTGCCCGGCGCAATCTGGCTGTTTGTATCCGGCCTGTTGGGTTTAGCCGCTTTACGTAAAAAGGCTTAAGCACTAAAGCACTAAAGCACTAAAGCACTAAAGCACTAAAGCAGCGTAGCTTGGATTGATACTGTTTCAAACCAATCTACGCTGCACCTATTTTGTTGGGTTGCGAAAAGAAGCAACCCAGCCTGCGTTGCTACAAATCGGCTCATTTTTCCTTATTAATCAAAAAATAAACCACCGGAATTACCAGCAATGAAAACAAAGTCGAAGCAAAAATACCGAAAATAAAGCTCCAGGCCAGTCCTGAAAATATCGGGTCAAGAATAATTACAAAGGCACCGAACATGGCTGCTCCCGCAGTCAGAAAGATAGGCCGCAAGCGAATCGCACCCGCTTCAATCAGGGCATCGGCAAGCGTTACATCGGCACGGGCGCGGATGCGTTCGATAAAGTCGATCAGGATAATGGAGTTGCGCACAACAATACCCGCCAGGGCAATCATGCCTATCATGGCGGTGGCGGTAAAATAGATCGGATTGGGGTAACCTGCAACAGGCGTCGCCATAAACTGGTTAAGCAACCAAAATCCCGGCATGATCCCAATCACCGTTAAGGGAATAGCGATCATCATAACCAGCGGCACGGTCAATGATCCGGTTTGCCCGACCAATAAAACATAAATCATCACTAACGCGGCGGCAAAAGCAAGTCCAAGGTCACGAAAGACATCAACGGTAATTTTCCATTCACCCTCCCCTGCTAATTCGGCGCTATAACCTGGCGGCAAGGGGCGTTCTGCAAACGTATCATTGAGATCAAAAACGGCTTCTACCGGACTGCGTCCTGCCATTTCGGCAATGACGTAACTGACCCGTTGCAGATTCTTGTGATAAATGGGCTGATCTTCATTTTCCATAGTGGCAGTACCTAGCTCACTTAAGGGTATCAGCTCACCTTGATCTGTTTTTACGCGTAATGCCAATAAATCGGCAATAGACGAACGTAGCGCACGCGGTAATTGCAACTGAATTTCCAACGGCTGACGCTCCCTGTCTGCATGTACAATACCCACAGCTTGACCCGCCGAAGCGATACGCAGCGTTTCTGCAACTTGCGCAACGCTAACACCCGACAAGGCCGCTTTTTCCCGATTTAACTGAAAACGCACTTTATCATGCGGCGCCTCTGAAAAATCATCCACATCGACCACGCCTTCGGTTTTTTCCATATCGGCTCTGACGCGCTTGGATACCGCTATCAAACTGTCAATAGTCGCTTGAGGCGGGCCATAGATTTCAGCAACCAGACCGGAAAGCACCGGTGGTCCTGGCGGAATTTCGACAATTTTAAGGTTGGCGCCGTATTGCTTACCGATTTTTTCTATGTCAGAGCGAATGCGTAAAGCGATTTCATGCGACTGTTGCTCGCGCTTATCTTTAGCTAATAAATTGATTCTGACTTCACCCACATAACCACCACTGCGTAGATAATAATGGCGAACCATGCCGTTAAAATCCATCGGTGCAGCAAGGCCGGTATAGGTTTGATAATCAGTCACTTCATTGACTGTCGCCAAATAACTACCCAAGGCACGCGCAACTTCATCGGTTTTTTCCAGGGTTGAGCCACGCGGCATATCGATCATGATTTGCAATTCGTTTTTATTATCAAAAGGCAATAATTTAAGCGGCACGGCGCGAGTAATAGCCAGCATGGTTGAACCTACAAAGGCTATCAGCACAATGAGTAAAAATAATTTGGCACGCCTCGGAGTCGCTAGCAGCGGGCCCAGGGCCGTGCGATAGGTCCGATAGATAAAGGTTTTTTCGAGTACTTCCGGTGCTTCGTCGCTATGCTTGTGATATTCGCTTTGCAGTAGTTTGAAGCTGGCCCAAGGAGTGACAGTAAAAGCCACAATTAACGAGACAATCATGGCGATCGGCACGTTAAAAGCCATGGGTGCCATATAGGGGCCCATCATGCCGGTGATATAAAACATCGGCAGAAATGACACAATCACTGTAAAAGTCGCCAAAATAGTCGGCGGCCTGACTTCATCGACCGCCGTCAATAGCGCTTCCAGCGGTGATTCTTTGCGTAATTTATAGTGCCTGTGGATATTTTCAACATCCACTATCGGATCATCCACCAATAAGCCCAACGATAGAATCAAGGCAAACAGAGTAACGCGATTAATGGTGTAACCGGAAATATAATCCAGTAACAAAGTCAGCGCCAAGGTCATCGGTACGGCAATGGACACAATAAATGACTCTTTCAGCCCCAACGAAAAAGCCAGTAACACCACGATAATGACGATGGCAAAGCTTAAATGTTTAACCAGTTCGTTCACTTTATCGTTAGCGGTTTCGCCATAATCACGGGTAACGGTTAACAAAACATCTTCGGGAATCAGCGTGCCGTGCATTTTTTCTGCGTTGGCAATAACGGCTTCGGCAACATGAACGGCATTACTGCCTTTACGTTTGGCAACGGCAATAGTGACCATTGGCCGTTCTTGCCCGACTTGCGGCTGGTTACCGGTAGCTTTGCCAATCGTAGGCATTTCATCGACAGCAGGGCCAAAGCCGATACGCGTGTAATGGTCGACATCTGCCGGGCCATCTTCAATACGCGCCACATCCCGCAGATAAACAGGACGTCCGGCAACACTTTTTATAACGGTCGCGCCGACTTCTGGTGATGAACTAAAATGCGGGCCAGCTTCCAGTAGAATTTCACGGTTATTACTTTCAAAGCTACCCGCTTGTAAATTAACATTGGCATTGGCCAGCGCCTGAGTCACTTCAATCAGCGTTACGCCATGCGCAGCCAGACTGGCCGGGTTGGCATAAATGGATACTTGCCGTTGTTCGCCGCCAACCACCCAACTTTTACCCACATCGCCCACACTTCTCAGAGAAATAATCAGCTCATCGGCAATACGGCGTAACGCCATAGAATCATAATTATTATTCTGTGCAGAAAGTGTCAGTAATACGATAGGCACGTTATCAATTTCTACAGGACTTACTTTCCAGTGCGTAACCCCTGGTGGAATAAGGTTCTGGTTGGACATAAGCCGATCCCAGGTTTTAACCAGACTGTCTTCAAAATCCTGGCCGACAAAATAGCGCACGGTCACCATCGCGGCACCGGGTTTGGAAATGGAATAGACGTATTCCACACCTTCAATTTGTTTGAGCAAAACCTCCAGCGGTGTCGACACCAGCTTTTCAACTTCTTCGCTGGAAGCCCCCGGATATTCAATCAGCACATCCATAACCGGCACGACAATCTGTGGATCTTCTTCACGTGGTGTAAGAACCAGTGCTGCAGCTCCAGCCAACAGCGAAATAATCAGAAATAAAATGGATAACTGTGAGGTGGTAAAAATTTCGACAATCTTGGTCGTCAAGCCACGTTTCGTTTTTTGATTTTGCAGCTCGTCCATTATGGTACCTGCTGTGGATTAACGATGACGATTTCACCGGCGTGTAAACCGGAAATAACTTCAATCCTGTTGCCAAAAGTTTTGGCTGTTCTGATATGGCGCATAAGCTGCCGGCCTTCTGACCAGACCATAACCACTTCCAGTTGACCGATATGCTGCACTGCACTGGCAGGAATCAATAAGGCTTCATGTTGGCCGCAAGCTTGTTCCAGCCAACCAAAAGATCCGGCTTGCAAACCTGCCATTGCCGGCAAGGCAATTTTAATCAATTGAGTGCGGGTTTGCGAGTCGACATCAGGACTGATCTCATCGACTTGAGCCGTAACCGTTTGGCCCAGGGTATCAATGCGCACCCTAACCTCCATGTCGGTGCGATAACGTCCGGCACAAGTGCCGGGTACGTCGGCTTCAAGCCTTAAGCCTTGTGGTATCTGCAAAGTGACCACCGGCACACCGGGCAAGCCCATGTCACCGGGTTCTTTAAGGCGCTTGACGACAGTACCGTCAAATGGTGCCAGTAATAGCGTATCCGCCAAATGGGTTCTGATTTCACTCACCGTACTGGTTGCCTGACTGACCGCCGCTTGCGCCTCTTTTGCACGGGCGACGACGGCATCAAAATTTTCGCGGGTTGCCGCCTCCTTAACGTACAAGCTTTTGGTACGTTGTTCGTCTGCTTTGGCACGACCGGCTTGCGCAGTTGCACCGGCAAGCGCGGCAAGGGCGATATTTTCCTGAGCTCTGAGTTCACGCTCATCCAGAATGGCAATTACCTCGCCTTTTTTGACTTTATCGCTGGCATGAACCTTAATATCGATAATGCGAGCTGTCATTTTGGCAGCAATATTAGCCACGATTCTTGATCTTACCGTGCCAGGCCAGTTAAGAATATCGTCAACCTGTTTTTTTTCAACCACAGCAGTTTCGCTTTTGGGCGTATTTGCATCGTTGACCAGTGGGCTTAAGCCGGGCGATACTTTACTGACAAAAGTCCCTTGCATGTAAAGCAGCAACAAAATCAAGGCTAAAACGGCGATGGCAATAGCGATAATTTTGTTACGGTTTTTGCGTTCAGGTTGTGACATGAGAACTCCTGTATTTTGGATAAATCATTGGGGCTACGAAAAATCGCTGTTATTTCCAGTCGCCGACCGCTTTTTTTAATGCCGCTTCTGCACTCAGGGCATCGTAATGCGCTGCGATAGTATTCGATTGCGCTTTATTTCTGGCAACTTCCGATTCGATATAACGGGTGACCGTAACCACTTCAGCACGTCTTTCTTCATTTACCAGTCTTAAGGCTTCGTCGGCGGCGAGTACCGAGACTTCGGTAACACGCAAACGCGCCAAACCTTCCTCCAATTTCAGATAGGCAATTTTTACTTCCTGCTCAATACCCAGCCTGATTTTTCTTTCTATTTCCCTAACTTCGGCGGCTTTTCGCTCTGCCGCACTAACCCGTTGTTGGGTACTAAACCCTGAAAACAAATCCATTTCGACAGTAACGCCAGCAGTAACATTATCTTTGTTACTAGAAAATCCGGGCGACTGGCTATTTTGCCCGTAACTGACATAAGCATCAGCCTTGGGTAAATAAGCGCCCTGCTCACTTTTTAACTTACGTAAACTGATTTCTACCTGTTTGGCGGCAGCTTTTACTTCAGGACGCTGCGTCATGGCAAGTTCAAGCAAGTCATTAAACGATCCTGTCAATTTGGGTTTGGTTAACAGCGAAGCTGACGGTGCGACCGTAAAGGCTTGATAACTGGACAGGCCCAGCAAGTTGGCGATACCGGCTTTGGATATTTCAATACCGTTGGTAGCCCTGATTTTGGCATCCTCTACTTCAGCCAATTTTACTTCCAGTGACAATACATCTGATTTAAGGACAGTTCCGGCTTCGTACTGTCGTTTTGTTTGATTTAGCTCACTGGTGATTGCGGAAATGGAATCCTGGGCGACTTTTTGCGCTTCTATAGCGGCCAAATAAGCGTAATAAGAAGCCGTTACCGCTTCAATCAAGGCGTTATGAACGGTTGAGCGCTCAAACTCGGCAGCGTCTATGCCCAACTCCGCCGCTTTACTATTTTGATAATCCTGACCACCACGGAACAGCGACAGTTTTCCTATGATTTCAGGACGAAAATTTTGTCGGTAACCCGGATTATTAATATTATTGATGTTATTGGGTTCAAAATCTCTTTGCGAGACAATCATCGAAAAGACCTGAGCCGGATTGTTGGATGTTTCATAACCCACTCTGGCCGTTACTTGCGGATAGAATGCAGACAGTGCCACACCTAATTGGGCTTGAGCCTGATTGATGCGTTCAATGGCGATTTGCAAGTCAGGATTATTGGCGATTGCATAATCAATGGCCTGATCCAGCGTATAAGATTGGCTGGTTAATTTTTCCGGCACTGCTTTATCGACAGCACTTTTAGTAACAGGATCAGCTACGACTGACGACGAGCCTGATAGCAACAGTACCGGTAACAGACTTAATGCCAAGCTCTTTTTTATTATTTTAAGCATAATCTTCACGTAAGTGTCACGTCTAACAATACCTGTTAAGAAATAGACGGAAGTCTTCCAACATTTTTCACCACGAAGAGTTATATTTTTCTTCGTGCTCTTCGTGCCTTCGTGGTGAAAATTTACAGTACTTTATTTAAGACTGTCTGCCAACACTGTAATCAAAAAGCACATCCCGGCTTGACACCCAACTTTTTAAGCAGCATTGCCATCGGACAAAACCCCGTAAAGGCTGATTGCAACAAATTAGCGCCAACAAAAGCCGTAAACCATAGCCACAAATCAGAATGATAATGCGCCAGCAACAAACTGATCAGGATAAAACTGCCGGCAACAGCAAACACGATTCTATCAATACTCATCTTACTCACCTTTTATGCGTACTACGCCCATTAATTTGAGCATTAACTTTTCATAATAAGGCTCACTAATACCTTTGCGTATTTTACGCATGAAGTACTTCTCGAAACCGATTTTAGCCAGATGCACCCATTTACCTTCCGCCGACCAGGTTGTGTTACGCGGAGGAATTTGGGGCATAGCCAGAAAAGCCACCCCGGAGTCACCAAAGTCAGCCAGACACAAAGCATTCCAAGTCGCTACATGTGTTGGTTCTTTACCGGCCAATTCATCAGCAATATTATGTGCGGTGGTAGTCACCATTGATTCAATCATATAACCGGTTTTTGGCACACCGACCGGCACGGGTGTCTTTTCTATTGGCGGAATGGCAATACAAACGCCAACGGAATAAATGTTTTTAAACGTTGCGTTACGCTGATGCTCATCCACCAACACAAAGCCGCGCGGATTGATCAGTCCTTCAACACCGACATGACGCACAGCATCAACACCGGTAAATGCCGGCAGCATCATTGAATGCTTAAAAGGCAGCTCATGTTTTTTCTTGTCGTTGCCGTCTTCATCAACTTCAGTCACAAACATCATGCCGGATTCAACTTTATCGACCTTGGCATTCGTTATCCATTTAATAGACTTCTCACGCAAAGCGCTTTCCATCAAACCTTTGGTATCGCCAACGCCACCTAAACCTAAATGGCCGATATAAGGCTCTGAGGTAACAAAAGTCATCGGTACTTTATCGCGTACTTTTTTATTACGTAATTCCGTTTCAAGAATCATTAAGTATTCATACGCAGGACCATAGCAGGAAGCGCCCTGCACTGCACCGATAACAATGGGTCCGGGATTTTCCATAAATCTGTCCCAATCTTCTGCAGCCACAGCGGCATGATCGACATGACAGACGGATGAAGTAAAGCCGTCCGGCCCCAAGCCCGGAATTTCATCAAAGGCCAGTCGCGGCCCTGTCGCTATAATCAAAAAATCGTAGGCAACGGCTGAACCATCAACCAACTGAACCTGATTATTAACCGGATCAACTTTTGCTGCCGCTTTTTGAATAAATTCAATACCTTTCTTTTTCATCACCGGCGCCAACTCAATCTTTAAGTCTTCAGGTGTTCGCCATCGTGGTGGAACCCAAGGATTTGAAGGTACAAAATGAAAAGTAGGTGAGTCGGAAATTACAATAACATCGTGTTTTTTTCCTACGGTTTCCTTCATTTCATAAGCCATTGGTACGCCACCAATACCGGCACCTAAAATTACAATACGAGCCATGATTATTCTCCTTATTAATAGTTATTATTACGTGCGTTACATTTTTTCAATTGACGTGCTGCCAATTGACATCCCCATTAAAGTGAATCGGCACATACCCTGAACAACGAAAAAATCATTAACCTGCACTTGATCAGATAAAGGCACCGGGAAAGCAAAAATATATATTAGTATTTGTTAATATTGCTAGACAATAACATAAATTAACCCTAGCATACAATACTAATTAGTCAGGGTAAACCCGGACAAAAAGTATGCTTTTAACAAGACATTTAATTTACACATAAAACGTGTTGATTTACTTTGTATTTATTGTTGTTTATCTCAGGTTCTGGCTTACAGAACGGCAACTCACAGGGGAAGTTTATGATTTCAGAAGCCGTCGTTGATTTATCTCGCTGGCAATTTGCAGTAACCTCTTTATACCATTTTTTATTTGTTCCTTTGACCTTGGGCTTATCGTTTTTACTGGCAATTATGGAATCAACCTATGTCATGACCGGCAAAGAAATTTACAAGGATATGACTCAGTTTTGGGGGAAATTATTCGGGATAAATTTTGCGCTGGGTGTGACGACCGGCTTGACCATGGAATTTCAATTTGGCATGAACTGGTCCTACTTTTCACATTATGTCGGTGATGTTTTTGGTGCGCCGCTGGCCATTGAAGGTTTGATGGCATTTTTTCTGGAATCGACCTTTGTCGGCCTGTTTTTCTTTGGCTGGGATAAACTCGGTAAAGGCCAACATTTGACAGTGACCTGGCTGGTGGCTTTAGGCTCTAATTTATCCGCATTATGGATTCTGGTCGCTAATGGCTGGATGCAAAATCCGGTCGGCGCCGACTTTAATTATGAAACCATGCGCATGGAACTTTCCAGCTTTGGCTCGCTGTTATTTAATCCGTCTGCCCAGGTTAAATTTGTTCATACCGTTGCTGCAGGTTACACAACTGCCTCTGCTTTTGTACTCGGCATCAGTGCTTATTACATGTTAAAAGGTCGTGATGCCGCTTTTGCACAACGCTCTTATACCATTGCGGCAGGTTTTGGTCTGGCCGCCGTATTGTCAGTCATTATTTTAGGTGATGAAAGTGGCTATACCGATGGCGAGGTACAAAAAGCCAAACTCGCTGCGATTGAAGCCGAATGGCACACCGAACTACCGCCGGCAGCATTTACCGTAATCGGTATTCCTGATCAGGAAACCATGGAAACACGTTATGCGGTAAAAATTCCCTGGGTACTTGGCCTGATCGGTACGCGCTCTATTGATGAACCCATCACCGGATTATCGGAAATTCTGGAAAAAAATCGTTTACGGGTACGTGAGGGCATCAAAGCTTACGCCGCGTTGCAAACAATAAGAGCCGGTAACCGGAATGCAATTACCCTGGCAGAATTTGACCGCTATAAACAAGACCTGGGCTATGGCTTGTTACTCAAACGTTATACGGATAAGGTCGTTGATGCGACTGAGGCACAAATAGAGTCGGCCGCACAATATTCGCTGCCCAGAGTCGTACCGTTATTCTGGACCTTTCGGATCATGGTCGTTTGCGGCTTTATTATGCTGGTGATATTTGTTATGGCCGTTATTGCCAGTTCCATTCGAAAATGCCGGCAAACCTGGTTATTACGTGCCAGTCTTTTGATGATGCCATTACCCTGGATTGCCTGCGAAATGGGTTGGTTTGTCGCCGAGTTTGGCCGACAACCCTGGACGATTGCAGAAATTTTACCAACCTTTTTAAGTGCATCCTCCTTAACCGAACTGGATTTATATCTCAGCCTGGCAGGTTATATCGGCTTATATACGGTATTTTTGGTCATCGAAATGTTCTTGATGCTTAAATTTATCAAGTTAGGCCCCAGCAGCCTGCATAAAGGCCGTTACCATTTTGAAATTGCTTCAGGAGTCACACCATGATGTTTGATTATGAAACCATGCGCTTGATCTGGTGGGGATTTTTAGGTGCCTTATTGATCGGCTTTGCCATTACCGGCGGCTTTGACCTGGGCGTCGCCATCTTGCTACCTTTTTTAGGTAAAAATGATACCGAACGCCGTGTGATTATTAACTCTATCGGCGCTACCTGGGAAGGTAATCAGGTTTGGTTTGTCACTGCCGGCGCGTCCTTATTTGCAGCCTGGCCCGTAGCCTATTCCGTGGCATTTTCAGGATTTTATTTTGCCTTGCTGTTAACCTTGTTTGCGTTATTTATGCGGCCGATAGGCTTTGATTACCGGAGTAAATTACCCAGCCAAAAATGGCGCAACAACTGGGATATCGCCTTGTTTGTCGGTGGCTTTGTCCCTGCGTTAATTTTTGGCGTGGCCTTTGGCAATTTATTAAAAGGTGTACCGTTTTATTTTGACAACGATATGCGTATTTTTTACACCGGTTCATTCTGGGCCTTATTAAACCCGTTTGCCTTGGCGGCCGGCCTTGTTAGCTTATCCATGATAGTTATGCACGGGGCAGTATTTTTACAAATAAAGACCACCGGCGATATTAATCGTCGTTGTAAAAAAGTAGTCACTATTTTTGCCATAATAACACTCGCCATTTTTGCTCTGGCGGGCATCTGGATTGCCAATATTGATGGTTACCAGATCAGCAGTGACGTTTTACCTAACGCACCGTCTAACCCGCTGGCAAAAATAGTCAATAAAGAAACGGGCTTATGGCTGGATAACTATGCGCATTATCCGCTGTTGTGGGCGGTTCCCGGCTTGGCATTTTGTGCTGGAGCATTAACGATGGCGCTATCAACAATCGGGCGTCCGGGTTTGGCATTTATAACCAGCTCATTAACCTTGGCTGCCGTTATTTTAACCGCCGGCGTGTCCATGTTTCCTTTTCTGATACCGTCAAGTTCTGCCATCAACAGCTCTTTAACCATATGGGATGCCAGTTCCAGCTTTGGTACCTTAAAAATCATGTTCTGGGTGACGGTGATTCTTTTGCCTGTTGTTATTACTTACACCACCTGGGTGTTCCGTGTGTTGCGCGGCAAAATAACGGTAGAACACATTCATCAGAACGACCATACCGCTTATTAGGAGATTATTATGTGGTATTTTACCTGGATACTTGGATTATTACTGGCCTGCTCATTAGGCATTATCAACGTACTTAGACTGGAAGCCCAAGAAACCTGGGATAAAGAACATATTGATTTAGATCCGATAACACAATTAATTACCAAAGAAACCATGCTAGGCCGTCTACAGGAAAAAGTCGATAACTCCAAACGCAACGGCTTTCCTTTTTCCATTCTTTTTATCAGCTTAAAGGATTTTAAATCCGGTAACCCTATACCGACTTATGAAATGGAGGCTCTGTTACGTAGCGTCGTCGACTGCTTTAAAGAAAATATCAGACTGGGTGTTGATATTGCCGCGAGAATGGATAACCAGGATTTTCTTATTGCCATGCCGGGTTCGCCCTTGAAAAAAGCTGAGGAAATTGCTACACAAGTAAAGCATGAAATCCTGGAGCATATCAAAGCACACAAAGATCTGGCTGTTGAAGTAACTACCGGCGTTGCTGAATTCTCTGCATTATCTAATGCGTCAGATAATACTGCCCATGAAGTCAGTAAATTAATCAACATTGCAACCGCAAAAAGCAGCCTGTAAAAACCGGCATAACCGCTACCGACAATCTTACAAAACCAGTCAGATTAAAGCCTAAGGTAATCCATGCACAATAAGACGGTTATTATTCATAAAATTGGCGACATCCTGGTCGATAGCTTTCACTATCTCGCATTATTTGGCATAGGTGCCACGATAGTCTGGTCTGCTGTTTATGACTATATCGCGATGATGAAATCAGGACATGCCAGCCTTGAAGAAATACTGTTATTATTTATTTACCTTGAATTAGGTGCGATGGTCGGTACCTATTTTAAAACCCGTCGACTACCGGTACAGTTTCTGATTTATATTGCCATTACCGCATTATCACGCCATTTGGTTATTGATGTACAAAAAGTGGCTGATAGTTTTCATCTTTATCTACTATTGAGCATCACTGTTGCCATTGCCCTGCTCAGTATTGCCATTTTAATCTTGTCTTACACCGCCAAAAATTATGGCTGCCCTGAAGACAACGACCTTAAAGACAAAAAATAGGCGTCAAATAAATCAGGCCACATCAAGCTAATACAATAAAGATAAAGCCGGATCAATCTCAACTGGTTTGGCCTTATCCGTGTAGCTGGATTGTGCCCTTTTACAAACCTACAACAAACTATACTTATGAATACTGAATTCTGGCTTGAAATTTGGGAAAAAAATAAAATTGGTTTTCACCAACAGGAAATAAATAGTCATCTT
This sequence comes from Methylobacter psychrophilus, assembly GCF_025583945.1. Lineage (GTDB taxonomy): Bacteria > Pseudomonadota > Gammaproteobacteria > Methylococcales > Methylomonadaceae > Methylobacter_C > Methylobacter_C psychrophilus. Next base: position 40,643 of record NZ_JAOEGU010000031.1, read on the forward strand.
AAGTCGTATTGGCAGCATTTAAACGCTACCAAACATTGCCGTGTATTGGTTCCATTATGCGGAAAAACCCGCGATATGTTATGGCTATGCGGACAAGGACACCGAGTTCTTGGAGTCGAAATAAGCCCGCTCGCTGCACGCGATTTTTTTACTGAAAACAGTTTAAATCCAAAAATAGTTCAGCAGGATAACTTTTGCCGTTGGGAAGCCGATGGTTTGGTCATTCTTCAAGGTGATTTTTTCAATATTAATCGCGATCAGGTTCGGGACATAGGATGTGTTTTTGATCGTGCTTCACTGGTTGCCTTGCCTGTCGAACTCCGTCAACAATACGTTCAACATTTAAAAAGTATTTTGCCGGATAACGTGAAAACTTTACTGGTGACCTTTGACTACGAACAAAAAAAAATGAATGGTCCGCCTTTTTCCGTCAGTGAAAACGAGATTCGCGACCTTTATCAGGACGACCATGAAATCATACTACTCTACAAAGAAGATGTACTGGATAAATATCCCCAATTTCAAGCCCAAGGACTGAAACGTTTGCAGGAGAAAATCTACTTATTAAAACCACGCCAAAAAAACGCTGAATAAATTCAAATCTTAAGCACAAAACTTCTTAAGTCAACAAAAACGGTAATACAGATCTCTCCAAATTTTATCGCTTAATTACAAAAATCCAGACCGAATTGTCGGTGAAACAGGCTGGCGTTTGTTTCATTAGCGTATCAAATTTTCCATTACTGTTTCACTGAAACAACACATGAAACAGCAGGATCGAATTAATATATTTTTAATAACAAAAACAATGAGTTATAAAATCCAATGTTTATTGGCATGGTTTTAGCTAAGAGTATTGTGTAGCCGTGAGATAGTTACAACAACCTGACTTTCACATAATAAATACACTTGGAAATGCCATTATGAACGAAATACTGAACCTTAAGAAACTTAATGCCACTGACCTGGGTTGCCGCTACACTGATAAAACAAAGTGCTTGGCTATTGTTAACAAGTCAGGAGTGCATAATGAGTAGAAATGGTGTGTTAAAAAAATTAATCATACTTACCGGATTGATACTTTCCGGAGCGGCTTTTGCAGAAAAAGGGGAGCTCACTCTCATTCATTCCGGCGATATCCACGGCCATCTCGTGCCCAGACCCAATGTACGTAGTGACAGCACAGGCAGGATGGAAGGCGGTCTTGCGCGTATGGCGACAGTTATCAACCATATCCGCAAAGCCAATCCCGGCCAGACGCTCTACTTCAATACAGGCGATACCCTGCAAGGCTCTGCCGAAGCCATGTTTACCCGTGGCCAGGCCTTGATTGATGTTATGAATCTGCTAAAACCTGATTTTAATGAGCCGGGTAACTGGGACTATCTTTACGGGCCGGAACGATTTCTGCAAACATTCGTTGGCACGTCCGGCAAATCACCATTATTTAATACCCAAACAGTCGCTGCCAATCTTTATTATGTCTGTGCCGGCATATCCAAACCACTTTGCCCCGATCAGGTTTCTGATGAACCGGGAAGATCAGATCGCCCGACACTGGGTGTCGACCACAAAACGCTCGGTGCACCCGGCTATATAGACTTTCCATCGACTGATGCCACTACGCCTTATCCACAGTTGGCAGGCCAGCGTCCACTACCGCCTTATATTATCAAAACAATCAATGGCATAAAAGTCGGCGTTCTGGGTATGACAACAGCACGCGCCATTCGCGCAGTCGGACCGGCTGTTACCAAAGGCTTCGTATACACCGACGGTGAAAACGAAATGCCTTACTATATCAACGAATTGCGTAATATTATGCAAGTTGACATCATTGTCATGATATCGGAACTTGAATTAGCCAGAACCATTGATCTTGCTACCCGCTATCCTGGCGTTGATTTTATTTTAAATGCCGATATGCATGAGCGCACCATCGAGCCGGTTGTACTTAAAACCGGTACTGTATTGGTAGAAGAAGGTCAGGACGGCACCATGCTGGGTGAGATTCATCTCAAAGTCAAAAAAGGCCATAAACTTCCAGGTGACGGTAAATTAACCTGGAAATGGACACCGCACATCATTACCGACAAAATCAAGGAAGATGCAGCAGTCGCACGTAAGGTTGCCGAGGTACGAGCACCTTTTGTAAGTAATACTTTTGTTACCGGCCAGACTGCAACCATTGGTGGCAACACCAGTACTCTGCTTCGCCCTGTCGATACAGTTGTAGGCTATACCGCTACCGCTTTACACCGTTCAAATTTCACCGATAGCAAAACCGATAATCCGGGCGTCATTGAGGGCAGCTCTCACGATTTGATTGTTGATGCCATGCGTTGGGCTGCAGGTTCGGATTTTGCGACCATTCGCGGTTTTCGTTACGGCACTCATGTTGCACCCGGCCCGATAACCATGTCGGATATTTACCATTACTTACCTATAGGTGCCCGCATTGCCAAAGTTTATCCCATCTATGGTGGCCAGCTTAAAAGACAGATTGAAAATTCTACCCGTGGCTCATTTTCTACTATACCCGGCCTTTGGACAGGCGGTTGGATGTTTGGCTATAGTAACGTGACTTTTGATTTGGATGTCTATGCAGCTTATGGCTCAAGTGGCTCGAATATCAAGATCGACGGGAAAATGATTGATCCAAAAGATGACGGCAAATATATTGCGCCGCATACGGCATCAGTACCGTATTCCGTCGCAGGTTACTGGTATGCAGATGATCCCGAAACGATTAACAACTGCGGAGCTTGTGCAACACCCGGCAGTGCTATTGATGTTGTGAAAGACGAAAAAGGTAACCCGCTGGATGTTAGCGAAATTGTCGTGCGTTACTTAAAAACCCAACCCGGAATGACAGCGAATCCTCAAGGACACCGCATCAATCTACTCTATCCACTGGCAAGCCCGGCTTTTGGTAATCCAGAGATTCAACCGTTAAAAGGCGTAATACCCAACTAAATTAATCCCTCACACAAAGGCCGAATAGGTGTCATCCTTTAAAAAGATGGTATCTATTCGGCATCGAAATTATTTATCCGGAAGTCTTCAGGACAACGTTGACCAGGGCTGTCCGGAATTTTATTCTCCAGCTCAGAAAATACCAAATTCACTTCCTTATACCCTGATAATCGGCTGCCGCGTGATGCTCAACGTAGCGGTCTTTGTCGTGCCGTTAAGTTTGCCTGATTTTTTAGATCCTGTTTATTATCTTTTAATCTACTATACTCAGTATGGTAGACAAGAATTGCGACTTTTTTCTTCCTCTCCCGAAGGGCATAAATACCTATAAATAGCCTTACGACTTCTTCTCCAAAGAGAAAGGGTTGAGTTAGCATTTTCAAAAAGCGCAAATCAGAACGACTTAATGTACATTTTTAATACCAACGAATTACCACGACCGATAGTGGTTACAAAAACCTGCATCACTGTTTTAAAAAGACACATCGTCAGTCATTTTGTAATTAGTAGCCGTTGAAGTGGCAAGATATTATCATCTGTACGCTTTCATAAAAATAACCAACTGTTCTATTATTTAACTATAGCTTGGCCTTATTGAAAAAATGCCCACGCTTATTAAAAACAAGTGAAGGCTTACTTAAGGTGCTGAAAAGAAGACCGGTATCATTTTTTAAAATTGTTCAAAAAAACCCATAAAATAACAGGGTGGAAATCATGTGCACAAAAACTGAAATGATGATAAAAAAAGAAATATAGATTTTCAGATAAATAATTTCTATGCTGACAGATACCATCCCTTTAAGGGATGGTATCCGTGCAAACCTAT
>NZ_JAOEGU010000032.1 GCF_025583945.1 Methylobacter psychrophilus
TCTAGTGCGATATGAGAATTTTTATCGGCTGTTCTCGTGGGCAGGGTCAGAGGTGTAGAAGAGACAGAGAAACAACACGGCAGGCGCAGCAACAAGAAGCGGGGCGTCAGCAGGAACTGCAAAATCAACAGCAAGTGGAAGCGCAGTCGCAACAGGCCGTGCGTGCTCAAGTAGAAGCCCGGCAGGCCCAGCAACAGGAAGCGGCGCGTCAGCAGGAACTACAAAATCAACAGCAACTGGAAGCGCAGTCGCAACAGGCCGAGCGTGCTCAAGTAGAAGCACGGCAGGCCCAGCAACAGGAAGCGGCGCGTCAGCAGGAGCTACAAAATCAACAGCAACTGGAAGCGCAGTCGCAACAGGCCGAGCGTGCACAAGAACAAGCTCGGCAGGCACAGCAACAGGAAGCGGCGCGTCAGCAGGAACTACAAAATCAACAGCAACTGGAAGCGCAGTCGCAACAGGCTGAGCGTGCACAAGCGGAAGCCCAGAAAATTAAGGAACAAGAATTGGCGCGACAACGCGAAATTGACAGGCAGCAATAATCATCCTAAGGCGTACGGACTGATTTGCTTGCAACGAAAGGACAACAAACGACAATTCCCCGAGAGTTTGCGTACCGTTCTGCGAAAGGCTGTCGGGGAAAGTTCCTGCGGCCTACTCACCGTCAGATGTATTGTCGGTCTTATATTTTCTGCATGTCTTATATATAAAGGTTATCTTGGAATATTTGTCCGATTTAATGTCGCTACTTTATAGTCATGGTTGCGGTGATTAATCTATAAAGATTATCAGTGGATAAAATAGTCATTTTTACTTAAAATGTCCGGTAAATAATCAATTTCAGTAACCTGTCTGCATAACCGGTTCTACTTTCAGTAACCTGTTTATACAGATGTAAGCTAATCAAATATAAGCCTTATGGAACAACATACTTTAATCCTTGGAATCCCTAACTTCACTTACGCCGATTTATACGATGCCGCACGTCTAAAAGATTTACTGGATGTATTTGATGCGTCAATTAAAACGCATGATGTTGAGCTCTATGATAAATTTTCCGCCTATCGCCAAAGTCAGGGCGAAGGCCTAAAGCCGGAGGAAATTTCTGACTTGCTGGTGAGTATGGGGCCTTATGTTGGCCAGTTTGTTGCCAAGTTATTTAATGTGTCCGAACAGCATCAAACGCAAAATCTTAAAATTAAAGATGAGATCGACACGATTTTTAACTTTAAGAACGAAGTCGTAGAAAAGCTGGGTGTTGTGTTTAAAGGCCAGGATACCAGTGATTGGGCTATTTCTTCTATCTTGAATCGTTTTGATTTACTGATTGAGGCGGGTTTCCCGGAAGCCAATCAAGATAATGATCCTGAGCACCGGGTTGCGCGTGTCGGAGCGGTTATTGGTTTATTGTCCAGCCACTATAAATTGCTTGCCAAGGGTAAAGTCAGTGAGTACGAAAATGCCGATGAGCAAGTCTCTGCTTTACGTGCAAAGCTGGCGGCTCATGAGCTGGCGGCAACTGAATTTGACGAAATCATTAATGCGCCGGACGCTGCTGAATTTATTAGCGGCTTGATGGATGTCGTACAGCGCTGGAGCTTTGTTGCCCAAGAAGATAACGATATAGTCGCTGACTGGTTAAGTTTTAAATTTCCTGAAAAACGCGATTTTGAAAATTTGGTTGAACACGATACCGTTGATCGTGGTGAATTTACTGCGTGGATGGGTGATTTGGAACATCGTCGCCGTAGGGATGGATTTAAGCTGACTGATCCACGTTTTAATCAACGGCAGGTATTGTCAGAAGTTAATCATTGCATCTATTGCCATGAACGCGATACCGATTCGTGCTCAAAGGGCATGCGTAACAAGAAAACCAACACCTTTAAAATTGATCCGCTCGGCGTTACGACTATTGGCTGTCCGCTGGATGAAAAAATATCGGAAATGCATCTGGTTAAACGCAATGGCGATAATATTGGCGCATTGGCCATTATCATTATCGATAATCCGATGTGTCCGGGTACCGGCCATCGTATTTGTAACGAGTGCATGAAAGGTTGTATTTATCAAAAAACCGATCCGGTTAATATTCCGCAAATTGAAACCAATGTGCTGACTGATGTACTGTTCATGCCTTACGGCTTTGAAATATACGGCTTGCTCACCCGCTGGAATCCGTTAAATGTTAAGCGTCCCACCATGTTGCCTTATAACGGTAAAAATGCTCTGGTGGTAGGATTAGGTCCTGCCGGCTATACCATGAGCCATTATTTATTAAATGAAGGTTTTGGTGTTGCCGGTATTGATGGCTTAAAGCTGGAACCTTTACCTGTCGCTTTAACTGGCGATGCGAATAATTTGCCGGTACCGATTGTTGATTTTAACGATCTCTATGAAGATTTGGATAAACGCATTCTGGCAGGTTTTGGCGGTGTGGCTGAATATGGCATTACCGTGCGCTGGGACAAAAACTTTCTAAAGGTGATTTACCTGACACTACAAAGACGTGAAGCCTTCCGCGCTTATGGGGGTGTGCGTTTTGGTGGTACATTAACTATTGATGATGCCTGGGGTATGGGGTTTGATCATATTTGCATCGCGTCGGGTGCGGGAAATCCAACCATTATCGGCCTGAAAAACAATTTGATGCGCGGCATACGTAAAGCCTCGGACTTTTTGATGGCGTTACAATTGACCGGTGCCGCCAAGGCTTCTTCAATGGCTAATTTGCAGGTGCGTTTGCCCGCAGGTGTAATCGGTGGCGGTTTGACGGCTATTGATACCTCTACCGAATTGATGGCGTATTATCCTGTGCAGGTTGAAAAAATCCTGCATCGTTATGAGAAGCTGTCTGAGACTTATGGTGAGCAGACTGTTCGTGGTCGTTACGATAAAGAAGAAACCATTATCCTTGATGAATTTCTGGAGCATGGTAAAGCCATACACGCAGAACGCCAACGCGCCGAAGCTGAGGGTGAGTTACCGCATTTTCAACCGTTGGTGGAATCTTGGGGCGGCGTAACGCTGTTTTATCGTAAAGGCATGAAAGATGCTCCTGCTTATCGTCAAAATCACGAAGAAATTAACGAGGCATTGCAAGAAGGTATTGCTTTGGCAGAAGGCATGAGTCCGCTCAGTGCAGGTGCTGATGAATACGGGCATTTAGAGGTCGTAGACTTTGAAAAACTGACGTTGGAAACTGACGGTTGGAAGAGTTCAGGGCAAATCATTAAAGTTCCGTTACGCAGTTTATATGTCGCTGCAGGAACATCGCCCAATATTATTTACCAAAATGAATATCCTGACACCTTTGTCATGGATAAATGGTTTTTCCAGCGCTATGAACCCGAATGGACAAACGATGCCGTTGAATTAGTGCCGATGAGCGATGAAGCGTTCCCAAAGCTTGGTAAGCCTGCACCGCTAACATCCTATCAAAAAGACGGTAAATTTATCAGTTTTTATGGCGACAATCATCCTGTTTATGCGGGTAATGTTGTTAAGGCCATGGCCAGTGCCAAGAATGGTTATCCTTATGTCGTTAAATTATTTGAACAACAATTGGCGGGCTTAAATCCGGCGCAACAGCCGGGACGTGATGCCGACTTAAAGGCCTTGTTTGCTCGTTTGGATTCAGCGTTTAAAGCGACTATTATCGCGATTAACCGACTGACACCAACAATTATTGAAGTTATTGTAAAGGCGCCACTGGCTGCTGAAAAATTTCATCCGGGGCAATTTTACCGCGTACAAAATTATGAAGCGTTTGCGCCAACCGTTGAAGGTACCGTATTGGTTGCCGAAGGTTTGGCGCTAACCGGTGCGGAGGTCGATAAAGAAAAAGGTACGATTTCCTTGATTGCACTGGAAATGGGTTCATCTTCTCGTCTTTGTGCGACTTGGAAAGTGGGCGATCCGCTCGTTATCATGGGTGTGACCGGCACACCGACTGAAATACCCACCAAACAAACCGTACTGCTAATCGGTGGTGGTTTGGGTAATGCCGTACTGTTTTCTATTGGTAAGGCATTGCGTGCTGCCGGTAATCGCGTGATTTATTTTGCGGGTTATAAAAATACGCAGGATCGTTTCAAAATTGAAGACGTTGAAGCGGCCGCTGATCTGGTTATTTGGGCCGTCGACAAAGGTACTGATGTAGTCGCTATTCAACCAACACGCCCACAAGATAAAACTTTTGTCGGTAATATTTTGGAGTGTATGGTGGCTTATGCTGAAGGTGATTTGGGTGAACAGCCTATTTCGCTGGCTGATGTTGATCATCTGGTTGTTATCGGCTCGGATCGCATGATGGCAGCAGTTAAATCGGCCCGTTTTGATGTCTTAAAACCCTATCTTAATAAAGCTCATCATGCTGTTGGTTCTATCAACTCACCTATGCAATGCATGATGAAAGGTATCTGTGCCCAGTGTTTGTGTAAACATGTCGATGCCGAAACCGGCAAGGAATATTTTGTTTATTCTTGCGACAACCAGGATCAGGATTTGGATAAAGTTGATTTTCCACATTTAAATGCACGTTTACGACAAAATACCGTACAGGAAAAGCTGTCTAATTTGTGGTTGGATTATTTGTTGGAAAAGCAAAAATCTGGAGAAGTGGTATAGGTTGGATTAGTCGATAGCTGTAACCCAACATGTCGATGTCGGCAATGTTGGGTAATAGTGCAGTCACATGCACAAGCCAAACAGCAACAAATATCTAATGCCGTTATAAGGAATTTTTTTGAACAATCAAACACTTTGTCTCTGCGGCTCCGGTATTGACTATCAACAATGCTGCGGGCCATTTCATTCCGGTGAAAAAACACCGGTAACTGCTGAAGCCTTAATGCGTTCGCGTTACAGTGCTTATGTTTTACGCAATGGGGCTTATTTACAAGATACTTGGGAGGCAACCAGGCGACCTAAGGCGATAGATTTTTCCAGAGAAAATATTGCTTGGTTGCGGTTGGAAATTACCGACATAAAAAAAGGTGGAGTTAAGGACAGCAAAGGCGTGGTGGCATTTAAGGCCTTTTATATGCAGGATGATCAAGAGCATGTTATGACTGAAATTAGTCGCTTCACTAGAACAAACGGGCGTTGGTTCTATCTGGATGGGGTTATTAAGTCAATGAGTAAAGTGGATCTGCAAACTAATCAGGGTAAGAATGCGCCATGTTCTTGCGGTAGCGGCAAGAAATTTAAGCGGTGTTGTGGGGTTGGGTGAGCATCTGTGTTTCTATAGTTATGGGTAAAATTTTACACAAGGCAATGGTTCAATAGTAAGGATTGAATTTATTGTGATATTTTGAAATGATGATAAATAATAGCTGAAGCTTGCGATAGATTGAACAATTTGGTGTAGTAGAGTGTTTGGTTTTAGCCAAGCACCCTACTATGAAAATTGTAATAATTCATTGCATTTAAAAAGATTAACAGCGGTTATTGGGAGTTATTGGCTTAATAATGCCAATGTTTCATTGGATCCCAGCGGCGTGATTTGTACTGAAGCAATGCCTTTGATGCCAAGTTTTTTAGCGGCAGCGTAGGATAAATCCATTGCTCTTCTGCCATGAAAAGGACCTCTATCATTGATGCGAACAACAACGCTACGATGATTTTTAAGGTTGGTTACTTCTGCGTAAGATGAAAGAGGCAATGTTTTATGTGCCGCAGTCATTGCATACATGTTAAATCTTTCGCCATTAGCCGTTTTTTTGCCATGGAACTCAGCACCATACCAAGAAGCTTTGTTTTGATGATGGTCATTTGAATGTGCTTTTGCCGAATGACTCTTATGACGACCTGCTGCTTCGGCAGATTGTATAGGGTTGGAAAGATAACTGCATATAACAACTAAAGAAACTGCTAGTATCAGTTTATTCATAAATAAAAAGCCTTTGTAATTAAAATCTATGGCCTGTTTCATAGGTGGCCATTTATAAAGAATCCAGAGTATTGGCTTATGTCCAACTTGTCCGGGTTCTAGTTTTATCGCACCAAAGCATATTGTTTTACTCCAGGGCGTTCAGCGTTAATGTTTTAACGCGAGCCAAGTTTAACTTGGCAAGTCTTAAGGCTTCCTTAAATTGTAAGGCAGGGTTGAAAAACACAGGCTAATAATAATCAATGGGTTATATGTATATGCCGGGTAATTTTTGGCTGCTTATCCTTTGACAAGTCATGCCTGATCATGGGCGACGAGTTTATAATGATTAATAACGCAGGTTTTCCGAACAGGTTTTTAACGGTAGGGATATGATTTTTTTTAAAATATTTCATGCTACGGGTGGCATGAGGTGCCTGTTTTTGGTTTAAAACCACTTCAGGCTTTCAGATGTTGTGCCAACCGGTTTGTATTCAGCGCCAGTCCATCCGGTATATGTTGACCTTTCAATAACCGAGAAAAGTCGTTCAAAATTAATCTGCCCTGTACCTGGTTGGCCTCGCCCCGGGCAATCTGCAAATTGAATGTGACCGATTTTATCAGCATGTCGGGTAATAAATTCATCGGGCTTGTCACCCATCATGTGCATATGATAAATATCGTATTGCATCAATAAATCAGGATGATTTAATTGCTTTAATACATTCAGCATTTGTTGGCCGTTATGGATAATAAAGCCGGGCATATCGTGGCTGTTAATGGCTTCAAAGACGGTTTTAATACCAAGTGATGAAAAGGCTTCAACAGCAAAGCTCAGGTTTTCTTTAAAAGTTTTCAAGTAGGCCTGTTTTCGTGTTTTATTAAAGCAACGGCCAGGTAATATATTGATGGCTTCCGGCTTTAAAAGTGCTGCATATTTCAGTGATTGGGCGACCGCCTGACGAAATTGGTCTGTTTTTTCCGGTACACAAGCAAGCCCTTCGCCTCCATTAAGAAGATCGCCCGCGTCTACATTAAATAATATTAATTTTAATTGTTGCTCTTCCAGGGTTTTTTTAAGGGTTTCTGCACTCAAGCTAAAGGGAAATTGTATTTCAACCGCATCAAACCCGCTTTGCTTTGCTGCTTTGAAGCGATTGATAAGATCTACTTCTGTGAATAGCATGCTTAAATTAGCTGTGAATTTAAGCATCGTTTTTAGTAAATAGTTTAATCAAAGTTGAAGGGTTTTGTTCTAAATAGCCATGGCTGCCATGTAATTGCATAAGCTGTGCTGCCAGGCTGGACATAGGAATGGCATTGCCTTGTTTAATGGCTAAGTCAACAGCCATATTCAAATCTTTTAACAAGGTTTTAACTCGCCATTTAACGGGTTCAAAAGTAGTTGTTGCCATTTCCGGGCCGACGATTTGCAAGGGTGTAGAGTCAGCAAAGCCACCGGATAGCGCTTGCGGTATTTTCTCGGCAGCTACCCCGGCTTGTTGGGCTAGTGCGATCATTTCAGCGATAACCAAAACGTTGCAACTGACAATCATTTGGTTGCATATTTTGGTGACCTGTCCGCAGCCTGTGTCGCCCATGTGGGTCAGTTGTTTATAAAGCGGAGCCAGGACGATGCGGGCAATATTGATGTTTTCCAGGCTGCCCCCGGCCATAATTGCCAAGCTGCCTTGTTCGGCACCGACAACACCACCAGAAACGGGTGCATCGACCCAAGACATTCCGCATCGATTATGCAGCATTGCCGCTAGTTGGCGGGTATTTTCCGGGTGGATACTGGATAAATCTATTAGTAGCTGGTTTGCTGAGCCGTTTTCCATAATATCGTTACGTACAACCGCTTCAACCGCGCTAGTATCGGTCAGGCACAGTAAAATGATGTGGGATGTTTTGACTAATTCAGCAACAGATGAGCAAACCTTGGCTCCCGCATCGGTAACGGACGATAGTTTTTCAGGGCTACGATTCCATACGTTGACACTAAAGCCGGCATTTAATAGACGCAAAGTCATGGGGCTGCCCATTAAACCGATACCTATGAAGCCAAGAGTGGGTTTTTTATCGGTCATAATTATTTTTTTATGGATTGGATTGTCAATGATTCGGAATTTAACGCCATATGAAACGATTTGGCGCCTTAATATAAGGGAGGAAAAAGCAGTAAATGAGCAATAGTTTGTATTGATTGCTCGGCATTGGTTGGCCTTAGTTTAAGTTTAATAATCTTAAAAGAAAAATTAATCGATTTTTAGTCATGAGTGCATTTAACGAAGAAAAATACCGGATAATTTTCTGTCCAAAGTATAATGTGCGGATATTATAAGTGTTCCAAGCCAAGGAATGAAGGTGCTTTGTTAATTAAGAAGAACAAGATCTTTTAAAGATTGCACTATCCATGTATGGTTGGTTTTATTCTAAATAGTGAGGTTTTTTAATGAGAGCCTTTTATTTTATATAATAAAAATTGTATTTAGAATTTGACGCTTTTATTTTTTCCCTATATTATTTCGCAGTTATGTTAGATAGATTACCCGAATATATCGATCCTTTACATCTCGCTGATAAGCGTGGTGAATTGAAGGGTCAAATACCATTAAAAAATCTGGATCGTTTGGCGAAAATGCTGATTAACGACACCGGTACAGTTGCTGTCGACCTTTTTTTTGGTCGGGAAGGGCGACTGGCCAAAGTTGAGGGTCATATTAAGGCTGTTTTGGAGCTTGAATGCCAAAATTGTCTGGAGGCTGTTGATTGGCCTATTGATTGTGCGATCAAATTAGGTATTGTTAATTCAATGGATCAAGCGAACAGATTGCCCGAAGATTATGAACCATTGATGGTTGAAGAAGAGAAAGTTCTTCTTAAAAATATTATTGAAGATGAGATATTACTCATATTACCTGCTTTCCCAAAGCACCAACATGCCTGTTTTGTCCAGAAAATTGACAATAACAGCGTAGATCCATTAGTGAATGACGAGTCGTCATCCCCTGAAAACCCTTTTTCCATTTTAGCCAAACTTAAAAACACTGGAGATTTATAATGGCCGTACAGAAAAGCAAAGTGTCACGTTCAAGACGTGGTCAGCGTCGTTCACATGACGCCTTAACAGCAAAAGCATTAACTCAAGATCCAATCACTGGTGAAATGCATTTACGTCATCACATGACTCCGGACGGTTACTTTAAAGGTCGTCAGATCGTAGGCGCAAGCGAAGAGTAATCGCTTTTTGCTCTGAAATGATGCCATGCCGAATCATATCTGGTTCGGCTTCCTTTAATAACTGCGGAGTTGTTCGTCGGCGTGAGTTTAACAATTTCAATTGATGCGATGGGCGGGGACCACGGTCCTGAAGTCACTATTCCGGCATCATTGGATTGTTTAAAAAACAATCCAGACTTAAAACTGATTTTAGTAGGCGATGAAGCTGTTATTAAACAGTTATTGCCATCGGAATTAGCCGATTATCAAGACAGACTCACTATCCATCATGCATCCCAGTGTGTTGGTATGGATGAGTCACCATCCAAGGCGCTTAAAAACAAAAAAGATTCATCAATGCGGGTTGCTATCAATCTGGTTCGTGATGGCCATGCTGATGCCTGTGTGAGTGCTGGTAATACCGGTGCTTTAATGGCGACTGCGCGCTTTGTTTTAAAAATGATTCCGGGGATTGATCGTCCTGCCATTATTTCTACGTTACCATCAATTCACGGACATATTCATGTGCTTGATTTGGGAGCAAATGTAGATTGTACTGCGGAGCATCTTTTTCAATTTGCCATCATGGGCAATGAATTGGTTAAAGCGGTTGATGCAATTGATAGCCCAAAAGTAGGTTTGTTAAATATTGGCGAAGAAGATACGAAAGGTAATGGACAGGTTAAGGCTGCTGCAAAGTTATTGGAAAATTCATCGTTAAATTATATTGGTTATGTAGAAGGTAACTCTTTAAATGCCGGACATATCAAAGTTGATTTGATTGTTACTGATGGATTTGTTGGTAATGTCGCGCTTAAATCCATTGAAGGTGCGGCCAAAATGATTGGCTTTGCGTTAAAAGAGGCTTTTGGCAAAAATATTTTGACCAAGCTGGTTGGTTTGCTTGCCTATCCCGTTCTTAAGTCCTTTAAACAGCGCATAGATCCTCGTTTGTATAATGGTGCCAGTTTTCTGGGTCTTCGAGGATTAGTTATTAAAAGTCATGGCGGAGCAGATATTCTTGCTTTTAAAACGGCTATTCAGCTTGCTGAAATTGAAGTTAAAAAAGATGTTATCAGAAAGATAAGCGAGCAAGTAGAGAAAATCTTGGCTCTTAGAGAAATCGCATGATTCGTTATTCAAGAGTAATTGGTACCGGTGGTTATCTGCCAGAAGAAGTTCGCACTAATGAGCAAATATCAGAGACTGTTGATACCTCGGATAGCTGGATTTATGAGCGAACAGGCATTAAAAGTCGCCGTATTGCGGGAGCGCATGAATCAGCGGCAAGTATGGCAGAGATTGCCGCCAGACAGGCCATAGAGGCCGCTGGTTGCGATCCGGAAGAAATTGATTTGATTATAGTTGCGACTGGCACACCTGAGTATGTGTATCCGAGCACAGGTTGTTTGCTACAACAGCGATTAGGCATTAAAAATGCTGTTGCATTTGACGTGCAGGCGGCTTGCTCAGGATCTATTTTTGCTTTGAGTATTGCTGATCAATATATCAAGTCAGGCGCTGCCAAGACAGTTCTTGTGGTGGGTTCTGAAATTTGTTCACGTATTCTTGACTGGACCGATCGGGGTACCTGTATTTTATTTGGCGATGGTGCCGGAGCCTTATTATTAAGGGCTTCAGATGAAGCTGGTGTTTTGTCTACGCATATTCATTCCGACGGGGAGTATAAGGATCTGTTGTATTGTACGATCCCTCAAGTTGCTACCGATAGTAACGAGAATGAGGCCGGTCGTATCAGTATGCGTGGCAACGAAGTCTTTAAAGTTGCTGTTAATACGCTGGGGCGGATTGTTGATGAAACGCTGGAAGCAAATAATATGGATATGTCTGAAATTGACTGGCTGGTTCCCCATCAGGCAAATATACGAATTATTACCGCTACCGCCAAAAAATTAAAAATGTCCATGGATCAGGTTGTCGTAACGCTTGAAAGCCAAGGTAATACTTCGTCCGCTTCGGTGTTGCTTGCCTTTAATGAAGCCGTTCGTGATGGCCGCATTAAGCGCGGGCAGGTAGTCTTACTTGAAGCATTTGGCGCAGGTTTTACCTGGGGTTCTGCATTAATTAAATATTAAACTAAGCTTTTAAAAATGAGCAAGCAAATGTATAACTTGGCTTTTGTTTTTCCCGGGCAGGGTTCCCAGTCGTTAGGTATGCTGTCCGCTTTGGCAGCCAACCATGATGAAGTAAGGCACACTTTTGAGCGGGCTTCTGACGCGCTTGGTAAAGATTTGTGGTCTATTGTTGTCAATGGTCCGGAAGAAAGCCTTAATCAAACGCAAAATACACAGCCAGCCATGCTTGCTGCAGGTGTCGCGGTTTGGCAGGTTTGGTGTAAACAGAGCGCTATTCGCCCGGACTGGATGGCAGGGCATAGTCTTGGTGAATATACGGCCTTGGTTTGTTCGGGTGCAATGTCTTTTGAAGACGGCATAAAGCTGGTTGCAGTAAGAGGGCAATTAATGCAGGACGCTGTGCCGGTTGGCGTCGGCTCAATGGCGGCAATTTTGGGGCTTGACGATCAACAGGTTGTTGCTATTTGTGCTCAGGTTGCCGAAAATGAGGTGGTTTCTGCGGTTAACTTTAATGCACCTGGTCAAGTGGTTATCGCTGGTAATCTTGCTGCTGTCGAAAGGGCGATGCTTGCGGCGAAAGATGCAGGGGCTAAACGTGCCCTATTATTGCCGGTTAGTGTGCCTTCTCATTGTGCTCTGATGCAAACAGCTGCTGACAAGCTGGATCAATATTTGCTGAATACAGTTATTGATGAGCCGAAAATGACTTTGATTCATAATGTCGATGTTGCTTCACATACTACGCCGGAACTAATTCGTCAGGCCTTAAAAGAGCAGTTGTATAAGCCGGTGCGCTGGGTTGATACCATTAAGCTGATGCAGGATAGAGGTGTCACCCGTTTTGTTGAGTGCGGTCCTGGCAAGGTACTAATCGGGCTAAATAAGCGTATCGCCAAAGAGGCTGAACATTTTTCCATGTATGATCCTGAATCGTTAAATAAAGTATTGGAGCAATTCAATGGTTAAGCAAATAGCCTTAGTAACCGGTGCAAGCCGAGGTATAGGCAGGGCAATCGCCGAAAGATTGGCAGATGACGGCTTTTTTGTTGTCGGCACTGCAACATCAGATGCTGGTGCTGATTTAATTTCCGTTTATTTGGACGGGAATGGCAAGGGTATTAAGCTTGATGTTTCTGATGCTGAATCTGTTGCACAAGTTATCAAAGAAATTAATACTGAGTTTGGTGCGCCGACAGTATTAGTTAACAATGCCGGTATCACCAAAGATAATTTGTTGATGCGGATGAAAGATGATGAATGGGATGACATTATCAATACCAACTTAACATCTGTTTTCAGGATGAGTAAGGCGGTGTTACGCGGGATGATGAAAGCCAAGACAGGTCGTATTATTAATATTTCATCTGTGGTCGGTTTTACCGGTAACGCAGGGCAGGCAAATTACGCGGCCGCAAAAGCCGGTATGATTGGCTTTGCCAAATCAATGGCGAAAGAAGTTGGGTCGCGTAATATTACTGTTAATACGGTTGCTCCCGGATTTATTGATACGGATATGACCCGGGAATTAAATGATGATATTAAAAATGCCCTGTTGGCATCGATTCCTTTGTCTCGCTTAGGAGAGGCAAAAGAAATTGCTCACACTGTTGCATTCCTTGCTTCTGCTGGTGCTGGTTATATTACCGGTGAAACCTTGCATGTCAATGGTGGGATGTTTATGCCTTAATATGGTGACAATGTTGGAATCTTTAGTATAATTGCCACGCCGTCTGGATTTGCCGGAGACGTGATTTCTAGTAAAAACTAATAACAATACCAGTGTAATTTCTAATAATTGAAAATTTACATTGTTTGAGGATAATAATTATGAGTAACATTGAAGAACGAGTAAAAAAGATTGTTGCAGAGCAATTAGGTGTTAAAGAAGATATCGCTATCGATGCTTCATTTGTGGATGATCTTGGTGCCGATTCTCTGGATACAGTTGAACTCGTTATGGCTCTTGAAGAAGAATTTGAATGCGAAATTCCAGACGATGAAGCTGAAAAAATTACTACTGTTCAGCAAGCTATCGATTACGTAGGAAAACACGCGTAATAATGATTATAAGAGGATGAACTTCTAGTTCGTCCTCTTAATCGCTGTTTGTGAATAAATTGTACAACGTGTACTTAATTATTCTGTAAAACTCTGGATTGTCAGTTTTATTTAAGACAATCTTCAGATCATTATCCCATCATCTTCTTCTTCACTTTTCTTACGGTATACTACATTGAGCAAACGTCGAGTTGTAATAACTGGATTGGGTGCGGTTACGTGCTTAGCCAACTCTGTTCCAGAAACCTGGGATGGTATTATTAACGGTAAAAGCGGTATAACACCAATTGATTCTTTTGATATTTCTCTTTTTGCCAGCACTTTTGGTGGTGTCATAAGAAATTTTGACATTGCCCAGTATATTCCTGACAAAGATGCCAAGCGCATGGATGGTTTTATCCATTACGGCATAGCTGCGGGTTCTCAAGCCATTGAAGACTCAGGCCTTGAAGTTACCGAGGCAAATGCAGAGCGTATTGGCGTAGCGATTGGCTCAGGTATTGGCGGTATTACCGGTATTGAAGAATGTTATGCCACCTATGAAAAAGGCGGTCCCCGTCGCATTTCCCCGTTCTTTGTTCCTGGCAACATCATCAATATGATTTCAGGCAATCTTTCCATTAAATACGGGTTAAAAGGCCCTAATTTTGCCATTGTTACCGCCTGTGCTACAGGTACACACAACATTGGCGATGCCGCACGCTTAATTAAGTATGGCGATGCCGATGTGATGATTGCTGGCGGCGCGGAGCGCTGTACAACATCACCGACCGCTATGGGAGGATTTGCTTCCTCCAAGGCGCTATCGCGTCGTAATGATAACCCGCAAGCGGCAAGTCGTCCCTGGGATAGGGATCGTGACGGCTTTGTCTTGAGTGATGGTGCAGGCGTCGTTGTTCTTGAAGAGCTGGAGCATGCCAAGGCGCGTGGCGCAAAAATTTATGCCGAACTAGTCGGTTATGGCATGAGCTCTGATGCCTATCACATCACAACGCCTTCCGCTGGTGGTGAAGGTGCGGCAAGGTGCATGAGAAATGCGCTTCGTGATGCGGGCATAAACACCGATGCTGTTGATTATATCAATGCCCATGGCACCTCAACGCCGGCAGGTGATGTCGGTGAAACTCAAGCTATGAAAGCTGCATTAGGTGATTCTGCTTATAACGTGGCAATCAGTTCGACAAAATCTATGCTTGGCCATATGTTAGGCGCTGCAGGTGGTATTGAGGCAGTCATTACAGCACTAAGTATTCAAAATCAAATTGCTCCGCCAACCATTAATCTTGAAAATCAGGATCCTGAATGCGATCTTGATTTTGTACCGAATACGGCAAGAAATATGAAAATTGACGTCGCCATGTCCAATTCGTTTGGTTTTGGTGGCACTAATGGTTCTTTGGTTTTTAAGCGTTACGAGTAAGATAAAGGCGCGAGTATTGCGCCTCGACCGATGATTCTCGTTAATGGTGAATACCGGACACATATTGAAATATCCGATCGTGGCTTTCAATACGGTGATGGTTTATTTGAAACAATAGCCATCACTAATGGGCAACCTGTCTTTTTTGATCGACATATGGCGCGATTACAGGCAGGTTGTCGCCGCTTGTCTATTCCTTGTCCGGATGCCTGCTTGCTCAGGCTTGAGGCTCAAAAACTTTCCCAAAATTCCGGTAGCGCCGTTCTTAAACTGATAATCACTCGTGGTTCCGGTGGACGAGGCTATCGTCAACCTGATGTGATTCAGGCTACCCGCGTATTAAGTTTACATCCATTTCCTGATTATCCTGAGGCCTTTAAACAGCAGGGTGTCGTTACCCGTTTCTGTGACATCCGTTTAGGATTAAATCCGGCGTTGGCAGGTATTAAGCATCTAAACCGGCTTGAGCAGGTACTGGCTCGTGCTGAATGGTCTGATCCTGCTATTCAGGAAGGAATTATGCTGGACATAAACGAGCAGGTCATTGAAGGAACAATGACCAATTTGTTCTATGTTAAAAACAATATGCTCTACACATCATTGCTTACGTTAGCCGGTGTTGCCGGTATTATTCGTGGCCTTATAATGACAAGCTCTTTTTATGTCGGGATTTCTGTCATAGAGCACACCTTTACTAAAGATGAGCTGCTATCTGCCGATGAGGTATTTGTCTGTAATTCGATTATAGGTATTTGGCCCGTCAAACAAATCGCACAGATCCATTTTTCAGTGGGATTGATAACCCGGAAGTTACAAATCCGTCTGGCGCAAGTTGAAAATGAGGCAATCAGTAGTGGTCTTTAAAATCATTGTTTGTTTATTACTGGCATTAATTATCGGGTCTGATTGGCTGTGGCGGGATTATCAGCGAGCTTTGCATCAGCCGGCGGTAATGGGTAATTCGGTTATTATAGAAATCAATAAAGGCGATTCTTTTAATCAGATTACCGATAAGCTGTTAACCCTGAATGTTAAATTTAAGCCGCTCTGGTTTAAGGTTATTGCCATTCAGGAAAAATCAATCAGCAAGCTTAAAACCGGGGAATATGAATTGGTTTCCGGTTTAACCTTGCCCGAAATATTGGCAATATTTGTCCAGGGAAAAACCAGGCAGTATGCGATTACTTTTCCGGAGGGCTGGACTTTTAAAGAGGTGCTGCATGCCATTGACAGTAATCCCAATCTTGAACATACCTTGTCCAATAATGATTTTGGTGTGTTAATGTCGCAGTTTGGTACCGCAGCGTCTGCACCCATCCTACCGCCTGAAGGGATGTTTTTTCCGGACACTTATTTTTTTGAAAAGCATACTTCTGATGTTGCTTTACTAAAAAGAGCTTATGATAAAATGCAGGTAGTATTAAATCAGGAATGGAGCAATAAAGCCGAGGGATTGCCTTTTAAAACGTCTTATGAAGCATTAATTCTTGCCTCCATTGTCGAGAAAGAAACCGCAGTGGTTGCCGAGCGACCCTTAATTGCGGGGGTGTTTATACGCAGACTGCAAACCGATATGCTGTTACAAACCGACCCTACGGTTATCTATGGTATGGGCGAAAACTATCAGGGTAATATCGGTTATAACGATTTAAAAACAGCGACACCTTACAATACTTATGTCATTAGAGGTTTGCCGCCCACACCTATCGCCATGCCTGGTCGGGATGCCATTTATGCGGTCCTGCATCCTGATCTTGGCAATAGTTTGTATTTTGTCGCTCGTGGTGACGGCACGCATCAGTTTTCTGCGACATTAAAAGATCATAATGTCGCCGTCGATAGTTTTCAAAGGAAGAAAAAATGATCAGAGGCAAGTTTATTACGCTGGAAGGCGGGGAAGGTGTCGGCAAGACCACTAATATCGCTTTTATAAAGGATTATCTGCAACAGCATAACATTTCTGTTGTTGTTACACGCGAACCTGGAGGAACGGCATTAGCCGAAAAAATACGCCATTTATTATTGGATAAAGACAGTGAAGCTATTTCAGAACATGCCGAGTTATTATTGATTTTTGCGGCCCGCGCCCAGCATATAAAACATGTCATTGAGCCGGCTTTAGCCCAGGGGAATTGGGTGCTTTGTGATCGTTTTACTGATGCGACATATGCTTATCAAGGTGGTGGTAGAAATATGCGTATTAGCTCTATAGAGTGGTTGGAAAATCTGGTACAAGGTAATCTAAAGCCTGATTTGACCGTGCTGCTGGATGCGCCTGTTGAAATAGGTATAGAGCGAGCCAGGGTAAGAGGTGTTTTTGATCGTTTTGAATCAGAAAAAATCAGTTTTTTTGAGAGCGTCAGACGGGCCTATTTATTACAGGCCGAGTTGCATCCTGAGCGTATCAAGCTCATTCAGGCTAATCAGCCGTTAGGGGACGTGCAAAGGGCACTGATTGATGTTATTCGTACCTTTTTAAGATGACTATATTGCCTTGGCAGCAACAAAACTGGGAGCATCTCTGTGATTATAAATCACAAAATCGTGTCCCTCAGGCTTTACTAATAAGCGGAAATAAAGGTCTCGGTAAGCAACATTTGGCTAATCAATTTGCTTTTTCGCTGCTTTGTGCTGCGCCACAAAACAACGGTTTGCATTGTGGTCATTGTGATCGTTGCTTATTGCTTAATGCGCAAACTCATCCGGATTTTATTCAGATAATACCCGATGAGCCGGGTAAATCGATTACTATTGGACAAATTCGCAGTCTGGTAACCCGGCTGACCTTAAAGCCCCAGTTTGATTCCTGGCGCGTTGTCATTGTCAGTCCGGCTGATCTTATGAATAATGCCGCAGCGAATGCTTTTCTGAAGTGTCTGGAGGAGCCGACAGAACGCACAGTTATTATTTTAATTACTGATAAACCGGCCTGTTTGCCCGCAACAATTGTTAGTCGTTGTCAGAAACTTGCTGTTGTAAAGCCAGATAAAGAAACTGTTTTTGCCTGGCTCAAGGAGCGGAATGCCGACATAATTCATAGTGATGTTATTACCCTTTACGGATTGGCGCAGGGTTCACCGTTACTGGCACTGGAATATGCCAATGACGGTACGTTAACTCTGCGTAATGACTGTTTCAAGGCATGGATTGATATAGCAAAGCAACGCAAGCATCCGGTTATTATTGCCGAGGACTGGTATAAATTACCTGAGTCACCCTTATTATTCTGGATAACATCTTGGATTGTCGACATGATTAAATGTTTTTACCCAATAAATGCCGACTGGTTATATAATCCGGACTTGAAAGAATCTTTGCAAGAGTTGTCTCAGGAACTTGAGCTGAAAGAGCTTTATAAATTGTATGATTTAATATTGGTAAGTCGGCAACGTCTCAATACTCAAATAAACAAGCAGACAATGTTTGAAGAAATTTTAATAAAATGGCTTGAACTTAATCTGGGTAAATAACCATGGCAGAATCCGCGCCCAGGCAAGGGATATTGACCGTTTCAATTAAGGATAAGGGTGCTTTATATGCAGCCTATATGCCGTTTGTTATAAATGGTGGCTTGTTTATTCCCACTAACCGGGACTATGACATGGGGCAGGAGGTCTTTCTATTACTGAATTTAATGGAAGAAACCGAGCGGTTGCCGATAGTCGGGAAAATAATTTGGAAAACGCCGCCGCGATCAGGCAGTTACCGAACCAGTGGTATTGGTGTGCAGTTCAGTGATCAGGATGGCGGTGTCGCACGAAATAAAATAGAAACCTATTTGGCCGGCGTTTTGGCGTCTGACCGATCAACCCACACCATGTAACTCTCTCATTCATGTTAATTGACTCGCATTGCCATCTGGATCGTATTGATCTGAAACCCTATCAAAATGATTTTGCCTGTTTTATGCAGGAAGCAGAAGCGAATCAACTTGAGCATTTATTGTGTATCGCTATCGATTTGGAGTCCTATCCGGCCATGCTGGATTTGGTAGCAGGTTATTCAAAAATATCCGTGACGGTTGGTGTGCATCCAAATGTTCAGGATTGTAAAGACCCTGATGTTGATGAGTTAATTGCTTTAGGGCAGTCCGACAAAGTGCTTGGTATAGGTGAAACGGGCCTCGATTATTTTCGTAGCGAAGGTGATTTAAGTTGGCAGCATCAACGTTTCAGAAACCATATTAATGCGGCAAAAAGTTTAAAAAAACCGTTAATTATTCATACCCGCGAGGCCAAAGAAGATACTTTACGGATTCTAAAAGAAGAGGGTGCCGGTGAGGTTGGGGGAGTTATTCACTGCTTTACCGAAGACTGGGAATTTGCTCAGCAGGCGCTGGATTTAAATTTTTATATTTCTTTTTCCGGGATTGTTACGTTTAACAATGCCACAGTAATTAAAGAAGTGGCAAAAAAAGTACCTGCTGACCGTTTTCTTATTGAAACAGATTCGCCCTATTTGGCTCCTGTACCTTTTCGTGGCAGGTCAAATTATCCAATTTATGTGCGTTATGTGGCAGAACAGATAGCTGATTTACGAGGTGTGCCTGTAAATAAAATAGCCGACCTGTCAACCAGAAATTTTTATGATTTATTTTAATTATGTTGATTTACGGTAGAGTTAAAAAAACAGTAAAAATTGGCAAGTTATCCGTAAGTTCTTCTTAGTAATGCAAATTAGTTGCGGGAAATTGTATTAACAACCCCGTTCTTGACAGTAATCGTGTAAAATACTATTAGACACGTGAAATAATAAAAAACATTTTGATGTTATTTAGACTATTTTATATCTATGGGACCAGGCGGGATATTGACCATTGATCATTTGGGATTGACATCTGTCCCCATTCTACTTTACAGTTATGTCCGCAAAACAAGTATGTAACCAAATATAATTATTAATATAACCCTTCGGAGCACTTATCATGGCAAAAGCATTAATTCAAATGGCATTAGATTCACTGGATTTTGACGCAACAGTAGGCCTTGCTACATTGGTAGCACCTTATGTTGACATTTTTGAAATTGGAACTCCTTGTATCAAACATAATGGCATTAATCTGGTTAGAGAGCTAAGAGAAAGATTTCCAGATAAATTGTTGTTAGTTGATCTTAAAACGATGGATGCTGGCGAATACGAAGCAACTCCATTTTATGCAGCAGGCGCTGACATTGTTACTGTTCTTGGCGTATCTGGTCTGGCAACTTGCCAAGGCGTGATCAAAGCAGCTAATGCTCATGGCGCAGAAGCACAAATCGATTTAATCAATGTTGAAGATAAAGTCGCTTGTGCAAAAGCAACTGCAGAAGCCGGCGCTCAAATTATGGGTATTCACACAGGTCTTGATGCCCAAGCAGCAGGTCACACACCTTTTGCTGATTTGAATGATATCGCAGCATTAGGCTTGCCTGTAAGAATTTCAGTAGCGGGCGGCATTAAAGCATCAACTGTACAAGATGTTGTTAGAGCCGGTGCAAACATTGTCGTAGTTGGCGCAGCCATCTATGGTGCTGCATCACCTGCTGATGCAGCACGTGAAATTCGTGAATTGGTTGACGCCGTATAATTATGCATCAGCAACTTATCATAGAAAAGATTTCAGGTATTCTTGAAGCAACCGATGATACGTATGATGTTAAGCTGACCCACTTGCTTGATAATGCCAAACGCATATTTATCGCAGGCGCTGGACGGTCCAAACTGGTTGGCAATTTTTTTGCCATGAGATTGGTACATGGCGGTTACGATGTAAGTGTCGTTGGCGAAATTGTAACGCCAAGCATTAAAAGTGGTGATCTGTTGATTATCATCTCCGGTTCTGGAGAGACTGAACAACTGATAGCATTTACTAAAAGCGCTAAAAAAGTAGGCGCTAATATTGTGCTGATTTCGGCAAAAAATGATTCAACAATTGGTGATATGGCCGATGCAGTGTTCCAAATTGGTCGTTCAGATCTATATGGCAAAGTTTTAGGAATGCCAATGGGAACCGTATTTGAGCTTTCTACCTTATTGTTTTTGGAAGCAACCATTGCTCATGTTATCCATGACAAAGGTATTGCTGAAGAAGTGATGAGAGAAAGACACGCTAATTTAGAGTAATGTCAAAAGAACGAGTGGTTATGCCACTCGTTCAAACTTCATATGACGCATCAAAAAAATTCGTGACAAAATCGGACCGCTGATAGAAGTCACTACACATAATTTATAAGAATAGTAAGGGGAACAATATGACTTCGCGCCGAGAATTAGCGAACGCCATACGCGCTTTGAGCATGGATGCCGTTCAAAAAGCAAACTCTGGACACCCTGGTGCTCCAATGGGAATGGCAGATATCGCCGAGGTTTTGTGGAACGATTTTATGCGCCACAACCCGACCAATCCACAATGGTCAAATCGGGACCGTTTCGTGCTTTCTAATGGCCACGGTTCAATGCTGATTTATTCTTTGTTGCATCTGACTGGCTACGCTTTGCCAATCGAAGAGCTAAAGAATTTTCGCCAACTTCATTCTAAAACGCCTGGTCACCCGGAATATGGTTATGCGCCAGGCGTAGAAACAACTACCGGTCCTTTAGGTCAAGGTATTACCAATGCGGTAGGTATGGCGATTGCTGAAAAAGCACTTGCTGCCCAATTCAACAGGGATGGACACAAAATTGTTGACCATCACACCTATGCTTTTTTAGGTGATGGCTGCTTGATGGAAGGTATTTCTCACGAAGCCTGTTCATTGGCTGGAACTTTGGGATTAGGTAATTTAATCGCCTTCTGGGACGACAATGGCATTTCCATTGACGGTCATGTCGAAGGCTGGTTTACCGACAATACACCGATGCGTTTTGAAGCTTACGGCTGGCATGTTATCGCTGATGTCGATGGACACGATTCTGTTGCGCTCACTAAAGCAATCCAAATGGCTAAGGCTATGACCGATAAGCCCACCATGATTTGTTGCAAAACAACGATTGGTTTTGGTTCGCCAAATAAAGCCGGTAGTCATGCTTGTCATGGTGCCGCTCTGGGTCAGGATGAAATTAATCTGACTAAAGCTGCTTTGGGTTGGGATCATGAAGCATTTGTAATTCCAGCGGATGTTTATGCCGGTTGGGATGCAAAAGCCAAAGGTGCTCAAGCTGAAAACGAATGGAATGAAAAATTCGCCGCTTATCAAGTAGCTCATCCTGACTTAGCCGCTGAATATCAACGTCGTACTGTTGGCGAATTGCCCAAAAATTGGCAAGCTGATGCGGATGCTTTTGTCAGTGCGGTTGATGCTGAAGCCAAGACAACTGCTACACGTCTGTCTTCACTCGCTGCCATTGAAGGGTTTGCAAAGCTTTTACCTGAAATTTTTGGTGGATCTGCCGATTTGGGTTGTTCCAACATGACGGAATGGACTGGTTACAAACCAATGCGTGCCGATAAGCCTGATGCCAATTATATCAATTACGGTGTGCGTGAGTTTGGCATGTCTGCGATTATGAATGGTATAGCCTTACATGGCGGCTTTATTCCATTTGGCTCGACTTTCCTGATGTTCTCGGAATATGCACGTAATGCGCTGCGTATGGCTTCTTTGATGAAGATTCGTGCACTGTTTGTTTATACTCATGACTCTATCGGTTTGGGTGAAGACGGTCCTACTCATCAACCTGTTGAACAAATCGCAACACTGCGTCTGATTCCAAATATACAAGTGTGGCGTCCTTGTGATGCAGTTGAAACTACCGTGTCTTGGAAAGCAGCTATAGAGCGTCAAAACGGGCCTTCTATTTTGGTTTTCTCTCGTCAGAATTTGCCTCATGTACCACGTACTCAAGAGCAAATTGAGGCGATTTCACGTGGTGGATACGTTCTGAGTGACTGCGATGGCCAACCAGAAGCTATTATCATCGCTACCGGTTCAGAAGTTGAGTTGGCACTGAAAGCGGCTGAGCAACTAACAGCGGCAGGTAAAAAAATTCGTGTAGTTTCCATGCCGTCTACCAATATCTTCGATGCTCAAGATGCTGCTTATCGTGAGTCAGTATTGCCTTCTGCAGTGACTCAGCGTGTCGCGGTTGAAGCGGGTGTAACTGATGGTTGGTGGAAGTATGTAGGAACCAACGGTAAAATTGTAGGTCTCGACCGTTTCGGCGAGTCTGCTCCAGCGGGTCAGCTTTTCAAAGAGTTTGGCTTCACCGTTGAAAACGTAGTCAAGAACGTAGAAGCAGTACTTTAGTTTTAAAGCAAAATATAGAGTAGTTACAGATATTAAATTTGGAGAGAGCCCCTCACTTTAGACGCACTAATAATCTGGTGTGTCGGGTTCTCTAACCACTTCTTCCGACTTTTAGGTGAACAACGTGAATAAGAATAATTTGACCAAATGTGCATTTGCGGCCTTGCTATTAGCAAGTACCGTTGCGAGCGCAGACCAACAATATCCGGCTGCAGATTTTCAGCCCGAAGTACTTTATCAGGATGCTGACTATATCGCCAAGAGTGGTCCGGCAACTACTGCCAAGGCTCCTGCTGCAAAAGCGGCTAAAGCACCTGCATCTGCTCCAGCAGCTGCGGTTACTCCTGAAAGCACTGCTGATTCAAAATATCCTGCGGCAGACTTCCAGCCGGAAGTTTTGTATGTTGATCCCAACTACAAAGCTATCGAGTCTGTGAAAGCTACTGTAGCGAAAAAAGAAGCTGCTTCAACTTCGGTAGAAAGTGAAGATGTCAGTGCCAGTGCAAGCGCTCCTGAAGTTGCTGAAGAAGCATCCATGTCGAGCTATCTTATTGGCTTGGTAGTTCTTGCTTTGGCCGGATTTTATTTCTTCAAAAGACGTAGTGCTGTTGCTGTTGAGAAAAAAGCATCAGAACCTGCTAAAAGAAGTTATTCGCTTACTGGTGTTGGAAAGTATTTAAACAAGATATCCGGTACTGGCGTTACCAGATATCTGGAGAAAAATGTAAGATCCGCATCAGTAACCGGCGTTGCCAAATATATGGCAAAACAGGCTGCATCACCAAAAGAAGCAGTAAAAGCAGCAACTGGTGTTGAAAAATACATGCGCGACCGGGGATAATCAATGAGCCAGAATAACTTGAGTGGATTGTTTTTTCCTGCTGTTGCCGGCTTGTTCTTTTTTATGAAGCGACCTAAAACCGAGGAAATTAAGGCTGTTTATCCTGTTTATTCCAGAGATTCCGAAGGGCTTACTGGTGTTGCCAAGTATTTGGATCATCAGAATGCTTTAAGCAGAAAAGAACTTGAGCAGGAAAGCCGGATGTCCGATCAATCGGTAACTGGAGTTGCCCGGTATTTAGAAATCCAGGGCAAGTCTTCTGCCAGTCGTGTAGCCAAGTATATTCTGAGACAGTCATTAGCTGAAAAACAGAAAAGGCAGGAACTTGGTGAAAATGAAGTAACAGGCGTTGAAAAATACCTTAAAAATAAAAAAGCAGCACCAGGACTTAGTGGCGTAGAAAAATATCTGAAACATCAGGCTGCCTTGCCGCAACCCAGTAAAGTTGCCAAGTATCTGGCGAAACAATCTGCTTTGTCTGCTCTGCAAGTAAAGCACGCTCAAGTTGAAGTATCAGGCGTTGCCAAGTATTTACAGCATCAGGCAAGTTTGCCACAGCCAAGCCGGGTTGCCAAGTATATGGCAAAGCAAGCAGTTTTAGCGGCTTTAGCGGCGAAGCAGGTTAAGCAACCTGTAGGTCAAACAAAGGTTGACCAGTATCTGCAACATCAGGCGAGCCTGCCGCAGATAAGTCGAGTTGCCAAATACATGGTAAGACAAGCTTTAGTTGATAAGCAAAAACCCGTTGCGATTGAAACAGGTGTCGATAAGTATATGCGCCACCAAGGTTGATAAATCCTTTGAGAAACAGACTGCCGTCATAGCGATTTTAACTATCGCTGGCGGAGTTTTTCTCTGTTTCTCCCCTATTGGGGCTGGCTTTAAATCACTTTGCCTCAATTATTATCGTTTCTACCAACGGCCAAATTCAAGCATTCGCGATACTGGTTAATCATTACGCGCGATCATACGATTTTTTAATTATAAATATAAAAGGCACCAATTATGGGAAAAAATTTACTAGAGCAACTTAAAGAATTCACTGTTGTTGTGGCTGATACCGGTGATATCCAGGCAATTGAAACTTTTAAGCCTCGTGATTCAACTACAAACCCATCGTTAATTACGGCTGCTGCACAAATGCCTCAATACCAAGGTATTGTTGATGACACTTTGAAATCAGCGCGTGCAAGTTTGGGATCAGACGCTTCTTCTGCAGAGGTGGTTTCTCTTGCTTTTGATCGTCTTGCGGTTTCTTTTGGTCTTAAGATTCTTGAGATTATTCCTGGCCGAGTTTCAACTGAAGTTGATGCACGTCTTTCTTTCGATACTGATGCAACCATTGCAAAAGGTCGTGAATTGATTGCGCAATACGAAGCAAATGATGTTGCTCGTGATCGTGTATTAATTAAAATTGCTGCTACCTGGGAAGGTATTCAGGCAGCTGCCGTTCTTGAAAAAGAAGGTATTCATTGTAATCTGACGCTATTGTTTGGTCTTCATCAGGCTATTGCTTGTGCCGAAAATGGCATCACTCTGATTTCTCCTTTTGTTGGACGTATTCTTGATTGGTATAAGAAAGATACCGGCCGTGATTCTTATGCTCCTGCAGAAGATCCAGGTGTGGTTTCAGTCACTGAAATCTACAACTACTACAAAAAATTTGGTTACAAGACTGAAGTTATGGGTGCCAGTTTTAGAAGCCTTGGTGAAATTACAGAATTAGCCGGTTGCGATTTGTTGACGATTGCTCCTTCTTTGTTGGCCGAGTTGCAAGCCACAGAAGGTGACTTACCACGTAAGCTTGATCCAGAAAATGCAGCAAAATTGTCAATTGAAAAATTATCTATAGATAAAGAAACTTTTGATCGTATGCACGTTGAAAACCGTATGGCTAACGATAAATTGGCTGAAGGTATCAGCGGCTTCGCGACGGCATTGGAAGCTCTTGAAGAACTTCTTGCAGCCCGTTTGGCTAGCCTGGAAGGTTAAAAAAGCGCTACGTCATTCGGTAGTGGATGATTTTCATATCCGAATGACGGCGAGTTTTATTACCCCTCAAGCAAATTGACTTAAACAGGATACCAAAATGTCACAAAAAATTTTAGATGTAGTTAACCCCGGCGTTGTAACCGGTGAAGATGTCCAAAAAATCTTTGCAATTTGTAAAGAAAACAAGTTCGCGATGCCGGCTGTTAATGTCATCAATACTGATTCAATCAATGCAGTATTGGAAGCGGCCGCCAAAGTTAAATCACCTGTAGTGATTCAGTTCTCTAACGGTGGCGCTCAATTTGTTGCGGGTAAAGGTCTTAAATTAGACGGTCAGGAAGCTGCGGTTTTGGGTGCTATCTCAGGCGCTCAGCATGTACATCTGATGGCAGAAGTTTATGGCGTACCGGTTATTCTTCATACAGATCATGCTGCAAAAAAATTATTGCCCTGGATTGATGGTTTGTTGGATGCTGGTGAAAAACATTTTGCTGCAACAGGTAAGCCTTTATTCAGCTCGCACATGTTGGATTTGTCGGAAGAAAGTCTGCAAGAAAATATTGAAATTTGTGGCCAATACCTGGCCCGTATGTCCAAAATGGGCATGACACTTGAAATCGAATTAGGTGTTACCGGCGGTGAAGAAGACGGCGTTGATAACAGCAATTTGGATCATTCATTGTTGTACACACAGCCGGAAGATGTGGCTTATGCTTATGAAGAATTAAGTAAAATTAGTCATCGTTTCACCATTGCTGCTTCTTTTGGAAACGTGCATGGCGTTTACAAGCCGGGTAATGTTAAATTGACGCCTAGCATATTGGACAATTCACAAAAATATGTCACTGAAAAATACGGCATAACTGCGAATACCTTAAATTTTGTTTTCCATGGTGGATCTGGTTCTTCTGCTGCAGAAATCAAAGAATCAATTAGCTACGGTGTCGTTAAAATGAACATTGATACCGATACTCAGTGGGCTACTTGGGAAGGTATCATGAACTTTTACAAGCAACATGAAGGCTATTTGCAAGGTCAAATCGGTAATCCTGATGGTGACGACAAGCCTAACAAAAAAT
Source organism: Methylobacter psychrophilus (assembly GCF_025583945.1). GTDB lineage: Bacteria > Pseudomonadota > Gammaproteobacteria > Methylococcales > Methylomonadaceae > Methylobacter_C > Methylobacter_C psychrophilus. Next base: position 26,806 of record NZ_JAOEGU010000032.1, read on the forward strand.
ACTATGACCCACGTGTTTGGCAACGTGCTGGTGAGGTGGGAATGATTACTCGCCTGGAACAAGCATTTAAAGAATTGAACGCTGTAAATACTTTGTAACAGCAGCAGACGATTCAATTAAAAAAGCCGATGTTTATGCATCGGCTTTTTTTATGTCCGATATTCCGCTTTATTCCGGTATTCATGTGTTATTGATTGATAGTTGTCGAGAGGCTATTCTAAATTGCATGCCGCTCATAATTTGCTAATAATAGAATACCTATAGACTTTCAGAAATTAAATTTCCATTCGCATCGCTGTAAACTCCTACGGATACCATCCCTTCAAGGGATGTTATCCGTTAGCATCGAAATTATTTATCTGAAAATCTATATTTTATAAAACAGGATCTTGATACTGTACAATTGAGGTCATTATAGTTATTTATATATTAATTTATCTCTCGGTGATTTCCATGAAATACAGTATATCCCTCTTAAATTTATCAATAATGTTGTCAGTTTAAATATGAAAATCTCCAGGCTCATTCTGTTTTTTTTATTGGTTATCTCTGTTAACGGTCTGTTGTCCTGGTTAAGTAATTTACCTCAGGATGCAGGGCCTGATGTTCCTGACGGTAAAATCAGTAGCGTTTCTTTTGCTCCGTTTCGTGAAGGGCAAAGTCCATTAACAGAAGTATTTCCTACATCTCAAGAGATAGACGAAGATTTACGTCTGCTATCTACCGAAACCCATACCATACGTACCTATGCCAGTACACGTGGCTTGACGGATGTCGCGGCTATGGCGCAAAAATATGGTCTAAATGTTATACAGGGTGCCTGGATAGGTGGCATGACCATGGCCGAGGAAAATCAGGCCGAGATTGATCAATTAATTAAAGTCGCCAACCAATACCCCGATGTTATCAAGCGGGTTATTGTCGGCAACGAAGTTCTGCTCAGAGGCGAGTTAAAGCCGGAACAGCTACTGCAATACATCCGCCAAGTTAAAAAAGCGGTTAAGCAGCCGGTTTCTTATGCTGATGTCTGGTCTTTTTATATGCGTTATCCGGAAATCGCCAAGGAAGTTGATTTTTTTACTGTGCATATCTTGCCGTATTGGGAAGATGAACCCTTAACAATTGAAGAAACGGCCGCACACATAGAAAAAAATTATCGAAAAATCCGCGAAGCTTATCCCGATAAGCCGATTTTAATTGGTGAGTCTGGTTGGCCCAGTGCCGGACGGCAGCGTGGTTGGGCAGTACCCAGTGTCGTTAATGAAGCCAAATTTATTCGCTCGTTGGTGCAATTGGCTAATAAAAACGGTTTTGATTATAACGTTGTCGAGGCATTTAATCAGCCGTGGAAAAGTCAACTTGAAGGCGTGGTTGGTGCCAATTGGGGGCTTTATTCGGCAGACCGCAAACTGGTATTTCCCTTGACCGGGAACGTAACGGAAAACCCTTTGTGGCTGAAACAGTTGCTTTATGCAGGATTGATTACATTACTTGTGGTTGGCTGGCAATCCAAAGCGCTCGTAGAGCTTGGAACCCTTCGTTTATTGGGTTTTATCGGTTTTACCCAGCTACTCAGTGTTTTGCTGATTAATCAGATAGCGGGTAATTGGTATACCAGCTACAGCCTGATCGAGCGGCTACATGCCTTGTGCATTGCCGGTTTGAGTTTATTACTAGGTGCCTTGATACTGCGGCGCACTCTGGATGGGTTAAGCGATAAAATAAGAGAAAAGAGTGGCGTATGGATACGTTATTTGGTGCTGGCTTTTGTTGCTATTGCTTTATATAAATCACAGGCGCTGGCATTGAATGGACGCTATTTAAGCTTTCCTTCTCCGCAGACCATTATACCTGTGATTGGAATAGTCGGTTTTATGTTGATGAGTTATTTCACAAAAGGTAAAAACTTAACTTTCGCACAGGCAATTAACGATTTATTTGGCACACAAACCCTTTCAATGAAATGGGCCAAGATTACCGGTTTGGTATTAGTGGTAACGGGTCTGAGTTTAATTATCATCGAAACGGCCTTTGTTATGCAAAACTCAAATTATGAGCAAGCCTATCCTATTGTTACCGAAAGGATTTATGCGGCATTAATGGTCACGATCAATTATAGCCAATTATTTGGGTGGACCATGTTGATCACCGCAGTGCTTTTTAAAACCCCGTTACGGACGGGAGCTTATGCGCTGGTTTTTATGGTTCTAGCCATTATCGTAGGCGAAACTTGCACGTTCCTTATGGGGCACGATTTTATCGAAAGTTACCCCAATGTTGGCGAAAGAATCTGGATTGCCTTCGTCTATACAATCACCAATCCTCAATTATTGCTTTGGCTGGCCAGTTTACTGATACTGGCATTGCCCTTGTGGCAGTACCGAGACAATAAAATCTCTGGTGCGTAATCAGATTATTCAGCAAGTCGCGTAACGCAATATTGGCAAATTCGAGGTATTGGGTTGTATTCAATAACACGATTACCAGCACTTTTTTGTTCAAAACAAGACAATCCCTATCTCAGGCAATAGAATAGGTTAATTATTACTTAACTTATTCTGTTTACCGTCTTGTTAAATATCATCTGGATTTGCTTCTTTCTTGCCGCTTTTTTTACTGCGCTGTTTAAACTGGTTTTTCTAGACGATCAGCAGGTTTTTGCACAAATCATGGAAGCCATGTTTAGCTTGTCTAAATCGGCTTTTGAAATTTCGCTAGGCTTAACCGGTGTACTGGCGTTGTGGTTAGGGATTATGCGGATTGGTGAAAAGAGCGGTTTTATTCTGTTATTAACGCAAAGTCTTACGCCTTTATTTAGCCGTTTAATGCCCGATGTGCCCAAAGGACATCCGGCCTTGGGCGCTATCGTGATGAATATTTCCGCCAATGCCTTGGGCCTGGATAATGCCGCAACGCCTTTAGGCATTAAGGCCATGAAGGAACTGCAAACATTAAATCCCAATCCTGATACGGCTACCAACGCGCAAATTCTGTTTTTGGTTATTAATACATCAGGCGTTACGCTATTTCCCATCACTATTTTTACTTACCGCGCTCAGCTCGGTGCGGCAAATCCCACTGACGTATTTATTCCGATTTTAATTGCGACTTATATATCCACACTGGTCGGTTTACTTGCCGTCGCTTTTGTACAAAAAATCAATTTACTCGATAAAGTTGTCATGGCTTATCTGGGGGGCTTTACGCTGGTCGTTGGTGGTCTGCTGGTTTATTTTTCCAGCTTGCCGCAACAGCAAATGCTTCAGCAATCTGCTGCAATCAGTAATATTATTCTGTTTTCGTTAATCATCAGTTTTATTTTTGGTGCCATTTATAAAGGTATTAATGCTTACGATGCCTTTATAGAAGGTGCTAAAGAAGGTTTTCAAACCGCTATATTAATCATTCCTTATCTGGTGGCCATGCTGGTTGCCATTGGTGTGTTCAGAGCCAGCGGTGCCTTGGAGATACTCGCTGATTTGGCAAGGACACTCGTGCATTATTTTGGCATTGATGACCGTTTTGTTGATGCGCTACCAACGGCTTTAATGAAGCCTTTTAGTGGCAGTGGTGCCAGAGCGATGATGATAGATACCATGAAAACACATGGTGCCGATTCATTTTCCGGCCGTCTGGCGTCTGTCGTACAGGGCAGTACGGAAACTACGTTTTACGTATTGGCCATTTACTTTGGCTCGGTGGGTATCAAACGTATTCGTCATGCCGCTGCCTGTGGGATAATAGCCGATTTTGCTGGCATTATTGCCGCAATTTTTGTTACCTATTGGTTCTTTGGATAATTAATGAAAGTTCACCTTAAAACACTCGGCTGCCGTCTTAACGAAGCAGAATTGGAAACCTGGGCGCAAGCGTTTCAAAAGTCCGGGCATTCAATTACCAAACAGGCAGAAGCCGCCCAGTTGATTGTGATTAATTCCTGTGCAGTTACGCAGGACGCTGCCAGGAAATCACGTCAACTTATTCGCCGCATACACCGCGATAATCCACAAGCCAAATTGGTGGTTAGCGGCTGTTACGCGACCTTAAATCAGGATGAAGCGGCGTCTTTATTGGGTGTGGATTTGGTTGTGAGTAACAAGGATAAAGATCAACTGGTAGAAAAAACCTTAACCGAACTTAACATGGACGTTATGCCTGCGATGTCCACAGAGCCGGGTGAAATATCATTATTTACTCGTGGACGGCAACGCGCTTTTGTTAAAGTCCAGGATGGCTGTCGTTATCGCTGTACATTTTGTATTGTTACCGTGGCGCGTGGTGATGAAATTAGCCGCCCCGTGCAGGCTGTTATAGATGAAATCAATGCCCTATATAAACAAGGCATTACTGAGGTTATCCTTACCGGTGTACATTTAGGTGGCTATGGTAGTGATTTGGGCAATAATTTATCCGATTTAATCAACGCTATTTTGTCTGAAACAGACATTCCAAGGCTTAGACTCGGTTCTTTAGAGCCTTGGGAATTACCGGAAGATTTTTTTACGTTGTTTCATAATCCACGCTTGATGCCGCATTTACATTTGCCGCTGCAAAGTGGCTCGGATACCGTTCTACGTAGAATGGCGCGGCGTTGTAAAACAGAAGAATTTAGCGTAATTGTTAGTCAATTGCGGGCGCAAATTCCTCACTTTAATATTACTACCGATATTATTGTCGGCTTTCCCGGCGAAACCGAGGAAGAATGGCAGGACAGTTTTAACTTTATCAAACAAACCGGTTTTGGGCATATTCATATTTTTACCTATTCCAGTCGTGAAGGCACAAAAGCGGCTACCTTGCCAAATCAGCTGACCAATGATATTAAAAAACAGCGTAGTCAGCAGTTGCATGTTTTGGCGAATGATATGAAGTTGGCGTTTTGCCAGGAAAATATCGATAATCAATTTCCGGTACTATGGGAAGGTTATCATGAACCACTCGAAGGCGGAAAACAGCGGGTGTTTGGCTATACGCCCAATTACCTTAAAGTCAGTTGTGTGATGAACAACGATGAATCGGTTGAAAATAAAATCATTGCCACAAAATTAATGGCGGTCGAGGAAGGCTATATTATTGGTGAGCTTGATGATAACCGCTTGCTTTAAATAAACGGTACACTATCTGAGAATTGCTTTATCAGTAAAATCCGGTATACCGAAGTACCATGAGACAACAGTTATTACCGGATTCAAATGTTGGATATCAGCTTGAATCTGGTTAATATTTCACTCCCAATACGTAAAAAATAGATGGAACAGATGACTAAAGCAATTGTTTTAACCGGTATTACCACCACGGGTACGCCGCATTTGGGTAATTATGTTGGCGCGATCAGACCCGCTATTAATGCCAGTAAAGATGAAAATGTTACGCCATTTTATTTTCTGGCTGACTATCATGCTTTGATTAAATGTCAGGAGCCGGAAAGAGTCAGGCAATCCAGTCTTGAAATTGCCGCGACTTGGCTGGCTTTGGGGCTGGATACGTCAAATGCGGTTTTTTATCGGCAGTCAGATGTGCCTGAAATTATGGAGTTGACATGGATGTTAACCTGCGTGGCATCCAAAGGTTTAATGAACAGGGCGCATGCCTATAAAGCGGCGGTTGCTGACAATGAACAAGGTGGCGAAAATGATCCTGATAAAGGCATTAATATGGGCTTGTTTAGTTATCCGATACTGATGGCCGCTGATATTTTAATGTTCAATGCCAATAAAGTGCCGGTAGGCAGGGATCAGATACAGCATATCGAAATGGCCAGGGATATTGCCGGACGCTTTAACCATATTTATGGCGAACATTTTGTTTTGCCTGAGGCAGTGATTGATGAGCATGGCGCTATTTTGTCCGGGCTTGATGGCCGCAAAATGAGCAAAAGTTATAACAATACGATTCCGTTATTTGAGCCCGAGAAAAAGTTAAAAAAACTGATCAACAAAATTAAAACCAATTCCCTGGAGCCGGGCGAACCTAAAGACCCGGATAATTGTACTTTATTTAGTATCTACAGGGCTTTTGCCACTACCGCAGAAGTGCTTGAAATACGCCAACGTTATGCAGAAGGTATTGCCTGGGGTGAAATGAAGCGGGTTTTGTTCGAACATATTAATGACCATATTACTCCGGCAAGAGAACGCTATGAGGCTTTATTACAAGCCCCTGAACATATTGAAGAACAATTACAGGAAGGCGCAATAAAAGCACGGGCAGTTAGTGTCCCTTTTATTAAGGAGTTACGTAAAGCCGTTGGTATTTCCAGGATTTCAGTGTGAAAAAAGTAAAATTCAGTGATTGGCTTAAACAGTCATTGCTGTTTGTCAGTCATGACCCCTGGCTTTGGGCAGGATACACGCTCTTTGTGGGGGTTTTTATGACGATTGGACGAGCGTCTCTGCTGCTGGGTATTTTATTTTCGGTAACGGCCTTATTTGTTGGCGTAGGGATTACAAAATATATTGATCTCAAGCGTTCGTCAGAAAATCCAATCAGTATTTATTGGGCGGTTAGTAAAAGTTTACCATTAGCCGTATTGGCGGCAGGTACCATTATACTTTTTTGGTTTGCCTTTATGTTGGTGTCCAACCTTTTAACGGGGGAGTTGTATAAAACCGGCCAATTCTTCTTTTATTGGGAGCTAACTCCGGAGAATCTGGATCATCGGTCTGCACGTGAGATAGCCAACTGGATTTATGCGTATGCTAATGTCACGTTGATTTTTACCTTATTGATGCTGACTACCTTTGCCAGTTGGTTTAGTTACCCGTTGATGCTGTTTAAAAATTACAGTTGGAGTCAGGCAATAGAACGCAGTGATTATGCCGTTTCCAGAAATCGAAAGGCAGTATATAAAGCGCTGGGGTTTATTATTGTCGAGGCGTTACTTTGTACGGTTGTCACACCTTTGTTAACACCGGTCCTATATATGCTGACTTCAACAATGATGTATGTCTCATACAAGAGTATTTTTGAGGTCAGTCAATAACCATTAGCCGGGCCAGCTTTATCGATATATCCGCTTATAATTCTTCTCCGCTTTCAGCATTCCAAAAATATTCAGACTCAAAGATTTAGTGGCGCGTCAGTAAGTTTTGATCAAAACTCCATCCATATAGTCATAGGTATCTACACAAGTCTTACTGCTCCTTCTCCAAAGGGAGAAGGTTGGGATGAGGGGAATGTAACTGCTTGATTTTACTCTCCTCGGCAATTGTTCCTGAATTGCTCCACCTCCTGCATCCGTGCAGTCGTCGGCAATTGCTCCTGCATCTCATTGTTTTTATTATGAGGAAAAGTTGTGTAGGTATACTTTGAGCGGTCACAAATGCGGAAAATCAATGTAGGTCGGGTTAGTGCAACGTAACCCGACAACTGCTTGTAAATGTTGGGTTACGCTATCGCTAACCCAACCTACATTGGGTTTTTTTGATTTATTAAAAATCCGCAACCGTAAACGTTTGCAGTGTAGCTTTACGATATAGTATAGAAAAAGTGTCATATGACTGTCACATTAAGGTGCTACTTTGTCGATCATAGGCAATGGAGTGATCAGATTAATGCCATTCTAATGCTAAAATTTAACTTGGGACAGGCTATGGTTTTTACGGGAATCCTGTTTTACCGACCGCTTATTTTCTGCTGCATTTTTGTTCTCTGTTAAGTTAATCAGTATTACGTGCAGACTGTGCAAACAACTCCAATGCAATAAGTTACTCAATAGAATCGATACCCCCCTTAATCATGAAATCCCCTGCTATTATCAAATGGTTCCGCTATGGCACCTGTGAATTAAATCAACATAGTCATAGTATATTAACAGGAATGAATATTTCAAAAATTTTGCTGTTATGCTCTGTATTTTTTGCGATGACAGCTCAAGCCAAGGAACCGGCGTCCTATCCGGAATTATATGATGCAGACGAATTTTCAATCATGGGACTATTATCGGATCATGACTGGCATGACTTAAAAGATGAGCGCTGGAATATCTATTCACAGGGGACTTATATTTCCAGTTTTAAACAGGCCTTTCCTGCTGCCTATACCAATTTAAACGGCTCTACCAATTCATTGTCACGCAGCGCTGAGCGCAGTTTTACCGCAACATTTACCTCTTATATTGGCCTTAAAGGCTGGAAAGGCGCTGAATTTTATGCCGCACCGGAAATGTTTTCCGGACGACCTCTTTCAGAACTAAAGGGAATAGGCGGAAGTATTCAAAACTTTGAGCTGCAGAAAAATGGTGAAACCCATTCTACCTGGTATTTATCAAGGGTTTATTACCGGCAAACGCTGTCATTCGGCGGGACAACTGCTGAAGTTAAATCGGGCCCGATGCAATTAGGTGGAACTGCCGAAAGTCGCCGTTTTGTTTTTACCGCAGGTACCTTTAGCATTCTCGATTTTTTCGATAAAAATATCTATGCAGGCGATCTTCGGCACCAATTTTTAAACATGTCCTTTATGACTAATGCGGCTTATGACTTTGCTGCCGATGCAAGGGGCTATACGACGGGATTGGTTGGCGAATATTATTTTGATGACTGGGCATTTCGATTTGCACGAATTGCTGCACCTAAACATCCTAACGATTTACCTTTGAATTTTTATATGTTCACGAATTATGGTGATCAGGTAGAGCTGGAGCATAAACATATTATCAAAGAACAACCGGGGGCTATAAAAATTCTGGGCTATAGAAATCGTGAAAATATGGGCAGTTTTACTGATGCTATCGCGGCATATCAAACTGATCCCTCAAAAAATGCGACAACCTGCCTTGGCTATAATTATGACTCTCAAAATTCTTCTGCCCCCGATCTTTGCTGGGCCAGAAAGTCGAATGTAAAAATGGGTATTGGCATCAATATGGAACAGCGAATCACTGAAGATGTGGGACTGTTTTTTAGGGGCATGTATTCAGATGGGAAAACAGAAGTTTATTCTTATACCTCCTCTGATCGATCGTTATCTTTTGGTACGTTAGTCAAGGGCATGCGTTGGGGACGGGAAAAAGACACGGCAGGTTTTGGCTATTCACAGAGTTGGATTTCAAAGCAACACGTCGATTATTTAAATATGGGTGGAATTGATGGCTTTATCGGTGATGGCAAGATTAATTACAGGCCGGAGCAGTTGGTCAACATTTACTACCAATGGCATGTGATTACTTCTAGCTGGCTTTCCTTTGATTATCAATATTTAGCCAATCCGGCTTACAACGCTGATCGTGGCCCGGTAAATATCTATGGGGTTCGCGTGCATTTTGAATTTTAAGTCTGTGCAAATAAACCGCGGATAGGTTGATTTACACCTGTTAGCGGTTTTTATCTTCTCGTGCTATCAAAGTACCAAATTTATTTACTTACAAAATCAGTGTGTTAAACGGCTAATATTGATTGGCATGATAATCGCTTGCAACAAGTGAAAAGACAGCGACTAAAGTATTTAAATAGGCTAGCTAATCAGGTCATAACACCACTTTAGGTAAATGATATTTAGATTTATCGGGTTCCCTGGTCTTTAAATGCCTTCCATGTAGATAAAATTCATGAACAAAAAAACTTTAAAATCAGCGGCCTTCGTGGTGCTGTTAAGCTTTCTTAATGCCTTTAATGCAGCAGCACAGAGCCAGGTGCTCTCACTTGATGAAGTGCTGTCTATCTTTTATCAGCGTAATCTTGATTTGATTGCTGCTCAATATAATATCGACCGGTCTTTAGCCGAAGCGGTGATTGCTTCGGCTATTCCCAACCCAACGGTTGGCTTTCAGATTGGAGAGCTTAGCGCCAGTAATATGAATAAGGGTTCCAACGCGACGGGTTGTAATCATGATTCAAATGTTTCCTGTGGCGCGGCTGAATACTATTCTTTTAGTCAGTTGATTGAAGTTGCCGGTAAACGTGGTTTGCGCATACAAAGCAGCGGTTTTGCAACGCAAGCAGCCGAAAGCGATTTTCGGGATGCCGTGCGTATTTTTTCCAATATGGTCAGGAATAGTTACTATCAATTATTACAGACGCAGAAAAACCGCTGGCTTGCTCAGGAAATTGTCGATCATTACGAGATTATTAGTAAAGCCAACAGTCTGCGCATGAAAAAAGGCGACATTTCAGAGTCTGATTTTTTGCGGGTTAAAATGGAAGCCATGCGTGGACAAGCGGATCTCGATAACGCACAAGCTGCCGTGGAGGTGGCACAAGCTGATTTGGCGGTAATCTTGCGCTGGCCGGATAAAAGCCTGCAATTTGAAGCTAAAGAACTGTGGCCCGAAGTCAATAATATCAGTCAGAACCTTTCTAAAGAGGATTTGATTAGCAAAGCCTTGCAGCAGCGTCCTGATTTACAGGGTGACAAATTGCGTGCCGAACAAGCGGACAGGCAATTGGAATTAGCGCGGCGACTTAAATACCCCGATGTGACTGTCACTGGCGGCTACGCTCACGATCCCAGCAACAATGCGCTTAATACCGGCTTTGTCGGTGTCAGTGTGCCGTTACCCTTGTTTTATCAATATCAGGGCGAAGCCGATAAAGCCGCTGTTAATTTAAGTCAGAGTCGACTGGCTGCAGAGCAAACTGAGCTGGGCATCCGTAGTGATGTTATCGGCGCCTTGGCAACCTGGAACAGTGCCAACAAAATAGTGCAACGGTTCAGGGATGGTTTGCTTGATGATGCCCTGGCGGTAAGAAACAGTTCCGAGCTGGCTTACAGTAAAGGCGCGACCAGTGTACTGGACTTTATTGAAGCGCAGCGTAGTTATAAAAATGTGATGCGGGATTATTACGCAGCAGAGATCAATCGCGCCAATGCTTATTACGACCTGGAAAAATCTCTGGGTGCGGCAGTGGATGGCGATAATGCGTCGATTGCTCGCAGTAACAATAGTCAAGACCCTATAAAATACTAACGAGTTATAAGGCGTAGCTTGCCAAAACCTGAGAATTAGCCCTGTGCAGATAATGGACACGAATAAACAGATGCCTCATCAAAGAAAAAAACAGTTTTTATGTGGGTTACTGGTAGCAGCAGTATTAACGGCCTGTTCCGATTCGGCTGACAAAACTCAGCCAGTTCCGCAACCGCCAAAAGTAAAGGGCGAAGTGCATTTGGCACCTGATTCACCGAAAAAAGCCTATGTTAAGGTCGCCAGTTTGAGCTTGACACAGCATCCCTTGCTGGAGCCATTGACCGGAAAAATAAATTATAACGAAAGTGTCACTTCACGGATTAGCTCTCCCGTTGCCGGTCGCGTTATTGCTATACCGGTTGTCTTGGGGACTCAGGTTAAGGCAGGATCAATATTACTGGAGCTGGATAGCCCGGATGTCGCTGCTGCAGAGGCGGATTATGCCAAGGCGCAAGCTGATTTGATACTGCGCAGTAAAAGCTTTACTCGTCAGCAAGAGCTTTATGAGGGCAAAGCCATTGCTCAAAAAGATCTGGAGCAAGCGCAAAATGATTTTAATGGTGCCCGTAGCGAAGTACGCCGCACTCAGGATAAATTAAAAAACTTGCGTATAAGCGCACAGCAAAGTGACGGGCGTTTTGCCCTACGCTCGCCGGTTTCCGGCATCGTGGTTGAGCGTAATGTCAATCCGGGTATTGAAGTTCGTCCTGATCGTGAGATGCCTTTATTTGTAGTGTCCGACACCAAAAAGCTGACGCTGCTGATGGCTGTTTTTGAAGTCAATATTGCTAAAATAAAGCTGGGCCAGAAATTATCGATTGTTGTCCCTGCTTATCCAAACGAGATTTTTCCTGCCACGGTGGAATACATAGGCCAAGTATTGGATGAAAAGACTCGTACCGTACAAGTACGTTGCGACCTGCCCAATCCGGATGGACGTTTATTACCCGGTATGTATGCTTCCATTACCGTAAACAGCACCCCCGACGATCAGGCTATTGTGATTCCGTTAACCGCTGTTTTTACCGAAGGCGATGCTGATTTTGTGTTTATTGCTTTGGATGAAAATCGCTATCAGCAACGCCCGGTTGAAATAGGCTTGCGCTTAAAAGATAAAGCGGTAATAACGAAAGGGCTACAGTCTGGTGAAAAGCTGGTGATGGAAGGTGCGCTAACGCTACGTGCCGAAGAAGAAGTCGAAACCGGTAGTGATAAACCTTAAGAGGCTGTTGACATGATTGAGCATATTATTGCATTTTGCCTGCAACAGCGGTTGATGGTTATTGGCGCGACCTTGGCTATTGCCATTTCCGGGATTATCGCTTTTGAACATTTGCCGGTACAAGCTTTCCCGGACGTGCAAAATGTTTTTGTCCAGGTTGTCACCCAATATCCCGGTCAGGCACCTGAAGAAGTGGAAAAACTTATCTCATTGCCGATTGAGCGCGTGATGAACGGCTTGCCGCATCTGATGAGTATGCGTTCGGTTTCCATCTTTGGATTATCGGTAGTTACTCTGACTTTTGAAGATAGTGCCGAGGATTATTTCTCCCGCCAACAGGTGTTGGAACGTTTGCAAAATGCCGCCATTCCTGACGATAGTAAGCCTCAGTTGGGGCCGTTATCGACCGGTGTTGGCGAAATTTTGCGGTATGTCGTCGATGCCAAAAATTTACCGCTAACCGAGCAGCGTGCCCTGCAAGACTGGGTGATTGAACCGAAGATTCGTACGGTTCAAGGGGTTGCCGATGTAGTGTCTTACGGTGGGGGTGTCAAAGAATACAAAGTGACTGCCAAGCCTGATCGCCTGAAAAATTACAACCTCGATCTTAAGCAGGTGTTCGATGCCATTGCCGCCAACAACAATAATACCGGCGGCGGCTATATCGAATATGGTGACGAAGCACTGGTGGTGAGAAGTATCGGTTTGTTAAAATCCGCCGAAGAAATTGGCGAGATCGTCATCACTACTCTTGATGGTGTGCCGGTGCGGATCAAGGATGTTGCCGATATTGGTGTCGGTCCGCAGCCGCGAACCGGTATCGTTGGCATGAACCAGCGCGATGATGTCGTTGAAGGCATTGTCTTGCTGATCAAAGGTCGCGATGCCGTCAATGTACTGGGCGGCGTTAAAGAGAAAATTAAAGAACTCAACGATTTTGGCTTGCCGCCAGGCGTTAAAATTACCCCTATTTATGATCGCACTGAACTGGTCGGTCATACCATCCGCACTGTTGAGCATAATATGCTCGAAGGTGCGGCACTGATTATGATTATTCTGTTGGTCTTCTTACGACGCTTTATGGCGGCGTTTTTGGTAACGTTGATTATTCCGTTATCATTGCTGTTTGCTTTTATTCTGGTTGATCTCGGCGGTATTTCAGCCAACCTGATTTCTCTGGGGGCAATAGATTTCGGGATCATCGTCGATAGCGCCGTGGTATTGGTTGAGGCGGTCATGGTACAAGTAACCCTGGATTTGCATCGCAATGTCGATATTCGTCATCTGCGACAAACGTTGCTGGTTACGGCCACGGAAATGGGGCGACCAATATTATTCTCAAAAGCGATTATTATCATCGCTTTTTTACCCATTTTTACTTTCCAGCGGGTGGAAGAGAAAATTTTCTCACCGATGGCTTATACCCTCAGTTTTGCCCTGGTGGCATCCATGTTATTCAGCCTGACTTTTGTGCCGGCGATGCTGACTTATCTATTGGGGCCGAAAATGGCCGAAAGCCATAATCCGCTGGTTCACGCCATGGAACACCATTATCGGCGGCTTTTGGAATGGGTGCTGAAAAATGCCCGCATGGTGTTTATTTCGGCAATCGTCGCGTTGGTGTTGAGTTTTATGTCGGTGAAAATGATCGGCACCGAATTTATGCCCAAGCTTGATGAAGGCAATATCTGGTTGACCATCACCTTGCCAACTCCGGTATCGCTGACAACTGCCAAAGACTTTGAGCGTAAGGTACGCGAAAAACTGGAAACATTTTCCGAAGCCAAAATGGTCTTGACGCAACTGGGTCGGCCCGAAGATGGTACTGATCCTAAAGGCTTCAATAATCTTGAAGTGTTGATTGATCTTAATCCTAAAGATACTTGGCGCTATAAGAAAAAAGATCAACTGGTGCAGGCGATGGATAAAGAACTATCGATCTTTCCGGGAATCCTTACCAACTTTTCGCAGGTAATTCAAGATAACGTTGAAGAAGCTATTTCCGGCGTCAAGGGCGAAATTGCGGTAAAAATATTTGGTAGCGATTTAAAAACCCTACAGGACAGAGCCGATCAGGTTACCCATATTCTGGCCTCTATTCGTGGCGCAACCGATGTAGCGGCTGAGCAGCAAGCCGGTTTGGCGCAGGTCATGGTTGATATTGATCGTGCCAAGGTATCCCGTTATGGCATCAATGTTGCCGATGTGGAGCATGTCATGGAAATCGGTATGGGTGGCAAGGCGGCGTCGCAGTTTCTGGAAGGTGAGCGGCGTTTTGACATTACCCTGCGTTATGAAGAAAATGCCCGTAATTCGGTAGCGGGACTGGAAAATCTGACGGTCCAAACTCCTGGCGGTTTGCGTATCCCCCTGTCGGAATTGGCGACGATTAAAATCAATCAGGGCGCTTCCCGGATTAGTCGGGAAGACAACATGCGCCGAATTGCCATTAAATGTAATTTGATTGACCGTGATCAAGGCAGCTTTGTCGCTGAAGCCCAGCAAAAAGTGGCGGCTCAAGTAGATTTACCGCCGGGTTACCGTATTGTCTGGAGCGGACAGTTTGAAAATCAGCAGCGGGCAATGAAGCGTTTGGCAGTTATCGTACCGATCAGTTTGGGGCTGATCTTTGTGTTATTGTTTTGGGCTTTTATGTCGATCAAAAATGCACTACTGATTCTTATGAATGTGCCCTTCGCGATGATCGGTGGTATCCTGATTTTGTTGGCGACAGGGATTAATCTTAGCGTCTCCGCAGCGGTTGGTTTTATTGCCTTGTTTGGTATTGCCGTGCAAAATGGCGTGATTTTGGTTTCGCAACTTAACAAGCTGCGCAGGGAAGGCCAGTCACTGCATGATGCCATAGTCAATGGCTCGGTCAGTCGTCTCAGACCGGTGGTAATGACGGCTATGATGGCCATGCTGGGACTGTTTCCTGCCGCTCTTTCAACCAGTGTCGGTTCGGAAACGGCAAAGCCTTTCGCCGTAGTAATTATTGGTGGCTTACTGACGGCCACTCTTTTAACCTTGACGTTATTGCCGGCGTTGTACCGCTATTTTGCCGAACCTGACGAACTTTAAAGGAAATTAATGAAAGAAATACGTGCCTTTATTCAGCCTCACAAGCTCAGCCATGTCACCATGGCTTTGCTGGAAGTCCCCGGATTTCCCGGTATGACGGTTATGGATTGTGATGGTTTTGGTCGCGAACGTACGCAACACGTTCAAGATTACAAGCCCTTTTTACCTAAAAAACGCCTTGAAATTTTCGCCCCGGACAGCTTGGTAGAAATTATTTTTGAAACCATCATACAGGCCGCCTATAGCGGTCAGCATGGTGACGGCAAAGTATATATCATGGATATGCTTGAAGGCGCACGCATTAGTACCGGTGAAAGAGATGCTGATTTGGGGTAGTACCTGTGCATCAAAGGCCATGTCACCACGAAGTACTTGCACATCAAAAAACATATCACCACGAAGACACGAAGACACGAAGGACACGAAGGACACGAAGACACGAAGACACGAAGACACGAAGACACGAAGACACGAAGACACGAAGACACGAAGACACGAAGACACGAAGGACACGAAGACACGAAGGACACGAAGGACACGAAGGACACGAAGGACACGAAGAAAAAGCGTAGAAAAAGCGTAGAAATTATGGCATTCACTGGTTCTGAAGCGTGACGGGGTTTGTAACCTGGTTGCTCCTGTTTTGAAAGTTATTGAAGTCTTTAAATATTTCAGTCGAGGTTAAAAAATCCGACCGGCATGGTAGTTACATCAATAGCCTATGATTATTGACTAGCACTTAACAATGAATGATCACCGATATAAAACGCTTGTCCATCGATATACAATCACTGCTCACTGGTATAAAACGATCGCTCACCGGTAAGCATGTAGATACTCTGTTCAAAGTCAAAGGTATTTCGTTCATTTTTAACTATTCGACTGATTCTGAAATTTTATAAAAACGTGTATTATCGAAAGGTTCGTCATTTTTCAACATACCATGGATAGCAT